>CP002098.1:0-638750 GCA_000145985.1 Ignisphaera aggregans DSM 17230 | reverse complement strand
TCTGCAAGTTTTTCACATTCATCGCTAACAGCTTTGAGGATCTTAGACCCAAATTCTTCGGCAATTTTTGTTAGAGCTCTATTTATGTCTCGAGCTATGTCATAGCTATCGACATACCGAAGTATTTCACTTATAAGTATCTTCCTCATAACCTCTTTTATACGACCAATCTCTAACTCTACAAGCTCATCAAAGATTTTCCAGGCTGTAGCTGCAATAGCCTTAATCCTCTCTGCGATATCTCCCCAGTGTACCCGAACCAAATTCTTCAGATCTTCATCACCCCCATCCTCAAGCTTATTCATCACAGTCCAATAGGCATCGTATAGACTCCTGGTACTCATATATGCCAGCACACCTCTCTCCAAAGCGAAGGCAAGGGAAAGGATCCTCATCTTTGTAGCGTCCTGGAGCACAGCTATCCACCTTGCTCCATATATCTACAGAGGGTAAAAACTCGTTGAGCTCTCAAACTCCTCAATACAATCTATATTTACAATCTCTAGATTATTATTAGATAGATCTTCATGTACTGTAATGTCAATAAAAATCAAATGTACTGAGCATGAATATCAAATGAATGAAAATATAACACTAACGCTTTAATAACTCTCACAGCAGAGTAGTTATGGAAAGCTAAACCTAAATTCATTTAGTGGGGATATCATTGGCTAAGGTTAGACTTGTAAATGTTGTTAAGAGATTTGGAAATGTAGTTGCTGTAGATCATGTCAATCTAGATATAAGTGATGGAGAGTTTTTCTGTTTGTTAGGTCCTTCTGGTAGTGGTAAAACTACAATACTAAGGCTTATAGCAGGTCTAGAGTTTCCTGATGAAGGGGACATCTATATTGATGATAAGTTGGTTAACAATGTACATCCAAAGGATAGGGATATTGCCATGGTGTTTCAGAACTATGCATTATATCCGCATATGACAGTATATGAAAATATCGCGTTTCCATTGATTGCAAGAAAGAGACAGCTAAAAATATCTGATGATGAGATAAGAAAGAGGGTAGTTGAAGTTGCCAATATGCTTGGAATAGAACATCTTCTGAATCGTAAACCTAGTCAGTTAAGTGGTGGAGAACAGCAGCGTGTGGCTTTGGCTAGAGCTCTGGTTAGACAACCCAAGGTGTTTCTAATGGATGAACCACTAAGCAACTTAGATGCAAAGCTAAGACTACTTATGCGTGCAGAATTAAAGAGGCTTCAAAAGAAGCTGGGTATAACAACAATATATGTTACCCATGACCAGGCAGAGGCTATGAGTATGGCAGATAGAATAGCAGTACTAAATAAGGGTAGAGTTCAGCAGGTAGGTACACCAGATGAACTCTACAATAAACCATCAAATGTATTTGTAGCGGGATTTATAGGAGTTCCACCTATGAATATGATTCCATGTAGAATAGATCATAGAGATAAAAAACCTGTGATTATATGTGAAGGATTTGAAAAGATACTTGATGAAGATATATACAAGGAGATAGAATTCCATGGATATGGACCAGAAATTTTCATAGGCATTCGCCCTGAACATTTAAGTATAAGTAGAGAAGCTGTCCCCGGCTCCATACCTACAGAAGTACTTATAACAGAGTCTCTTGGCTCTGAAACAATAGTTAATGTTAAATTAGGCAATACAATGGTCAAAGCTAAAGCTCCACCAGGTGTAAAATATAATATGGGTGAGAAGGTCTACCTTATAGTAGACTGGAATAAAGTACTTCTGTTCGATGCCAAAACAGAGAATCTAATAGCTTAAACACGATATCCTCTAGAACATTATTACTATAAATAGTCTAGAATAGCTTAAAACAATTCTTTAAATCTATAAGTCTATCCAAAACATTTAGCAATAAACAATATAGCTAAATTTAGCTTGTTTAAACTACATTCAATTCATATATATTCATTGTTAGATTAACACTCAACAAGATTTATAACCACCTAAAACTAGTAGTTATAGCTACGGGGTCTCTAATATGGGTTTAATTAGTAAAGCCATTTCAAGAACAGCTTCCATAGCTATAATAGCAATAGTTATTATAGCTATTCTAGGCGTTGCAATCTACTATATATCTCAACAAGGACCTACACCAACACCTACGCAGACAGCTCCAAGTCCTACTACACAAATATCAACACCATCACCTACAGCTACAACAACTCCTACTACTACACCCACAACTAGTCCTACGAGTAGCCCTACAACAATCCCAAGTCCTACTACCTCAACTACTAGTCCCTCACCAACTCCAACAACAACTACAATAACAATATCAGGGGTAACACTTCGTGTCACACCTGAGTTTGCAGATTTTGTCGAGAGAGCTAAGAGAGGTGAAGTCTCGGTAACTATATACTTTGGACATTCATTAGCTCCTGAAGAGAGACCTACATTTGAAGAAGTAATAAATATGTTCATGCAGCAATTCCCTGGGGTTAACGTAAAGATTATAGCTTATGGTGGTATGGGTGATATGCAATCAGCAGTAGTAGCAGCTGGTGCACTACCACCAGATCAGAGGGAGGCATTGATAGGAAATGCTCCAGATGTCTTTACATGGGCTCATGACTGGATTGGGTGGATGGCCGATGCCGGCTACATTGTAGCACTTGAAGATATAATAGGCTATGAAGCTATTGTGGATCTTCAGAGGCAGGATATATTTGTACCAGCTGCTCTATCGGCTGTTAGATATGGTGGTAAGACCTATGGATTGCCATACGCTGGTGAAGCTATAGCACTATTCATCAATACACAGCTTGTCTCCAATATACCTAAGACGTTTAATGAATTAAGGAGTCTAATGGAACAGTTCTATAATCCTAGTGCCAAAACTTATGGGATTTCTGGACAGATAGCAGGTATCTATCATCTGAATCCCTGGGCTACAGCTTTTAACGGATATTGGTATGATGAATCATCGAAGAGACTAGGTGTGAATTCATCAGAAGTTAAGGAGGCTATGAAGTTCTTTATAAGCAATGTTCTGAGATATATGGATGTAACAGATCTAGGTCACGACTATCAAAGAAGGCTATTTGGAGAAGGTAAAGCTCCGATTTACATATCTGGTCCTTGTGATGTCTCATATGCTAAAAGCACCTTAGGTATTAACAATTTTACTGTGATTCCATTCCCTGAGATTGATGGAAGAAGTCCTAAGCCATGGAGCGGATTTAGAAACATGTATATATCAGTAATGGCTATGGCTGGAGGCTCCGAGAGAAAATATGCTGCCGCATTATTAGTACTATACCTAACCTTAAATGATGATGTATTGTTAAAGCTAGTTAAAGGAAATGGCTATGTACCAGTTAAGCTTAGTGTTGCAGACTATATTAACACACATATGGATGAAGATCCAATATTCAAAGTTGTCTATGGATTCTTTGAACAAGTAATGTCTAGCGTTCCAATGCCCAAGGATAAGAACATGCAGGTTGTATGGGGTGTAGATCAGTACATACAATCAATACTACAAGTCTATACAACAACACTATCAAATACTGGAAGTATTGATGAAGCTGTTAAAGCTGCTCTTGGAGTAGTTGACCAGTATCTGGATGAAGCATATGCCGCTGTAGCACCAAAGATTCAGTCATAACACTTTATATAGAATCTAAATGGTCGGGCCAAATGAAATACTCTGACCCTAAAAAAATACTTTTTCCAATAAAAATTGCATTGATTCTCGTTCTTCCAAGTATTGTCATGTATGTATTCTTCAATATATGGCCTATGATATTCTCAATAGGATTGGCATTTACAGATGCTAATAGATATAATGTTGCTCCAAGCCCTGAGAAAATAGCATCAATAAAAAATGCTATTGCATGTGCAGAACTTCTAAGGACATCGTCTGAACATAGAGGGAGGGTACAAACAATAGTCAATATTACTACTTCAGATCTAAATATCATAAGCAAGGCACTCCTAAACATGTCAAGAATTATTGCAGCAGGAGATATTCAAAATAACGTTACCCTCCTTCGACAATATATAAAAACAGCTAGAGAAGCTACCACCAATCTAAGTAATATACTAATAAAATTTTCTAAAGTATTTAACTGTACAGAACTCGGTTATCAAACAGATTTAGATATAATTCCAAGAGATATGCTAGATAGAATGGATTCATTATATAGTATCATAGGCCAACTCTATACATATTCAATCATATCCTTTCGAGGGGTAAGTACTGAAGAATTGTCGAGGCAGGTATATACCGGGTTAAACATCTCTAGTTATCTTCTAGGTTATTTCTCAATGCTTCAGATAGACTATGAGGGCTATATAGATAAATTTATTGATAGTGCAAATAGTAGACTTAATGAATTGACACTAAAATTCGTAGGACTAGATAATTTCGTCAAATTGTTTAAAGATCCTCGTTTCTACAATTCACTATTCAAAACCTTAGCATTTACAGCTGTTAGCGTTCCTATGAAAGTATTTGCAGGATTATTACTAGCTTTATTCTATTCAACACCTATGATATATGGGCGTAGAGTGCTTAGAGCTATACTGCTTATTCCATGGGCTACACCATTTCTTATGTCTGCTCTAGCTTGGAAATTCTTATTCCTACCAAATGGTCAGCTCGGAATGCTTTTCCATTTGAATATTAATGCATTTGAGTGGGATGCATTTATAGTGTACTGTCTCTTTGAGATGTGGTTAGCATACCCATTTATAATGACCATCACTCAAGGAGCACTTACCGGAGTATCTAAGGAAGTTATTGAGGCATCATATATTGATGGTGCTAGTCTGTGGCTTAGGCTGAAAAAAATTATGTTTCCTCTCATATCTAGACCTCTAATGGTTGCAACTATTCTGACAACTGGTGCCTCATTACAAGCTTTCATGATACCGCTACTTCTTAATGGAGGAGGACCTGTTGGACCCATAACTATTCCATATATAGGAACTAGCGTTGGATATAAGAATGAAATGCTGATTCTTTTAGGCTACTATAAAGTTATGATAGACAATGAATGGGGATATGCGGCATCACTCTATCTAGTCATACTCTTAATAATACTGACATATGTCTCAATATGGTTTATAGCCACTAGTAGAAGCCAGAGGTGAGTTGTAATGGTAATCACAATAAAGCTTGTTATTGCTAAGATTGCTCTTACAATTTTTGCTATAATGATTGCAATGTCGTTAATGTATCCAATAGCATTTATAGTCGCCCAAGCATTGATAGGTAAACCAACAATAATTTTAATAGATTTCCGACAGCTCATCACATATGGTATTACACTAAATAACTTTCTAAATACCTTAATGAATAGTAGATTCATTAGTGCTCTTACGACAACACTTATAATAGCAAGCATAACAGTGATACTAGCTATAACCATAATTATTCCAGCTGGTTATGCATTCTCTAGATTTAGCTTTCGTGGCCGGGATTCACTACTTTACTTCTATCTTATAGTGAGCCAAGCTGGAGGAGGAATTGGGATAATAGCTGTTCTAGCACTCTACATGTTCCTAATGAGACTTCAAGCTTTTGGTATAAAGCTAATAAATCCAATGACACTTCCATTCATATATGTTTCAGGTCTCATACCTTTTCAAACATGGCTTGTAAAGAGCTACTTTGATCAACTCCCTAAGGAACTAGATGAAGCAGCTTTCATAGATGGTGCTAGCTGGTTAATGATAATATTTCGAGTTATTTTACCAGCATCTAAAGCTGCATATATAATAATAGCAATGTTAGCATTTATGAGTGCTTGGGGTGAATTTATAATAGCCAATATCATGGGGATAACAACCCTTGGGAGATATATATATGAATCTGCAGCAGGACAAGTAGGGGTTATGGAGCCTGGAACATTTGCAGCAGCCTCATTAATATATGGTACTCCAATAATTGTGTTATTTGCTTTAGCTCAAAGGTATATAGGTGAAGCATATAGACTTGGAATAGCTAAAGGTTAATCACGTAACTTCAACCATTTTATTTTTTCCTCCGAATTAACCCTATTAACAAATCTAAGTGTTGTTCAATCCATAGATATGGTATGAACCGTAAATAGTACCATTACTCAAAAATACTTATAACTTGTTTATCATATATGTAATTGGAGGTTAGGTGTTATAGCTAATGAGGCTTCAAAAAGACTTTGATAGAGTGATGGGTATAATACTGATGATACTTATATTGGCTATACCATCTCTACAAATATGTAATAAATCATATACAGAAGGTGATCCAGTCATTATCAACCCAGTTCCAGGACTACCTGTAGATTTTATTAGGGGTGTTGATGCCTCTGAAGCTCCGTGGATTATTGAGCTAGGTGGAAAGTATTATGATGAAAACGGCGTTGAGAGAGACCTTCTAGACATACTGAAGGAGAATGGCGTTAACTGGATCAGATTGAGAGTATGGAATGATCCATACGACGAACAAGGCAGACCGTACGGTGGGGGTAACTGCGATCTGCCTAGGATGACGGATTTTGCTGCTAAAGCTAAAGCTAAGGGGTTTGGAGTTCTTATAGACTTCCACTATAGTGATTGGTGGGCAGATCCAAGCAAGCAGAGCAAGCCTAAAGCATGGGCAAACTTGTCATACCCAGAACTTGTTGAAGCTGTATACAACTGGACATACAATGCGCTGAAATACATGGCTGAGCATAACGCATTACCCGATATGGTACAAATAGGAAATGAAATAAATAATGGATTTCTCTGGCCAGATGGAAGCGCTGCCAACTGGACTCAGTTTGTTGGGTTACTCAAAGCGGCGATTTCCGCTGTTAAGGATGTAAATCCCAACATTAAGATTGTTATTCACTTGGCAGGGGTAAAAGCAGACTTCTATATAAACTTCATTGATAGACTGATAAATAGTGGTGTAAGTTTTGATGTAATAGCAATATCATTCTATCCATACTGGCATGGAACAATGGATGACTTCAGAAATCTTGTACGAACATTGGTTCAAAGATATGATAAAAAGATATTAGTAGCTGAGACAGCATATGCATGGACACTAGATGACTCTGATGGACATCCGAACATATTTGGATCTAGGGATCTAGAGGTTAAGGGAGGATATAAGGCGAGTATACAAGGGCAAGCCAGCTTCATAAGGGACTTAATAGCAGCCTTATATGAAGAGGGAAAGGACAAGGCTCTAGGAATATTCTATTGGGGGGCAACCTGGATACCATATCCTGGTGCTGGTTGGAAAACTGGAGAGGGGAATCCATGGGAGAACCAAGCACTATTTGATTTCAATGGCCGTGCACTACCCTCTCTCAAAGTATTCAGATTAGTCTATGAAGCCCAACCCGTTGAAATTAAGCCATTAGAACTCTATAATCCCTCCCCTATTACTGTAACTACCTACGCTGGATCTAAACCTATTCTACCAAAGACTGTTCTAGTGGTTTATACAGATCATTCGATAAAGCCTACATCTGTAGACTGGGGAGATATTCCTGTGTTCGATAAACCAGGAAGTTATACCCACAAAGGCTATGTTAAAGGTACAAATATAGAGGTTATTGCAAATATCACTGTATTAGAAAAACTTTCAATAGATATTACAGATTCAAAAGATGATGACAAAGGTATTGGAGCCTATGGATATCCAACAGCAAATGTATATAGAGCTGGTGTTTTCGATATAACTCATACAACATTTGAGGTAATGGGTAATAACATACATATAAGGGTGTATCTTGCTGACCTAGGTGGTAATCCTTGGAATGGGCCCAATGGCTTTAGTCTACAATATATACATATATATATCAGAACTACAAATCCCACAATTACAAACATGATATATAGGAAAGATACATTTGGTCTAAACATAGAATTGAGAGAAGATTATCAATGGCAATACGCTCTTCTAATAACGCCAGGCTGGGGCACAGCACCCGTACCTGAAGGAGAACTCTCAGCACTCTATTACGCTAATGGTAAGGTTTTTGTAGAGGATAAGGATTTCAATGTTACAGCGAATCTCGATGAAAACTATATTGAAGTTATAATACCTAGAGATCTGATGCCGGACTGGGAAAACTTAAGGTATTGGAGAATTATAGTATTTGCAACAAGCTGGGCAGGTGAGAATCCAGATAGAATTCGTGGTTTTGCTCCTGGAGGTGGTGAATGGATATGTGATGCAACTAAATATGCTAAACCTGGTGATACTCCTAAGATAGCCTCAGCTATAGTAGTAGGCATTCTGCCAAAGTTCTTTGATATGGCAATATATTCAGATGAATATCCAAATGGAGCTACAGCAGAACAACAATATGAATGGACAAGTAAATTTGATCCATCGACTAAGAAGATGGCTATAGTACCTGCTATACAGGTACCAACTGTAACAGTAACACTTACAGAGTCTATTACAACAACTTTTAGAGAAACCCTAACACTAACAGTAAAGGAAGTAGAAACAACAATAGTAACAACTCCAATAACTACTACTATGATAGAATGGATTGCTACAACTATAATATCACTAGTTCTACTAATAATAGGATTTGCTATAGGTTACTTCATTAGAAGGAAATAAATAGTATATTTCATTTTAATATTTTTAGTCTAATACAAAAAATTTCTTTTCTATAGAACTATATATCTATATACGACGTCTGTTTATTATTAGCCTTGTCACTAAGAACCCTATTGCAATTCCTATTCCTAGCATAAGCATAGTTAGGACTAATATAAACCCTCTATCATATTCTCTTACTACTTCCCTTATAGTTGATATAGAATATGTAGTGACAGTCTCTGTCATAGTTCTTGTAGTAGTATAGCTACGTTCCACTAGAGTAGTATATGTAATGGTGATAGGCTTAGCTTGTTCTATAGCCATCGAAGCATTTATTCCTGATATCTGTGCTAATACTGCTTTACCTGTCTTCAAATCAGCTATAAAACTGTTTAGCATTGTATATTGTAGTTCAGCCGATGGAGCTAGTAAATCCATTATTCTTGGGACTACCCCTAAAGCTGTGGCTACAGCCAGATCTTTCCCTACACCTACAACCCACTCAGTAGCTTCAATAGAAAATGATCTTATTCTATCAGTACCATAACCATCATAGCTTGTGAGAACTACTGTATATATCCATTTACCAGCATTTTCAACATCTGGTAGCACCATCTTTGCTACTTCAGCTATAATTGCATTGCTCGCTACATCGGTATAGACAGATAGAATTCCATCTTGTACAACTGTAGTTCCATTGAAATATACTAGAGCCGCTCTTTCACCAATAGGAACTGGATCACTGCCCCAGCCAGGTGCCAGCAATAGAGCGAAATGCCATGCAGAATCCTCTGTAAGATTAGCATTTAGGCCAAAAGTATTTGTTTTACCGGCTACCCCTAGTGTTGTTCTAACATATATCTGGACATACTGGAGAGAGAAACCATTAGGGCCATTCCAAGGATTACCGCCAAGATCCCTAACATAGACATAGAAAATAAGTTTATCCCCTTGATCTATAACTTTAAACCCTGTTAAATCAAAGACCCCCGGCTTAAATACTGCATTCTTTGGATATACATATGTTCCAGTACCGTTATCATCTCCGATAGGATCCTTTATATCAAGAATAACTTTTCCTGTAGTAGATGCAATAGGTCTTGGAATAACTAGATAATGGGTTCCACCAAGCCTCTGAGAAGAGGCTACAAGATCTATGCCTCGACAGACAGCCACAACACTATAGCTCACATCACCAGGTGATAATGATAAGTATTTCCAAGGGACTGCAAGCTCTATAGAATTATTAGTGACGACAATTTGATTTACTTTAAATAGTTCTATCCAACCTCCTCTACCATCAGCTACTGAAACTATTGCGATTGACTTTGCAATATCTATATAGATTTCATAGAAGAGCCCCATACCAAGTGGTGTATTTCCACATCTTGGCAGAGCATTGTACCCCGGATTATATGGACTTACACTTCTGTACATATTTGTAAAGTATATGGCAATTCCTATTTGATTTATCTCAGATGTATTAAACATTGTTGCTATATAGATATTATCAGAATCCATACCAACTAAGACATAGGGAACAGGATATCCTACTGAAATATTAAGAGAATTTCTCCACTCAATAATATTGATATTACCATCTATCTTCGGAGGAGTTTCAATAGACTTAGGTGACTCAATATTCAATGTCCAGCTAGGAGTTGCATCAGGATTGAAATCTCCTAATAGATATTGTGGTGGATTAACGCCTAGAGCCCTATACATACTTCTTAGATATCCCTTGAACAAAGGATTGGCTGGAAATGTTCCACCTCCATCACCTCCATACCACCAGAACCAGTCACTAGCCTCAGCTCTAAGAAGATATTCAACAGCTAATGGGTTAATTATACTGACTTCTCTAATTGTTGTAGCATTGAGAGTTTTTAGAAGATCCTCTCTAGCCTTAGCCAATAACATCCATGCAGCATTTTCTTGTCTCTGTCCAATCCATATCGCAAGTTCACCCCCAGCCCAAGAACCCTCGCCTAACTGAGCCATTACAGACTTTCTCGGTAGTTCTCCATAAGCATCTCTGAAATAGTTTTGCGGTATATCTGATATATCTCTCCCAGCTAGATCTAAATAGATCCTCATACCTATAGGAAGTTTCTTAGCATATTCTGAATGCGTTGATATGTAGTCAGATGGTAGTACAGTCCTTATTATTCCTTGGTTTTGTAGCTCTGAAATCTTTGAATACAGAGTATTAAGGAATACATCTCCAAACTCTTCATAATTCTCCCACGGATTCTCGCCATCAAGAGCTATAACAACTATAGAACCAGCTCCAGCCTGTCTACCCCTAGATATTACCTTATTTAACAAATCATTAACAGCTTGAACTGGATCCCAATTACTATAAGTAAAGCTTATCAGATTACTGAGCTCAGTATCTCGGAAAAAGACATATATAGCACTATCCCCATAGGTTGCTTTCCATGGATAACAATAATTTCTAGGATCACTTCCATCTATACCACTCTTACTCAGGATACTCTGATCTGTAACAGTCCATAGAAAGCCCTTCTCAGCAAATATTTTAGCAGCATAATCGTTTATAGCTTGCTCAGCTGGCCAAATACCCTTTGGTTCATAGCTAAAATAATATTTAAATAAATCTAAACTCTTCTCAACATGGATCTCAAAATCTTCAAACCAACCAAAATCTGTTATTATTGGAGCTAGTGGATGACTATAAGGGACAGGTATAAGCTCAATCTGTCCACTCCTAGCAAGCTGTTTATACATATCAATAATCCTAGACATTATATCTCTATGAACATTTAATATCCTTACCAGATCATCTCTAGTAAAATGTATTGAGTTACTACTGAGAGCCTTAACCCTAAGATTATAGATATCGGGGTATAGCTCTCTTAATATTTGAGGATCTATCCAAAATAGATTGAATAGTGATGCCAAGTCTATGAAATCTTGTTCTGAAAACTCTGAAACAACGGCTCTCTTCATACTATCTTCTGGTAGATTCATATATATATTGAAAGCCATCTGTACTCTATCTCTCAACTCTCTGTATCTAGGAACAATATCTACAATTCTGTTCCAGTTTATGTCAAAGAAACCTCCAGGGATTCTCAACATATCAATTTTCTCATCGATAGATAGACTCTCTCCATATGCAATCTTCTCAGAGATGATAAGTCTATAATCTTTGATTCCAGAAAGATATAGCTCTAACTGCTTTAGTAGAGAACCAGGAAATGTAAAAACAACTTTTACACTAGGATACTTTGAGAGAATATATGCCATCTTAAAGTAGTTTCCAATACTATGCATTCTAACCCATGGAAGTAAGAAACTTGAATTATATTCATCGAGATACCATGGCTGATGAAAATGCCATATAAATGCTAGGTATATAGGTTCTTGTCCCTCTATACTACTTAAGGTAATTAAAGTAAAAATTGGAATTGATAGTATTAAAAGCGATATCATAATTACTACTAAAATTGTTTTACCATTATTAAACATAGTATCAACCTAAAAAATTTAATTCAAAATTAACTTGTTACCACCTAATGCTATCTTCTAATGAAGTAACCAATTACGATACCAATAACTAAGAGCGCAATCCCTAATATGATTGTAGTGGTATAGTCCGTAGTAGAAATTGTGCTGGTCTGAGTCGTAGTAATTGTTGACGTATAGGTTAGTATCTGGGTCTGAGTCATAAGTTGAGTCTCTGTTTTTGCTATTGTTGAGAATATGGTTTGGGTTACTGTGGTAGTCAAAGCTACAGAGGGTAGTGCAGGAACCATAGCAGGGATACCTTTATCTGGATCGTAGCTATCTAGAATTCTGTACTGCTCATCAGCCGTAATTCCATTTGGATACTCAGATGAATATATAGCCATATCCATGGCCTTAGGAGCTATATTGAATGTTATTGCTTTCGCAATTCTAGTTAAGTAAGCTGGATCTGTAGCTGCCCATAGAACCCATTCCCCTTGGTTAACACTTAGAGATCTAATTCTATCTGGATTCTCACCTGCCCAGCTCGTTGCAAATACTATAATTGACCACTTAGCTATATTATCTACATCATAAAGAAGACTCTTAGAAACCTCTGCTACAATAGCATTATTTGTAGCATCAGCATATATCTTAAACACATCATTCTGCATAACTATAGTGCCATTAGCATATACTAACGCAGGTTTTTCACCAGCTGGAAGTGGGCTATCGCCCCAGCCAGGTGATATGAGAAGGGCAAAATGCCAACTATAATCTGGTCTAAGATACACACCTAAGCCTGCAGTATCAGCTCTAGCTGGCAAACCCCTTTGAGTTGTTCTAACATATATCTGGACATACTGGAGAGAGAAACCATTAGGGCCATTCCAAGGATTACCACTTAAGTTCCTAAAATACGTCTTGAAAACCACAGAGGTATCTGTTACATAAATTTCAAGCTTGATTATATCAAAGGCTCCACTACCGAATACAGCATTTGTTGGATAACCATAATATCCAGGTCCTTTATCATCCTCAGCAGGATCCGGAATCGATATAATTGGTTGTTCAGCCTTTGCTACAGCCATATATGATATCTGAATGAATATCGCTAGTATCAAGAATACTGATAATATATAGAATACGAAATACTTCCTCAATTTCACACCCTATGCAGTATACAAGTTTTATCAAAATTTAAATTTTTATGCTTAAAATGTAATACAGATATTTCATTTGTTTTAGAAGAATCTAGAAGTCTCTATATATCTCCACACTTTGGAGCAGTGTTTTGCTATATATGAGGTTTATGATGATAGTATTAAGATGTTGACAGTAGAAAAACTATAGCATCTCTTGAGCATGATGAAGATAGAGGACATATAATAATATACATAACTACTAAGAAAAGGTATCCTATGGGAGGGTGAAGCTCTTTGATTCTGAGGGTTATGTAATCATTGAGATTATTGATGAGATGCCTCTCAATGTATTGATAGGTATCAGAGCATTAGAAGCTCTAGGCTTTGTTATAGACCCAGTGACAGGAACTCTTAGGAAGGTTGGCTTAATAGCTATCTAAACTAATTTATCTATCGAGAGTATCCATATAGTTTTTGCGTAGTTCTTATATGATGGTGTTAGAGTAAGCCAATATCCCTAAAGCTATACAGTTCTTTTATTGGATATGGATAACAATATCTATCCCAACTACAGCATTATCAATATAGATAGTGGTAAGAGTAAGATAGAGCAAAATGCATTGAAATTACAGAGGTTTAGCTGTTATCTGTATTGTGTGGAAAAGCTTATCGATTTATATGAAGAGTGCTTTATAAGCTCTCTAGAGTTATAGAGCTTAGAGTTGAGTGTTATGTCTGTTGATTTGAGGAGTCTTGAGGAGGTTGTTGAGAGAGCTGTTGAGAGGGCTTTGGCTAGATCTAGATCTGAGGAGCTTAGGGAGGTTGCAGAAGCAATTAAGGCGTTAGCTGAGTATGTTAGAGAGTTTGTTAGATATCAACAGAGTTTTAATGAGGAATTGAAGAGGTTTATGGATGAACAGATGAAGAAGTGGGAAGAGAATGATAGGAGATGGAGGGAAAATGATGCAAGGTGGGAGAAGATGTTTAGGTTTGTTGAAGAGCAGTTGAAGTTTAATAGATGGGTTGAGAGAGCTCTTATAGAGATTAGGGAATCGCTTGGTGGTGCCTATGAGTATTATACAGCTCACTGGATCGAGCTATATCTCGCTGAAAAAGGCTATAGATGTAAGACTATTGTAAATGTAACTCTCCCTATAGATGGTGAGAAAGAGATAGATGTTCTCTGTAGAGATCCCCTCGTAGTTGGAGAAGCAACAGTATCTATAAAGAGTATCGATGATGCTGAGAAAAAGATAGCAAAGCTACTCGAAGCTACAGAAGCAGCAGAGAAATTCTATAAGAGAAAGATATTCATGAAAGTTCTAGCAGTTGAAAATGCACCAGAAGAAATTGTTGCATACCTTAGGAGAAGAGCTGAGGAGCTAGGGATAGTACTGGTAGTTGGAAGAGAATATTAGAAAGTCTTATCTGTTTCTCAATAGAGACCATTCTATGCATCATCTTCTTAGAAGCTCATATTGCAGTAGATAGTCAGATATCTACTTCATTGTTTTTACATAGATTCCACACAATTTTGAGAAAATTTAAATTCTGTGTTTTGCTATGGATACAAAGATAGAGGTAGCTATAGATATGTCTCGTACAGGATTTGCCTCTGTATCCCAGGTTAGTAGCTCTGGAGTTGTTGGCATAGGGAATAGGATTTATATTGGGGATGCCAAGACCCTTGGTCTTGCAGGTGCTATAGTATCCTTCGTTATATGGGTCATAACCTTTGTAGCTAGCTTAATCTCCGAATTGATTGGAATACTACTAGCGTTTGTAGGTATTGTAGGTATAATTCTTGTGTATCTAGGTATATCCAAGATATCTGAAGCAGTAAATGATGCTAAGATCAAGAATAGCTATCTCATATACTTCATACTCTCTATAGTCTCATTAGCAATAGCCACAATAGGCACAATAATATTGCGACCAGTACTACAGATGTATGCTGTTTACCTAACTCTTGCAGGTATAGCTAGGTGGCTAAGCACATCTACATCACCCCATATTGGTACAGATCTATATACATTGATAGTTATTATCGTTTTGTTCTGGATATCAATATTTATACCAACTGTTGTCGGTACATGGTATCTAAAGAAATCTTACGACCTTGTAAAGATGTATGTAAAGGTAGAGATATTTAGTGTAGCAGGTCTTCTATACTTCATAGGTGGTATACTATCGATAATACTCATAGGTATAATAATAATGTTTATCGCAAACATAATAGAGATTGTTGCATGGGCATCGACACCAGAATACATCGAAACCGTACCAGATCCACAACTCAAATATATAGAATCTTCACAGCATAGGAAACCAAAATACATAGAGCCAGAGTCTATAGAATAACCGGAGTGTTCATTTCCTTTGTATATTCGTTGACTAACTAAATATCTTATTGAGATTCCTCTGTATTCTGTGGACAGTTTTTTATAACTACATTGCTCTAGGCATAGAGAGAAAAGGCTATTAGTGTGTTATGAAGAGTTTATAGAAGGTGCTAAGGTTAGGGGTTCGATATAATCTATATATTTTGGTTTTGGCTCGTACCTTCAACTGTTTGTTCAATGTCTATGGTTTTACTTTGTCTGAGTTGTGATATTTGTAGTGCTAGTGATAGTATTGAAAGCATTGTTCCTATAACAGCTATAGAGAGTCCAGTTGTAAACATTTTGCTTTCTAGGTGTATATCTCTTGGAACAGGGGTGAAGATGAAATGGGGATATACATATAGATGTGGTTGACTAACAGTATAGTTACACCTATATCTCTCTTCAATACTTGCTGATAATGTTTGTGATCTCATAGATATATCGGGGGAGTATACATAGACCCTAATACACTCATCTGAAATATTCTCAACAGGAATAATATCTACGAAATCTATTAGCAGCTCCCCCTTCTCTAAACGTATCACACCCTTAGCTACAACGTCATGTAGCCCTCTAGATGAGCCCTCAGTACCTAGAGACTCTATAAACAATATTTTGCGTAGAAGATTAGCTCCCCACCTCAAATCTTCACAACTATTTAGCTCTATAAACAGAGTTCCATTTCTATTAGGTGCAGTTCCATGGAACTCCAATAATATGTCTCTACTAAGAAAGATACACTGGGTTGAACTAACATTGAATTGGGCTTCAGGTGAGAAACGATATTTCCAAAGTCGAAGTTCTACATATGGACTATCAAAACTTATATCCTTTGACAATGTATAGCTAAGCTCAACATCTCTATACTCTCCCGGAGGTCTCAGCATAGGTTCAAAATATGTAAACCACTTAATTTCATGATAAACCTCAATCCTTATAGGATTTAACACCATAACCACAACACCTGTTACAACCATTGCAAGCCCTATAACTAGCAATATAGCTGAAAGTATGGAACGAACACCCATATTTCTCACCCACCAAAATCTACATAGAAACAAAATAAAAATTTATTGTGTATATCAAATTAATAGCTATAGCTATAAATTCACAGAGTTGGATACCATTGAGAATTTCTTTAATCTCTCCTTGATTCTCGTAGCCTATTCCTCGAGGATTCCTCCAACTATATTCCCCCTCAACGATCTCAAGATTTAGAAGCTCTCTACCCATAATTTTATCGCCAATTTAACGATTTACCAAAGGTAGTGTATAACACTTGTAGCACAACATGCCATTATCTTGTAAGAATCTCAAGTAGCGATACTAGGTATATCACCTTATCTATTTCTTCACGTATATCTTCAGGTGTTAGCTTTTTCTCATGGAATCCCTCTATATGTAGTCTCTCATAAGCTATTTTCCAAGAGTCATAGATACTATCACCATATATCGTTGCTAACTGTTTAGCTGCTTCCTCTAGGCGTGATACACTCCATCTACCTATCTCAGCTGATTTCCTATATGCTTCAAGCCCATGTATCTCTGCTAATATCTTTAAAGCTTCTTCTACTACTTTATATAGCTTCTCACTAGCTTGAATAGAATCTCCCTTCTGTAGAAGGTCTATAGCTTCATCAATATACTTTCTACATAAATCTATCACTTCATGTAATTTAGATCGGTATTGCAACTCCTACATCATCCCTCTCAAGCCTGCTCAACAAATAGATAAGTGGTTCTGTAACAGATAGAGCTTCATAGGAAATGGTAATGGTTTTCCAAGGAGCTAAAAGCTTTGGTGGTCTCATCTGGATACGGAAATTGTTTAAGACTTTGATAACCCATTTTCTACGAGGTTTATAGAGTATATGGAGCTTATTATATATCTGGCTATAGAAGTTATATGGTTCATAGACTACAAAGAGATTTATACTCCCAAGCTTCTCCGCAAAAATATCTCCAACTCTCACCTCAGATTCGATAAATCCATTGCTAAAAATCCTTATATATAGTTCCCATGGATCTTCAAGTCTCTTAACAAAGCTATAAACCTCTCCCCTAACTCTATGAGTCTCAACAAATCCTTGATTCCTTAGAGAGGTAGCTATAGCTTCAATACTATGTGGAGATACATAGAGCAGAAAGAGGGGTTCTCGAACCATCTTCTCCTCAACAATAGATGCAGATATAAACTCAGAAAGACCATCATCAAGAATAAACTGAGCTGGAACATAGGTTTCATAGAACCATGAAGCTATTCCACTAGCCATAACCCTAATCCCAATCAATCCTCAGACTATTGAATCTCTAAACATTTCACCTCTTAAAAACTTTAGCACCATCCAAATCAATTTTCTACTTATTAAAATACTATAGAAGAGATACAGAATGTTGAGAAAATAGTCATCAGAAGGAATATGACGTATAGAATTAATAGAATTAAAAGAGCTATTTTGCTGTGGTATACCTTAGATAGTTAATAAGTAGAATTCTACTTTCTCAAGCTTTCCTGTTCTTGGGTTAACCCTATATCCAAGTTTCTCAAGTGCTGTTACACCTAGTAGCGCCTCTACACCTTCTGGTAGTTTCAATTCTTCCCATACCTCTATATCTCCATATGTAACAGTATCCTCCAATACTATTTCCCCACCACCAAATCTAACCTTGATAATTCTTCCATTGGGCAACCTCCTAATTCTCTCATATTTAAACTCTATACCTATACCCTCAACATATCTTGGCAATGTAATTAAATCTCCATAGAAACCTGTATCACAAGAGCTTTAACAGTAGCCTCACCCCTAGATCCACGAATCCTAACACCACCAACAATGGATCCCATAATAAACACCTAGTCTATCTTAGTTTAAGGGTAACAGCTATAGACATTAAAAACCTTTTTAACAACATATGAAGAGGTAGAAGAAGACTTATAGAAATGCTTAACAAGATTAAAACTATATATAGTTATATAGAATTTTATATAGAATTGCTATGGATCTTAGACCCCTTTTCAAATCTTTTTCAGCACATCACAGATGTATTAAGAGCATCTAAATCATGAGATAGCTAATAGATATGGTGTAGAGGAAAATATATAAGTTCTTTACATAAAGCTATATATGGTGAAGATATTGGCAAAAGAGGATAGAATTGTTGTAGATCCAAAGATATTAGGAGGTAAGGCAGTTATAAAAGGCACAAGAATACCTGTATATTTCATTCTGGAGCTGTTATCCAATGGATGGACAATCGACGATATACTAAAGGAATACCCACATCTAACAAGAGAAGACATATTAGCTGCCATTAGATATGCTGCAAAAGTTCTAAGGGAAGAGATTATTGTCAAAACCTAGACTTCTAGCTGATGAAAATATACCGAAAACTGTTATCAAAATACTTAGAGAGAAAGGATACAATGTTATAGCTATATATGAAATTAGACCAGGAATGAATGATGAAGAAGTGATAGAACTTGCTATAAAGGAATCAAGGATTATAATAACATTTGATAAAGAATTTGGAAGAATAGCTCTCCTAAACCCTAATATCACAGGCATTATTCTACTGAGGATACCACCATCGAATCCTATATACATAGCCGAAAGACTGGTTTCAGTACTTGAAAAAATAGATAATCTATATAACAAGCTGGTTATAATCAGAAGAAGATCTATAAAAATAATTCCACTACGCACCTAGTTTGGCACATCATAGCTAAATGCTATTACAGATGTGAGATTTTGTGGCATCGACTATTTGCATAGATTTATATAGTTTTCTGTAATTCTCGCCTATTTCGATGTATAGTAAGGGTTGTGTAGAGTTTCTGCTTATGACCTCTATGGAGCTTCTTTCCATAGATAAAAACAATTATGTATTTAAGACATGTTTGTAGAATAGTATTTCTGTGGTTGGTATGGGTATATACAGGGTATGTAAATCAGCAAAGCTGTTGATCGCAATACTGTTGTTTCTATCTATATGCTGTCTATATACAGTAGCTATAGTCTATTCAGAGTCACCAAATGTTTTAGCACCTATACAATGGGTTAAATATATAGACCTGACTAAGGGTAGGGACTATGCATATGGCTCATGCCTCTTCGGAGGATATATAGCTGTTGTTGGTGTAGCTGATGATACACCAGCTATAGTTCTTCTCGATATGTCTACAAGTGATGTTGTAAATATGTGGAGGGGTGACCGTATAGAGGTTCTCATCAACTGTATCTCTATTGGCAATCTACTATATGTTGTTGGCTATGAAAATACGTTTATATCTTCATATGGAGTTATATATGTATTTGATAAGGATCTAAATGTTGTTAGAAGAATAGAGGTTCAAAATACACCTCTATACACTATTACATATAGCGATGGATATATCTATATAGGTGGATATACAAGAAAAGATATAAATCTCGATGGATATAATGAAGATATTTGGTATATAGAGAAAAGATCTCCGGATCTAAACCCTATAAACAATAGGGTTGTATATATACCTAACTGGAAATGGGGATATACATATGATATTGGTGTCAATCCCCTCAACAGAAATATATGGGTAGTTGGATACTATACAGATTATAACTATAGTGTCCACAGCCTAGCTATATTACTTGACAAGAATCTTAACATAGTTAAATACATAGACTATCCCATAAACTATAAATACTATCTAGGATCTCTATATGCAATAGATTTTGATGCCAATGGATATGCCTATATAGTTGGCTCAAATGGTATAGCCAAGATGGATCCAAATGGAAATATAGTTGATCTAAATAAAGAGATCTGGGGAACATATGGAGCAAAGATAGTATATACAGAGAACTTCATCTATATATTTAGAGATGAGTATACAGGTACATACATAAGACATAATATGTATATCATGAACAAAAATATGTACAGCCTTGCTAAATATGTTCTAAGTAGCAATATAGAAGCAGACTCTACTTTTGATCTAGGTAAACATGTTTTCGATGGCTCTAACATATATGTTGCTGGCTATGACTATGCAACTATGGGTGGAAATAGTAGATGGGTTATATACTCAATCTCTACAATATATCCAGTACAACAAACAGTTGTGACAAAAACCATAACCACTACAGCAATGCAGACAATATCTATACCCATAACCATAACATCTACATATATATCATTAACAACCATCACATCTATATTTACAACAACATCTATATCTACCACCACATTAGAGAAAACAGCTACTGCAACAACCACTATAGCTACACCATCAACTACCACCACAACAATAACAACTACAACAACGACAACACAAACAATCACAACATCGATAACAACACCAACAACAGTTACAACAACAATAAAAGAAGCTGTTATTCCACCAGAAACAATCAGTATTATAGCCATGGCAATAGTTGTAATAGCAATAATAATTGCTTTCCTATTAAGAAAATAGATAAAGCTTCAAATCACATATTCAATTTTAACACATCTTTTTAAATCCAAAGATTTCATATAGTCTTAGATTTATAATGATTTTGAGGATATATCTGTATAGCCCTAGTGTCTAGATATGGATATCTATATACCTGAGAAGCCTTATCGTGAGATTGTTAGGAGGGGTTTGGATATAGAGAGTTTTGTATTGTCGCTAATTGTTGATAGTCTTGGTCTTGATTCTGAGGAGAGGAAGGAGATAGGTATAGAACTTGCTAGGAAATATCTTGAGGAGGGTAAGAGTCTTGTTGATAAAGATCCTGTTCAAGCTAGTGAGAAGCTGTATAGAGCTGTTGAGGAATGTGTAAAGATTTTAGCAATACATCTCAATTTATCTGAAGTATTGTCAAGAGTTGAGAGTAGAGGTAGATGGGCTGTAACAGATTTTATAGAAGCTGTAAGAGCTATAGCTAAGAATCTTGATCCATGGTTTATATAGTCATGGGATACAGCATGGGCTCTACATGTATGGGGATTTCATGAAGCAAAACTAGGTAGAGAAGATATAGTAGAACGTATACCATATATAGAGAAGGTTATTGAAAAAACAATCGAAATCATAAGCAGTAGCAGATAGAGACTATTGAATAAAGCAGATACTTTTCATATTTCATAATAAGAATATACAAGTATATCCATTGCTTGCATATCTGCTTCAATTCTGAAATTCATTAATTACTACTATATTACACTATAAATTATGAAGTATTAAAAATTCTAAGAGAAGTATCAATTAGAGAATTGTTAGAAATTATAGAGGTTCGTATCCAATAGGGTTAATAGTTATTATGCATATCATTGAATTCTTTAACTACTTTGATTACTAAGACTTTTGGATACTACTTCTCTAGTCACCTTATTTGCCTTAAAGATTCGTCAGAAACTATATCAATAGGCATCAGAGAACTCATTCCTATTGGCATGTCATCGAAGATTTCTTAACGTTTACTTCAGCAACACCTGGAAAGTGTTTGCATCGTCTTGAGGTCTAGATAGTTCATGGATTTCCTGTAGAAAGATCTGAATGAAATTATGATTGCATTGTTCACTTTTCCTTCTATTATTAAAAGCTATAGCTATAACCATAATAATTTTAAAGTCTATAATCATTTTTCAACTACTATTTCTGCTACTATCTCATCTAACTTAGGTTTCTTCTGTTTTTCGTAAGGCTCTAAAGCCAGTCCTAGACCTAGTCTATGTTCTATGTATGCCTGCATCAATAATCTTCTTGCATTATTGTCTGTAACCTTGACCACTTCATCACCTTCAAATTTAACTATGCCCATTTTTTCAAGTGTAGTAAGGCTTCGAGCAACTCTAACTAAAGCTTTGTATGGTTGTATAGTAGAGATATTAACTTCACCTCGTTCTATCAAATTCCTTAGCACATTCTCATAGAGTATCTGATTGAATTCTTCATCACGTCCCAAACTTCTAAGTTCCTTTGCTAACCACGCTAATAGAGTTCTAATGGTCTCATTTTGATTGTGATGAAGTGGGGTTATAGTCCATGCACTATAATATCCAAATCCCACAGGTTGTATAAAACCAAGACTTTCAAAATCTTTTAGAATTACTATAGGATTTTCATCTACATATTTCTTTATGATTCTTTCAGCCTCTTCACTTCCTATAAATCCCTCCCTAATGAATTCCTTTAGAATCTCTCCATAGATTCCTGAATCAACTAATACCCTACGAATTCTTTCTTCAGCTCTACTGTAAACACTATTGAGATTGAAGCTATCCTCCTGTAAAGCCTCACCAACAATTCTTCTTGCAACAGTTAGTGTTAATAGACGTTGTTCATCACTTATCTTTATCAGCTTAACAACTCCAAATGTATCATAGGGTGCTTCCATTGTTAGTGCAGGGACTTTCATACTCTTTTTAATGCCTAATACATGGTTAACCCATTTCTCAATTCTATCAAGCCCCACAATATCACGAATAACACTGAGCATTGGGGTTTCAGCACTCTGAAGCTCTTGTAATGTTGGAAACCTTGTTGTAATATCTCCATATATTGTAAGCATTGGAATCCAAGCTCTACTAGGTACTGCTGTAAGCGTATCAAATCCTATAGTAGAGATTTTTTCAACAACGTCTATCCCTGTCTTAAGGCGCGGTTCTAAAAAGACTTCATCGTCCTGCAACCCTTTTACCATTCTAATAAGACCAAGTGCATCTGCTTCTTCAGCATAGCTTTTTACATCCCGATAAGAAGTTCTATTTGGCCATAGAGAGACAAAGCTTAAAGATCTTACTGCGCGCTCTAGCGGTATTACTGTGCCTTCCATATGTGGAGGCAATGCAACATCTGTAACTCTAGCAACTCGTATTGGTGCATTAATTATTTGTTTTGATAAAGAATTAAACGGAATTGAACCTATGGCTGAAGCTGATGCTATCTGTACAGCTGTAGCTAACTCAGCTACATAACCAAAGAGTAATGCTGGTCCAAACCTCTCTCCAAGTGCTTTAACAACCTCAGGAAGTTTTAACTTAGAGACTACAACATCTGCGCTGACTGCCACATCACCAAAAAATCTTATACGCCGATAATCCTCATATAGTTTTTCGTCAAATTTCTTAATTAGCTGTGATGGATATACCTTTGCATTTCCAATCTGTCCCACAATTTCACTTCTTATCTGTTTATATATTTCTCGCCCCTTCTCAGTCAATTTCAATTTTACTGGATTTTCAGAAACCTTTATGGCTAAACCTTCTTTCATTATTTTATTTGCCGCAGTTCTAACCCTACTTAAACTTCTATTCGTAGCACGTGCAATGTCCTTATAAGTAGGTTCAATACCTATGTCTTCATAAGCACCTATAGCTAAGATCATTCTAGCATATGACTCGCCTATTTTCACATTCATTCACCTGGCGGGCGCGCCTACCACACTCTAGTGTTAGAGCCTTTAAAAGTATTTATGAAAATCTTGAACTACTTTTCTAACAACTGAGAGATTTTTGTATTACACGTTTAAGAAACATGACTAAAAGCAATATAGCGATAATCATTATGATAGTATTTACTATTGGTGTGGTGTTATAATTTTAAATCTATATCTATTCAAGAGTATTCAAGGGTTTCAATCATAGCTATTACAACAACTATTTGGAGAACTACAGAGGTTTATAGTGTACTGACTATAACTACTACTATTACCACTACCTCAACCTCTATAGCTACCACTATACATACACATACAATTACAGTTAGTGGGAATAGTGCCTACCTATAGCTCTAGAAATCTATATGGGGTTAAAGTTGTGTATCTATGTAGCTATCTCGGATGTCTAAAGCTATATGTTTTCGAAGGATCTCTTCTATATATTGGATATAAGAATAAATCTTCATATGACTTTCTTGGTATTGATGCACACGATATTCTATTTAATAGCTCCACAGGATGTTTCTGGATAACAATGGAGGATGTATCTCTACCACTCAAGCTTATAACCTTCAATAGAACTACTAATAACACATGGAGAGTAGGAAAAATATATAATTTGTATCCAGGTCAAGGACTTGTAGAGATATGTACAGATGATTTCTTTATAGAGATAGACCCAAGGATAGAGATATCCATGGGCACAGAGTATTGGATTGATAAATAGCTATGGCTATCCCATATAGATTTAAACTCTCTGCAATCATATCTATAGTCTAGGGATGAAGGTACAAGGTCTCCACTAAGACATTTATGAGGATATATATAGCTATAGTGCCATTTGCTATGCTTCTAGTTTTTCTATTCATAACAAGCCCACTTAGCTCTATAACATCAGATTATTAGAGTTATATGCATAGCTTTAACGCTAATAAGCCTATCTCAGGCTTAATACCCTCTAGAACTATAGTGTTATTCCAAATCCCATTATCTCGATAATAAGCTTTAACAATGTATTCTTCTATTATCAACTATATTTCCATGACAGTTATAGAATCCGATAAATGGAAAGTTATAGACTATTCCACGAATCAAAGATAGTCTTTGGCAATGAGTGTCAATCCCTATCTATAACAGCTATAGATCTCACTACAAATTTAGATAAAGATCTTGTGTCTTTAAACCATATGATGATAACTAATACTACTGACAAATAGCAAACGCTTGTTGTTTAAAACATGGATATTACCTGGTAATATTAGTGTATTGTATATTTAGATACAAATTTTTAAGTGTGATAGATAGATGTTATTCTTGTTGAGAGTATGTCTAGATCTTTTGAGGATATTATAATAGCTATAGATGGATCCATAACGATAGAAATAGTGTATAGATATATTCAAATATATTATATTGCTATGTATTCTAGCGGATGAGAGCTATGGTTGATACAATTCTTTTTAAGCTTATTGAAAATCTTGTTAATGAACTTAGATATGTTTCTACTATTGATTGGTATCTAATAAAGCTATCTAGCTTGGTATTGAAGCTAAAAGATCTTTGTAATAGGAATTCTATTATGCATTCAAAATAGTTTAATGGGGTTCTGAATAGTGAAAAGATAAAGAGGTGTATGTCTATACTAACTAGGTATAGAGATAATGTTATGAAGCTTAGGGAATATAGCAATCTTATAGATGATTATCTATGTTCTCTATCGTTACAAGGTATAGAATCTACAGCTACAGAATATGAACAACCTATAGGGAGAGATATCAATAGGATATCTGTGGCGTATGAACAAGATAGATATAGCAAATCTAGAGATATTCCACAAAAAATACAGAGAGCTAGTCTTGGCAAAGCTATAATAATTGTAGTAATTATCATTATTGCTATAGCTATATATGGTACAATAAAATTCTCTCCACAGCAAACAATACCCAGTACCCCTACATCAATAACACCTATATCTACAAAAACTATATCACCAATAGAAACTCAAACCATATACAATACATATACAACTACACTAGATACACTATCAATAGGTGAAATAGATACAACAAGATCTATAGAAACCTCCTCAACAACTATACCTAGTACAACTCAGAAAACCACTATAGAAGAAACTAGGATGGCTACAGCTATAATATCTACACCAACAGCAACCCTACAGACACCCTCGATAACAACTACAACAACATCTGTATCAACATCACCACTACTAACAACTATGACAACAGAAACCCAGTTCTATACACATACAACAGAGACTATGATAGTAGAGAACTCCTCTACAATAACACCTATCGAAATATCTACAGAGACTATCACAACTACTTTAGTGCCAACAACAGTTATTCAAATAAATGAAACAGCTACATCAACACCAACAATATATACACCAAAGACGTATCTAGATCTAGATACAGTTATTCTCTATGAAAATATCTCTGATTTTGTTATAGAGATAAGAGGAATTAATACAAGTAGCAATAAGCTATATATAGAGATTTCATACAATAATCAAACTATATATCTACATGCACTTGGATTTCCGAGAGATGAAATAGCTATTATTGCTCAATACGCCTTTGTAAATAAGACGTATGCCAAGCTCATATTTCCACTAGATACTATAAAGAGAGAGGTATATAGACTAAACATATCCAGTGAATTCTATATAATTCTGCCCATGGCTAACAAGATATGCTATGCAAATCTTAACAATGAAGAATTTCTAAACATTACTTATTGTAAAGACGTTGTATTCATCCAACCACCAACTACACCAAGCCTAGGCTACCCCACATTCTATGATGTTATTCTCAACACATTTAATGAGACTTCTATGAATATACTGCGAAAATCTGTCTATAGAGATTCACTACCTAACGATACTAGATGGATCATATGGAATGCTCTTACATGGATTAACAATAACATTGAATACGATAGAGCTAAGGCTTTATCCCCTTCTACAGGTATATATGATCCATTAACAACCATGAAATTGGGGAAAGGTATATGTAGTGACTATGCAGTACTAACATCAGCAATACTACTATCAGCAAACATAAACCCTGTATATATATTAACATTCAATACATCTATAGGACTACATGCAGCTGTAGGTATAGAGCTAAACAATACTCTATGGATATTAGACCAACATCTACCTGTTATAGAATGGGATGACTATAAACAATATGTTGTAAATATAACAAGCCAGATATATGTATACAGGATATGGTATAGCCATGGTACATCATCAATAGAGTTCTATAGAATGGATAGAGAGTATATAGATACATATCCAATAGATGCTATAGATCAGAGAGCCATAGATATTGTTATGGATATAGTATCTAGAGAAACTGGAATGAGGATATCTAGAGAGTTATCTACAGTTATACATATCTGGGGTGCTAGCTTAAAATTATCTCTACCGATAATTGATAGAGACATATATGTTCCACTAGATACAGCATATTCTCCTATCTTCAAGGAGCAGTGGAGTGTATGGTTAGCTAGCTATATAATAGATCTCCTCAATAAGTATTATCTAGATTGTATTGAGATGCATGGCTCATTTTGGGCTACGATTTATAGAGATAGTAGCTATACAGTTGTAAAGATATATGCTGTTCCTTTCCAAGTTCCAAACACTATATATAAATTATATGGAGATAAACTCTATATAGAGATAAACCTATCGACATATATCTATGACCCAATAAATGATATACAGATCTTTCTATATACAGATAACTCTGGATACTGTGCAGGGATTGCACCACCAGGCTATGGATATTCAATACCATATATAAATGCTGATAAATGGTATGACAATCTTATAGTTATAGTTAGTATGGAGAAAATCTATAGCCTTAAACAATACTGTATAGGAGACATATATATCGTTATATCTCTTAAATCTATACCTATATATGCTATACCTATACAGAGATTGGGATAGAAAAATATTTCTATTCATATACTAGAGATATCATATCTCTTTAGATAATTACCAACAGCCATGAAATCACCTATAAGTTCATCGACATCGAATACCCTTGGAATTCCATCTCTTCTCCAAACATAGAGCATAAGCTTTCCAGATGGAGAGAAATATAGTCTATAGATAGCATCTGCTAGACTGCTATTCAGATTATAGAACTCTTCAGATACATATGAAGACATTCTAATAGTTGTTATACCTTTTGATCTAAGATATTGAAGCTGATTAAAGAGATTGGTGAAGTACTCCTCAGTATTAGCTATGTACCAGAAAACTTCGATGCCATGGAATACAGCTATATCTGGTTTAATACTTTCTACTAGAGAGATTTCCTGAGTAAAAATCTCAGGGATGCTGTATGCCATAGGGTTAATTGAGTGAAACTCTATGAATTTGTTAATGAGTTCTTCAACTATATCTCTACTAACCCCTATACTTGTTGCAACATTTATCAACATTCTGTGTAGATCTTCTGGTGAATATCTATAGCTTATGAATAGAACCTTGGCATTATTTATCATCGCCATAATAAGAACAACAACAGTATCTTCAAATGGTCTAGCATCAGGTGGGTATACAACTAATATAGATTCACCTTTAATTATCTTTGTATATATCTTATTGGCGAGAGGCTGTGGGAGCTGGAGCTCTTCAGATTTTGTCGCTATAATTTCTTCTGGTGTTGGCAATACAAAGAATCTGATCCCCATACCTTCACGAATTGTAAACGGTATTTCAGCTATTTTTAGTGGTGATCCCCTCGCCTTCTTTATCTCTGCATATCTTGATATAATACCTCTACTAACTTTGTATTTCAATGCTATAATTGCATCAGCTACAAACTCTATGTCGTCCAGCCCAATACCTATACCTATAGCTGGAAGTTCATAGATCATAATAACTAGGTTATTCATAGTCTCTGGAAGTGAAGCAAAATAGTTTTGTAGATATGCTCTTCTATTGAAATCGTTCTCAACAGCCTTTAACATAGGGTTTATAGAATCTATAACAATTACCCTAGGTCTAAATCCAGCTATATGCTTGTTCAACTCCTCTAAGAGGGATCCAACATCAGAAGCTATTGGAAGTCTCAAATATCTTAAAAACCCTTTCTTTTCAGCCTCTATAAAATCTATACCTAGACTAAGGAGTATTTTAAAAACCTTCTCCTTATCTTCTTGAAAAGTTAGATATAGACATCTCTCATTTTTTAATACATAGCTATGACATATAGAAGCAGCAAGAGTAGTCTTACCAGCACCTGGATAACCCTCAACAACTAGTGTACCTCTATATCTCAGCAAACCTGGTATAAACTTCTCAATAAACTCAACTACGCTCATCATTATAGATCCCATAGATAATCTATAAATATTTGCATAGGTTTAAAAATATAGATAAACTTGGCTATGGATGGAAATATAGAGATTAAAACATATTTAAATCCATTTTAATCCTTTAATTCTTATCTTATCGATGTAGTCTCTCCTCTAGTAATTTTCTAATCTCCTTAAGCTCCTTTAGTATCTCTTCCTCTATAGCTCTTCTCTCACGCGATGATAATATACCCACCTTTCTGCGTAATACTGAGGATATCTCTAATCCAATATCCTTTGGTAGTTGGAATAATGTAATCTCTGGTTTTGTAACACCTGTAGCAGGAGTATATACATCTACATTGACTAGACCTAACCTTCTCTGAATAGGACCCTGTCTAACTGTAACCTCTGATACTAAGTTATAGGGAACACGCTTCTCCACCTTCCACCATACACCATATCTAGCATATACATGGTCATCCTCCACCCTAAACACAATGGATTCATAGAAACGAGGTATCCAGATAGCTAAAACTATTAATGGAATTAATATTGTTATCACCATAAATATAGCTCCAGCAATGATACTAGCCATAGAGATAACAATACATATGACAGCCATAGGTATTAGATATATTGAGAAATATATCCAGTAGATAAGCTTCATCTTTGGCGAAGGCCTAAACTCTTCAACCATGGAATTCCACCACATGCACCTAGCTATATAAATATATAGCTAGTGTCTTCTTCTAGCCATAATCACTATACCCATTAAAACCATTGTTATACCAACTACTGTAAGGAGTAATCCCATAAGAACCTTCATATCAATATTTATTACGTCAGAGATTCCAAGACCAGTAACAATAAAGACCAAGCCCATGATAATAAGCGGTATACTAGCTAGGGTAGGACTAGACCTAATAACAACTCTCGGTCTCTCCTCCTCAATACGAATTATAGCTGTTAGAATAAAGCCTACACCCATACCAAGAAGTGTACCTACCCCTGGCTCTCCGAAGATCTGCCCCAACCCTATACCTATAAACAATGAACCTACAAATAATTCCCAAGCCCAACGATACCTCTTCTCACTCATCTAAACTACACCTTGAGATCTATATCGTCTTTACAGATAATAAACTTTTATATAGCTATATGCCAATTCCATAACATCTGGTGGTAGTTGAGGTGTTTTTGCACCAGTGCTATTCATAGGTGCATATCTTGGTGTAGCCATGGGAATAATCTTTAAATATCTCTTCTTAGGCTTAGTATCTGATACAGCATCATTCATTATAATAGGTATGATGAACTTCTTTGCTACAGATGGAAAAGTTCGCATAGCTGCGATGCTAATGACAGACTGCTTCTCATAATTGAGAAAAACAGGTTCCTAGGAGTCATAACATTTGAAGCTCATTGTAGAAATCTATAAACTATAAAAAGGAGGTGAGTAAAATTAAAATTCGGCAAAACTGATTAAAAAAGAATTGATTTTGATCTATTCCGATGTGTCAACCTGTTGTTTTGTATACTGTCCAGTAGTAGAACAATAGTGTGGGTCCTAGCTTCACTCCTTCGATATTCTTCTGTGTAACCATCAATAGTTTTCCTTGGAGGAGTGGTATATATGGAACATCTTCAGCTAGTATCCTCTGTACCTCTCCATATATTTCAGCTCTTTTTGTCTGATCTAGTTCTATAGCTCCCTCCTCTATCAACCTATCTACCTCTGGATTTGCATAACCTGTTCCCGTCCATTTATTAGCTTGACTGTGTAGGAATGGATAGAGGAAGTTGTCTGGATCTATATAGTCTGGATACCATCCAAGTAGAGCTATCATCATTTGTCCATTTCTTAACTGATCTACATATGTAGCCCACTCACTACTCTTCAAATCAACAACTATGAGACCTGTCCTCTCTAGTTGTTCCTTGATCAGTTGTGCAAGATCTGCTTCTGTATCTCCATAGTGTGTAGGTGTATACCAGAGCTCTATATGCAACTTATTATTTTCACTATAACCAGCTTGTTTAAGTAGCTGAATAGCTAGCGTTAGATTTCCATCACCATATTTTTCTAGAAAGACATCCTCATGGCTCCACATACCCTTTGGTACAAGGCTGTAGAGAGGCTCCATAGTTTCTAGAAAAACTGTCTCTGCAAGATCCTTTCTATCAATTGCAGCTGCTATAGCTCTTCTCACCAATACATTTGATACGGGATCCATCTTAACGTTTATAACTAGATATCTTATGAAGGATCCAGGTACCTCTATAACCTTAAAGTTGGGATTCTTTTTAAGATCTTCATAGTCTGTAGGTCTAAGGGTTCTCCAAGCTATATCGACTTCACCTTTCTCTAATGCTAATCTAAGGGAAGCTGCATCTTTATAGAACCTAACTATAATTGTTTTAGTTTTTGGTTGTTCCCCATAGTAATATGGATTAGCTTCAAGCACTATATATTGATCTCTCTTGAACTCTCTTATCATATAAGGTCCAGCTCCACCCCATATAGCATCGCTAACTATCTTATCATCAGGATAGCTTGGGTGTACAGGGAAGTATGGTGGTGTAGCTACAAGTGCTAGGAAGTAACCTGTAGGCTTCTTAAGTATAAATTCAACTGTATAGTTATCTAATGCCTTAACATCTTCAATAAATTCTGTTACAAGCCATGCTGGATCACCATTAATCTTCATAACCCTCTTAATACTTCTAACAACATCTGCTGCTGTCAATGGAGTTCCATCAGCAAATCTCACATTTTTCCTTAGATAGAAGATCCATATAGTACCATTATCTCTAGATTCCCATCTCTCAGCTATACCAGGTATAATCCTATCTGTCCCGGGCTCATATTTTACAAGACCTTCCATAACATTGTTTAGTATTTCCCATGTGAAGAAGTCATAGGCATTTGATGGATCTAGATCGGTAACCTTATCTGTAGTTCCTATCACTATTTTCTCTGTTATGTATCCTGGTGTAGGAGTTGGTGTAGGGGATATAGCTACTGGTTTAGTCTCTGTAGCAGTAATTGTTTCTGTTACCGTTGTAGTTAGTGTTGCTGTATATCTCTCTGTTATTGTTGTAGTTACTGTTTTTGTAGGTGCTTGGAGTGTTCCGACATAGTATGCTGCTATAGCTACAATTACCAATAATACAATGTATATGGCTAATGTTCTTACCTCAGCCATGTATCTAACCCCAATATACTTAGTAGATCTTTATCTATCTATTTAACCCCTTTAAAACCTTATTACTTCTTTAATCAATACTTTTTGCTATATTATCTACCTTAATCTAAGATATAGAATTAGGTTTGTAAAAACTGCATAAAAAGCTAAAAGTGATTCCAACCAACACTTATTGAGCCCTATTTGTCTAGGGATAATGTAATGGGTTTACTGAGATATATCGCTATAAGAGCTGGCTTAATAATCCCTACAGTGCTAATACTCTATACTCTTGTCTTCATAATTTTGAGGATCCTCCCTGGAGACCCAGTGCTGGCTGTGCTTGGCACAAAGAATATACCTGTGGAACAGCTTGAAGAAATAAGACGTAGTCTTGGTCTTGACAAACCCTATTACATACAGTACTTTGAATATCTATGGAGAGTTTTACATGGAGACTTTGGTACAAGTATGATTATACGTGGACGTAGCATAGCCATAGACCTTGTAGAGCGTTTTCCAGCTACAGTAGAATTAAGTATTGCAGGACTTCTAGTAAGCCTTGCTATAGGGATAGCCACAGGTTTTTTAGCTGCAGTAAAGCGGGATACTAAGGTAGATATAGGGTTGCGTATCTTTGGTATAGTGACATATACACTGTTTATACCTTGGGTTGGTCTACTGTTTCAGCTAGTATTTGGTGTATGGCTTGGCCTACTACCTATTAGTGGTCGTATAGATCCCGATATTAATCTACAGATTATAACTGGATTATATGTTTTGGACTCTTTAATAACTGGAAATATGAGGGCTTTTACAAGTGCATTAAAGCATTTGATCCTTCCAGCTCTAACCCTTGGACTTGTCCTAAGTGGACCTTATGTAAGACTTGTTAGAAATAATTTAGTTAAGGCTCTAGAATCAAACTATGTTTTTGCATATCGTGCTAGGGGGGTGCGTGAGAGAAAAATTCTGCTACATGCTTTTCGAAATGCATTAATACCTGTTGTCACATATGCAGGTCTACAGTTTGCACTATTACTTGGTGGAGCAGTGCTAACTGAAACAACATTTGATTGGCCAGGTATAGGTACATATCTTGTTGAGAAGGTGAGTTATAGGGATTATCCAGCTATACAAGCTGTTGTAATAGTATTTGCATTCTTTGTAGGGTTTATCAGCCTCATTGTAGATCTAATCTATGCAGTTTTAGATCCTAGGATAAGGTACTAGGGATTGGATATGCATGCATCAATCCCTAGAAGAATTTCATACATATTCAACAAGCTAATACCTATTCAGATACCAGATAGGGGTAGGGCTATGGTCTATAGCGGATTAGCGATAGTTCTAACGATAGTTTTCATGGCTCTAGCAGCACCTCTTCTCACACCCTATAGCCCTATCAATAGAGTTGCTAAACCATTCCAGCCCCCCTCACTTAAACATCCATTTGGTACAAACAACTTGGGGCAGGATATGTGGGCTAGAACTGTATATGGTGCACGTACAATACTAGCTGTTGTATTTCTATCAATTGCAATATGTATTGCAATAGGAGTTCCCCTAGGGCTACTAAGTGGCTATTATGGAGGTTGGATAGATAGGGTTTTGAGCATGATTATGGATGCTATATATGCTTTTCCAAGCCTTGTACTTGCAATAGCTCTTGCAGTAGCTCTAGGGCCAAGCATATATAATGCTGCTATAGCTATAGCTGTTGTCTATATACCAACATACTTTAGAATGGTGAGGGGACAGGTATTGAGTATTAAGGAAGAACCTTTTATCGAAGTTTCTAGGGTATTAGGACTACCTGTATTAAGGATTATATTTAGACATATTCTACCGCATATAATTCCTACAATAATGGTTGTATTCAGTCTCAGTGCAGCTGATGCTGTATTGACCGAAGCTGCATTGAGCTATCTAGGCCTATCAGTTCAGCCACCCACACCGGATTGGGGATATGATCTCTATAGAGGTAAAGGATTTGTATTATCAGGGTATTGGTGGCTCATATTCTTTCCAGGTTTAATGATAACACTTCTAGCTATAGGCTTTGCACTAATTGGCGAGGGGCTTAGTGAACATATTAGGAGGGAGGGGCTATGAGCCAACAAAATGTTCTTAATGTAGTAGATCTAACTGTTTATTATTACACAAAACGAGGGGTAATACATGCTGTAGAGGATGTCTCTCTAACAGCAGATAAGATGGATTTTGTAGCTATAGTTGGAGAGAGTGGGAGTGGCAAATCGACTCTAGTCTATGCCCTACTAAACCTTGTGCCACCACCTGGTAGAATTGTTAAGGGTAGTATTTTTGTAGATGGGATAGATATCCTTAGACTTAGTGGAGATAAGCTGAGGAGAGCTAGAGGTAGCCTAATTTCAATGGTATTTCAAGATCCGTTCACAACTCTAGATCCTATTCGACGTGTTGGAGATCAGATAGCAGAGGTTTTGATAGAACATGGAATATCTAAGGATGAGGCATATGCAAGAGTGGGAGAGGTTCTTGAGTCAGTAGGTTTATCTAGGAATATTGCTAATGCTTATCCCCATCAGCTTAGCGGTGGCCAGAGACAGAGGGTGTCTATAGCAGCTGCTATAGCTCTAAACCCACGTGTTCTCGTGGCTGATGAACCTACAACAGCATTAGATGTAATAGTTCAGAAACAGATTATGGATTTAATAGATAGGATAAGACTTTCTACAGGTATGTCTATCATTCTAATAACACATGATATAGCATTAGCAGTTGAAAGAGCTACAAAAATAGTTGTTATGTATGCTGGAAAAATAGTGGAATATGGATCTAAACAAAGTATTATTGAGGAGCCTCTGCATCCCTACACACAAGCATTACTCGCATCAGTTCCAGATATAGAAAGTGGTAAATGGCCAAAATCGATTCCAGGAACACCACCAGATCTTAGAAATCCTCCAACAGGCTGTAGATTTCATCCAAGATGTCCATATAGTAGCGATCTATGTAGAATAAAACAACCAGATCTTGTTGGATATGGAAAGAATCACTATGTTTCATGCTGGCTCTATATAAGGAAGTAATAGGTGGAAATCTATGTCTAGACCAATACTCATAGTTGATAACGTTAAGAAATACTTTGAAGTTGGTCTATTTGGATCAAGGAAAATGGTTAGAGCTGTGGATGGTGTAAGTTTTACTCTATATCCTGGTGAAACCCTGGGGATTGTAGGTGAGAGTGGTAGTGGTAAGACTACTCTAGGAAAGCTTGTTCTTAGGCTATATAGACCTACAGCTGGGAGAATAATATTCGATGGTATGGATATAACCTATATACATGAATCAAAGCTTCGACCTCTTAGAAGTAAGATGCAATTAATTCCACAGGATCCCTACGCAAGCTTCAATCCATTACAAACAATAGGCGAGGCTCTAGCTGAGCCACTTATAGTCCATGGACTAGCTGATAGAGATGAAGCTCGTCAGAGAGTTCTTCAAATGCTTGAGAAGGTAGGGCTTATACCACCTGAGGACTTCTATATGAGAAGATCATATCATCTAAGTGGTGGACAGCTACAGAGAGCTGCTATTGCAAGAGCTATGCTATTAGAACCCCAGCTAATTGTTGCTGATGAACCTACATCCAATTTAGATGTATCTATTAGAGCCTCTATCCTTGAACTAATTAGGGAATTCAAAGAGAAGTACAACCAGGCATTGATATTCATAACACATGACCTAGCTATAGCTAGACTTGTATCAAATAATATTGCTGTAATGTACCTTGGAAAAATAGTGGAGTATGGTCCTAGCCATAGAGTCTTAGTAAAACCACTACATCCATATACCCAGGCACTACTAACAGCTATACCCAAGCTTAGAAAAGAAAGTAAGATAGAAACAGAAATCATATTGCGTGGAGAAATCCCCGATCCATCAAAACCTCCAAGTGGATGTAGACTCCATCCACGTTGTCCATTAGCAACAGAGATATGCTCTAGACAAGAACCCCAATTAAACCAGGTTGAAAAAGGTCATTGGGTGGCATGCCATAGAGTATCATAAAGATGGTATCCTATCATTAAATAAGGATTAATATACTGTATATAATAAAGCACTAAGATATATTTAGGTAGTTTATCCTAAGAGGTAGATTGTGTAAATGAGATGAATATTGATTTACTCCTCCCTATAATTATAGTTTTAGTGATAATAGGCTTTATATTCGTATCATATTCTATACCATATTACAGATCATATGAACAGAGTCAGATAAATATATCAACATCTCCTAGAGGTAGTGGTGTTGGGTGGGTGGAGGCTATTGTTGTAGTTGATAATAATCCTAATCCATCTAGCTCTAGTCTTCTTACTGCTTGGGGTCTAAGCATATACATTAGAATACCTGCTGTGGAGACTCTCTGCTATACACTGTAGCGGGGATACAATTCGCAGCATCCTAGTAGAAGAGAATATGCTACTCGATATACATGTTGGAAGCAGAATAAAGGTATCAAGAGAGGGTATATTCATTAGAGATTAGTTATATCTTCTAGAGGATGTTGTGAAATAGCTTCTCCTAATTAATCATAGTGTCTATATATTGATATTGGAGACTTCTTGAGGACTAGAGCTATGTTTATTCAATCCAATACTGTTTATCTCTGCTATAGGATATAGTATAAGTCCGAGAATTGGTGTAAATATGGCTATTGCAAATAGATTGTTGAATAGTGTCCATGGAGTAAGCCATCCCCATATAAATGGTTTTGGTAGACCTATTATAGGCTCTAGAGCATCAAACCACCATGATATGTATATAGAGTACCAGGTGCTAGAGATCAATACACCCCATATATAGAACTCTATGAAGCTTCTAGGTGTTCTAAATGTCTTATCCTTTACAAATCTATATGGTGTATACGCCAATAGGAAACTACCTATAAAACCACCTATACTGCTAATACCTAGATAACCAAGTAGAGCATCAGCTATAAAACTACCTATAGCTACACCCAATGCCCCTGGAACCCCAAATATAGCTCCTAGGATAGGGGCAAGAGCTCTAGCTGGATTAATCCAGGCAAAAAATGGGATTATAGGTATATCCTCAAAAGCAACTAGAGCACCTCCATAAATAGTTGTTGATATAAGTATTACATCTATTATAGGAATATCTATAGAGCTTAACCCTATAGTATAACTACCTTCTCCCTTAGTAATCAAGTTGTATATCTCTATAAGAAATAGTGATGTTCCTAAAATCCAGAGGATACTTCCAGTAGCAAACCATATATCTCTTCCAAGGTATATAAATGGCTGTGTTATTAGCCATACAAAGGATTTATCCAAACCCTTAGAAACTATATCTATACCCAGATATATAGGGAACACTATAAACAATACCACTATTAGCAGTATAGCCCATACCATATAGAGATTAGCTATATGATCCCTAACAACCGATAACCACCTCCTAATACCACCAAAACAATGTCTCAACATATTACAGCCGATAAGAAGTAGTATAGCTCCAACAATATTAAAAGAGATATTGGATACACCATAGATTCCCAGAGCTAAAAGACCATAGTATAAACCTATTGCAAATAGCCAAAGCATACCAATCAGCATAAGAATCCTACTAAATCTCCCTACCAATAATAGTACCACATCTACAACTAAAACAATAACACCCACCAATAATAATACTAGATACTGATCCATCTCACCACCTATCAACACACTAAAACAACCCCCTATAAATATTTATATATGGGAAGATATCTATGAGGCTAAAACCTTAATACTAATATTAATTGACAAGATCATTCTATATACTTTGAATATGCATCTATAAGCTTCTTCTTATCTACAATAGTTATATAGTCGAATATGGTTCCACTACTCTCTCTAAGTCTTAAAACATCTACAAGTTCCTTATATCTACCTCCAGCAAGACCACTTGCTATTATAGCTGCACCTTCTGCAGCCTCCTTAGCTACTCTACCTCTAGATTCTAGTTTCATAATAAGTAGCTCATGTTTTTCTAACGCTTTTACAGTCTTCGATATAGTGTTTATAGAATCTTTTACAAATCTGTCTATTCTTATGAATCTACCACTTAGATATACTGCCTGTGGCTTCACAGAGTAGAGTAGAACTAAAATATCTTTAGCTATAGACTCCAACATGAGCTCATATCCAGGTTGTTTACCGATGAATTCATCTATAGGTGTTTTAAATGGGTCTTGTAGTGATAGCCATGCTGCTCCACCTCTAAATAGAGCCTCTTTTGGAAACTCTACATCGATATTATTTATAGCATACACAAGTTCTCCATCAACGAAACCTGTACCTATATATCCTGGAAATCCTGCTGTACCTGCAATTGCATCAACTATCTCCCCACTTCTTATAGCTAGTGCTGATGTATATGCAAATCCTATTTCCACAGCAATTATATCTACATGTCGATAACCAATACCAAATCTCTCTGCATGTCTAGCTATAGCAAGAGCAGCTGTATATACCTTATCTGATGTACCCATATCAATTCTATTTATTTTTCTGTATATAGGAACTGTTGGTAACTGTATCACACCTGGGGTAAAATATGTTATTCTATTCAGCTCTGGATCCTCCTTAATAAGTCTAAGAAGTTTTCTAAGCCCAAGTATTCTATGGCCTTTCAAAACCTCTTTCTCAGATATAAATGTTGCCATAGCTATCTCTTCATAGCTAGCTTCATAGGCAGGCTTCAGAGGTATTCCATATCCACTCGAAGCTACAACTACTTCAACTCTATATGTTTTAACAAGATTCTTCAGTCTTTTCACAACTATAGAAGGATTAGATACCATTAAATCCCTAGGTATACTCTCATCAACGAACACCTCATTTGTTTCATCATCAAATCCAAATATGTCATAGCTCTTGGTACCAGAGTCTGTGCCCATGACCCTAGCCACAGTTTCTCACCTCTAGCCCTCTATTCCTTCCTCTACTAACAAAAATATCTCCACCACCATTAGAATCTAGAAACCTCCTAAGCTCCTCTACAAGCATAGAAGCTCTATTCTCATCATCTAGAATACCATAGAATGTAGGACCCCATGAAGATTGACATGCAGCTGTAGTATATCTCAATATAATCTCTATACCTTTTTCAACAATATCACAACAATATATGCCCCCTTGATACTTCAGCCATATACTACCTAAAGCTCTATTAAACTCTGTTATACCTTCACCAAAACCCTTGAGGTCCCCCTCAATAAAACTCGGGATAATCTTCATCAAAACCAGTCTAGATAGATAGCCAGCGAGGTTTTTATCCATAGAAACCTCCCTAAGAATTGCATCCTCTCTAGCGATTCTCATATCAACAATCTTCTTCCTAGGAAGATTAGGAACTACTACAACAAATATCCAATCACTAGGTATATCACCTCTAAAGATGAGTGGTGGAACCATTCTATCTAGCATACCCCTCCTAAAACCGCCTTCGACAATAAAACCACCATATCCACATGCATAATAGCCTAGTGCTGTGAGGAGACCTCTCTTAATGGTTAAAGCTATATCCTTCATGCTCAGCTTAAGATCATATAGATGAGATATTGCTACACCTATAGCAAAGCCGAGATGTGTAACATATCCAAGACCAACATACTCTGGAAATCTTCTAATAACATCTATCTTAACACCATCAACACCATATCTACTAATCAAAACATCTGCAAACCTCTCGGCATATACATCATTGGATACAACACCATTATGTCTATAGACCTTGACAACAATGCTTGGATTCTCAAGAGTAAAACCTATAGTTCCATAAAGCCTACCCAACCCTCCATCAAAATCAATATTACCTACATGAAGATGAGAAGGTGCTACAACCTCTATACATTCCATATACACCACCTATACAAGACTAGATGTCATACAATAGATATTTATGGCAATACTTAAAAGGTTATATAGCAATAATGATGACAAAGATTGAGGATTTATATTCTGCGTCAAATAATTAATTAGGATTAGAATGTTCTGTAAAAAATAGTCAATGTATAGAAATTATTTAGTTATCGATTCTACAATTGGTATGAACCTCTCTGTGAATTCCTTTGGTAGGGGTAGGAAGCCTGGGACTAGGTTTTCCTCTTTTTGTCCTTCTGTTAATATCCATAGTAGGAATCCTTTAATTAGCTGTAGCTTATTTGGATCTACATCTAGTCTTAATGTCATTATTGGTGTACCTACTATAGGATATGTCTCTGAACCTTCTCTATATAGTATATGGAATATGTATTCACCCCAATATTCATCTGGTTTGGGGAGATGTATACCTGTTACATATTTTAGTGCAGATAGAACTGTTGTTGTATTGGGGAGGACATAGTTTCCATCTCTATTTCTTATAGCTGCCATTTTTAGTCCTAGTTGTATGGCATATCCATATTCTACGTATCCTATTGAGTAGGGTGTATTTTTGACTGTTGCTGATACTCCTTCGTTTCCTTTTGCACCTATTCCATAGCCTATGTTGTCTCTTGGCCATTCAACTGTGTATCCATAGCCAACCTTATTGTTCCAATCACTATTTACGATGGATAGGAATGCTGTGAATAGATATGTTGTTCCACTTCCATCAGCTCTATGGATACCTATAATCTCTTTATCTGGTAATAGATTTCTACATATATCTTTTTGAAGTTGGGCTATAGCAGGTTCATTCCATTTAATTATTTTTCCTAGATATATATCTGCAATTACTTCTCCTGATAGTCTTAGAGGTCCACATCTATTTTCATCCCATTCAGGGAGGTTATATACAATGGATACAGCACCAGCAACTATAGGTATCTGTACAAATGGTATGTTTCTAGATTTTAGCTTCTCAAAACCTGTTCTAGATATTGGAACATCTGTTACAGCAAAATCTAGTGCACCATCTATAAGCTTTGCCTCCCCAGCACCACTACCAATAGACTGATAATTAATAACAATACTATAATCCTTGTATAGATCCATAAACCTCTGAATCCATGCCTGCATCTGAGGATTAACAAAAGTAGCCCCACCACCAATAACACCAATATTCCTAGGCAAAACAATAGTCACACTATATGTTGCTGAAGCAGTTTGTGTAGCTACCTGTGAAGAAGCTGGATATTGTGGAGTTGAACCACCGCTTGTTGGTGTTAATGTAATAGTTTCTCTAATAGTTTGTGTTAATGTTACTGTTTTAGGTTGGACAGCCCTAGAGCCTTCATAGTAACCAACTATACCTGCAATAACTATTAATACTACAGCTACTACTCCAATTATGATACTCCTATCTACACCCATTTTCTTACACCTTCGTGTTAAATACTCTTACACATCTACTAAAAAGCTTTATCTATATATATTATAGATATGTTTTAGTAGCTATAAATAGAGTGTATAAAATATTAACGTTTTATACACTATGGCAGATATCGGATATAAGAATAATCTATTCCACATAGATAGACTTTCAGAACTCTACCAAAAACTTCCACCATGTTTTACATCAGAATAATCAAATAAGAGTGTGAGGCTATTAAACTAATTGTAGTATACTTATAAATCTTGAACAGAGAGCTGTAGCTATAGATACCATATATTGATGTTCTAACGATGAAGATCCCCAATAGATTTTAGCTTCTTTTATGCTAGGAGAAGTCTGGCCGATGGTAGCCACATAGTCTTACCTCGAACAATAGAAACGCTGGATCTCTATATACTAGCAGAGGGTAGTGTTGAAGGCTCTGTATAGGGTATATGTATATCTAGTTAGGGGAAGATATTCTCTTAAGCGATAATGCTTTGAAAATGCTTCGCATTGTTGTTATAGATCCTGCTGAAGGTATTTGGTGTTTCCGAAGTGGGAATTGGAAATACTATTGTTTTGAGATATACATTTCTAAATCTCTTCTGATTGCCTCTCTATGCAAGGGTGTTTGCCATGCAAAATACTTGCCTATACCAAGCTCTAAATCCTTTTCAGGTGGTGGAGTATCTATCCAGAGCCTTGGTTCTCGATCCCATATACTAACAATGAGATTCTTCTCAATGAGTTCTTTCAAAAGCTTCTTTACTTTTTCATTATATAGTTTATAGAGTATTGTATCAGGATCATCAACAATATCCATTAGAATATCTCTAGATTCGCTATTGAGTGAATATATCCATAGATGAATATCTTTCTCCTTAATCATTCTACTAATAACAAAATCTATATCCCAATCAGCTCTATACAACTTCTCCAATATCCTTGGATTACCTCCTGTTATCCTCCAAACATCTTCAAAAGAAGGTTTTGGTTCAGATAGAACTTCATAGAGCTGTTTAAATCCTTCTCTAGACATATTCCACATTATATGTATATCAGCCCATGTATGTCTACCTATCCTCTCCCTAGAAACACCCTCACTACTAGAAACCAAAACAACAATCTTTTCATAGTCTATAGATGGCCATTCAATCATATTTAGAAATGATTTTATAAGGATTTCTGCTTTATCCAATCCTATAACTTGAAAGACATCGTCTGCTAATATGGCTATCCTCCTCCTAATACCCCTTCTAATAGCTATATATAAAATCTCAACAGCTTTTTCAATAAGACTAGAGATATCCTTTAATAGATATGCTCCTAACTCTTCAGCTAATCCCCTAAGCTCTTCAGATATAGAGAATCTCTCCTCTATAGACTCTCCAGAAGGATTTACATATACAACACTATAACCATATTCCTCAAGAACAGCCTTAGCCTGTCTAAACAAAGCTGTCTTACCACAGCCCTCAGGACCATAGATAACAATGGGGAATCTAGTGCCCCTCTCAGCAAAATTCTCAATTTGTTTTAAAGCAACATCTCTATCAATAAACTCTATTTTGCGATCAGCAAAACCCACCTTAATTTTCTTCATTTCTGTAAACCTCTATAGCATCTCTCTATCCATACATCTGATTAATCTAACTATATACTCCAACTGTTTCACTCCTTAATTCCTCATATATTCTTAAAATACCTTTAATTGTATTTCTCCATCTTAAAGCCTATAAACATTCTATTCTATACATACCACAACATAGATAAGGATTTTTACTCTGTCTTTGCTTTGGAGAGAGGTGCACTAGCGTATATGAGTACTAAGAGTCTATATGATGTACATTGGGCTTATTTGCAGAGAAACTAATCAAAGGGGTCACACAAGAGACTCAAAACAGCAGAAGCTGAGAGAATTTATAAGTAGTGGAAATAATGTAATGAGAACTCGACCTTCACTATGCGTACAGAGATGAAAACAACTTCAGCCATACACTTTTTAAGCTCTACAAATACTCTATGGTGTAGAGATATATGGGTTCAGAGCTACTTACTAAGGAGGAGAAGGAGAGGATACTAAAGACACTTGAAGTAGATATAGAGTTTAGATATGCTGTAGCAGGTCTTATAGGTCTGAATGAGATTCTTAAGAGGCTTGATAGACATGAGGAGGAACTTGTTAGAATTAGGGAGGAGCAGAAGAGGATCTGGGAGGAGATAGCTAGGCTATGGAATGAAGTTGCAAAACTTAGAGAGGATATGGTCAAAGGATTTGAGAGACATGATAGAGAGATTGAGATGCTGAGGAAGGATTTTCTGAAGATGGTTGAAAGAATGGATAGGATTGAGACTAGATTGACTAGGGTTGAGAGAGCTTTGGAACATTTATCTATAAGTATTGAGGAGGAAGCTCAGGAAGTTATATCGCAACTCTTAATGAAGCGAGGGATTCAGATTAGTCTCTCAAGTATTAAGATTAATGAGAGGTATGAGCTTGATATATATGGATCTATAGAGAATATCACTATTGTGGGTGAGGCAAAGGTGAGAGCTTCTAATAAAACTGTTGAGAGACTTTTGAAGAGGATTGAAAATGTTAAGGATGTTAGACCAGATCTATTCAGAGGGAGGATTATACCTGTACTTTACTGTGCAAGATTCTTGGGAGACTCATCAAAGGCTGAGGAGAGGGGTGTGTGGCTAATAGTATCTGGTAAAGAGGTCACCAAGCTACCTCTCTAACAAGGCGATATATTCAGATAGTCTTGAAGAGATCTGATCCTGTGTCGATATTCTGAACAATGTGGTTCTATATTTATAAGCTTCTTATTGTTGTATGGTTTGGGGGTATCTGTGGAGATTAGTCTTGAAGATCTTGAGCGTCTTAAGAGGGAGAGGTATAGAGATGCATTTAGATTTATAGCAAGGTTTAGAGATGGTTTGCCTAGGGTATCTAGGAGGGGTATAGGCGATGTTTTGAGGCTTGCTGAAATTGGTCGTCAGATTGTTGATAGATATTTTGAGGTGGTTGTATGGGGAGAGGAGAGGGTTTTAAGATTGAGATAGTTGATGAGATTCTCAGAGAATTCTATGATAGAATTCTACCTGTTGTCAGTTCTGAGTTTGATGAGACTAGAAGATATTTGAGATTTTTTGCATGGCTAAATACATGGCTTGAGAGGAGAGGTTTTGGGAGGATTATTGTTACTGGGGGTTTTGCTGTAGAGGTTTATACAGGTAGAGCTTATAGGACTATGGATATAGATATAGTTGTTGAGGGTGTAGAGGCTATTAGGATTATAGAGGAGTTTCTTAGGAGAATAGCTGAGAGGATTGGTAGGGGTTATCTACCATATATAGAAGCTATTTCGACAAAGTCTATAGATATTGTCTCTACTATATATGATAGAGAGATGAAACCTGTAAAGCTTATGATAAACAGCGAATATATCTATCTAGAGCCACCCGAAGAACTTATAATAAGATATTTAGCTGCATGGAAATTCTGGGGATCTACAGAGGATAGGGATAAGGCTATCTGGCTCTACTACATATGGAGAGATAGAATAGATATAGACTATATAGCTAGAAAAACAATGCATGAAAATACATATGACAAGTTTATAGAGCTACAAAATATTGTTTCATCAACATCTAAGGGGATTTGAAGAATATCTCCTTCTCTTCAACTCATCTACAACCATAATCATCTTCATCAAAGCTTCTCTAACCCTAGGATCTTTCCACCTCTCTATCAGCTTCAAAAGATTCCCACAACCATTTCACCCTAGCTTCTTAGACATATTAGTACCTATCTCTATATGTATATCATCAAGAATGTTGTAATCAATTCAAAATACTGTTTCTTGGAACTATCCTATCTAATTCTATCTCTGATGAAAAGAGCTTGTCAGGGTGTATAGGGTAGATATACACAATGATGATACATAGAGATTATGTTGAGTCTATCTAAGTAGGTTTTACATGGAGTAGCAACATGATCTGAAGTAGGATAGACATATAGGTGGAGCTATTGGAATGCCGTGTTGGTGTATGTATTGACAAAGATATATGGTGGTATTGTAGGCAGTTATCCAAGGCCTGTAACCCTAGCTAGGTTGCTAAATAAGTTTTACTCCAATAAGATTTCTCTGGATAGACTTGAGCATGGATATGAAGAACATATGGAGAGACTCTTTAGATTGATTATAAAGTTTGGTATAGAGTATACAACTGATGGTATGTTCAGATGGGATGATATCTTCAATCCGTTAATAAGCTATATAGATGGTGTTAGGATTGATGGTCTCTATAGATTCTATGACAATAACTTCTTCTTTAGGGCACCACATATTGTAGCTAGGATTAGGCTTAGAGGAGATGTACCTATAGCTATGTGGTACAGCAATGCGATGAAGATTCTCGATAGGGTTGTGGCTGAGCTGGGTATAGAGAATATATATGTGTTGAAACCTGTGCTACCAGGACCTCTAACCTTCGCCCTAAACTCTGTAAATGAGTTTTATAGTGATCTCAGAGATCTCATCAATGATTATACAACAGAAGTTTTGTCCCCACTCATAAAGAATTTGTCTAGCCATGGAGCAACTGTGGTAGAGATACACGAACCTGAGATTGTTGTTGGTAGAGCTGATAAAGTATACGTCTCTGAGGCTGTCAATAGTTTAGCGAGTCTTGGTAAGGAGCATGGCGTTAGACTGTGGATACAGACATATTTTGGTGATATAGGAAGAGTCCTCGAGCTTCTAGTAGAGTTGCAAAGCCATATAATTGGAATAGATCTTACAGCTACAAAGAATTTTGATAGTATTACCAAGGGGTTGGATGGCTTTAGACATATTGCACTAGGGCTATATAACTCTAGGAGTACTATAATCGAGAAGAACACTGTTTTGAGGGGAATTGTTCAGATGTTTACCAGGGTAGATATAGATGATATATATGTCACAAATAGTGCTCCTATGGACTTCATACCAGAGGTTATAGCTGTTAGAAAGCTTAGGAAACTTGGTTTATTGGTTAAATCACTTAGGGGTGGAGAGACATGATGTATCTACCCGTATTGCCAACTACTGTTATAGGTTCGTATCCAAGACCAAGATGGCTAAGGGAGATTATTAGAGGTTTTAGGCAGGGTAGATACGATGCTGATACACTTAGGGAGGCTCTAGACGATGCTGTGATAACTGTTGTAAGGGATCATGAGGAAGCAGGGATCGATATACCCTCTGATGGTGAAATGCGTAGAGATGAGATGGTAGAGTATTTTGCTGAGAGAATAGGTGGCTTTAAGTTCTATGGACCTGTTAGGGTATGGGGTAATAACTATTTCAGGAAACCAGCTGTTGTTGAACCAATAAAATACCTCAAGCCTATTGTTGTAGAAGAATTCCTATTCCTAAAAAGCTGTACAAGGAAGCCCATTGTAAAGGTAACTATAACGGGTCCATATACAATAGCTGATTGGAGCTTCAATGAATACTATAGATCTAAAGAGGATCTAGCATTCGATCTAGCTAAGGTTGTTAATCAAGAGCTCAAGAAACTTGAGGAGGCTGGAGCACTGTTTGTACAGATAGACGAGCCTGCCCTGACCACACATCCAGATGAGATTGACTGGGCTGTACAAGCTATAAATAAAGCAGTTGAGGGTATAAACATTAAGATAGGTCTCCATGTCTGTTACAGCAACTATGAATTGCTCCAGAAATACTTTGACGATATAAATGTTACACAGTTTGCTCTAGAGTTTGCCAATAGAGGTTTCAGAGATCTGCATATAGTTAAAAAACTTGGTAAAGAGCTTGGCCTTGGTGTTGTTGATGTACATAACAAATCTGTTGAGGCTCCAGAGGATATAGCTAAGGCGATAACAAAGGCTATGAGTTATATAGATCCTGAGTACCTCTATATAAATCCTGATTGCGGATTAAAGCTATTACCTAGAAGTATTGCTAAAAAGAAGCTTGAGGCAATGGTTAGAGGTACAGAGATTGTCAGGAGAGAGCTTGTAAAGAGGGGTATAGAGTCAATTCCTCTTAGAACCAAGATATAGCTATATCTAAGGCTCATATGGATCTCTAGAAGTTGTTTTTAGACACTGTGAAATAGCTTCTCTATCAACGAGCTCTGGACATCTAGATATTTCGAAGGAGCATCTACCATCTAGATATTCATCTAGGCTACAAAGATTCTTCCTAACACGGCTATCTATATGTATACATCGAGGGCCTATGTACCTAAATATATCTGGGTGGATCTCCATAAGCTGTCTCCATAAATTCCATGCGATATATCTTATCTCCCACTGTGCCCTTATACACATTCTCAACGGTAGAAAACTCTCGATAAGTTCACGTGCATTCATAGATACAAGTAATCTTGTTTTAATTGCCTGTGGAAGTAGAAATCTTGCATCTTCATATGTATAGCCCTTTGCCAATACATCATAGTATCTCCCAACAGCAACAACTAGCGATTCTAGAAACGATCTATCCCTATTCTTCACAACATTTGGAGGTACTATAAAAGCTGTCGAGACTATGTCCAAGAGTGTATCATATTCAGGTCCAGAGTCTATAAAGATATTTATTAGATGTACATATGATTTATAGCCCTCTCTATTCCTAGGACTATCAACATATAGATCCTCTCTACCAAGATAACTAGCAATGCTCTTCACAAACAGCCTCAGAAAATTCTCACTATATCTCTGGCTAAGCTGTGTATATCCAGCAATCCTATGTCTAACAATCTGATGACTTGCAACTCTACTACAAACAACCTCAAAAACATAGATGCTGTGTTCAAATGGCGATGTATGCCCCCTTCTAACAAGCTCTCTGATCCACTCAACAACCTTCGTATCATCCATAGAACCAAAAATTGTTGCTACATCCCTATGAGACAGAGTCATCTTACCTGCAGATGCAATAATCTTTGGAACATCAGATAGATAGAACAAGAGCTTTACACTAGGCTTATATGGTGCATCCATAACATAAACCCTGTGATAGATATGGTGATAAACACCTTAAAAACCCTCCCCAAATACAGCAATAAACAGAACCCATTTAAATCCTCTATGATAATGGACTAGAGCTATCCAGATGCCATACCTATGAATCACAGCTATAGCTTCTAACTCTATCTCTCTGAATCTGACCCTTAGATACAGCTACATAATCTATCTCCAGCAATAGTTCTACACATAAAAATTAATGATAAATCTAAAACCTTTGAATGAATTCAGCATAAAGTCATGTACTTCTATAGCTATCAGGCGAATGTTCCTTACCATAATCTATGAAGCTGTAATGATTACCAATTGAAACATTGGCAAGGATTTAGACTAGGTGTTCTTGCTCTGGAAGATCCTCATATTAGGTAAGCATATAATTTCTACATGGTGAGTCTACCTAATGGGTAGGTATGTTACAGTCTCCACTAAGATTAGGAGAGAACTTTTTGAGGAGGCTAAGAGGCTAGGTATCAACATCTCTGAGCTTCTAAGGAGGACTCTCGAGGAGGAGATACGTAGGCGTAGATTGATGAGTCTAGAGGAGAGTTTGAAGAAGATGCATAACGTACTAAGTAAGATAGATGTGAATGAAGTTGTAGAGCTGATCCGTGAAGATAGGGAAACGAGATGAAGAAACCGATCTATTTATTCAATGCATCAAGCATCATTAGAGCTCTCAACAGGCTAAATTAGTTCTGCTTTGTGGTCAAGCACTACAATGACTTATAATATATGAGGTAATCAACGTCTTGTGGAAGGAAGTGTATTTATTACGTAAGTTTGGGGCTTCAGAAGCAGCTCTTCTGCTCGATATCTTCACAAATGTAGCCCTAGCTTCTAAGCACAATCTGATACTTGTGACTGAAGACCAAAGGCTATCTCACATGGTTAGAGACATAGTCAATGTAGTAAGCTTGGATAGTCTCACCTAATGTTTAGATATATACTCAACCTCCTAGAGGTCATGTCTTCGCGATCCACAGATATAGTTTTCATAATCTAGATCTTTTTAAATAAATTAAGAGGGTAGTGTTTATCGACACTACAGATCCTCTTTCTCCAAAACCCTAGGCTTTGCATAGAGATAATCCTCATATCTGATATCTCTCCGCGGGTCTACAGCTACTGCTACACCGCTATAGCTAGATCTAAGTGGTATAAAGTCTATATCTCTAAAGAATATCCATGTAAATGCCATTGAATCTGCTAATCCCCAGAAATATAATTTTAGATCTGTATATTCATGACCTATAAAATCATATATAGTTCTAGTTATATAACCTGTCAATGGACTATAGTCTCTATGAATTGTCAACACAATTCTATTTCTAGACGACTCAGATACAACATCTTTATAGCCTCTCAATAGAAGTATCGAGTACATTCTATCGCCCTCTTCATAGATATAGATCCCCTTATCACTAAGAGATCTAGCTACATTGGATAGAAACTTGATATAGTTCCAAGGACTGAAATGAGGTGTTGTAAGACCCCAGAGTAGAGCTATATCAAACTTTTTCCCAAGATCTATATCTTTTGTAACATCTGCTACAAGTGTATCTACCTCAAAACCTAGTTCCTCACGTGAAAACCTCTTGGCTATCTCCAGAGCACTTCTCCTAAGATCTATTAGCAGAAGATCTATGGCAACACCATATTTCTCACGAAGAATTCTCGCTAATGCGATACCACCTATACCTGTGCCACTACAGTATTCAACAATACTAATCCTATCCCTATCACCAACTCTCTCCCTAATCCACCCATGTTCAACAACTCTAGCCATATATTCTAAAGCCTCTTGATATCTAGCTCTACCCTCCTCCTCATACGGGTTTTCAGGCCATGGAAACAACCTATAGAGTTTCTCCATATATAGAGACTCCATATAACCACCATGGATTAAAATAGCTGAGACAAATATATATCTACACACTCTCATGCTATATATATCCATATCCTCTTCCTATAGACCCTATACCCAAGACCCTTATAGAGATTTATAGCTGGTATATTCTCTGTATCTACATGCAGCATTGCTATAGCCCCAGATGCAACAGCATCTCTAGTTATTGCTGATGTAACAGCTTTTCCATATCCCCTACCCCTATAATCTGGATGAACATATACATCACCTATCACCCAAACCTCTGGCAGAGCTATATAGCGTCCAGCGATAGCCACAATCATTCTATCTATATATACCCCATAGTATCTACCTCTAAGAAGAATTCTCTGCGCCTCCTCATAACCTATCTCACGTCCCTGAATCCTCTTTATAGCTATAAAAGCCTCTATATCATCTAGGCTAAGTCTATGGACAATAGGGTTATTGTATTGTATAAAACTCTTTTCATCAACAACCATATCATAGAACTCTAAAATTTTAGCATTTTGATTAACAATATCTATAATCTTTCTAGAAAAGCTATAGTCATCTGTATAGAGATGTATATATACAGGTTTATCTCTAGCAATATCAACCATATTCAGTAAATCGATATCATATCCCCATAGATGTACACCCTGTACACGATAACCATTCCATATAAGTATATAGGAAACTATACCATTGTAATCAACACTAAATACAGCATCTATATTCCCATACTCATAAATTAAATCATACATAAGATAACAATGGGTCAAGGGATCAGATACATATAGCTTTGTAATCGCTCTCCATAGATCTATATCAAGATCATCCAAATATCTATAGACCAAGACTCAAATTCACCATATCTAAATCCTTATATTTACAACCCTAACAATAGGTTGATAAATATTTGCTGTCCAAAGCCATACCATGAAGCAATGCTTATGATATCTCATCCCCACTCACAACAAGGCTTTAAGTTTTCTATCAAAACTATATATGATGCATCATAGAATACAATATTGTTTTTCATTAACAATCTTCATAGCATCTTCAATATCTAAATCTACAACTCTATATGGTTTCATAAAATCAATTATTATTGTAGCTATATCTCTCCCTATGATTTCAGTGAGATTATGCAATAGATAATGATATTTGAATTACTATTACAGAATATCTATTTTATGTTTATGATGTAAATCTATTAATGATACTCTCTATGAATCTATTTAACTTATCCATATCTCTATCGAGATTAACTATAGATATACAGTCTATAACATTATACCTCTTCTCATCAAGCTCTCTCTTCAGCTTTGAGGCATAGTCTATCTCTAGATCTGCTGTAGCTATACAGTATACAGGATTTCCATATCTTCCAGAATACTTCTCTATAAAGGTGTATATAGGTGGTGAAGCTGATCCCCACCATACTGGAGTAGCTATTATTAGCATACTACATGTATTTTGGTCAATAACAATATTAGTTATCTCTATAGTCTTCTTAGCTAAAACTTCATAAAGTATTCTAGGATTTAGGTGGAGAAACTTATTAAAATATTCTTTAGTGGGTGCTACAAAGAATATCTTGACCTTAGTACCTCTTTCTTCAAGTCTCTTCTTAATGTATTCAACAACTCTATGTGTCTTACCTGTCTTGCTATAGTAAACTATACATATATTCATGAACAACCCTATAATAGACTAGGTATACAGTACACAATAAATAGTATTCATGGATATAGAGCATAGCATTGTTGTTAACTCATAGTGTCACTATATTATGAATCTTAATGCTAAAACTAATGTGAATCTCCTAAGGAATTCATTATCCTATCTTAATCTATTCAGTTGTGCCAAAAGGGTTATTCTATTTCAAATTCTGCCATACTCTTAATATGTTTTACTATACCTGGTAATCCTAATTTTCTAAGCCCAATAATCTCTAAATCTATAATATTTCCATTACCATGATTATTCATCTATATTACGGTATATATTCATTAATTTTAGCTATTTATCAAATCACGAAAGTTTTAAGATTATTCTCTGAGGAGCAACATTATCTATCTTATGTTTATATTATGCATCAAACTTGATTTTGATTTATCTAAATAGTCTATATTCATAACAACCTCATACTTTTTTCCAAGAGCTTTAGAGAGCTCATCAACAATGATATATGCATAGTCTCTAGTCGATCCCCAATCAAATAAATCTAGCAGTCCTCTACGTCCTCCAGCTGTAATTATCTTCACAATAGTTGTATCTCCATTTTCAATCAATAGAGTGGTAGTAGCTAAATAGTTCTCTGCCCTAAAGAAATATTTTTCACCAATGGCTAGCGCTATTCGTGGAGAGGTAGCGAGAATCTCTATATAGACATTTGAAGCTATATCTATATTCTCTAATGCTTTAACCACCTTATCAAAATATTCCTGAAATTTAACCACTAATCCGTGGGCTAATACCATGATATCTCCACTCATCATTAGAGACTGCTACAGTAAATCTCATTATATAGCTAAATATATCTCTTTAACACAATCTCTGTCCTAATCCTAATGCCTTAGATATTCAACACTACTAAATCTATAGAGATATAATCTCTAGATCAATTCTTAATCTAGACAAAATTTATTAGTTGAGATAAAACATAGTATATATCGCTAATAGCTAATGATGAATTGGGCTCCTTTGCCGATATATGATGATAGAGTCCGGGTTCTGAACAAAATATTTTCTCTATATAGTGATCAGTACCCTTCTATCAGCTATTTAATTTCCTTTCAATATCTATATGCTGCTCACATGCTGTGAGTAGTGCTTATATAGGGTGTCTATCGCTATGCACTTCTGAAGATATTGGTATGTCTTGGGCTTGGTGTTGTAGTTGGGTAGATTTGAGGCTTTAACTATGCTAAGTCTTAGAAATCTTGGTAGGAGGAAGATTAGGACTATACTTACTGTTGTTAGTATAGCTATAGGTGTTGCTATGATTGTATCACTACTCTCAATAACCTCCGGTATGGAGGTTAATCTCATGAATGCTATAAGAGCTATGGGTGGAGCCGATATAACTCTCTATAATGCATCAATAGGTTTCCAGGGATTTAGGGAGGGTTCTAGACCTATGGGATTTGCTACGGGGGATAGACTTCTTAGTGAGTCTATAGTGAGTGAGATACAGGGTATACCAGGTGTATATATAGTCTCACCACTACTCTCCATATCTATATCTATTGGTAATATACCTAGGGTTGTTATCTATGGTGTTGACATATCGAGTTATCTTAATGTATCAAATCTAAATATTGTTAATGGTAGCTTTATAGCTAGACAAGGAGAATGTGTTATAGGAAAAGCCCTTAGTGAAGCCATTGGGATAGGAATTGGAGATACCCTGAATATCACATATCAGCAAACTGGTAATAGTATAGAGTGTAATGTTGTTGGTATTTTTGAGACTGGTGTAGAGTTTCAAGAGAATGCTATATATATATATATGGATATAAGAGATGTTCAGAGAATTGCTAATCTTACTGGCTATGTATCTCAAATACTAATAAAATGTGTTAATCCTCTAGATGCTAATAGTATTGCACAACAGATACAAGACATGTATCCAGGTATAAGAGCAGTAGTACCATCGTCATTCATAGCACAGGCATCACAGCTAATAAATTCTTGGTCTATGTTCTTTCTAAGTATAGGGACAATAGCATTAACAATAGGTGGTTTTGGTGTTGCAAATACCATGTTTATGGCTGTAGCTGAGAGGATAAGGGAGATAGGTATACTTAAGGCTATAGGTGCTCGAAGCTCAAATATACTATATGTATTTATCATGGAGACAGTATTCCTTGGACTGATTGGCGGGGTTATAGGTGTGTTGATAGGAGCTATAATCTCAAGCTATCTACCCTCAGTACTCAATAGTCTTATAAGAGTTGCACCTACACCTGATATGCCTAGGATGGTTAGTAGAGGAGGAAATAATGTGATGACAAGGCAGATAACATTACTACAACCTGTTATAACCCCTAATATAGTGTTGTTAGCTCTAGGTCTTGGACTAATTATATCGATGGTAGCAGGTCTTTACCCAGCTATAAGAGCCTCTAGATTAAAGCCTGTAGAGGCGATGAAATATGTCTTCTAATGATACTGTAATTATATTGAAGAATGTCTTTAAGAGTTATAGACAGAAGTCTATAGTGGTACATGCACTCTCCGGAATCTCTCTAGAGATATATAGAGGTGAGATAGCATGTATCGTAGGTCCATCTGGATCTGGAAAAACAACACTGCTTAACATAGTTGGTGGTCTAGATCGTGCTGATTCTGGTAGAGTGATAGTAGATGGAGTAGATATTACTGAGCTTGATGAGGGTAAGCTAACAGAGTTTAGGCTAAGAAAAATAGGCTTTGTATTCCAGGCATTAAATCTAATTCCAATACTTACAGCTGTAGAGAATGTAGAACTACCACTAGCGTTCATGGGTCTTTCCAAGAAGGAGAGAAGGGAGAGAGCACTAGAAGCTCTAGAAATGGTTAGACTAGGTGATAAAGCATATAGAAAACCTGATGAGCTTAGTGGTGGAGAACAACAGAGAGTAGCTATAGCAAGAGCTCTTGTCACAAGACCATCAATAGTATTGATGGATGAACCAACAGCACATCTAGACTCAGAAACAGGGAGCGAGCTAATGAAACTAGTAAAGAGATTGAATAGCAAGCTCAAACAGACTTTCATCATAGCAACACACGACCCAATAGTTGTTAACTCCTGTGAAAAGGTGATAAGAATTAGAGATGGAAAGATAATATCGATTGAAGGTGGAAGAAAATCCTTATCAAGTTAGGATACCTGGATCTAGAGAGTTGTATCTTCCTTAATAAGATTGTTTCTTAGATCTATTTCTTGGGATAGATGACTAAACTATAGGTAATATGGCTATAAAAATGACATACAATTGAAGTATATTGTGTACGTCAATTGGAAGATCTTGCTATTGTCTCTTCCTCATCCTCAATATATATGCCATAGCTATAGCTAGTATCACTACTGCTATAACTATTGTTACAACATATTCTATTGGTATGACTGTTTCCTTTACTGTTGTTGTTATCGTTGTTGGGGATATGGATGTTATTGTTATGGTTACAGGAGTAGTTGTTCCTGCTAATATCTGTGCCCATGCATTTAAAGCTTCCTCTGTTGCTACTGATCTTGGTGCTAATGCGAAGTAGTATCTATTGAGACTCCATCTTACATCTATGTCACATGGATATGAACTACATGCAATTGTGTACACCTCTGTTCCAAATTCTAGTGACATTATATACATGTTGGATAGCTTTCCACCTTCTCTCTCATTGATTATCTCTATGAATCTTGTGTAGTCGAAGACAACATGGTTATTTGCATAGTTTGTTGTTGATTTGAATGTATAGAATGTATGTCCAGCAGACGTACTGAGGTATAGCTCGAAGACCTGGTTAACAACCCTCCCATCAACGATTATGGGAACTGTATATTTAGCAACCTTAGAACCAGCTGGAACTCCATTATACATATATAGCTGTACCATAATCTCGTAGTCTCCTGTTGTTGGAGCTCTACTATTGTCAGCATCTCTGAATATCCATGCCTCAAAAGCAAAGTTGATACCAGGTCTACCACTTATAAGCTGTGGATGAACACCAACTAGTATTCTTGGCGAGTCAGATACACGCATTGGTAGCTGGAAGTTTGGTGCATTAACAATCGAGCTACCCCAAGGCTTAGCACCATAGATAACCTCGTGATAAGCCGGAGTACCGTACCTAGGAGCAGTATTAATCCTCCACTGACTAACAACCTCAACAATCCCATTCCTTATAGTCATAGTTGTAGAGCCTATACCAACCTGCGAAGGATTAGTCCTATACAAATCCTCAAAGCCCCAGACATTGGGATCCATAATAGCATTACCAATCCGCACAGGAGCCCACATATTAGGACAGCCCCAAACGCTAGAACAACACTGTGAACCATCACAGTACACCGTAGCTGAAGTACCCTCATACTGAGATGTAGTAGGAATAATATTAACCACACTAAAGGATATCAATTGTGCAACTACATTTCTAGGTACTATAGGTATTAATCCACTGAATATACCTGCTATTGTTGGTAAAATTATTATTGTTATCAATACAGTTTCAATTAATATCTTTAGCTTTTTATCCATAACAAATTTACCCATTTACGCAAACCCCTACTGACACAAGGTTTTAAATCTCTCTGTAGATAAACGTAATATTAGGTTACACTGAAGTACATGAGAAGTTCAATCCTCTGTTGATATAATAATCTATACGAAAAATTAGGTTGACTGGATATATATCTTAATATAGTTGTAACATCTTTGAAGTGATACTATTATAGAAAATCATTAGACGTGTGCAATGAATTTAACTGCTTTAGTATAATATTATGTTCAGTTAAGCCTCAACAATTCTGATTCGACATCAAGCTATGGAACAATCATGAGAAACTTTGATCTCCTTAAATATACCCATGTAGAGCTTATCCAAAATCCTCTATAACGATGACTGATCTGTGCACCGAGCCCAGCTCTATGCAGAAGCTATTTATGCTAGTCTGAATTCTATGCAATGCTTATTAGTAAACAACAGATTTGTTGTTGTGATGATAGGGTAGGTTTATGATCTCTTTGTGATGATTTAAGCTCCTTTACTGATAAATGATGACTAGATCTGTGTTCTAAAAGTAATCCATATTGCTTGGTTCCATGGATGTAATGAGAATAGTATTCTTGGTGTGAATGGCTATGCATCTATATATTGTTTTCTATGTTTATGTAGAGGGCATCAACTAGAGGATAACTTAAGCTCCTAGAGAATTGGACACCCTAGATTTCTGACTGTGGTTGAGGCGTGTCTGGGTGGAGCTACTGCTCCTTGGATATATCTGTGTACAGAGGTGTTGTCAGTGGGATAAGAGGATATGGGGTTTCTAGCTACTGTGTTTTGGGTAGGATGTTCTCCATGCCCTCTCTAACAATGCTGTGTCTCAGATCTAGCCACATGTCTATACAACTCTTGTATCTCTCTTCCTCGTTTAGGCTAATAGATTTTCTCATAATGTCTGCAACTGTTTTAGGTATGTCGTTCAGCCATGGCATGTACATGTTGTCCAAGGCTTCCACATCCCTGGATATGGCTTTTACAAATTCCTGCATGGTTATGGACTTCATCTTCAGCTGTGCAGATAGTTTTGTGACCTCCTCGGCAAACTCCTTCAGCACAACCTCATCATCGCCGATCTTCTCCATGGGTATCGGATATCCGTAGACGTTCTGTAGCAAAGCTATATTTAGGACTAGTCTGTGCTTAGGTGTGGTGCCGGAGATCATGTATCCAAAGACCATGGCCAGGCTATACACATCGTAGCTAAGGTTTGAATATCCCTTCATAAGAGCTATGGGATCTGCATATGCGGGTGTTAGCCTTGTGAATTTATAGCCATGGTCAGGATCTCCTATAGTACCACTAAAATCTGTTATCTTTGGTGTATAACCATATCTACCTCCGTTTCTCTTCATAAGTATATTCCTAGGTTTTATATCCATATGGATAAAATTCATTAGATGTGCAAGAGCTATAGCACCTGTAATCCTTATGAGTATATACATAGATTCCTCTAGACCTAGAGCACCTCTCTTCTTCACATATTCTTCAAGATCACCCATATCCATATACTCTTCTACAACTATAGGTGGATAAGAGATATATGTATCTCTATCCAGCTTATCCCTCAATATAACAACAGCATATATATGTGTCAAAAAGTCTCTATATAGTGCCAACTCCAATAGATTTACATTGCTATAGCCTTTTATCTCCAGAAGTTCTCTAAGCTCCTCTCTATCTATACTACGAATAGTGAAAACATTTATATATCCCCTAACAATATCCGTGAAACTCCTATTTATAGCTATATCCTCCTTAGGAATCTTTAAAGCATATATATTTCCTCCTATATCTCTCGCTCTAAATACATATGTATAGCTACCCTTATCACTTATTAGATCCTCTATAGAGAACCAGTATACACCCCTCTTCCTCCACATAACTAGATGTATCTTCTCAACACTCTCTATACACTTCTTAACATGTTCAGCTATAAATTGATCAGTAATAGACTTGAGAGGTATCTCCTCAATATATATGGATATAGTATCACTTCTACTAATAATATTTGCTATATTGTTGAGAACCTCTATACCATATCCAGTAACGTGTCCAGATATATCTTCCTGAAGAATGGCTATAGCAGTATCTCTAACAATGAAAAACCTATATGTATTACCACCAAAAGAAAACTTCATATAGATAACAACATCTTCCTGAACACTCTTAGCTATATCCATAATAACCTTAGGTAGAGATGATAGTGGTATAGATAAGATACCTCTAGATCTCCTATCTCTTACAAGCAATAGAGAGGCTAGAGTCACGGGATCCGACATATAGTTACTGATAGTATCAATATCTCTACATGTTCGTAGAAACATAACTATCCGAATACGTATATAGCGTTATAAAATTTAAAAACATTTCGTATTATAATGAAATTGCTATATAGATTCTATAACCTCTAGCTCTGTTCAAAGCCTTTAACAATAATTGTTGTTAATCCTACTACAATAGACATTCCCATCTCTAGCTCCACCGCCCCCTTATCCCTTATATCTTCACTATTTACATATGTTCCATTCTTACTCCCAAGATCCTCTATATACCACCTATTATCTCTATAGAATATCTTTGCATGTCTTCTAGATACATATGGATCAGATATAACAATATCACAACTAGGATCGCGGCCAATAATATATGTACCTGGTTTAAGCCTAGCTATATGTTGTAGGGGTGTCGAAATACTTCTAATCTCTAAGACCAGTATATTTTCACTCATAGTATCTACCACTTAAGATTCTAGTTATAAGCGATATGAGTTTCTTCATCATATCTGGTGATAGCCCCTCTTTCTCTAGCTGTGCTCTAAGGTCTATAGTTCTCATATACAGCTCTCTATTTTCGATAGCTATAGTAGAGTTTGTAAGTTCTTCTATAATCTTGTTAAGTTGATTAACTGAGATACCTCCATACATATCTTTTGCAAGGGTAGTAGCTATTCTAATAAGGTTTATCTCTTTAAAAACATTCTCATCCATTTCTATATCCCCTGGAGAAACTTTGCTTACACATGGAATAACAATATTCTTTGGCTCTACCTCCTTTGTAACACCAGATTCATCTATATATGTAGCTGTTATAGTTGCTAGGTGTGTAAGTCCCTTCTTCTGCTGAGAGACAATGAATTCTCCAACAACATCTATGTTTTCACCTTCATAGACATCTCCTATCTCTATCCCAACACCACCTCCAGAGGTATAGTAAGGCTTATTGTATATATACACCCCTATACCTGGAGAAGGCTTTATATATAGCTCAACATCTCTAGCACTAACCACCTTGTATCTAGAAACCATATTCTCTAGAATACTAGAGGTCTTAGCAGGGTTATCCAAATGCTCAAAAAATCCCTTGGTCTTTAGAGCTATCTTTGCTAAAAGCCTTTCGTTATAGTCGTCACCAACACCGATGATGAGAGATATAGATAGGTATTTACCTAGTCTCTCAGCAATATCTATAATCCTATCCTCATCCCTTATACCAACAGTAGGATTACCATCTGTAACCATAATCATCCTTATACTTGGAATCTTATCAGACTCCTCCTTCTTAACCCTATCTAAGACAGAGGGGATATCCATATAGATCTGCTCTAGAACACCATATGTATTAGTACCCCCACCAAGCTTGATACCGGCAACAGCCTTTACAATTCTATCCATATCCCTTATCCTAATAAAATCAAGAACCTTGTGAACCTTTCCACAGAAGCTATATAGAGATATATAGTCATCAGGATCAAGCATTCTAACCATATTCAGAATAGCATCCTTAGCAAAAAATATCTTCTCTCCATCCATAGACCAACTACTATCTATAGCAATAAGATATATAGACCTAGTTTTAGCAGAACCAACACCCCTAATCCTAACAACAAATGGAATAACCTCTTCCTTACCCTCAACAACAAATAGCTTTGCAAGCCTAGGCTCCACATATATAGACATAGGCAACAGCCAAAGCATATCAGTTTTTAAAACACAGGATTATAAGCATTTGTATAAACAGTTCATATCAAAACACATCACAAAACATATAAACCACATATATTTAAATCAATCCTCAACCCCATTTATAAGACTCTATGAAACCCTTTAATAATCACTCGAATTAAAGACTTTCAACCCCGTTTATAGGATCAAAGCTATAGTCTGTTTATCCTTATTTTATCCTACTCTATCCAAAATTCTAACACATCCCCAATAATACAAATACCATTATTTAGCAAAGAACTCTATCTGATCTATCTTAGGATCCATAGAATATAGAATAAAGACTTTTATATCTCTTAAACAGTACAGCGCTATCCATGTGATGTAGATAGTTAAGGTGTATAAAGTTAGGAAAATAGGCGATGATTGGTTAGCTCATTAGGTGATTGCAATGGGTCTCTCTATGGATAAGCGGAGTATAGTTCATGTTGTTAGTGTAACTACACTTGTATCATTTTTACAGGTGTTAATGCTAGACTTGCTCTTGTTGGGATACCAACAATTGCTCAATCCCTTAACGCTGGTATTACTACTGTTGTCTGGATTATTCAGGGCTATATGCTTGGGAGTACATTTATGCAGATTCTTATTGGAAGACTTGCTGATCTTTATGGAAGGGTTAAGCTATTTAATATTGGCATCTTAGTATTTACTCTAGGTGCTTTGGCAGCAGGACTTTCAACAAATTCTATAGAGGTTATATTCTCAAGGATTCTACAGGGTGTTGGTGCTGCTTTTCTAATGGCTCTTAGCATCACTATTCTAACTGATCATATCCCTAGTACTATGTTAGCTACATGGCTTGGTATTAACCAGGTTGCTTGGAGAACTGGTGCATTGATCGGCTTGACTCTAAGTGGATTTATAATTGATTATATGGGTTGGCATTGGCTATTCTTAATACAGGTTCCTATAGGTATAACATCATATTTTTGGTCTAGACATACTCTTAGAGAGATCTATAAACCTATTGAAAAACCTGTGATAGATTGGAGAGGTTTTGCAATATTTACATCCTCAGTAACACTTATATTAATTGCCCTGACATTTCTTACCTATGGATATGGATTTATCGTAGTGGGAGAGATTTTTATAGCTATAGCCATTCTATTAATAGCTATCTTCACAGTAATTGAGCTTAGGGAGGAGAACCCTCTTATAGATCTTAGACTCTTTAGGATATGGCAATTTACTGGAGGTATAATGGCACAGATATTCTACTCAATAGCTTTTGGAGCATCACTTACACTTCTATCCATATATCTACAACTTGTAAAAGGTCTTTCAGCAACTAGTACAGGTTTAGCTCTACTACCATTTGAATTATCATTTCTTATAGCGGGAGTAGCTGGTGGAAGGCTTTCAGATCTCTATGGATATATACCAATAACTATAGCAGGTCTGTTAACAGCTGGTACATCGCTATACATATTATCAGAACTATCATCTCTTCCAGAAACCAGTATAACCATGCTACTCATAGCCATAGCAGTCCTAGGGATAGGTGCAGGACTCTTTACAGCACCAAATACCAGTTCAATAATGGTCTCGGTACCCCCACATAGAAGAGGTATCGCATCATCAATAAGAACACTAACCTTTAATATAGGCTTCATGATAAGCCTAAACATAGCTATTCTTGCAATGTCTATGCATATACCATACGAAATAGCCTCAAAAATATTTACATACATAGACATCTCAACACAACAAATACAAACAGGATATATAGTGAACGAACTTGCCCATGGGATAAGCACAGCATTCAAAATACAATCAATACTAATGTTTATAGCAATACCATTCAGTCTCTCTAGAATTAAACATAGACATATAAACCAAGACCTAAGAGCTTAGAGTAAACCCTAGTACCTCCAGCCATATTCTATATGAATTGAATAAAGATAGCAATATCCGGTTTCAGCTGTAGCTTGAGGTTCGTTATTTCTCAGCATTTTTAACACCTCTAATCACTTTCCTCTATGACTATGACACTAATTTCTTTTCCATGGAGCTTCTTAAGCTTCTCCTGGTACTCCTTTGGTGGGTATATCAGATATCTTATGCTACTCTTAACCACTTTAGCTTTGAATACATATATCAACATATGTTCACTCACCAAGATATTAGCTGTGCATAAAGGCTTATAAATCTATACACTAATAGAATCTTTAGGTTGATACCCGATGAAGGTGTCTATCCACCGTAGTATTCGGTGGATGCCTGAGGGAGCATACCATAGGACTCTAAAAGCTGAAGCGGAAGTTGTTGAGGGAGATCTAGAGGATTTGCTATGGGATTTAGTGATATATAGATATGTTCTTCAGAGGGTTATAGATGTGTTATGGGATCTTGATGTAGTTCCAGAGAAGTCTCAAATACATCAAATGTTCTACAATATGCTTAGAGGCTATGGTTTTAGAGCACATGTAGCTAGGAATATATATAGCACAGCTATAGCCTTGGTCGAATCAGCTAAGAGTAATGGAGGGTCTAAACCTGTTATTAGAAGGCTTTCAGCAAGACTAGATCACCAGGATGCTAAGGTGGATTTGAGTAATAGGATTGTTAGAATTATTCTTAGAGATAGATGGTATATTCTTAGAATTAGTCATAGGGATGAATATATTGAGAGATTCAAAGGATTGAAATGGAAAGAAGTGCATATCAAGTACTATAATGGTAAGCTCTATATCAGTATAGTGTTTGAGACAAGATATGCACCATACATTCCTAGGGGTGTTGTAGCTCTAGACGTAAACTTTAGACATATTGTGTCGTATGATGGTTCTGAGGTTAGGAGGTATAGGACTAGATTTATAGATGCTCTGGGTAAGAGGGCTAGAGCCGAGGAGATCCAGAGAAAATATCCTAAGAGATGGAGATACAGCGAGAAGATTCTAGATAGAATTAGAGCTCTCCACAGAAAGTCTAGGAATATTGTTGTGGATTGGTGTAGAAAGTTCGCAAAGGAGATCGTGCTGAAAGCCAAGAAACGTGGTTATGCAATAGCATTAGAAGATTTAGAGAAACTCAGAGAATCATTTAATGATAAGAATAGCAAAATTGTCTGGAAACTCACATTATTTGCATATAGAAAACTCCAGGAATCAATAATGAGTAAAGCTATAGAATACAATGTCCCTATAATATTTGTGGATCCGAGGAAAACATCTTCAAAATGCCCAAGATGCAGATCAAAAATTAGATACATTGGAAGACTTGGGATATGTCATAGATGTGGTTTCAGAGCTGATAGAGATAAGATAGGTGCTATGAATATCTGGCTAAAAGTATTAGAAGGGTATGCAGGGGTGCCTGGGTCACCCCCAAGAGCCCCTGCAATGAAGAGTGAAGCCAGACAGAGCAGGGGAATAAGACATGAAGGGATGAAGAAAGTAATTAGAAGTATCTAAAAGTGATTAAGAGCGAGGTTCAGACCTGAACCCCCGGTGGATGTCCTCACACCCTCGGTATAGGACGCTATCATCATCTATATAACTAGTGAAATATGTTAGGATAATAAGATGTGTTGGGTATAGATACAGTTGTTAGGTATCCTATATGGATGGCTTAAAGATTTATAGGAATGAGGATGTTAGACGTATTGTTGCATTTATACCTCCTGGACATAGACATATCAGAATACTTATAGAGTTTAGCGATCAGAGGATAGTTCTTCAGGAAGCTACTATAGCTGCTATAGTGAGGGCGTATATAGATATAGCTACACATCCAAGTAGAAAAGCTGTTGAGATGGTATCTAGGAAAATGGATGTCAATGAGCGTAAGCCTAGTTATGCAGAGCATCAGCTTGTTGAAAGCAATAGATCTGAGGATGATATTCTAAGAGAAGTTGCTGAGATTCTTGGCTATCAGCAATAGATATATCTATATCTCTACCAGATAACCTCTACACCTTCTTTCAATGCAACATATGTTAAATCTTTATCACCTGTCAGTATAGGTACACCTCTTTTACGAGCTAATGCTATTATAGTTGAATCAACAATACTTAGCCTCCTATATCTAATACTTTCATACTCAGCCTTCCTAAGAATTTCATCCCCTCTAATCTTTATTTTGCTGCCTCTATATAGTCATCAGAAGATAGATCTACTACTCTAAAATAGTTTTGCAGATAGGCTATAACTTCATCAATATTTTTGAAAGCAGGTATCCTTCCCCTTAACCAATGAATAATATATTCATATACTACGGTTATAGGTATTACCCCTATAATCCTTCTCCTATATATAGAGTCCAAGATATTTCTAGCTCTATTGCTAATCTCATCATATACTATAGCTAGAAGGGTATAGGTGTCAATAACTATTTCTCTAATTCCCTCCGACTCCAAAATTCTTCCTCCTCAAGATCAAGCTCCAGCTCTGCTTCTTCAGCAGAGCCTCTACCCCTATTGCATCCCCATACCCTATGCCAGAGATCAAGAGGCTTTAAAATAATTCTATCGTCTTCTACAGTAACTTCGAGAAGCATTCCCTCCTCTATACCTACTCTCTCCATTATGCTCTTTGGTAAGACTATAATACCTTTTTTATAGACTTTAACAATATTCATAGGATATGCCAAGAATATAGTAGCTAGATAAGTTAATAAAGTTTAGCACTTGGAATGGGCTATTAGGGTACTTAGCCTAAAGCTCTTTTATATGGGTACACTCAAGTGTTTCTATGATGCATTTTCGTGGAACATGTTTTGCTAATCTAATGCTTTTTGATGCTATGTATATATCTATTCCATGGCTTCTAACACAATCTGCATCTATCTTCAATACAACTGGATTTCCACTATGTCTTTCTCCAACTATACATGCATCTACCATATCTATTGTTAGATGGACATAGTGTCTATTCATAGGCTTTAAACCCTCTATAGATATCCTATCTATAAATTCTCTTGCTGTACCGTGATACAGAATCTTTGTCTCTATATCCCTTGGATAATCTATCTCTATATCAAGATTTTTGCTATGTCCATATCTAGCTCTAATCCTATCTCCACAAATCTCAAATCTCCCCTTTGGATCTAGCATAGCTATCGCTATAACATGTTCCTTCTCCACCCATCTATATAGATGCGAATTTCTCCATCTATTCCTAATACCATCTACAAGATCATCTATATAGACCCATCCAGAACTATCCATCTTAAGACCTATAGACTCTGGATCATGTCTTAGGAGAAAAGACATTAGCTTACTTAGAGACTCTCTCCTAGAGCTATCTAGGAAGAGCCTTGTCCTTCTCCCACAATGAATCTCCTCCTCTGTATAGACACCACATATACTACATATATAGATAGGCTTTGTATTGTTAGCCACAGCCATAATCATCCTCATTATCATCTAAGGCATGGCTACATCATCTAATTTATCTAGGTCTAGACACAGTTTTTATAGTATCGTCAATATCTCTAGCAATAATCCTTCCATCTACTATGTCTAGAGATGGAGCTATATGTATAACCATATCACGGCTCTTTAAAACCCTTAGAAGCTTCTTCTCATGGTTTTTCAAAGGCTTTGAGACTCTCTTTGGATACAACCTAAGTTTCTCACCCACTAGATACCCCTGTTTGAGGAGTATATCCATAGCATCCCCTATCTTTTCAAGTGGTATCCCATTCCACTCTCTAGCGATACGATATATCTCCATGAGTGTAGCTCTATATGCAATAGATCTCTTTAGTAGATACATACCACAGCAGTCATAGGCTGTATGAATACTGTATAAACCTTCTTTACATGTTGCAAAACCTATTCCATATCTAGCCAAGGTCTTTGATAGAGCTATATACTCATCTATTCTAGACCCCAGAGATATTCTTGATATGGGTGTCAAACCCTCTACTATTCTAAGGCTATAGCTCTCAACATCTATATCGAGACCAAGCCCCCTAAGGAAACTTTCTATAGAGCTACTCTCAAGCCTCAAGACCTCAACAACAACATGTCTAACCCCATGATCTTTAAAGATATTGGCGAGTTCCTCTATAGATGGATAGATAGATATCCTCGGTATATATGGTGATAGCCTAACAGCTATGGGTATACCTATAGACGAGAACTCTCTTGCCATAGAAAGCCTCTCACTTGGTGTAGATGCATATGGCTCTAGAGAACTAGAGATTCTCTGGTCAAGGGTAGAGACAGATATCTGTATCGAGACAAGACCTCTATCGGCAAGCCTCTCAATAACTCTTCTCCATGGATCTCTTAGGAGGAGAATAGATTTTGTGTTTATGATAATAGGATATTCATAGTCTAGAGCAATCCTTAGAAGAGATAGAGATGTCTTGAAAAGCTCTTCATGGGGGATAAAAGGGTCTATAAGTGTTGATAGTCTTGCAGGTATGGGTAGAAGATCTCTTCTATATATCTTCCTAGCATAGATACTAAACTCTTTAACAGCATTGACACGGGGTCTAACTATATCTGATTCTCTTCTATACCATCTAGCATAGCAATAAACACATCCATATATACATGTAGTATATGGCTCAAGCCTAATAAGAGAATAGCATAGAGGTGAAACAACATTACTAATATTTATAACAAGCTCAGGCACAAAACCACCCCATTTATCTAGTAGCTATAGAACTATCACCTAAAGCAGAAATATCTATAGCAATACTTATCTATATAGCGTCAAGAGATTATTTCTATACCCAATCTTTTAATAAGCTCTATAAATCTATTCCCTTCTATTCATAATAGAATACACACATCGTTGAGAGGTTTGGGAGGTCTCTCGCCTAGAATGAGTAGAAGAATTTATATATCTATATACAGTACATAATCTATATGTAGCTCTCAGAGATTGGGATGCAGATTCATGTTGTTAAACGTAGATGAGTTCCTTAAGAGGTTTGCATCTGGGGTGCTGAGGTACAGAGGATCGTTGCTGATAGAGGGCTATCCTGGGGCTGGCAAAACTACTCTAGCGGCTTCTATATGCTATAGCTATACTGCTAGGAATGAGAGGTGTCTCTATACCACGTTTCACGAGGATAAGGAGAAGGTCTTCGGAATACTCTCAGCACTGGGGATAGACCTCGCATCAGCTGAGAAGAGAGGGTTTTTAAGATATATCAGGTTCCCAGTTTCTTCAGATGTTGAGATGATTGTAGATGAGCTGAATAAACATATAGCGGAGTTCAGACCTAGGGTTGTAGTTGTAGACTCTGTAAACCCTTTGCTCATGGCTACTGAGACTAGTATTGCTAGACGGGGCTATCTCCAGAACTTCTTTGCATCACTTCCAGAGGTGCTGAATGGACTTCTAGTCCTAGTCTATGAACTTCCACCAACTGGAAGAGGCATTGGGTTGGAGGACATAGAGTTTGTAGTCGATACAATCATAACCATGAAGTATAGAATCGTCAGAGGACTTATAGAGAGATTTGCAGAGGTTAAGAAGTCACGTGGATCACCTCTAAAAATAGCCAAAATCCCATTCACGATTAGCGAGAGTGGGGGAATTAGATTCCTAGCTCCTGAAATACTCGAGGAAGTACCGGCAACTAGATTAGAGGAACGTAAATTTGAAATAATGCACCCCTTGGCCAAGGAAACTCTGAGTATTTTTAGGGGTGAGGTCTACTTAATTGTCTATCCACTCGATGCTCGTCCACCAGAGCTCCATCTAATGCTTCTAGCCATTGTCATCGCCAATAAGGCTAGAGCTCTTGTAATTAGCTACAGGTATTCATCTGAAGATCTCCGCAAGCTCTTCATAGATATTGCTGTGGATGTAGGTATAGAGAGGAGTCGTGCCGAAGAGATTGTTGATAAGTATCTAGTGTTCCGCTCAATCAATCCAACTTCACACAGCATCCCCGAGGTCTTCACATGGGAACAACTCCTAGTGGAGGAGTTGAAACCCGATATAGCGGTATTCCATGGTGTAGATGTCTTCTGGTATCTATTTAGGGCTGACATAGATGAGTACTATAGCCATCTATATAACCAGCTTCAGTACTTCAGAAGGATTGGTGTAACAGTAGTGAGGTGGATGCCATATATATCGGAGGAGTACTACAAATTGAACGTCTCTCTATCAGATGTTGTACACAGATTCTATCTCACTGCTCCTGGAAGGCTTTCGCTCTACGCTTGGAGAAGGGGCAAAAGACCTATAATTTTCAGAGCTGAAGAACTCGAGAAGGCTTCGAAAGCCCTTGGAGAATTCCTGAGAACTGCAGCACTGTGATAAACACCTTGAATGCCAATGGACTTACGACCTATACTATGAAGTACTTAGTGAAACGTGTACCAAGGCTCTACAAATTCATTAATCTGCCTCAAAATTACTTCTAATCCAGCCTGAAGAGACCGATAGATCTAGGGACATCACTTCCCAAGATTAGTATTACAAAAGTATTGAGAGTTAGAGACTATAGAGCTCTGTCTATATAGAGAGAAGGTAGCAGGGTTTTGGTGTATCAATGTTATTTCTTCTCCTCTTTCTTCTCCTTCTCTTCCTTCTCCCTCTGTTTCTTCCATGCGAATCCTACCATCATAGCTGCATACATATGTAGCTTCCATGCCTCTGGATACTCACCATATTCATGGACAACCTTTCTCGCTAGATTTAGAAGCTCATAAGCCTCCTCAATCGTTAGATCCTCCTTCTCACTCTTATCCAATAGCTCTTTTATCCTCATCCACTCCTCCTTAGTAAGAGGATTCATTGTAGCTAGTCTCATAACACCTCTAGCCTCCGTGGTAATAACCTCTGCAGCCTCACGCCTCAAAACACCCTCATGGACGAGATACCTCATAAGAAACTCCTGATAGTTTGTAAAAGCCTCACCCAACCTCCTAAGCTTAGAGTCAATACCATCTAGTCTAGTTCTAAGCTCAGAAAGCTCCTTCTCAACCCTACCCAACCTAGCATCCATCTCATCAATCCTCCCACCAAGCTTCTTCTCAACCTCATCAATCCTTCTATTCAGTCTCTCCTCAACCTCACCAATTCTCCTATTTAGCCTCTCCTCAAGCTCAACAAACCTCTTATCAATCTCCCTAAACCTCTCATCAATCTGCTGAAACCTCTTATCTATTTCAACAAATCTTCTATCAACCTCTCTAAACCTAGAATCAATCTCACCAAACTTCTTGCCAAGCCAATAGGCGAGAGAGGAGATAGAGATAACTACAGTTGCTAGAGAGGCTAGAGATGATATTAGCTCTAGAGACAATAGATACACCTCCAACTCTATCTACAACATCTCCAATATACTATACGCCAAAGAAATTTATAAACTTTTTGAACATTCAATCAAATCCATTCACCGGGCTCCTATTAAGACTTCAAGCATTAGAAGATCTCTATCTTTCAATTCCATTTATAGGATTCCAAAATAGCTTATTATGTTTCTAAGAATTTCAAAGCATCTCTTTGTTCTAGGATCCAACCAATAAGCATCTTCTATATTCCTTAATCAGATTCTGAACAAATTGAACCACATTGAACCGCCTCTAAGTACTGTCTTCAGATTTTCCAAAATTGATAGAATCTCCCCTATGTTGTAAGGCAATAGAACATCTCTCCTCATTGTGTCGTACTGTACTCATGTGAAACACATTTCAAAACTAAAAACTCTTGCCGAAAAAGTCTCATTTGCTTTGAAGCTCAATTGTAAACCCAAAAACTTTTCTATCGTTCAACAGAACAAAAAATGCCTTTATTCTATTCCCAACTATCGGATCTTCATGTATCAAAATATAATTATCCACCACATAATGATTACTCCTTAACCAATCCTCTATACACTCTCTTATACCGACATCAATCTTTAACTCTTTCATAGGACACACAAGCCTGAACAACTCCAGAGACATTGTCTTACCAATAATCTCTAACCACTCAGTAGATGAAATCTGTATATACCCAGTCATTTAGAACCCCCTGACAGAATCAAGTTAGATCCCTTATTAACTATCCTGCCTTATTATTTCCTTTCAATTCCATATATTGGATTCCATGAAGATATTGAGATGCGGTCAATCGAGGAGGAGTGCCTAAACCTTTCAATTCCATATATAGGATTCATGTCATATATGATTGGGCTAAGGATAGAGTTCTAAGATATATCCTTTCAATTCCATATATAGGATTCTGCCCAGCCTAGAAGACGCTGTGCTGTCAAGGGTTCTGAGCACTTTCAATTCCATATATAGGATTCTGAGGAGGAAGGTGTATGTCGAGAGATGTGAGATACTATAGTTCTAACTTTCAATTCCATATATAGGATTCTTCAAGGTCTTGGCAAAGTCTGTGCTAGATATTATCAGGGGATAGACTTTCAATTCCATATATAGGATTCTCAGACAGCTTTCTGCTGAACTTCATGATTCTGCTGAACCTTTCAATTCCATATATAGGATTCCTCAACTACAATGTCAAACATGTATGAAGCGTTGGCATTTACTTTCAATTCCATATATAGGATTCATAACATTGGGTGAACTTAAGAGGATAGGTGCTGGTATAGCACACTTTCAATTCCATATATAGGATTCATATCTCTCTGGTCAGGTCTCATTGGTGGATCTACTAAATGACATGTTACTTTCAATTCCATATATAGGATTCTACAGGCGTTGAGGAAGAAGCTATAGAGGCAGAAGAGTTAATGCTTTCAATTCCATATATAGGATTCCCTCTTCCTAATCTCCTCAGTAACATCAACATGCTTTGTCTCTGCTTTCAATTCCATATATAGGATTCTGAAGAGAGGCAGGAGCAGATATGAAAGGGTGAAGATTGTGGCTTTCAATTCCATTTGTAGGATTCTTGAGCAGTACATTGGAACGCTCCGTGACGTCGGCAAGCTTCCCTTTCAATTCCATTTGTAGGATTCGAGACAGAGCGTATAGCTGTGGATGTGCTGGATACCGCAATTGGTGACTTTCAATTCCATTTGTAGGATTCGAAAAACTGTAGGGCGGGCAGAAGGCGGTCTAATTGTCCTATTTGCTCTTTCAATTCCATTTGTAGGATTCCGGGTTATGGACTCTCTATTCTTTTCTTATCCTAGTCTCCATATATGGATTCAGAGTTCTATTTACAATAACTTGATAAAGATTTTTAAATCTTTTTGCAGATCATCAAAGACAATATTCTTCAACCATCAATAGTGTAAAGGTTATGGACTGGCAATAGAGTTATTGCAAAGATGTCAACTAGAACAATTAGTACACCTCAACAATAATAGAGGTACATACAATCTCTAGATAAGTAAAATAGATTTATATAGAGATTTATAAATATTGCATAAAGCCTATTGCAATGATCTATAACTATAGAATGTGTGATGTGTGTATATGTTTTGTTGCAATTGTGTTTTTGTTTCTTTTCTATTTGTTTTTGGGTTTTGTTTTATGGTTTTGTTGTTGTTTTTGCAATAGGGTTTTTGCATTGGTGTTTTTGTTTGTTGTTATGGTGTTTTGATATATTTGTTTGTTTTGTGTTTTCTTGTGATCTATATGTTTGGAAGGATATCTAGATCTTTGAGGAGGTTGCATGTGTATAGAGCTAGTGATCCTGTTGATGAGGGTCTTAGGGGTTGGCATTGGTATGAGAAGCCTTTGAGGCCTAGGGCTTTTCTAGAGCTTTCTATGGCTGATGCTGTCTATAGGTTTTGTCCTAGTAGGAGGGATTTGTGGCTTAGGAGGAGGATTGGTGTCGAGGGTGAGGCTAGTGATGGTATGAGGAAGGGTTTTGCTATTCACAGCATCTTCCATATCTCTAGCGGTGTTGTTGCAAAAGCTATATTTAGTGGTTATAGTCCTTGGGATGCATATGAATATGGATATAGACAGTGTATAAAGTCCGCAAAGGTGTATAACAATATTATAAATGTTGAGAAGCTGTGTAAAGAGTTTTCATTTATATGGAGCTCTATGGCTATGGAGCTAGGATCACCTATAGCAATAACAGAGTTTACTGTTGATGGATCTCTAATAGGTTTGTCAAGAAATCTAAGAGTTGATGCACTCTTTGAGGGTTCTGTAATCATTGAGCTGAAGTATGGCTCTTTTAGAAGAGACTATATAGATGTATTAGCAGGATATGCAATAGCTATGGAGAGCTTTATCGAGATGCCTATAGACTTTGGAATTCTAATGCTTGTAAATAGCGATGGAACAGCTATAAAGATAGAACCTGTGTATATAGGTAATGATGTTAGAAAGGAGTTTATAGAGCTTAGAGATGAGGCTATAGATATTCTCCTAAGCGATGTACTTTCAATTCCATTTATTGGATTCATGACAGTATATCTATTTACACTAGGATTTCATCCAGACCATATAACCTTTCAATTCCATTTATAGGATTCTATACAGTCTTAACATTTTTGCTCTGTGAAACTCTAGTTATAAAACAAGAATATCTGTCTATATGCTAATCCCTAAGCTCTTTGACAAAAGCTCTTGTGATTCCAAAGCCTATAGTTCTAGACTTTCCTATACCTAGTTTTGATGCTAGTGCAAATATCTTGTCTATCCTATCTATAACCTTCCTACTCCTTATACCTAGTCTAAGTATTGTCCATCCAACAAATCCTCTAATCCTTCTATTCTCATCATATCTAACGGTCTTTAGAGAAATTCTATAGTCTATAGGTACAAGAGTAGCCTCACATAGCCTCCCCATGAAATATGCTGCCCACTCCTCTGTAGGTCCACTACATATAGATCTACCTGTAGCTGAATACCATAGCCTTGCTAGATAGCTACATATATGTCCTGTAGATGGATATAAGATATATAGATTTGGCATAGACTCAATCCTCTTCTTGAAAGAGTCTAGAGGGGGTGCCATAAGCTTTGACGATAGAAGTGTAGGTGTATGGAAAACAAGTTTTACAACCTGTTTACCAGAGTCATTGAAACCTATAGAGAGATTATCTATAGATACAATCTCTATACTATCTATAGAAACCCTAAACCTAGCACCCCAACTAGAAACCTCTACAACATCCTCATAAACAGAAGAGATAGAGTCGAGAAGAGATGTATCCCTAGAAGCAATAGATAGATCAAAGAAATATCTAGAGCTAGAATCAATACAAACACCCTCATCAAGAACATAGCCATTACCACCATAGAGAGGAGAAAGAGAAAAAGGCTTAACAGACCTCCTATCCTCATACAAACCCCTAACCCAAGAAAAACCCCTAGACAAAAACAACAAAGCCTTAACAAACCTAGGAGTATAGATATTAATACAAACCCTATCAAAAGGAACAACACAAAACCTAACACCAAAAACAAAACCAGACACACAAAACACCAAACAAACAAAACACACAAAACATATATAAACCTTATCAAAACAATACACATTCTATCCATACAGACCATTGCAATAGGCTTTATGCAATATTTATAAACCTATATATAAGCTCATCTTACGTATATAGAGAATGTATACACTCTAATTGTTATCGAGGTGTACATATCTATAGAGTTGACACCATTGCAATAAACCTATTGCCAGATCATAGCCTTTATACCATTGATGTTTGAAGAATATGGCCTTTGATGATCTGCAAAAAGATTTTTAAATCTTTATCAAGTATTTATACATAAGACTCTGAATCCATATATGGAGACTACAATAAGATAAGAATAGAGGAATCGTGACCCGGAATCCAATATATGGAATTGAAAGTTCCAAGTCTTTACTTCCTAGGTATTTCTTCAGCCACACGAAGAATCCAATATATGGAATTGAAAGACGGATATTGCTAACCATGTAGTGATATTATCTGCTAATGCGAAGATGAATCCAATATATGGAATTGAAAGCTCGGTTTGTTTCCTAGGCGGATAGAGCTCCGGCAATTCTTCGGGAATCCAATATATGGAATTGAAAGTAAGATCTTGCAACTGTCTCTTGCTGAGGACTATCATAAAGTAGGAATCCAATATATGGAATTGAAAGCCTTAATGACCCACCCATCTTCGAATTTATTCAATCTAGCATGAATCCAATATATGGAATTGAAAGTGAGGTGTACCGTCCTCGAAGTCCCATTTCATGACTATGTTGGGCGAATCCAATATATGGAATTGAAAGCATATACTTCCTATACTCCTCAATCCACGCCTCTGATCTGGAGAATCCAATATATGGAATTGAAAGATCATGTTCACCATACTTGATTCTGATTATTAGTTTAGTTGATTGAATCCAATATATGGAATTGAAAGTATGTGCTGTACAGGGTATTCTCTGAGAGGTCTAAGGGTCTGAATCCAATATATGGAATTGAAAGCATCAGCTGCCGTATCGCTTACGACTATCTTGGGCTCTCTCGCGAATCCAATATATGGAATTGAAAGTTTAATCACCTTCAACACAAACTTTACACATTGCCTATCAAAGTATGAATCCAATATATGGAATTGAAAGTGGAACAACTTTGTAACGATGCCAATGTCGCTGTATCAACAATGAAAGAATCCAATATATGGAATTGAAAGCGAAATTGATTCTGCCTCAGGCAGACCTGAAACTGTTAGAGTGTCCTGAATCCAATATATGGAATTGAAAGAGTACTGTATACAAGTTACTAGTATACTCAGGTCTTAGGCTGGAAGAATCCAATATATGGAATTGAAAGAGTACATACAACCTAACAGCTTCCTCTACAATATCTTTCTTAGACCGAATCCAATATATGGAATTGAAAGACAGCTGTGGGAATTATACCATCATCTATAGGATCAATAGTGCATGAATCCAATATATGGAATTGAAAGCTCCAATTCCTCAAAGAATGCTTCTATAAACTGATGTGCTTTAAGAATCCAATATATGGAATTGAAAGTGAAATTGCATCTTGTAAATAACTTGGTAACTGCTCCTGAGTTATTTCTGGGAATCCAATATATGGAATTGAAAGGAAGCTATAGTCAAGAGTATTCCATCCACAGCCTATATTGAGTGAAATCCTATAAATGGAATTGAAAGGTGATTTTGTTTGAGAGAGGGTATAGATGTATTGGTGTTAGATGGAAGAATATTGACTGTTATGTATGTGAATTGCGTTTCTGGATCTTATTAAATGGGGTTAGGGAATTTGTTATCTCTGAAGATGTTTATTGATATTGAGATGTTCGATGTATGGAGTTGAAAATTCTTGGTAGCTTGATATCTGTGTGGAGTAGGGTTTGAGTTGTTGAGGGTTTGGTATATATGTTTTCTGTTTGTGATATAATTTCGATGTCTATATAGAAAAACTTATATTTGGGGTCCATGGCTAGAGTTGTGTAGCTGTGGCTGTAGTTTTAGAGATTAGTAATGGTTTTGTGGTGGATGTGTCTTGGGCTCTGGTAATGGGTTGGTTGTTTTATTTGGTATTTTTATGTGGAATGGGGATAGTGTTAATATAGGTATTGTTAATAGGGTTGCTGAGTGTTTGACTGTAGATTCTATGTTTTTGCTGAACCCCATAATTGTGTATAGAGATAAGAGTCTTGAGATATTTTTTGTGTTATCTCGTGTGAGTGGATATGTACATTATGTAGATAGGAATGTTCTGGTGTATAGTGGTATACCTTGTAATAAGGTATATGGAGTTAGCATAGGTTTTGCTAGAGGTTCTGGAGATAGTAGTATTATAGATAGCTATAGAGATTGTATCGATAAGTTATTGCGATGTGAATGTAGGAAGGAAGGTGAACAGAAAGATAGGGATATAAAGTATTACTATGTTCTTGAATCAAGACATACAAGAAAACTGGATGTAGGTATTGAGTATAGCAAATATCTAGATGATAAAGTCATTGAGATATTGCTAAATATCTTTGAACAGAAGATAACTGTTTTAAGACGTGGAGCTACACAGGGTTTGGAGAAAGGTGTAGAGGAATCTAGGTTTGAGAACATCTTTAGTGTTGTTCCACTTGGTGATGTAGAGGCTGTTAAGGAGGGATTGGTTAAGGGTAGAAGAGTTGATAGACGAATTAGTGGTGAAGATGTCTATAAGAGAATTAATGGTATTATAACCAATCTGGTAGAGGTATCGAAGCAGCAGAAGAGATCTGTATATATACCCATCATAATTTCTGATAGGAGAAGTAGTGAGAAGAGGTCAGGGGAGCGAAAGATATATGGTGCACCAAAGATATACGGCATACCACTAGATGTACAGATTAGTGAGCTGGCAAAGGTTGTTGAGTATGAGGATGTTGTAAATATGTTGATGGGTATGGGGATCAAAAGTGTTGTTGAGCTTGTTGGACAAGGTCTTAGAAATACAATGGAAAAGATATATGGTTTTAAATATCCTATTGAGTATATGGTTAGTGAAAAGTAGAGGGGCTATATGTGATAGACATAGCTAGACTACGGCAATATCTTGGTGAGCTTACCAATATACTTTCTAGGGATGATACAATTCTTATAGTTATAAGTATTAGAAAGGTTCATCAATTTCTAGGCTATTCACAAAGACTTGTCGATGTCCGTGGTAGAAATGGTTTTCTTATTGTGTTGAGAAAGCTTGTGGCAAGTGTTCTCTCAAGGTATTTAGAGAGATATGGATGTAGGGCATATGTATTGAGATGTGGTGGAAATGCTATATATGTTGCTGGTACTAATTGTGGAGATATAATCAATAAATATCTTAATGTGTTTCACAGTGATGTTGTTTCACTAATAAATATTGTTTCACATATGTTAATCCCTGCTGAAGTTAGTCTAAAGATCTTTCGCGGAGGTTCCAATGGGCTACAGCAGCTATATTCCTATACAGCTACAGGTTTTGCAGAAATATATGGAGGTGGCTATATAGGTTCTAGAGATGGTTTTTCTGCAACACCTAGTAAACTATATTGTAGTATCTGTGGTGCTTATACACAGGGTTTCTCTCTCCATGACGCTAATTCTATTGGCAATAAACTTGTTGCACATGTTATTAGAGAGGAAGAGTCTTTGTGTATAAAAGACATTCTGTTTAGATTAATTGGAAGAGTTCTCAACTCCCCTATAGTAATAGGGATTATTCTTCCAAATCTAACCAATATTCCATCGACAACCCTTAGAGATACAGCTATAGCTTATTTCAAAAGTGATGATCCTGGATATGCCGAGCTCATAGTTAAGGTATATAGACATCAGGAGACATCTATAGACAGTAAACTGTTTCTTGATGATGCTACACTCATAGGAATAACAATTGGTAGTTCTGACCATAGAGTCTCTATAGCATATGCACTAATCGGTTTTGCTAAAGGTCTCAACATATATCAGGTGTCTAAAAGAGAAGATGTATATAGTGTTCTCAAAGAGATAGACTCTATCTACAATAGATATGTAGAGGATGTGACAAAGATTCTCGATATTTTAGTAAGAAATAGGGATAGAGTTGATGATAGGATATATGAACTTGTTACAGCTATATATAGCTGTATACAGAGAGGGCTGAGCTCTGGCTATGTACCATATCTATATCCCGATACACTACAGCAAAATCCTGTTCTAGACCATGAGATCTTCTATATAAATGCTAAAGGAGATCTCAAGATACTCGATATAGAGACTCTTGCAAGTGTATCAGACTCGGGAACTATTGCTATTATTCAAAGCGATGGTGATAACTTTGGAACATTAACAAATCCATTCAAGCTCATCAACAGAGTTAAAGAGATTAGAAATAGTATGGAGAATATGTTTTCAAATCTACTACATCTAGATGTTGATGAAGAGAGAAACCCCCTTACATATATATGGGACTATGCTATTGAATATATAATGATGCATATACTCAAAAAATCGCTAGCTATTTCCTATCTATCGCCATTGAGAATGCTTATAGTGTATATAGGAGGAGACGAAAATCTATTCATATCTACTCTAACTGGACGTAGACCCGAGGAGAGACTGTCTAATCTTTTTGAACATATAAAGAGATTTAGAGGTCTTGTCATCGATATGGCTATAAAGGCTCTACAGATTGTTATGAGAGAGGATACTGAGGGTATAAGAGATATTTTGAAGAGATACAAAATCTCTACACTTTCTTCAGTAGCAATCATAATCCACCCCAAATTCCCACTATATGTAGCTATGAAGATTCTCTCTAGTGTTCTAGACCAGGTGAAGAATGTGGCTAGAGATAGCATAGCTGTATTTAGCTTAGACTCCATTGTATATCCCGAGCCTTCAGAACAATGGTTTGTAGAACCCATAGTAATTCTTATTCCGAATACTGTTCTAGAACAAGATAATATCATTAGAAATAGCTTTACTGAGTATCTCAATAGATCAGAGCTTATAGATGTCTTTGCAAAGGTTTATAGCTATTGCCTATTAGAGAAGAGAAACATTAGATGTGTTATTGATACACTTGACAAAATTCTTGATATAGTCTATGACGAACTTGGTATGGTAGCTACAAAGAGACTTGTGAGATATATTATAGCTAACACCCAATACATTGTTTCATCACCTAGATACGGTGTATTCAACACATTTAAAAATATAGAGAGAGGGCTGTAGGCTATGCCTATATACAGCCTTGTAATGAGTCTAGACCAGGTTTCAGCTACAAGGCCATGGGGAGGTATAACAAGTGCTACATATAGAGAATCCCTTAGCCATATATCTGCATCACAAATCTATGGACTTCTAATGATGTATCTAACCCTTGAGAAAATTGATGTTTATGGAAATAGTGTTGAATCGCTTCTTGAGTTAATTGATGTTGAGGAAGATAAAGGGCTTATTATCGGTTCATCAAATAGGATCTTCTATGTATCTCCAGCTCTCCGATTTATAGAGACTAGAGATATTGTTGAATTTACTGCAAATCTATTGGAGATTCCACATAGACTACTTAGCCAAATCTCCTATATCTGGGGAGGCCTTATAGAGGTACCAAAGTCTATTAGAAATGATATCTCTAGGAAATATGGTGTTGAGATTCCCTCTAGGTGTATGGCACCTCTATGGATACTCCCACTACTGGATATAATCTTGATGAGAACTAGAGATGATAGACAAGGTGTTATCAAAAGGCTTTGTATATCTCCTAGAGATGTAAGGTATATGGCTGTAGGGGTTCCTATGGATAGAGCTAGAAAAGCTGGAGCCTATGGAAAAATGTATGTCTATCAAACCGTTGTTGGAACCCCCAATACATATGTTTCTACTGTGGTTGTAGATGATAGTATTGGGCTTAGCAAACTATCTAATCTCACAACAATTGCATCTATACTGGGTCTAGGTTTTAAGAAGAGTATTAGAAGAACCGTAGAGTCTCTAACTATTATCCAGCCAGATCTGGGGATTAGACGATATGGAGATCTATATGGGGTTATAAAGGAGTTTTACCGCTATATAACATCTATCTATATGGGTATTGGAAATAGATATAAACTCTATGTGTATCACTATGACTATTCACTATCACCACTATCTATACAAAACTTTGTATCGAATACCCTAGCTGAGGTAAGATTTACAGGGTTTAGCGATATATATCTAGCTATAACCAATAGCTTCTACAAACTTGCGATAGATATTGGTGGAAGAGAGAAGCAGATCCCTGTTGTAAATTCGGGTAGTTACTATGTAGAGATGGTCTTGGATAGCTCAGGTCTAGAGAAGTGTGTAGAGCGGTACATAGACTTTCCAGAGCTTATTAAATCTATGGAACATAGCTTTAAGGTATATAGAAGAATTGATAATAGATTTATAGAACCATTCAAAGTAGAGAAGAGGCTTGTCTTCAACAAACTTCTCGCATCTTTTGTAAATCTAATTCCAATCCCGGTGTCTCTAGATGCTACCTAGATATGTGAAGATATATAGAATAGGAGTAGAAACCCTGTCTCCTCTCCACATAGGTGGTGAAAGAGGTATTAGACCAGCAACAATTGATTTAAAGGTGTATAGAAGGATAGAGCTTCGCAGTGGGACATCTGTAGAGATACCTATAATCCCTGGATCAACAATGAAGGGTATACTTAGACATACATTTGAAGATCTTCTACGCTCATATGTTCTAGATAGACTTGGTAGTTGGCAGAAGGTTCTAAATGTTATAGGTAGGTCGTTGGGTATTGCAATAGCAGGTTATGCCCAGGTAGTACGTGGGGGAAATATATGTGAAGATATTGCTAACTATCTGCTACGTGATCAACAGATATATGTAGAGCTACCAGATGATAAGGGAGCTGGTGGAGTACAGGGGCTGGATATAGCACAATGTATCAGAGAAGGTATGGAGGAGGTAGTCAAAAAACTTAGTAGGGAAGAACATGGTGATATAGCAAAAAGGCTTAGCAACTGTGCTGAAAAGATCCCACAGGTTGCTTCACTCAATATAGTTGCTCTCTACCCATTTGTATGTGACCCAACATCACCTCTCACAGCGGATCTACCAGATACAGCTTTTCTCGATGTTGTAAGGGATAGAGGTATAACATTCAGATTATTCCTCAGTATGGCTCTAGGGAGAAAATTCCTCTTTCTACAAGAGGTTTGCCCTGTATGTATGTTGTTTGGAGCTCCTGGAAGACTTTCACCACTTATGTTCGAAGACCTTAAACCTGTTGGAGATCTCGGGATACTTCCTGTTAGAACTAGAATTGCTGTTGATAGAGATACAGCTACAGCTAAATATGGAAAGCTATTTACATTAGAATATATACCACCTGGGACGAGATTTGAAGGAGAGATAAGAATTGTTATGGGGATGATAAACAGTATTCTGAGAGATAAGGTGGATGAGATACTTAAGATATTACTCAAATCCCTTAGCTTTAGACCTATAGGGGGATTCAAATCTGTTGGAATGGGTAGCATTAAGATAGATCTAGAGAAAGAGGTTCTGTCAACACCTTCGAATCCAGATAAACTATCTGAGGATATAAGGAATATATTTAACGATGTATTTGAGGAAATCAGTAAGGAGATAAAAAATGATGAAAAAACTAATGCTAGAATCGATTTGCTAAAGAGAAAGCTTAGTGTCATTGGATTTGATGAAGAAGATGTTAAAGCTGTTGGAGAGGCTCTAAAGTATATTGTTGATCATCAGAAAGAACTTCTGGAAAATCTGCTTGGCAGGGGTTGAGACGATGAATATAAGTAGATATATGTTGAGATACTATAGAATTAGATCAGAGGAGAAGAGGATAGATATACAAATATCAACTATTCTCAATCTCGATGAGTTTCTCCCAAGAGAACTATGTTTCACAGCTAATAAAAATTTTGTGTATCTCATGCTCGAAGTCTCAAAGTATGTCCATAGGTGATAGACCTGTCTGTAGGAGCTCCATATATAAACCTTGTGTATACACCCCATAGATATACACATTATCTAGCTATAATGCTTGAGATAACAAATATAACAGAGCTTGCTGTAGGTGGATCAGCAATAGATATGGTTCTTGGTAGTGGTGTTACAGAGAACCCAATAGCAAAAATGCCTATGCAGGTTAAGTATGGCGATGACATCATCACAGAGATTGTACCATATATACCTGGCTCAACAGTAAAAGGCGTTATAAGATCATATATAGAGCTAAAGCTTAGACAGAATGATATAGACGGAAATAGATATGTATCTCTAGGAGAATTACTTGAAAAGACATTCTCTACAAACGGCATAGACTCCTCAACAGTCTCTGAGATCCTAGATAAGGTGCTTAAACCTATTCTCTATGAATATTTCGATGAGAATATAGTTGATAGCTGTATAAGGAGGTTGAGGGAGAAGGCTATAGATATCAATGATTTAATTAGATATCTAGGTAGAGGGACAGAGGTTATAGAGCTATTCGATGAAATTGTTAAAGATGAGGCCATAGCTAGAACATATGCAGATATGTTTAGAACTATCCTAAATAGATATGTTGTAAATATAAACAGCTGTGATTCTGTGGTAGAGGGACTTGTATGCACAATGCCAATACCAAAATATAAATTCTATCTAGTGAAGGGATTAGTAGAGGCATTGAGATCTAAGAGCTGTACTATAGATAACATCGAATATCCGTGTAGAGTATGTAGAATATTTGGAGCTCCTGGCTATAGCTCCAAAGCTATAGTCTTTGATGCTTATCCAATAGCAGTTAAGAATATTACAATTCTATATAGAACACATATAGCTATAGATAGGATAAGAGGAGCTGTAGCACAGGGAAAGACATTCGATATAGAGTATATAGCACCTGGAGCAAGGTTCATATCAATTCTAGTCTACTACTTCCAAGCACGCGAAGAAAAGGATCAGAAGCAGAACAGTGGAAAACAGGATAAGCGGCAATGCAATAAAAATCTTATGAAAGAGTTTAACGAGATTCTAGAAAAACATTCTATGAAGCTCGTCTATGAAGAGAAAGAGAGGAATAACATTGAACTACTTCTAGATAGTGTTGAGGAGCTTAGCAATAGAGATATATCAATAGGTAGGAGAAAGACTATAGGCATGGGCCTAATAAAGCTAAGGCCATTAGCACTAAGCATATGGAGAATCTACAATCCAACAAAAATAGATGTTTGCTACTATATAGATGAAAATGAATTCACAAAGATTATGAACGAAGCTAGAAGCAATGGCCTACCAGTACCATTAGAAGAACTTATCACAACATTCTTCATGAATAAATCTGGTGGTGAACAGAAATGACCTCTGACAAAGGACTCTTAGCCAAAGGTATTCAAAAATATATCGAGTTTAGCGATGCCTTGAGAGCTGTAGGTGATAAGAATAGTACTGCTCGTGCTCTAGTAATACTCATGAATAGCTTTGGTGAGAAGGGCTTTAAAAGTAGCATCAAGGAGTATGTCTTAAAAGAACTAGGCATTCGAAAGGCTATTGACATACCTAGTGAAAATAAATACAATGCATATCACATTCTAGCAATAGCAATATCTATAGCATATCTAAAGACAAAGAAATAACATTAGACACATAGACAATACATGGTGCAGACAAGGGTTATGCAATGACACAACCACCATTTGTTACATTCTGTAAACCTTATGGACAACAAAATCCCTGGAATAGTGATATATGCATAGCTCTCTCCTGGATGTGGAAACAAGCATTTGATATAGATGTAGGTGATCTTTATGAGATTGTAAAGGTGCTCTACATTACTGAACCGGATAAAATATGGGATAAAATAGAGAAACTTGTAGATGGAGTGTTCAACAACTTGGATAAGATTATGAATGCTTTGCAATATATTGAGTCAAAGATTTTAACAATAGATAAAAGTTATCAATCTGATGTAGATAGAGTCATCATAGACATACCTACACTTGATCAAGTTAGAACAATGAATTGCACTTTTCCACAGTTTTACACTGGGGAGAAAATTAAGGAGATTCGCTGTGGAGTGTACCTAGGGGAAACACAGCTAGGATACATTCCTGCTACCTGGATTAAGGGTTATATCAGGGAGACAATGCATAAACTAATCTTTATAAAGCTTCTGAAATATTGTCTTAAGACATTAAAGGAAAAAGGATCCAAAGAACCAAATAAATTAAGGCAATGCTTCAATACCTGTATACTATATCTGCAATTGGTAGCTAGCGATGATGAAAACTTCATTTTTGATAAAACTGGTATAGTAAATCTAGTCAGTCTATTGTATGGTTCTGGAGGTCTTTCAAGCCCATTGAGAATTATATATCGAAATCTTCAGAAGGATAATAAAGATGTACATGAATATGAATTCAGAGTTGATACCAGTATATACATCTCAAGAGTAATTATAGAGAAGTTATTGTTTAGTGGAGAAGATATTAAGAATCTTAGCATATTGATTAACAATCTCGATGTCGTTTCCGCTCATCTAATGAAAACATCTATGTTGATTCAACTGCCCCAACCAAATAGAGATATCAACTATATAGTTTTTGTACCATTTACAGCAGGTTTTGGGGAAATAGCTAGGAGGCTACGCCAGAAAACAGATGATGTCTATAGATTATTAGAGTGCTATAAAATGTTTGTAGATAGAGTAACAGTAAGAATGAGCAAAGATAAGAATGAAGCATTACAGGAATCTCTAAATGTGTTGAATAAGCTTCTAGAGAATTATATCCAATACTTCTTTAAAATATTTAAAGTGTAACGGTGATGATCTTGATTGAAAAGAGAATTATTGAGGTTAGGTTCAAGGTTAGATTTGTGTTTAGTGGTGGTGGCCAGATATTCACATATATCAAATCAAAAAGTGACGTGGTTAAACTCTATGAAATGCTTAGATTGCTTGAGGCTAAAGATAAAAGATTTCATGATCTTTGTGAACAGTTGAACAATATGCATGAAGCTTCTTCGATTTTTGAGCGTGTGTTTTATGGAGATGGAATTGTGTATGGATTTAAGGGGTCGTCTGTAAAGGGTTTTCTAAGGGGGTTGTGGGATAAAATTGTTTTTGAGATGTTGATAAAGAGAAGATTTGAGAGATTGAGCGATATAGATCTTGTTGACGAGCTTAATCTTCTAGAATTGAGTAAAGAGCTAGATAGTCTGATACCTGATGGGATAAAGAGCCTTGAGAAAGGTCTTAGAGATATAAAGTTGATTAGCAATATCAAGTCTCTTTATCTTGTATCTATATCGCCATATTCATGCCAAGGACTTAATCTTTGTGGTAGAACTGATTATAATGTTGTGGCAGAGCTCTCTAGACTTAATAGAAGGATTGTTGATGTTTACAAAGATAGTTTAGAGCAGTGTGGCTGTCTGAGGGTTGGGAATGAGTATCACTGTATACCACTGTCATATACATGTATATCGTGTAGCCTCTTTGGATCACATAGATTTTCATCACTATTAGACTTCAGTAACTTTGTTATTAAAACCGATGAGGCTCATCTCTTCACATTTCTTAGAAAGATGACTGAAAATAGACCACGTAGAAAGATGGATAGATCGCATAGAAAGGAGGCTGAAGACATGCCACAGAGCCCATTTACCTTTGAGATTCTAGGGCTTGATAAACCTGTTGAGGTATATGGAACAATAAGAATTGTTTGTAATCCCATAAAGATATCGATGCTCTTTGGACTAAGCTATCTAAGGTTTAGAGATATTTGGATCCCTAGTCATATCTATGATCAACAGCTTAAGAATCTACATCAAGAGTTTATCGATAGCTGTATAGATAGATGGAGCTCTGAATGTATAGATAAGTTGGCAAGCTTCTATGTCAAGCTATTTGAATTTCTATTGCGATATGCAAAGAGTGAGGGGATTGGTATTGGTAGAAGGAGTAGAGTTGGAATGGGTTTGATAGTTGAAGACCCTGTAGTCGAGGTGCAGAGGTGAGGATCTATGGCTAAAGACTCTGAAGCTAATGAGGATAGCGGTAAGAATCTATACTTCGATATTGTCTATGCCGAAAAGTCGTTTATTCCAAAACCAGCTGAGGTAACATATGTTGGTAGATGGAATGTAAGAGAATATGACTATTATGTGATACTTAGACTCAATACTAAGGTTGGTGAGCTATTGATACCGATTCTGATAGAGGATCTTACGACACCAATTGAAGTCGGGGGTAAATCCGCTATAGATAGACTGCTTGGTGTTTCTGCACCTGTTGTCTATATCCATAGAAGAAGGAGTGAAAATGTTAGTGCTGGTCAAACCTCTTGGAGCTTCCCAATAGTTTTTGGTGGAAACCTAGGTAACTCGTTTCTGGATAGGGTTGAGAGGGTTAGTAGAAAGAGTATGTATATTCAGATAGTAGCTAGAGATTTCTGGGAAGAGGTTGCTGAAGCACAGATGGTTTATGCACCAAGTATCTATCTCAAGTATATAGCTAGACCTGTAAGAGATATCGCTAAAAAGGTTTTGGAGATGCTTAGCCAGTACCAGATAGAGGCATCGAGTATTGTGAAAAACTATTGGAGGGTATTGAAATGGAGAATGGGTGTCGAATCAACAATGCTTGGATCTAGAGATACAAAGTCTGGAGGTCTAGAGGAAGCTAGTATTGTTGATATAGATACATATCTGGATATGGCTAATGGTACAGGTTATACAGCTGAGATCCCCGGCCTCAATGGGTGTGAAAAAATACTCTTTGTGTTTCCACTCTTCGCATTAGCCAATATAGCTAGAGAGAGTGATTTTTTGAGACAAGAACTCAAGATACAAAATGACGAAGTCCTACACCCAGCTTTAGCAACTCTTACAGCTCCTCTAATTCCCATAGTTGCAAAGATGTGTAGCCCAAGTCTATGTTGTAATAGGCTGGACTGTGAACATATTGCTAATAGAATAGCTGTTGTAGTTATACATGACTATGATTACTATGATCCCGATTTTATTAAGAAACTCGATAGAATTATACAGAAATTAGCTGGATATATAGCTAATGTTGTGAGATGTGTAGCAGGACTAGAGATTAGTGATGATAAAATCGATGTTCTGTCTATGGATTCCAAAGTAGATTGGCTCAATATCAAAAAACTTACATTTGACATACCCAAAACATTGATAGTCTCTATAAAGCCTATGGAAATAGATTCTAAGATAAAAAGATTTGCATCTCTAACACATAGAGATGTTAAGGATCTTGTCAATGAGATTACTAGTAAGGTTGGGGATTGTGTAAGTGGTGAAAATATATGTACTGTGTTTATAGTTAGGGATACAGAGAAGAGATTTCTAGACAGTTTATTGAAACTAGCTGTGGAGAGGTTTAAAGATGTATATTTTGTGTATTCTCCAGAGAATATAGCTGTACATATATATGAATTAGCACAACAATATGCTTGTAGGATTTGTAGTGGATCTATGGACTATTTAGAAGAATTGATTGGATCTATGGAGATTGTGTCAAAGGAGATTATACTACCGTTGGACGAAGGATTAAGAAACTTGCTCAATAAGATCTGTAAAGATCGTGGTGGTAGTATTAAGAAACTCTGTAGCTATAAAGATGGAGATAGGATTGTATGTACAACGCTAAAGAATGTTGTCACAGGCAAGAGATGCTATTTGGATCTCATATATTCATTGGCAAGCTCTATACATATAAATGTATTTAGGGTGAAGCCCTAGTGTCTATATCTAAATATATTTATAGCATTGAATTAAATCTAAAAGATCTTGTAAATATATTTGCATTTTCCTCAGATCTAGCGCTAGATCCAGAAATTGTTGAGGATCATGATAATGAAAGGTCTCAGAAGCTCTATCTATGGTATGACGTCTACTTCTTTGGTGATACACCATATCTAAGACCATCTCTAGCTCTTGAAACTACAGTAAAATGGGTACAGAGACGTAATGAGTATCTTACATATGTTAGCGATAAACTTCTTGGGATTGGAGGAGGTTTTGAGGTTGGTAGAACTGTTCGTGAAAAAATTGAGCTAGATCCAGGGAACTATGTAGCTTATCTAGATACAAGGATGAGAAGACTCCTTAGAACCCATCCAAATTACAGTGAAGTTCTCAAGGTTGAGAACTGGTTTACACTTCTTGCTGCTTTGTGTGGTTTGCATAGATGGGGTTTCTCATGGAGGAGAATTATAGCATCAACACTTGCTCTCTATAGAGCTTTAAGAAGTCTGAATCGTGGAGATGTAGAGCTTTTGGCTGATAGCTTTATGGAGTATATCTTCAATAGAGCTGTCTATGGAGCTATAGTTGATGAGAGGTATATGGCTATTGAAGCAAGACAGAAGGTTCTAAAGCTTATAGAGAAGGCTAAGGGGGTTGTGGAAGAGGTGAGACGACTAGTGAAAAACTCTAAGATGGGTGAAGCTCTTAGGATCCTCTCAAATAGTTTTGAAGATATGAGGAAAACAATCTTTGCAGATCTAATGAATGACATTAGTATACTTGCAGATGTTGCTAAGGGTATAGAGAGTTCTGAGAGGGTTAAGGATATTGTGTTTCTCGGAGTCTATATAGAGTTTATCAATGCTATTGAAGATATTATTAACGAATTAGAGAAAGTGCAGGGGGGTAGAAGGGCTAGAGTGGTCATTGGAGCTACAGAAACTTGGTCTCCACTCAATTTGTATATCACTATCAATAGACTTGCAGAAACAGTAAATAGAGATGTGAAAGTAACTATTTTCTATACACCTCAGCTAATACCACAGATACTCTTCTCAACAAAAATAGTTGATGATATTAGAAAAGATGCTAAGAAGCAGAAAGCTATAGAGAATTCTCAGCAAGAAACAAAGATATGTGTTGAATATAGATATGATGAGCATTCAATAGAAATAGAGTTTTGCCCAATAATAGGAAAAGATGCTGAAACAATTTACCACACACTTCGTTCAGTTATAGATATCAACAATGAGGTTCCAGTCTACAGCCCTAAGATAGTGGGTATAGCCCCAATGCTTTCAGCTATAATCAGAATAGAGCTTGAAAAAGAGATGCAATATAGACAACACATATCATCTTATAGATAATATCTGTTGTGGAACTAAAACAACTCCTATATGGACAAAGACTAGTATATTTCAAGTGTAATAGTATAGCTAATGTTATTTAGATCAAAACATATCGCTATATCCATGAATGTTGTATAGTAGAGCTATTAGTCTGTGTTTCTTGTTTCTGTATAGGGTTGTCTATGAGTTGTATTGTTGTTAGTTTTGGTTGGAGTTGGGAGTTTGTTTCTAGGGCTATTGTTTTTCGTGGTGGTCTTAAGCATGGTGATAGGGTTATACTTGTTGTTTCTAGGGCTAGGGGTGATTATGAGGTTAAGCGTTTTAGGGATGCTTTATATGGTGTTGAGAGATTTGTTGAGGGTCTTGGTATAGATTTTGATGAGTGTGTAAGGATTTGTGAGGTTGATGTATATGGAGATGATTTTCTTGGTGTTGTAGAGAATGTTTCTAGCTGTATAGCGAGTGTTTTAAGGGATTGTAACTCTCTTGAGGTCTATCTACTAGGTGGTATGAGGATACTTGTGCTTGCAACTCTCTTCTCTATAGACATCATAAGAAGTATTGTCTCTATAGATACAACAGTTTTTAGTGGACCTGAAGATGCATCTAGAGTTATAGAGATTCCGAAACATCTATATAGAGTATATAGTAGATATACAGAGAAACAGCTAGAGGTATTGGCAAGGCTATTAGAGCTAGGGGAAGCATCTATAGATCTATTAACAGATAATAGAAGTATAGATACAGTGAGAAAGACATTGAATAGATTAGTGAGAAAGGGATTGGTAGAAAAATTGTTGCAGGGAAGGAGGACGATATATAGATTGACAGGCTATGGCAGAATAATTGCAAGGATATATAAGGTATATAGATATGGACAGTGAATTCTTATGTTGGGTATATAGTATATAAGCTCTGTAGAGCTTCATATATATGGATACATATGTCGCTACCCCAATTCACACCCGAATTCATAGCTTCGCTAGCTTCTCTAGCGTCTGTAGTTATCTCTATCTCCTCTCTTGCTTATTGGCTTGGTAAAAAGTTTGATGAGATTGATGCCAGGTTTAGAGAAATTGATAGAAGATTTGTTGAGGTTGAGGAGAGACTGAATAGGAGGATTGATGAGGTTGAGAGGAGGCTTAGTGAGAGAATTGATAGAGTTGGACTAATGGTTAGGAGGTTGGGTGATGCATTTATAGGCTATCAAGAGTTTTTTGTAAGGTATCTCGTTTCTGAGGGTGTGTTGAAGTCTTCTGCAGCTGATATGGTTCTTACAGAGGCTAGAAATCTTGTTAAGCTAGCTGTAGGTAATCCATTTACTAAGGAGGAGTGGAAGAGACTGAAGGAGCTTCTAGACAAAAGCGAGAAGGAGAAGAGTCTACCACTTGAAGAAGCATACGAGTTACTGAATCTAGCTAGAAAAGCTGTTAGAGAGTATGGAGAGTATCCAGAGGCATGGAAGCTACACATATATGCATCTATAATGGTTGGACTAGCATATAGAAAGCTTAGGGAACAGGAAAAGAAAGAGGAGGAGAAACAAACCACTCAGCACTAGATATATCCACGGATCTTCTACATCACTTGACATGATTATCAAGATCTCTATCCAATCAAATACATTTCTAGAGATACCCAATTGCTATAACTATATTTCATAGCTCTACAGAGATCGTCTTAAAGACATGGTATTGCTATGGAGTTGTCTATCCAATAAGTTTTTAGAGTTTATAGAGATCTGTATATCAGACTTTGGCGAAATACCTATGGTTCTAAAGGAGAGGATTGGCTATATCCATGAGGTTTCTAGGGATAGGATAGGCAGGATTTATCCAAAAGACGAGGTTTCTGTATATAACTATAAGAGTGAGGCTAAGAAGAAATAGATCTCTAGATGTAGCAACACTTACCAATACTAGTTATGAAACAACTGAATCAGAGCTACTCATCACTCATCAATAGCTACTTTCAATTCCATTTGTAGGATTCCTAGTTGTCAAATGGCTCTCAGAATCACAGAGGCCAGCCCCTCAGCTTTCAATTCCATTTATAGGATTCTAGGTGGACACACCTTAAAAGAAAAAACTAATGAGAACTCAGTGCTTTCAATTCCATTTATAGGATTCAGATTCCATTTCTGTGTTTGATCAAAATCATTTCCAAGTTTTCTCCACACTTTCAATTCCATTTATAGGATTCTTGAAGGTGGATGGCGGTCTGTGGCCGCGTGTTGCTACGTCTACCTTTCAATTCCATTTATAGGATTCTTAACTGTAGAGTGTTTATCAGGTCTAGTCTGGCTGCATATCTTCTCTATCTTTCAATTCCATTTATAGGATTCCTCAATTTCTGATATTGACGTCTTTGCCAAGATCCGTGATACGATCTTTCAATTCCATTTATAGGATTCTTACAGGACTCATAACATATTCGAAGATGGATCCGCTCACGGGTAACTTTCAATTCCATTTATAGGATTCTTCCTTTCATACTGTTCTGGATACTTGCTCAATGTTATAGGTCTGTACTTTCAATTCCATTTATAGGATTCACTGCTTGCCAGGTCTAACTATGAATGTAAGCGATGAGATTCCAGAGCTTTCAATTCCATTTATAGGATTCCGGGTTATGACCCGTCTATTCTTTTCTTATCCTAGTCTCCATATATGGATTCAGAGTCTTATGTATAAATACTTGATTAAGATTTAAAAATCTTTTTGCAGATCATTAAAGGCTATATTCTTCAACCATCAATGATGTGAAGGCTATGGAGTGGCAATAGAGTTATTGCAATTGTGTCAACTAGAATAATGAGTACACCTCGACAACAATTAGAGTGTATACATTCTCTATATATGTAAAATGAGCTTATATATAGGTTTATAAATATTGCATAGAGTCTATTGCAATAGTCTGTATGGATAGAATGTGGTGTGCATATATTCTGTGGTGATTTAATGTATGGGATTGAAAGATGTAAAGGTTTATGTGGCTGGATTTAAATAGTTGTCTGTTTCCTAGTTTAGGATTGTAAGTATGTGGTGATGGAGGAGTTAGATATATATAGAGGGTTCTATATCCTATATAGAGTATGTGGTGATAGCTTGTCTATATCTCCTCAACATGTTGAGGAGATTAGATGTGGTGAATTGTATCAGATTATAAGGAATAGAAGTGTTATGGATTCTCTTGCAGAGATATTCTATTTAGCCGTCTATGATGCGAATAAGAAGGAGTGTAGAGATTTTTGGTGTTGGATAGAATAGCTATAGCTATTAGTAGATATGCTGTAAAAGCCTCTTTATTTGATTTGAAGAGGGGTCTTCTATCTGAGGCAATAGGTGTTTGGATATCTAGAGAGGTTTTATAGGCTTTGGATATAATTGAGAGGGGTTTTGAGGTAGGGGTTAGAGGCTATAGATATGCTATATACGGTTCTTGTTTATGTACTACTACAGGAGTATAGTGGGTAATACTGAAGAGGGTTGACTAATAGATGGTGTAGCTATGGTTTAAATCTCTATGGCTAATCCTATCTATTTATTGCATGGGGATACTTTTAGTGGTAGTGGTGGATGTATAAGTAGTATATTTCCAATTGGCTTAGATATCTCTAGTCCTCTTAGATAGACATTTTTGAGATATTTCCTTGCTCTCTTCCCTGCCTCAAGCATCTCTGTCTCTGATGGTCTTCCCCATGGGGTTTGTGGTACAGGTATATAGCTATCTATTATAAGCTCTATCGATGGATCTATAGATGATATATACATAGCCAGTTTCTCTATATCGCTAGGATCATTGAATCCAGGTATATCTATAGTCTCTATAGATATCCTTAGACCTCTTCTATATACCTCTACAAAGTTCTTGAGAATTGTATCAAGATCTCTACCTGTATAGAACAAGTGTTTATCTCTATCTATACTCTTTATACTTAGAACTATATATGCATCAACATCTCCTAGAATATCTATATATCTATCCAAGTTGTATCCATTTGTCAAAACCCTTATCTCCATATCGATACCATTGAGAATCTCTACAACCTCTCTAAACATTTTATCTGCTGTTGGCTCTCCACCACCAAGGATAGCAATTCTTGCATCTAGAAAATCCTTTGTGTATAGAGCTATACTTCTCAGAGCATCTATAGATAGATATACACTTTCTACATCTCTATAGAAACTCATTAAAATATCTCTGATCTCTCTAGATAGATGTGAATCCCATATACCAAGCCTCCTTATACACCCCAGGCACCTAAAGTTACAGTTGTGGAACTGTATATAGAGGGATTTATTGGCATCAAAAAACGTTATGTGGTATATAGATGTCTTCATCTGGTCTCCACTGGTATAGGTATATACCTTCCGTTTATCTGTATAAGCTCTATCTTAACACCATATACATCTTCTATAACCCTGCTTGAGAAAACTTCTTCGGGGGTTCCAACAGCAACTATTCTACCATTGCTTAAAACAGCTATGCGATCGGCATAGAGGGAGGCTAGGTAGAGATCGTGTATAGCTACTATAGCAACTCTATTGCTGCTAGATATAAATCTCTTGACATATTCTAGAACCTCCATCCTATATCTAATATCTAGAAATGCTGATGGCTCATCCAACAATACTATCTCTGGCTCTTGGACAAAGGCTCTTGCGATAACAACTCTCTGAAGCTCTCCACTACTAAGCTGATCGAGTCTTCTATCCAGTAGATGATCGATGCCAAAAGCCTTTGCAACTCTATCTATTGCTACAACATCATCCTCACTCTCAACGATTTGGAGAGATTTTTGGTGGGGGTATCTAGCTGTTAGCAAGAAGTGGTATACTGTCGATGGTATAGATCTATCTACATGTGGATCAACATAGCTTATCATCTTTGCCAACTCCCTAGGGTTATAAAGCCTATAGTCCTTTCCATCGATATATACAACACCTTTCAAAGGCTCTAAAACTCTTGCTATAACCTTTAGAAGTGTTGTCTTACCAGCACCATTAGGACCTATGATATAGAGATTCTCGCCCTCTCCAACCTCAAGAGTTATCCCATCTAGGATCTTTGTAGAGTTGTAGTAGAACTCTATATCTCTTATCCTTATCCTCATCTCCTAACCCTCACAACAATTAGATATGCTAGAAAAGGAGCGCCAATAATACTTGTAATAATACCTAGGGGTAGTTCGCCAAGACCCTTAACATATATCGCTACAAGCCTTACACATACATCTGAAAGCAGTGCCACTATACCACCAACAATAACTGTCAAGGGTATTGTAAATCTGTGGTCAGAACCAACAAAGAATCTAACTATATGGGGTACTGCAAGCCCTAGAAAACCAACAACTCCGACTATAGCTGTTGCCGAGGCTGTTAAAAGACTAGCGATAACTGTTGTAATACTCATTACAAACGATGGTTTATAGCCATATTGAGCTACATATGAATCTCCATAGATATAGAGATTGAGGGGTTTAAAGAGAAGTAGCGAGACTATGAAGCCTACTATAAGCGGTATGATAAGATATATGATTTCTGATCCAAGTACAGGGACTACAGAGCCCATTGAGAGATAGTACCAAGGTGCAGGAAGTCTATTGAGAGCATTTAGAATATAGAGAAGTATGTGTGAGACTCCTGAGAATAGAGAGGCTACAGCAATACCCGCTAGAACGAGTGCAAGAGTAGTACCCCCAGCAATTCTACTCAGTGAATATGTAATTCCGTATCCAGTAAGAGCACCTATAAAAGCTATAGCTATGAGCATATATCTTGAAGCGAGTGTAGAAGGATTTAGAAGAATTGCAATAGCCTCAAATGTTAGTGCTGTAGAGGCAAGTCCAAGGATATATGGATCTGCCAGAGGATTTCTAGTAACAGTCTGCATCAAAAGTCCTGAAAGCCCTAGGAGAGAACCTGTAAGCATAGCTGCACATGTCCTTACAACCCTGAGGCTAACTATCTTTGAAACATATTCGTCTCTCTCGATACCCACAATATTGAGGAAGACCTTTATAGGGCTAAGCCCTGAGGATCCTATGGAGAATGAGATTAGCACTGATATAAATAGAAGTATAGATGTGAATATAATTGATATTAAAAAACGTTTTATTGTAGATCTACGTAGAGATATCGCCATATCTATACCTCTGCTACAGCCATGTCACTAGCTATAGAGAACGGTATAGGTGTAGGTATAGGTGTAGCAGATACCCTAGCTATATTAACAACATCAGCTCTCTGAATCTCTCCAAATATCTCTGGATGAATTATATGAGCCAAGATATCCAAAGCCTCTACAATCCTTGGACCAGGTCTAGATAAAACATCGTCTGCCTCTCCCAATAGCAGATATACTCTGCCATTCTTCCAAGCACTTGTTTCAGTAATCGGTGTATTGATTATCTCGTTATATATAGCATTTGGATCTACATCATGAACAGTTATTACAATTACCTCAGGATCCTGTGACAATATAAATTCATAGTCTAGCCGTGGCCATCCAGTATACTGTCTAGCTATATTGACACCACCAGCAGTCTCTATAAGCCATCCAATAAATGTATTTCCACCAGCACTATAGAGACCCCATGAAGGTGGTCCTACGAGATGTAGAACCCTTGGCTTTGTAACACCTACCAACTTGGAGGTTATACTATTTAGTTTTGCATCCATCTCATCTATAAGACTCTGAGCTCTATCCTCAACCCTAAATATTTTTGCAACAAGCATTATATCACTATAAATCTCATAGATATTCTGAGCAGTGTTACTCTTTAGAAATACTGTTTTAAGTCCATACTCATCAAACTTATCCTTAAGTCTAACATGGGGGGATACCGATAGCAGTACTAGATCTGGTTTTAGAGCTACTATCTTCTCTAGATCGAGTGTCCATGGACCTCCAACAGTCTGTATCTTACCCTCCTCAACAAGTTTTGGAACCTCTGGTGGATAGTTACAATATGTAGTAACACCTACAACCCTATCGCCAAGACCTAGAGCAAATAGTATCTCTGTAATACTAGGCATTGTTGATACAACTCTCTTTGGAATATCCTCAAATTCTATAGATCTTCCAAGAGCATCAACTATAGATATCTTCTCAACAACAGTTGTCAGAGTTTGTAGCTGTGTGATAGTCTCAGTAACAGGTTTTGTTGTAGGCACTGTTGTTATGATAGTTGTTGCTATTGTTGTAGGTACAATAGATGTTGTAAGAATAGTTTGTAGCAATGATCTCTCAACTGCAACAGTTGTAGTATATAATACTGTTGTCGGTATAACCGTGGTATAAGTAGTATATACTGTTTGAAGTATTGTCGATGGGGTTGTGACTGTTACAGTTACCTCCCTTCCAGGTAATACATATCCACCTATAGCTATACCCATTAGGAGAGCTATGACCACAGCTACAATTGTTACAATTGTCTTCTTATCCATATGGCTACCCTAGCCATATAGTGATTACCAAAGGTTTAAAAGGTTAACTCTCTATAAATTCTTCATAGGCTTCTAAGGATATCAGCAATATACCTTATTGTCGATACTATCGATGGACCAAAATGAGTTAGATTAACATTTCTAGACTCTCTAACTAGATATATTCTATTCTCTCGATATGCACCTAGGGATGCTAGACTACTTCTAATAGCTTTATATTCATCTAGTGTTAGGTCTTCGAATGGAGGCTCTATATTAACTAGAATTATCTGTGGATCTCTAGCCACAGTATCCTCATCTCTTGGAAAGAAGAACTCTTTTGGAGTATCACTATATATGTTTAGCCCTCCCGCAATTCTTATAGCATCATCTATAAATGTTAGTGAACCTGATGTGCTATAGGTTTTATCCGGCCATAGATACTCTATATAGACCTTCACAGGCTTATCTCTATCCACAGATCTCCTAATCCTACTTATCTCCTCAGCCATCCTATCCCCCAACTCCCTAGACTCTATATATCTACCAACAATAGCCCCAACATCTAGGACTATATGGGATATAACTGCATATATATTTGTTGGTAGAGGTATGAGATAGGTATTGAAGCCCATATCTATTAGAACCCTATAGAATTTATCATGAACTCTAGACTGGATAAAGACTATATCTGGTGAAAGCCTCTTCAGCTTATCAAAATTTATTGTTAGATACGTCCCAACAACATCCTTATTACTATCCCTTAGATACATTTTGCACCAAGGAGTTATACCAACAATCTCATCCTCAAGACCTAGCAACGAAAGAGTCTCTGTTACAGCTGGTGAAAGGCTCACGATCTTCATATAGATACCTGGCTAGATTAACCACATATTCCAGCATTTAAATATTTATCATAGTGCAATATAGTTCTAAACAAATTGTTATTCACATCTTGTGAGTCCTACTTAAATATCTCCCAAAGTCTTTTCGATCTTGGAATAGGTGAGAAAATGAATACAAGAACAATAGGTGTTATAGTAGCTATAATAGCTGTAGCAACTATAGTGACAACAGTTGTATATACTGTATATGCATTGAATACTAAGAGCAATATAATGAATACACCTCTCCAACAGTCTCTGGCAATACCCAGCAATATTACTATGCCATGTAGATTCAATAAGAGCTTTGAGATGATGTGGAGTGTTAAGTGGGGTATGCCGTGGAGAGGTGGTGTGAAGCATGGTTTGTTGATGGGTGGGGTAGAGATAAGTGATGAGTTTAGAGATCGTATAGTCTCTATATTGAACTCTAATGAAAATACGAGTAAGTTACTTAGCGAGGGATACAATGTCTCGAGAATTATGCCTATCGGTATGAAGATGATTGTCAATGGCGATGGAACAGTAACGCTAAGGGTTGCTAGAGTTGTTGTAGAGCTTGCCAAGGATTCTAGTAAGGTATTTGTATGGATAGATGTTGAGAGTGGAAGTATTCTAAGGATTGCGAGTATAAATATATGGGAGAGCACAGCTACTTCAACAACTACGGTATCGCAGAGCCTTACAGTATAAACTTTTAGAGAAGTCCATATTCACTCAAAATATTTTTTATCCTCCTCAACTCCTCTAAAAGCTTTAAACCCTTATCAGTTAATACAACACTTCTGCTATGACTCCCATCAACAATTTTTATAAGTCCCTTAGACTCAAGCTCTCTAAGAATATTGATGAGTCTGTCATAGGGCATATTAACATGTATTGCAAGTCTTGTTGGAGCTATAGACTCTCTAGATAATGTTTCCAGTATATCCATAACTATTAGAAGCTTATTCCTCTTTCTATTCATATCCTAACAACCCTTGATACATGGTATATAGATAGAGCTATAGCTATAGTAGCCCTTAGAACTTCTGCAAATAGCAAGATGATTGGCGATATACTTGGTGCTACAACTATGCTAATACCTCTAAAGAAGAATGATATAGAGAGGAGTAGCATCATAATCCTTGTTATATGTATACTCCTTAGAGATACAGCTATAGATAGAATTCCTGCAACTATATCAGGGCTCATCAACAGTATAGCTAGTGGGACTATATATAGTCTGGATCTATATCCTGTTGACCCCAACATAGATATGAACCCGGCTATAGCAAAAGACGATGTAGCTACATAGAATGTTGTTGCAAGTCTGTGGCTTGAAACAATAATTGATAGAAATGCACATATCTGTGCAATACCTAGAAATAGATATGATACTGAGAATAGAAATGATGATTCGTCTCTCAATCCTCTATATACTTTGATAAAGAGATATGCTATATAGAGAAATGCTATAGCACCTACAATCTCAGCTATAGACATAACCAATATCTCTAGAGTCACAGAGATCTACCTTGAAGCCACATATATATGTCCATCAACTACTATCTCTATAGGCACCAACACCCTTCCCCTAGGGGTTTCAACAACATATCCCTTAACAGAAATGTTATTTCCACTGCTAAGAATATGTATAAGCATATCCCTACCAATAACTCTACCTGTAGAGATATCGATATAGCTACGACCAATAACAACATCTATAGATGTTTCATCATATCTAAACACTATTCTATTCATACGATCTACAGCTATATACCCTCTACCACCAAAAACATTCCTCCCAAAGACAGCTATAGCAACACCTTTTACAAATCTTGGAGATTCACGTATATATGGAGAAGACTCATTAGATATATACTCTATAACATCTTCTAGAGCTGAAGCCTCCTCAGGATATAGTAGATATATCGCTAATGGGATGGATATAGCTATAGCCATAGATATAGCTACTAGAGCCAAGACAGCTCTATCCATTTCAACCACACTATGGATAACTGTAATAGGGTTTATAAGAGGTGCTCACATTATGTATATAGCAATCTAGATTAATAACTCTATTCCCTTTCTAATAGACTCAAATGCCTTTCTACCATAGTCAACAATCTCTATATCTAGCTCTACACCAGCTCTCTCAATACTTCTAAGCAGAATATTCTTATGGTGCTTCGGTAGGATAGCTACAATCTTCTTATAGTGTCTAAGCCTTGGTATTACAATTGATAGAAGATCTATAAACATATCCCTATAAAATCCATCTAATTCTCTTGGTGGATAGTCATAGTTTGCAAATGGATAGTATATATCTAGCTCTCTAGGCACAATTATCATAGGCTCTGACAATATGTATACCTGTATAGAGTCTCTAAGACCATATCTATCTATTATAGATTCGGCAACCCTATGAGTAACAGATAATCTATATGGTTTTATACCTGAACATGGAAGTATCAATGCTTTTTCTCTCAAACAAATCATAGGATTGAAAACATCTCTAAGAAATCTGTGCCACAGCTCTATATGTGGATGTCTAAAGAGGTTTAGCTCATCTGTATTTCTAAGAACTATCTCACCTGGGGGGATATCTATAAACGATTTTATATAGCTTTCATCGCCATAGCTATAAACAAAATCTATATATAGCAATTCCCAGCACATCTAATCCACCAAAACTATTTTTAGAAACTATTTGAGATATATTAAGAGGTGGTCTCATGGCCATAAAGATGATTGATATTACAGATAAGGATAATATCTATAGAGAGGCTATAGCAAGGGGATGTATAAGGCTTAGGAAGGAGACTATTGAGAGGGTTATTAGGGGTGAGGTTGAGAAGGGAGATGTTTTCTCAGCAACAAAGATTGTAGCTATACAGGGAGCTAAACAAACATCTATGCTCCTACCATTCTGCCACCCAATAAAGATTACATATGTAGAACCAAGAATATCTATAGAGGGTGATAGGATATGTGTAGAGGTTCTTGTAAAGGCATATGAGAGAACAGGTGTTGAGATGGAGGCACTTACAGGGGTTGCAATAGCACTTCTAAATATATGGGATATGGTGAAGAAGTATGAGAAGGATGAGGAGGGGCAGTATCCATATACAGTAATTGAGGATATAAGAGTTGTAAAGAAGGTGAAGAAATTAGATGAAGCTATCAACACATAATATATCTGGGACAGCTATAGCATTCACAATACTTATGAAGACAATAGGTAGAGACAGCCTAGGCAACACACTTACAATGTTTCTCACAGCACTAATACTATCGATAATCATTAACACAGCTATAGATTTTCTCTATGGGCATAGAGGTGGTAGGAGAACCCCATGGACACACTCAATAATTGGAGCAACAATAATATCGATAGCAATATCAATAGCAATTACAATAGCCATAGAATCCATAGGAATAGGACTAGAGCCAGAGACACACCTAGTCATAGCAACAACATGTTTCTCAATAGCATTGTTACACATAGCACTAGACATGCTGACAGCAGGAGGAGTATATCTATTCTGGCCATTCAACAAAAAGAGATATTCACTACTAAAAATACCATACAACGACAAAACAATAAACATACTCATCACACTTCTATCAACAACCATAATACTCTATCTACTAATACCCTAACTTTCCTTTCAATTCCATTCATCATATTACCATCATAAACCGGCTTACATCACATTCTATAAATACAGATCATTGCAATAGACTCTATGCAATATTTATAAACCTCTATATAAGCTCATTTTACATATTTAGAGAATATATACACTTTCATTACTATAAATGTGTACATATCTATAGAGTTGACATCTTTGCAATAACTCTATTGCCAGATCATAACCTTCACACCATTGATTTATGAAGAATATAGCCTTTGATGATCTGCAAAAAAATTTAAAAATCTTTATCAAGTTATTGTAGATAGAACTCTGAATCCATATATGGAGACTAGGATAAGAAAAGAATAGAGAGTCCATAACCCGGAATCCAATATATGGAATTGAAAGACTTTTGAACCACCCATTGCTACATCAATTATGGCTCTACCTTCGAATCCAATATATGGAATTGAAAGATTGTATTTATCTGGATCGCCCCAGTTCCCAAAGAACGAGAACATTGAATCCAATATATGGAATTGAAAGTTTATGAATGCCATTGCGTCATAATCTTTTTCCTCGATTAGCTGAATCCAATATATGGAATTGAAAGCCCGTATTTCTCCAATCATTGAGCCTGCAATCGCCAACCTAGTGGAATCCAATATATGGAATTGAAAGTTGTAGAATACAATTGTTCTTGTTGGATCAAAGCCATTCTCCTTAAGGAATCCAATATATGGAATTGAAAGTGTATCAATCACATAAATTGGTATACCGCTGTGTTCATATATTCCCGAATCCAATATATGGAATTGAAAGTCAGTATGTCTCTCTATGTCGGTAACAATTCTTTTTATAAGCTCAGAATCCAATATATGGAATTGAAAGTTGTAGTACATATCGTAAACAAGGATCTTCCCGTATATACCTCTATGAATCCAATATATGGAATTGAAAGAACTCTACGCTTCTTAAACCTAGCACTGCAATCAACGAGAGTGCCGTTAAGGTCAAGCACTACAGCTCTGGGTTTCAAAGCCTCACGTAGCTGCTTTAGAGTACTAATGATCTCCTGCTTAACGCTCTTTAATCTCCCTCAACTTCCTAGCCAGTTCTTCAAATCTCTCCGCTAGAGATTTAGCTAATATAAAGTTGTTTTTCTCGTCATGCATTGTATGGACAAGCGGTCAGAGAGGCCAAGGCCTTCGAGGAGTAAGAGTGTTCAAAAGACTGATGAAGTTTGGAATACCTAGGGCACGGATTGCAGAGATGCTGAAAATGTTGAGGATAGCTTTGTATTAGGTACTTCAGATATTAAGCCTTGGGAAGTGAGAATGGCTACTTCTTAGCTTTTTATATTCCTAGGATCAATGCTAACAAGACTTTCCTATCTACGTAACTATTCATCACTTTGGCTCTGCATATCTGTTCTGATTCTCTATCTGATTGGTTCTCAGCATTATAGATGTGTAAAGGATGATTGAAGCACATATGCCAAGCAATCCCTCAAAGACGAAGACTGTCCGAGGGCTTAGCTCCCATAGTGCTACACCCACTGTGGGAGCTACTACTGAGAATACCTCGCTAAGCGACGAAATTACTGCATATACTTCTAGTCTCGATTCCTCGGGTACGAGTGCTGCAACAACGCTACTCTCTGCTACAATGTATAGTGATGCGAATATGCTTATCATCGTGTAGAGCACCACTGCTATGAGTGGACTTGGTGAGAAGGGCCATAGAATTGCCACCATCGATGAAAACACTACTCCAGCGAGGTAGGATCTGACGTAACCGAACCTATCCACGAAGACCCCTATGAAGGGGTTCAGGAAGATCTTCAGAAAGTCGTCGAATGAGTACATGACCCCCAGAAGCACTTCACTCATCTTCAGGTATTCGTAGGCATAGACAGATCTATACCCTTGTGCAACAGCGCTGGAGAAGTTGATCAGCGTAGAGGTGACGACGAGAGCCCTAGCAGCCCTTAGATGCAGTAGCCCCCTCAAACCTCTGAATAAGCTCTGTGCAGAGCTCCTGACTGGGATCTTCGAATCCTCACCAAGAATTCTTAGAGCAGCCATAGCAAAGGCACAGCACGTCACTAAGACTCCGACAACCATTGCAAGCGTCTTGTAGCCATGGTAGTAGAGCACTACTCCACCAAAGAGTGGGCCCAAAGCAAATGCTGCGGATCTTGCTGAGTAGAATAAGCCGAAGGCCTTGCCATGTCTAGACCCCAGGCGTGATGCTACGTATGTGAGGATCGTCACTATGCCTGAAGCCGAGACTGTAAACAGTAGTCCGAGAGCTATGAGAATTTCTAGACGTTTAGTTGCGATCCAGCCGAGGATGGAGAAGCTCTTCAGAACTAGCAGAATGGGTAGAGCGATGCGTAAACCGGCCCTCCTTGACAAGATCGCCGAGAACACAGGGCCAACGGTGAGCCCTAGATTCATCGCTGTCAGTATTGCGGCTAAACCGCCAACATCTACACCCTTGAACTTGACAACGACTAGGGATATATATGGCGACCAAGAGCTATACAGGAATGTCAGTACAAACGTCAGCAATAGCGCTACGTACAGAGTAAACATAGGTCTCTCGGCACTCATCGTTAGGCCTACCTACAACACCTAAGCCTAGACCTTATCAGCATCTATCAACATTCGTCATAAGACTTCACAATCCCAAGCTTGAAGGGGAATTGCTTCAGCTCAAAATATATGTTTTCAGAATGTATATCTGAGGTAAAATAGTTGCCGCTGTGTTCATACACTCTCACCAGCTCTTCGAAGTAGTCACTCAGTTCGCTAATCGAGCGACAGGCAGATTCAAGGAATTTAAGCAATTCATATGCCAACTCATTAACTTTGAATACATCCATAGAGACAGCATTGTACACGAGATGCATGTCACTCTCTTTATCCTGAAGTAGGATTACATTGTCATTCAGTCTTAGACATGGGGCAGGTTCTCGGTGTTGAGAAACCATAAACATCACTTGTTGTAATTAGTGCTAGTGCTCTGTAATCATCGATACATAGTAATCTAAATAAGCATTTTCTACGAATACAATATATGGAATTGAAAGAGAGTATAGTGCCTTATCAAAATAGTGTGAATTCCTATAAATAGAGTTGGAGGTTATTTATGTTCGGGAGAAATCTTGTGAATAGAGATGAATTTGCTATGATCCGCTTTTATATTTTTCTAGAAGCTCTAGATATTTTTCTATGGTTTTTATAAGTGCTGATAGGAGTCTTGACTTTGCTTCCTCTGTATATATCCTCTCTATAAGTTCTATGGTTGTACCCCTAGGTGTTATAACGCTGTCTCTGATGCTACTTGTATCTCTGTATAGGAGTAGTTTTCCAACGCCTTGTAAAACATGTGCTGTAGCTTTCTTGGCGATATCATATGGTATTCCTGCTTTTAGAGATGCGAGAATTAGTGCATCGGCGATTTCAGCTATTAGAGCTGGTGTTGATGCTGACATTAGTGTGAGGAGATCTAGAACATCTTCATCGACCCATACAACTTCTCCAAGAAGTCTAAAAAGTCTATCTATATTGCTATCCATAGCTGATGGAGGTGTTATTGCTATAAAACCTGTGTTAACCTCTACACCTATATTTGGCATAACTCTATAGATTCTTGCACCACTGAGAATCTTCTCCAACATTTTTAGCTGTATGAATGCTGCTATAGATATAACTATCTTCCCATCTACATATCGCGATATATCTTCAGCAACCCCTCTCACCTGAGAAGGTTTTACAGCTAGAATCACTAGATTAGAACTCCTTACAACCTCGATATTACTACTACATATATTGACACCCATACCCCTAATACTCTCTATAGCCATGGGTGAAACATCATATACATAGATCTTCTTTGGATCTATACCACCAGAGATAAACCCTTTGATAATAGCTCTACCCATTCTCCCAATACCAATAACACCAATATCCATATCCATTGACACAACCCCACAAGACTAATACTATGGGCTGTAGAGAAGAATAAAAAGCTTTTGAACCATAGCATCAACACAATAGAAGCCAGGTGTTGTATAATGCCTATATATAGTGAAGATCATGAGGCGAGGGAGATGGCTATAGACATTATTAGAACTCTAAACGACTATTTTAGCCATATAGATATAGATAGAGTATTCTTTGTAAGAACTAGGAAGAGTAGGAGTAGGGCTATAGCAAGAATACATTCACTCTCAACCATATGGAGATATGTATTGAATGAAAAGCCTATGTATATAATCGAGGTTATAGATGAAAACTTTTCCTCTCTAGATCACGAGGATAAGATTAAGGTATTGATACACGAGCTTCTACATATACCAAAGAAGTTCTCCGGTGGTCTAAGACCCCATGGGAGATATGTGAATAGATATATTGTTGAGAAGCTATATAGGATATATAGTGAAAGAAGGTTATAGAGATACTGAAAATAGATAAATAGATTTTTATAGTAGGGTTAGTAGATATAAATCCTGGGGATATTTTTTGAATATATCTATAGATCTAGGAAAAGATATACTAAATATAGCATTATCTAGAGGTGCTTCTGAAGCTATTATAAGGCTTCAGGATAGAGTATATGAGCAGATAGTATTTGATGGAGGTATCATTAGAAGCTATGGATATTCAAGAGTTAGTGGTATTGGGATAAGGGTTGTTGTCGATGGTGGTATAGGCTATAGCTATACAACATCATTTGATAGAGATAGTATTGTATCAGCTATTGATAGAGCTATTTCACAGGCTAGAGCTATGTCTAGATATGGATATAGAAGAATTTTAGCTGATGCCAAAGGTGTTAAGACTAGATTTTCTACAGAGGTTAGAATCAATCCACTAGATGTTGACCCTACTAAAAAGATTGAACTTATATCTAAGCTTAATAGAGATTCTATGTCTAGAGAAGGTATAGTCTCTGCTATTACTAGATATGGTTTTGAAAGAGATAGAAGATTTATTGTATCTAGCTATGGTGCAGAAGCAGAATCAGATATATCGATCATAGGGATATCGCATACTGCTATAGCTAGAACTGGAGATGCTATGGAGAGAGTATATGATCAAAAGACATTTGTTGGAGGATATGAATATATAGAGAGATTTGATTGGGATAGATTTGTGGAGGAGATAGACAGACTTGCAATTAGCGCATCAAAAGCATCAACACCATCTCCAGGGACATATATAGCTGTTGTAGATAATGCACTAGTAGGCCTTCTACTCCACGAGGCATTTGGACATGCATCTGAGGGTGACCAGGTTGTATCTAATTCATCTGTTCTCATCAATAAGATTGGTGAGAAGGTTGCTAGTGAGCTAGTTACTATATATGATGATGGAGTTGTTGAAGGTGGATACCCAGTTCCATTTGATGATGAAGGCATAGCTAAGAGTAGAACTACTGTTGTTGAGAATGGGGTTCTGAAGCACTATCTAAATAGTAGATATACATCATATGAACTTAGACAGAGTGTTACAGGTAATGCTAGAGCTCAGGATATAACCTTTGACTCTATTGTAAGACAGACAAACTTCTATTTAGCTCCAGGTGATGCAGAGGTTGAGGAGCTTTTTGAGGATATATCTATGGGTATATATCTAAGGGGTAGGGGTGCTATGGGTGGAGAGGTAAATCCTGCTATGGGTACATTCACCTTTAGCATAGGTCCATCCTATATAATTAGAAATGGAGAGATAGGTGAAATTGTTAGAGGTGTTACAGTAAGTGGGAATATTCTTGAGGTATTGAAAGAGGTGGATATGGTTGCAAAGGATCTTAACATTACTACTAGTGTTTTTGGTGGATGTGGTAAAGAGGGGCAGCTTGCTCGTGTTGGTGATGGAGGACCACATATAAGGGTTAGGAAAATAGTTGTTGGGGGTGGATGAAATGGATCTTCATACACTAATTGAGAAGGGTATTAAGAGAGCTCATGAGCTTGGAGCTTCAGAGGCAGAGATATATGTGGTTAGAAGAGTATCGTTATCATTGACAGCTAGTGGTAGGGGTGTAGAGAAGCTTGAGTCTGGCGAGACTTTAGCTGTAGGTGTAAGGATTGCAGTGGGTAAGAAGGTATCTAATCAGGGAACATTGATATCATCTGAAAAGGATCTTGATAACCTTATTCAAAATACTGTAAAAGTTGCAAAAACACTTCCAGAGGATCCTCAGTGGATCTCTCTCCCAAAGAGATATGGATATACCCAATGCTATGATATTGTTGATAACAAGATTCGTTCTCTAGAGCCAGAGATGTTCATGGAGCTAACAAGATATGGTCTTATAAAGCCTAGTGATATTGATAGGAGGGTATCTGCTACAAATATAAGGGTTGGTGGAGGATATATTGTAAGAGCTATAGGAAATAGCTATAACGATGCTATGGTTAGTGAGAAAACAGGTTTCTACTTTGGTATAGAGGTTAAGGCTGTTGATGGTGATAAGGAGTCTAGCTATAGCGAGTATTACTGGGCTCCAACAACAAAGGAGTTTGATATTGATAGAGTGATAAGCGAGGCTGTAAATATCTCTATAAAAACTCTTGGTGCTAAACAGATAGAGACCGGGAGATACCAGGTTATTCTTGCTCCAGAGGTATTCTCCGAGATAATATCTACATTGATAGTCCCTGCAGTAAGAGCTGACTGGGTACAGAAGAAGCGATCACCTCTACAGGGAAAGCTATACAATGAGATATTCTCATCCAGTCTAACGATAATAGATGATGGTGCAACACCAAATATGGTGGCAACAAATCCATTTGATGATGAGGGTGTTGCTACACAGAGAAAAGCTGTTTTTGATAGAGGTGTTCTAACAACATATCTATACGATACATATACAGCTAATATAGATGGAAGAGAATCTACAGGTAATGCTGTAAAGAGCGGATTAGGCTCTGCTACATATCCAGATGCTACAAATATCATAGTTCTACCAGGTACATCAAATATAGAGAGTATGATAAGAGATATTAGGAGGGGTATAATTGTTTTCTCCACTATAGGTGGATGGCTATCGAATCCAGTAAGCGGATATCTAAATACAACAGCTGTAAACAGCCTCTATATAGAGAATGGAGAGATTCTATACCCAGTTAAAGGAGCTATAATCACTGGCAATATATATGAACTCCTATCGAAAAACCTTATAGCTATATCAAAAGAGGTTAAACACTATGGAAGCTATATAGCTCCATATATAATGCTAGACAACGTTAGTGTCGCTGGGAAATAACCAATGTCTATTACAATGATATGCAAAAGATTTTTTAAATCTCTATCAGGTGTTTATACATAGAACTCTATGAACATAAATCGGATTCCTATGAATGGGATTGAAAGTAGGTATAGATATATTGAGGGAGCTGTACTCACATATTGGAATGCAGTTGATATAAGGAGAGCTATAGAGAAGGGGTTGAACTCTATAACAATTACTGTAGACTTTGGCTTGAGGAATATAGATGTACATATAGTGGGAAAGGGTATAGAGATTGATGGTATTCTTCTAGATATAGATTATATCAATAGTATTGAGGAGGGATTTGCATATAAGGTTATAGACGGTGTTCTCAAGAGAATTGATCTATATGATGGTGGGAAGTACTATAAGTTGAAGCCTATAGCTATAGATAAAGCACCTACTCTTGAGATAAACGGTATTCAGATGCATAGAACTGTTGATGTAGATCCATGGACAGACTCTATGCTTAAGGTGAAAACCCTTGGTAGATTGGATGGCTATAGAGTTCTAGATATATGTACAGGTCTTGGATATACAGCTATAGCAGAAGCTATGCTGGGAGCAAGAGAGGTTGTCACAGTTGAGATAGATCCAAATGTTCTTTTCATAGCATCTATGAATCCATGGTCAAGGGGGTTAGAGGACAATAGAATTAGGATTATCTTGGGCAATGCTATAGAGGTTATAAAGCTTTTCGATGAGGAGACATTTGATGCTATAGTACACGATCCACCGAGATTCAATATAGCTGGAGAGCTATATAGCCTAGACTTCTACAGAGATCTATATAGAGTTCTTAGAAGGGGAGGAAAACTTTTTCACTATACAGGTGAGCCAGGTAGACATACAAATATAGATATTCTAAAGGGGATAAAGAACAGGTTGTATAGAGCAGGTTTCGATGAGGTCAGGTGGATCCCAAGGGCACAGGGATTCATAGCAAAAAAGATCTAGCTATATAAAGCTATAGTTCTCCACGACACAACAAGATTGCATCTAGATGCCTTACACCTCCACACAATATCAACATATCTATTCAGTTCATAGCTATACATCTCCATCTCAAAACCAATACCAAGATCCTCAACATAGAGCTCCATAAATCCAAGACCCTTCAGCTTTTCTATAACGCTATACACATCTATATATCTTGGCTCCAATACACCTTCCCCATATCTAGATATCTCTCTAACAATCATATCGAGCTCCATATAGCCAAGTCTATCAACAACAAATCTATGTACCCTACATATAAAGCTCTTGACCATATCTGTTACAACATCTATCATATGTATAGATCTATCTAATGCCATCTCCACAATTCTAAGAGCTTTGTATAGCTTCATAAGACATCAGTATAGAGAAAACAGAGACAGGCTCTAGACAATATATCCATTCTCTAGAGACTTATTAACTTTTCCATAAATAGATGTATTGGTGAATGTCTATGCCCCTCATACAGATAACTATGTGGAGTGGTTTGAGTGATGAGGCTAAGAAGAAGATTGTAGAGGGTATTACAAAGGTTTTTGAAGATCTTGGAATTCCTAGAGAAGCTATAGAGATAATAATCTATGAAGTACCTAAGGAGAATTGGGCTATAGGAGGAGTTAGACACTCAGAAAAGTTAAGAGATGTAAAACCACCTTAAACCAAAGCATATGTCCTACATAGCTCTCTATCCATCAAATCTCTATCGACAACCACTACAATCAAATTCGATGTTTTTATAATTTTCACCAGATAGACATTGCCATATCTATGAACCATAGTATACATGTCTATATATGCAAATATATTTAGAGACATTAAATACATATTATAGATTGGTATGAGTACAGAAATTCTCAGTATTAGGATTAGAAGTGATTTGAAGAAGAAGATGGAGGAGCTTAGACATATAGACTGGAGAAAAGAAATTGAAGAATTTATTGAGAGGAGGATTAGAGAGGAGGAGCTTAGAATGGCTATAGAAACTATTGAGAAGACATTAAGTGGTGTCACACCCTCACCAGAACCTGCATGGAAATCTATTAGAGAGTTTAGAGAAAAGAGATAGCTATTGAGATTTATAGTTGATTCACCAATATCTGTAAGCATGTAGATATATTGGGTAGATTCACATATTATCTCAATTTCATCAGGTTTTATTTAGGGATAGATATATAGATTGTATTTGGCGATATAGATATGGTCTCTATACGTGGTGTAGAACCAAATGTGGTGAAGCCATGTGTAGCTGTAGCTGTTGTGAGTGGGGGTCCTGATAGCATATGTTATATGGTTAGATGGCTATATAGGGGATGTGATGTATATGCATTGAGTTTTGACTATGGTCAGAAGGGGTCGAAGGAGCTTAGGGTTGTTAGTGATCTTTTGAGAAAGATTTCGAGGATTGCAGTTGATCGTGGATGGGGTAGGGTTGTGGAGCATAGAATCATTGATATGAGTTTTATGAAAAATCTTTGGAGAGGTACTCAGCTAACAGATGAAAGTGTTGATGTAGAGGAAACATATGCTCCAAGTGTTGTCGTTCCAATAAGGAATATCGTTATGCTCTCTATAGCAACAGCATATGCATATACACTCCTAGAGCAAAATCCATCGCTAAACATATACGTTATATATGGTGCACAGTATAACGATATAGTTCCTAGAGATTATTCCTATGAACCCCGATACCCCGACTGTAGCCCTGAGTGTATAGAGGCTATACAGCTTGCATATAGATTATGTCACTTCCGTATGCTACGAAAGATAGAGATTTGGAGCCCTAGTAGAGAGGGTATGGGGAAGCCAGATATCTTGAAGATGTGTAGAGATCTCATTGGAGATCTTATCTATGATACATGGAGTTGCTATCTAAGTCATGATTATCATTGTGGTAGGTGTGAGAGTTGTAGGAATAGACATAGAGCCTTTATAGAGGCAGAGATACCTGATTGCACCATATATGAGAGCCCTATAGATAATAGTATTGAGTTTATCAGATATGGAAATGGATATATACATAGATTGTGCATAGATAGAAAAGCTATACACCTTCCCTAGACTCTCCATAGACAAGTATATGTAGCCTTGGCGTAACATTATATCCTCTCAGCTTGGCGTATTCCCAACACAGTCTAATGTTACGATTATGCTCATCAACATTTCTACTTGCTGGCATCAACCATATCCTACTAGGTTCAACACCATATATCTTCACAAAGCTATCAACAAATACAAGATCCTTTTCTGAAGCTACAACGAATTTTAAGCATGATGCATATCTAATATACTCAGGTCTTATAGGAGCATGAGGCTTAGGAGATACATTTAGTCTAACCTTCTCCACAGGAAAATCTGGATCTAGTGGTATTGTTCCATTGGTTTCAATTTCTATGGCATAGCCATCAAGTCTTTTGATAAGCTCTATAACCTCTCTCTGCTGTATCATTGGTTCACCACCTGTAATGACAATGTGACGACATTGATACTGCCTAACTATATCTACAACTCTATCTATAGAGATCTCCATACCTCCACTAGAATCCCATGCATATTGTGTATCGCAATCCCAACCAACACTATTCTTTGTACAGCGAAGATTACATCCCTGGAGACGTATAAAGACTGCTGGTCTACCTATGAATGGACCTTCGCCTTGTATCGAATAAAAAATTTCACTCACCCTCATATTCAGCCCAACCACTATCTCCTTCCTGTACCCTAATACTCACAATCTCTATATTGGATGGAAGAACCTCTCTAAGTTTTCTATAGATCCAATACGCCAAAACCTCAGCTGTTGGACATATAAACAATTCGTTGAGATTTCTGTGATCCAATTCCATAAGAATATTTTTGACCCTATCCCTAAGCTCAATAAAGTCTATAAGCATATAGTTTCCACATTCTTTTCCATCCATAGGTATAGAACCTCTCACTACAACAGTTACTTTAGCTGTATGTCCATGGAGCATACTACATTTTCCATGTCCTGGAAGGCTATGGGCATAATCTATAGATAGCGATATACCTAGTTTGACAGTAGGCATAGATACACCCAGTTATGCATCCCCACACTGCTAATTATCCATATCACATAATGTGGTTATGTATATGAGTTAGAGATATGCATAAGGCTTATTAGTTTTTGCTATTCATGCTATAGACTGTGGTAAATGGTGTATAGCTATATAGTTTTGGTATTGTTTGTAGCTCTTATAGCTTTTCTCATATGGGGTAGGGTTGAGAGGCATTGGATAAGTCTTGTAGTTCTAGCTATATCTATTGCTATAGGTGTTGTATCTCCTATAGAGGTTATTAGCTATATAGATTGGGATATATTTGGATTGATTCTTGGTATGAGCTTTATGACTCTCTATCTAGAGAGGAGTGGTCTTATGGATGTCATCTCTAGATACCTACTAAAGATTTCTAGGAGAAGGTTTACAGCAATATTCCTCTTATCCCTGGTAGCAGGACTTGTAAGTACTATTCTTGAGAATGTATCTGTAGTATTTCTAATGGCGCCAATAGTATTCAGAATCTCAGCTGCATTGGGTTTATCACCTGTAGCACCAATGATACTAATGGCTCTTTCAGCAAATATAGCAGGTTCAGCTACAATGGTCGGTGATCCGCCTGCTATTATAACAGCAGGTGCTTTTGGGCTGAAGTTCACGGATTTCTTTGTATATAGTGGAAAACCGTCTATGTTTTTCTTCACCATAGCCTCAATGATAGTTGCAACAATAGTAACCTCCCTTATAGCTGAAAGATATAGTGCTAATGCTAATATCTCTATATCTTCTGAGGATAGTAAGGTTTTTCATAGAATAGACAGAGTATTTCTATTTGAATCAATAGCATTTCTAGCCATAAAAATAGTTTTACTAAGCATTAGAAACATCATCAACATCCCACTCAGCTTAGCAGCAACTATATCTGTAGGGGGTCTTACAGCTACAAGGATTGTGCATAGAGATATAGAGACTGTTAAAGATGTTGCTAAAGCAGGTTTTGAGTGGAAGCTTCTAGTCTTTCTCTCAGGGGTATTTGTCTTATCCGGGGCATTTGAGAAATATGGACTTACGAAAGAGTTTGGAGGAGCTATTATCGGTATATCACATGGAGATCTATTTATAGTGACAACTATATTGATATGGCTATCTGTAGCTCTCTCAGCATTTATAGATAATGTCCCCTATATAGCTACAATGATACCTGTAGTCAAAGAGATTGGAAGCTCATTATCTCTCGACCCTATACCACTTGCATGGGCACTACTAATAGGTACTACACTTGGTGGAAACTTTACATATATAGGTGCATCAGCAAATGTAACAGCTGTTAGAATTCTTGAAAAGAATGGATATGATATAAGCTTTATAGACTTTATAAAATATAGCTTAGTATACAACACTATCTCTGTAGTACTTGGATGGATACTATATGAGCTATTCTATGTGTTCTATCCATAGCTTTAACACGGCTCTATAGTTGAAGGCGGTTTTGAGGTTATTGCATATGTAACCATTGTCACCTCTGGTATCTCACTCGTTATCCTTCTAGCAATATTATCTAAAACATCTAGTGGTATCCTACTCCAATCTGCTGTCATACCATCTTCACTCTCAACAATTCTTATAGTAACTATATATCCAACAGCTCTCCTATCACCCTTAACACCAACCCACTTATCATCTCCTACAACAGCAAATGCCTGCCAAACCCTTCTATACAAACCACTCCTCCTAAGCTCCTCCTCAACAATCTTTGAAGCTCTTCTAACAATCCTAAGCTTCTCCTCTGTAATCTCACCAATAATCCTTACAGCAAGTCCTGGTCCAGGAAATGGATGTCTATATACCCAGTCCTCTGGAACACCAAGCCTTAGAGCTATAGCTCTAACCTCATCCTTATAGAGATACTTTATAGGCTCTAAAAGCTTTAGACCCAGCCAACTCGGTAGCCCTGCAACATTGTGATGACTCTTAATCCTATCTGCCCCAGGAACAAAACCACTCTCAATTACATCTGGATATGTTGTTCCCTGTGCAAGCCATTTGATAAACTTATCAGACTCTACAATATCTTTGAATATCTTTGCAAATAGCTCCCCTATTATCCTTCTCTTCTCCTCACAGTCTCTAACCCCTTTAAGAGCATCTAGAAACATCTTTGATGCATCTATATAGATAGGATTAATGCCTAGATTCCTAAGCATATTAAGCACCTCCTCAGCCTCGCCCTCCCTAAGAAGACCATGGTTAACAAATACAGCTACAAGTCTATCACCAATAGCTTTCTTAACAAGTAGAGCAGTTGTTGTAGAATCTATACCACCACTAACAGCACACAAAACCTTCTCATCCTCACCAACAGTAGATCTTATCTCATTAACAATATTCTCAATAATATTGCCAGGATTCCACATAGGCTTTGCACCAGCTATACCAATAACAAAATTCTCAATCAGCTTTCTACCCTTTGGAGTATGTATAACCTCTGGATGGAATTGAACACCATATACAGATCTATCAATAAGTCTAAATGCAGCTATATAGTTCTTATCAACAGAAACTGCGAGTATCTTGGCCTTATCACTAGGTATATATGCAACATAGTCACTATGGCTCATCCAAACATCTTCCTCGCTACTCCATCCATCGAATATAGGGTCTCTCTCAATAATCCTTATCCTAGTTCTACCATATTCACCATACCCCCTCTCAACTCTTCCACCAATCATAGAAGCTATAAGCTGATGCCCATAGCAAATACCTAGAACAGGTATACCTAGATCAAGAATCCAGCTATCTATCCTAGGAGCATTCTCCTCATATATACTACTAGGACCTCCAGACAATATAATTGCTCTAGGCTTTATAGAATCTATAACATCTCTACTAAGGTTATAGTAATGAACAATCTCTGTATATACACTGAGCTCTCTAACCCTCCTAGATATTAGATGTGTATACTGACCACCAAAGTTAACTATAAGTATAGTATCAACACTTGTATAAGGTCTCCAAATACTCATTTTCGTAATCCTAGAGACATAGTAATTACTAGAGTATATAAAGTCTCTCTAGCTATCAACATGGAATTACTTTATGGATAGTTAAGCTTAATAAATACTTATACTAGAAACCGATGACAAAGCTCAATAGCAAGGAGATATATGGTTATAGTGCTCTATATATACCTAAATATCCATGAAGATATGGGGTAATGTCTATGAGCCTCTTCAAACAGTTGATAGCGCTAGCAATTATAGTAGGAATTTTAGTGGGACTGATAGCAAGGTCTAAGAGGCCTAGGATACCTGTATGGACAATAATGTCTCTTGCAGCAGCTATTACCGTCTTAACAGGTTTGGAACCTTTGGATAATGTGGGTAGTGTTATCGATATAGAGGTAATATTGTTTCTAATAGGTATGTTTACACTTGTTGGACTTGCTGAAGAGAGTGGTCTTCTAGATATGGTTGCATATATGCTTATCTCTAGGGCTAGGAGTACAAGGGGTGTGTTTATACTTGTCTCACTTGTTATGGGTCTTCTTGCAGCTTTTGCTGTTAACGATACTATTGCTCTTATGGGTCCACCAATAGTCTATATGATTGCTAGAGCTATATCTATAGACCCTACACCACTATTTCTAGTCCTAGCATTCTCAATAACAATAGGCTCCGTAATGACTCCTATTGGAAATCCATAGAATCTTTTAATAGCTATAGAATCGGGTATGTCAACACCCTTTATATACTTTATCAAGATTCTAGCAATACCAACAATAATAAATCTTATAATAACTTCAATAATAGTTATGAAGCTCTATGGAATTGAGGATAAGAAGCTGAATATAGTGGTGATACCACATGAACATCTAAGGAATAGACGGGATGCTATTATAGCTGGAGTACTGTTTATAGCCACAATAATGATTCTAGTTGTAAACGATATACTTAATATGCTTAGACTTGGAGGCATCGAACATAAAGGGTTTATACCATTCATTATAGCTGCAATAGCATATATATTAGCATCAAATCCTAGAGAAACACTTGGTAGAGTTGATTGGAGTACCATAGTCTTCTTCATAACAATGTTCATAACGATGGACGGCATATGGAAATCAGGACTAATCCAAATGATATTCTCATATATTCTACCCAATAAGAATAGCAACATGTTTCTAAACTTTATGAGTATAGCAATAACATCTCTAGGTCTAAGCCAAGTACTAAGCAATGTACCCTTCGTCAAACTCTTTATCAACTATATGAAATCAATTGGATATACAAAACAAGATGTATATCCATGGCTAACACTAGCTATGAGCAGTACAATAGCAGGAAACCTAACATTACTTGGAGCAGCATCAAATATAATCATTATAGAGAGTCTTGAGAGAAAATATAATAGATCAATAACATTCAAAGAATTCTTCAAAATAGGCAGCATTGTTACAGTAACCAATATATTGATATATACACCATTCCTTCTAGCTCCACAACACTAAATCACTATAGTATTATCAATACATTGATATATTCCAAAAGTTATCTTTATATATATCACCTGGTTATAGAAGAGTATATAATCTGTTCGTATATAAACAAACGTTTAATGGTGAAGACATTGAACATCGTAAAAAAGCTTAGCCTGATATATATAGCACTTGTGATACTCTACTATCTCCCACTGATAAACACATTTACACAGATTTTGATGAAATTAACACCATTTGCATTATATATATACTGGACCATATTGACATTGATATGTATAGTAGTTGGAGCGAAATATCTAGATAAGATGCTTGGTGAATAGATATGATAATATTCATAGCTATGCTACTATTATTCTTTGGTATAGGGACTATACTTGCTTGGATTTCTAGAATACGACTTTATAGAAGGGGTATAGAGGACTTCTTTGTTGGTGGATATAGGTTAGGTGGATTTATTGCTGCTATGACATATGCTGCTACAACATATAGTGCTTTTATGATGATTGGTCTCGTTGGTTTAACATATGCTACTGGTGTAGCAGCACTAGGATTTGAATTGGTTTATCTAGGTTCAACTATAGGTATATTGACAGTTGTAGGACCATATATATGGAGTCTATCTAGAGAGAGGAGATGGCTTAGTCCAGCAGAAATGTTATCAGATCTATATGGATCCAATGCTATAGGGCTTATAGTGTCAATTATATATCTATTTGCTATGACTCCATATGTAGCTGCACAGCTTAAGGGTGTTGGTGAGATATTTAATGCTCTTGGTATAGACTATATCTATGGAGTTCTATTTGCAGCTATACTATCCATTGCATGGATATTGATAGCAGGTTTATGGAGTGTTGCACTAACTGATGCATATCAGGGTATATGGATGTTTATTGGCTCTTTAATGGTTATATCATGGCTATATCTATTCCTTCTACCATCTGGAGGTATAGATATCAATAGATTTATATCAGCTTTATCAAGTAGCCAGAGTGGAAATATGTTGTCATTTACATGGTCTATAGCAACATTTATAGGGTATACAATTCCATGGATATTCTTTGCATCTACAAATCCACAGGTTGTACAGAGACTCTATATGCCTAGGGATAGAAATGCCTATAAGAGAATGGTAAAGCTGTTCTCGATATATGGACTTCTCTATACATTGATCTGCGTCTCGCTAGGTCTAGGATTTAGAGCATATACATCTATAGCGCTAAGCGATGTTGAAACAATGTTGCTACGTAATAGGGATATGGTTACACCCTATATGCTTACACTCTCCCACCCAGTAATAGCATCAATAGTATATGTATCGATAATAGCTGCTGCAATATCAACAACAGATTCCATAGTTCTCTCAGTCTCAAGCTGTATTGTTAGAGATGTATATGAGCGTATATATGGTGGAAGGAGTGAGGATGTGAAGAGGTTATTGGCATGGCTATCAAATATAGCTATAGTTGTTATTGCTATGGCTATAGCCATATATAGAATAGGCTATGTAGTTGATCTCTCTGTAGCTACATCAGCACTACTACTACCCCTAGCACCTATAACAATCATAGGTATATATAGAAGACCTGGGAGAAAAGGTCTTCCCCACCTCTATACCTCTATAGCTATAGGGCTTATAGTAGCTATATACTCAATATATCTATATGGACCAGCAAAAATGCTTACACAATCACTACTCCTAGGGCTACCAGCACCACTATGGATACTACTATCATCATCAATACCACTAATAATAGTTTTCAGAGCCAGGCAAAACACACTTTAATTCGTTAATTCAATACATTAATATGGGGATGACAAACCTATGACTAGCTATAAAGCTGTCTATATAAGAGTGTATGGAGTAGTTCAGGGAGTGGGGTTTAGGGCTTTGGTGAAGAGATGGGCTAAGGAAATGGATTTAAAAGGCTATGTAAGAAATCTCTCTGATGGCTCTGTAGAGATTCATGTCGAGGGCTGTGAACACATTATACAGAATTTTATTGAGAGGCTAAAACATGAGGCACCTGTAGATATATGGGATATGGAGATTAGTGAGACAAGTGTTAGAGGATACAACGATTTCTATATAGCTTTCTAACAATTAATACCAGTCTATTCCTATATCTATAGAGATTTCAATTATCAGGTCTCCCAGCACTCATCATTTATTCAGGGCATGAAGGGTTCATCACATCTATTTATCCTAAAAATAGATATCTATAGATACTTATAGCTGTTTCCCCTTAATAATGCTAACCCTCTGCTGGATCTCTCTAGATCTAGTATCATAGATATTATTTCCATGGCTATCTATAGTAACTATAAGTGGTCCAAAATCCTCAACCTGTAGAATCCATAGAGCTTCTGGAATTCCTAGATCTAGCCAGTAAACACCTATAACATCTCTAATACTTTGTGTAGCTATAGCTGCACAGCCCCCTGGAAATAGCGTTACTATACATCCAAATCTTCTACATGCTTCAGCAGTTCTAGTGCCCATAAACCCCTTGCCTATTATAACCCTAACCCCTGTTTTCTCAATAAACTCAGCTTCATATGGCTCCATCCTAGTACTAGTTGTCGGTCCTATTGATACAACAATCCATTTATCTCCAGCTCTAGATACAACTGGACCCGCATGAAATAGTGCTAAACCTTTTAGATCTATTGGTAGTGGTTGTCTCTCTATAAGAAATCTTCTGTGTACAGCATCACGAGCAGTTACAATAGTCCCTGTAATATATACTCTATCACCAATCTCAATACCCTTTATATCATCCTCAGATATAGGTGTCTTTAAACGATAAATTCTATCCATATTCAATCACCATGTGTAGGAATTTCGTATCTCAGATCGGGGTATACCACTAGTAAGCCTCTTCGAAGAGCCCAGCATGAGAGTGTTACTGCTCCTACATATGATGCTGGATGTCTATGTGCATACTCTATAAATACATCTATAACCGATACCCTTCCACCAAGTCCCTGAGGACCTATGTTAAGTTCATTCAAATCTCTTCTAAGTTCTTCCTCAAGTCTTGCTATCTCCTGTTCCCTATGTCTCTCACCTACTCTTCGTAGAAGAGCTATCTTTGATAGATATGCAGCTATATCTAGTGTAGGCCCTATACCTATGCCTATGAATAGTGGTGGACATGCATTAACTCCATAGCTAGCAACAACATCTATAGCCATATCTCTAACAGCTTTAAATCCCTCTGAAGGTGGAAAACCCTTTGCTGCTGTAGGCATACTACTACCTCCACCAGCAACATATAGCCATATCTTCAAAATATCACTACCAGGGATAAGATCTATATGTATAAACGGTATTCTCGAACCCGTATTATCACCACTATTTACATATGTAAATGGATGTACAGCATTAGGTCTAAGAGGAATCCTCTTAGTAGCAACTCTAACAGCTTCTATAATAGCATCATAGATTATATCTATATAAGGACTCCTAGTCCCAACATAAACAAAAAACTCAAGTATACCTGTATCCTCACAAAGAGGTATACGTCTAGTCTTAGCTATATCGAGATTCTTTAGATACATACCCAAGATCTCTTTAGCTAGAGGGTTATCCTCATAGCTATAAACCTTGGTAATAGCCTCTAAAACATCTCTAGGAAGCTCTATAACAACCCTAGAGATAAAGCTGATGAGTATATCTACAAATCTATCTCTTTCAACAGACATAGAGATCCCACAACATAGATAGGAGCAAAATATAAATCTCTTATAGCATAACATCTATTATCAATGATAGAATGGTGGAGCTCTAAACAATGACTAGAAAAGCTACACAATCTATCGCTTCAACACTAATCTAAATAACAAACCATATCTATTATATATTGCCATATCTCTCTCTACAGTAATCCATAGCCCTCCTAAGCAGTGCCATCTTATCCTCTCTAACAGTTCTCCAATCATTCTCAAGCAACCCAGCTGTACTAGGATTATCAGGATTTAAAGCATTGTAGAACCAGTGACAAATATTATTGCTAATCATATACTCAACAAGTTTTTGATGCCATATAACATCCCTTGGATCACCCCTTCCATAGAGTCCACCAAACTCTGCTATAATTAGTGGATATCCAAGCTCCTTCTTTACATAGCCCCAATTCTGATCCCATATAAGATAGAGCTTATCTGGAAATATATTTGGGTCATTGAAATATGGCATATAATATACATCAGGTCCATAGATATCGACACCATATACAAGCTTATCCCTCGGTAGATTCACAGGATAGTCTCTTACAGCTCTGAGATTCTCACCCCAGTAGGTAGCCTCGGGATATAGTGGCACATTATCTGATCTGGGATTTGTTAGCTGTGTACCTTTTACAATTATTAGCCAGTGTGGAGCAACCTCTAGAACAGCTCTCCCTATTCTCTCTGCAGCAAGATTCCAATCAGTCTTAGGGTTGCCCATACCCCATGTAGCACACTCTCCACTTTCATAGTAGTAAGATGGTGGGAGTCTCCCATGTGGATTATTATATAGTTCTGCACCTATAACATTCCAATATCTACTAAATCTCTTTGCAACTCTTATCCATGTATCTATAAACTGTTGTTCGCTAAATAGGGGTGTATACCATAGTGGTTCCATGATTAGACAGCTTATGTTGTGGAAGCATAGAAGTATGTATAGCTCTAGCTCAGCTGCTTTAGCAATTATCTTCTCCATAATAGATATGGAGTCAAGCCCAATAAGATCTCTATTCAATGCATAGTTAATTGTTCTTGGAGCAGGAAAAACACCTGGCTTAACAGATTCTGCACAGAATGGTATTCTAATAGCGTTGAAACCAAGGCTCTTTATCTGCTGGAGAATCTCTACCCAGTTTCTGACATGGAGACCACCAACAACTCTTCCTCGCCACTCAAAACCAGCCCAATTTATTCCAAAGATATAGAGGGGTTTTTCAACACCTTTCCTCTCAATATATATCTCTGTACCCCTAGCCCTGTAGTACACATCCATTATAGTTGACCCACAGGATTTTTCTCTATACACTCAACAACCTCTGCATCTCCTATCTCAGTAATTGCTCTAGAACCCTTTATATCTATGCCAAGAGTACGTGAATGTACAACCCCATGTATAATCTTTGTCCCCTCACATCTTATCCTATGTATAATATCGTAGCGCATAAGCTGTGTATCTGTATACACATTGTCGATGAATTCGAAGACTATTGTAGAACCAGATTTTGCATACATAGCGAGAAAACCAAGTATTCTATCAACCATGTGGGGGTCGTGGTACAGATAGAGAGCATCTACATCGAATAGGATGAGGATGTTGATATTCTGCTCAATATAGTTCCTCAGGATAGCATCTATCTGTTGTGTTGAGTATGCAGCCGGGTTTACGTTTTGGATAAACATTGCTTTGTTTAGAATATAGTGTGGAGGGCTATGTATAGCTTTGGCAGCTTCAGATATCGCTGTCTTTATTATCTCTGGAGTTTCTTTGAAGCTTATAACACCATATGTAAGACCATAGGCATGTATAACTCTTGCCAACAGGGATAATATGGATAGTGGTTTTGTTCTACACTCAGATACTATGCCTATATATGAGGTTGTGTGTAGCTCTCCCCATACACCATCGGTACAAATATCTTTGTACCCGGTTATCGGTGGTGTATAGGGTGTTTGCAGTATTGCTGGAGATAGCAGTACTCTTATGCCTCTCCCATCCTCTATAGCAAAAGGTATTTCTGCCATTGGTATTGGCTTACCCCTAAACTTTCTAATCTCCATAAACCTGTGTATCAATCCCTTCTCTATCCTCGTCTTAAAAACAATTACAGCATCAGCAATAAACTCAAGCCCCTTTAAATCAACTGTCTCTGTAGCAAATGGAAGATCTGCTATGAGTATAAGCAGTATCTTTGCTGTTGATGTCAAGCTGTATAGAGATGCATGTAGATATGCTCTAGCTTCATCTGTAGTCAAAACATTTAGTATAAGTGTTATAGAATCTACAACAGCTATTGAGTATCCCTCAGAAAAGATCTTTTCACTTAATACCGATGTAACTCCCTCCAAAAGATCTTTTCCACTCATAGTAGGCATCTGAATAAATGTGAAAAGACCTTTTTCCTCAGCTAGATTAAAATCTATACCAAATCTCTTCATATATGAATAGAACTTTTCCTTAGTCTCTGCAAAACCTATGTATAGACCCTTGACATTATATCTCATAATATTTTCATAGATCATCCTAGCAACAAATGTAGATTTTCCTGCACCTGGATGTCCAAGAACAAGTATTAGTGAACCAGGCTCTATACCTCCAGCGAGAAATGCATCAAGAGCCTCCTCCCCAAAGACATAGCTTCTAACTTCACTCATTATCTATACCACCATGCTCTATAGATACCCTAGTAAATACTCTATCCGCTGAGTGTTAATATTCCACAAGTTTATATATTTATATGGTGTGGCTCTCTATAGCATAGAATATCTAGTACCCCTCTCCATTCTAGCCATATCAATACCTGCTACAGCTATCGATATAGCTATAAGCATAGCACCAACAATCTGTGTAAAACTCATTGTCTCTCCAAGGAATATCCATGAAAGTATAGATGCAAATACAGGTTCTAGGAGATATACGAGGGAGGCTATCTCTGGAGAAATATATTTTTGTCCATATGCCTGTAGAGCAAATGCTATACCGCTACAGGCTATACCGAGATAGAATAGACCTAGGAGTAGTGTTACTGTTATAGGTGGTAAGCCATTTATAGTGCTATAAATAGAGAATATGAGTGATGGGAAGAGCTCAAAATATGTAAATACAACAGGTTCTCTACCTCCATATCTAGAGACCAGAACTATCTGTATAGCCCATGCAATAGCCCCGAGAAGAACAAGTATATCGCCAATATTGATAGTTCTACCAGGGTTTGTAAGTAGGTATAGACCTGTAACAGCTGTTAAAAGTTCTATAGCTAAGGTAGATCTATAGCTTCTTCTAGCAATAGCTATATAGATATGGACAAAAACTGTGTTTAGCCCTGTTATAAAGGCAGAGTTTGTAGCTGAAGTATACATGGTTCCCCATCCCTGTAGCCATAAGCCAAATAGATATGCAAAACCCGTTACAAGACCACCATAGATAGAATCCCTATGTATACCACAACAAATAGCTCTATAGACTATATATGGAGTTAGAAAAGCTATAGCTATAAGACTGCGGATCCAGACATAGCTAAAACTATCAATACCACAAACAACAATCTTTATAATAGGGAATGAGGATCCCCACAAGAATGTTGCTACTATAATAGCCAAAAACTCTTTAAGCATAACACATAGACTCTACCCCGAGAATATAAGCTATAGAGATACAGATTAAATCATAGAGATATACCAACACATTTTAACTCTCCTAGATATTCTAGATATAGAGTTTGATAGGTGTTTTTAGTGGGTATAAGGGTTTTATCTGAGGAGGAGAAGGAAGCTATTTTAAAGGCTATTGAAAGTGATAAAAAGTTTAGATACGCCTTGATGGGTCTTCTAGGATTTTCAGAGATTTTAGATAGGATTACAAGGTTAGAGGAGGGTCAGCAGAGAATTATTGAAAGACAGCAGAAGATTGAGGAAGGATTCCAAAGACTTAGTGAGAGAATAGCTGGGTTAGAGGAGAGACAGCAGAAACTTGAGGAGGGTTTTCAGAAGATTCTTGAGAGAATAGCTATTTTGGAGGAGAGGTATCAGAAGCTTGAAGAGAGATTTGCTAAGCTTGAGGAAAGATTTGTTGAATTGGAGGAGAGGGTTATTAAGCTTGAGGAGAGAGTTGCTAGGGTTGAGGAGGAGCTTGTTAGTGTTAAAAAGGCTTTGGAGGAACATTCAAGGGTTTTGGCTTTCCATAGTAAGAAGATTGAGGAGATGAGTAGAGCTTTTGCAATTATTTCATATAGATGGGGACTTGGTTCAGAGTCTGTGTTTAGAGATAGTATGAAGGAGATTTTGGAGAAGATACTGGGGGTTTCTAAGGTGGATAGATGGATATACTATGATGCTGAGGGCTTTGTCTTTGGGAGGCCAACTGTTATCGAGGCTGATATTGTTGTTAGAGATAATGTGCATATGCTTATAGAGCTAAAGTCATCTGCATCTGAAGGCGATGTACTGAAGCTTCTAAGGGTTGGAGAGCTGTATAGTAGGGTTACAGGGGTGAGACCAAAGCTTGTACTTGTTGCTATAGCTATGAGGAAGAAGGATATTGAGTTGGCTAGGGAAATGGGTATAGAGGTTTATGCTGGTCCAGAGCTATTATTTGAATAGCATAGCAATATAGATTATTGTTAGAGAGAAGCGTAGAGCTGAATAACTCTGATCCACATAGATATTCTAGGGCTTGTAGACAGTGTCAACACTTATGGATAAGGTTATAGAGTATCTGAAGCATCATCCAAATGCTAAACCGAGGGAGATAGCTGATTATCTCGGTGTAAATCTGAGGATTGTTAGAGCTATTCTAGCAAAGCTTAGGGATAGGGGTATTGTTATACGTTCTGAAAAGGGATATGTGCTAAGAACATCTGGTATAGATGTAGGGTCTATAGAAGAAGGTATAAAGGCTGAAGAGATCTCCAAACCTGTTACAGCTATTCAAGCAACACAACAGCTCCAGTCTATCCAAACAACAATATCTTCATCTCTAGAGGATCGCATAAATAGAATAGAGAATGAGATAAAAGAGATTAGAAAAACCTTTGACAGCCTTAGAGAAGCAGTGCAACAGATACAGAGAACACCATCTACAGAGAGCTCCATAAGAAACATAGAAGGCGAGATCCTTATACAGCTAGCAGAAGCTATAGAGATACTTGCGCTAGCTCTCCAAAGAATCTCTATGGGGGATACAGCAATATCTGATCTTGTTGATGAAGCCCTTGAGAAAATAGAGAAGGTTCTCTCAATAACTAAAAACAAGAAAACCTCTAGAAACTAATACCACTTTCATCAATATCTATGATGCAAGCCTCAGCAATACATTGTTTCTACAACTCTATACATAATGCAATAGCTACATAGGTCATAAACTTATAAGCTCAACGCCAATCTGTATATACTGCAAACCTTATGTCTGTAGATAAGATTGAAACCACTATTGTTATTGATCGGAGAGTTTGGGAGGAGTTTAAAGCTAGAATAGCTACAGAATATGGCTTTAAAGATATTGGTAAAGCTGTTGAAGAGGCATTGAAGGAGGAGCTATGTGATTTGATAGTAGTTGAAATGTTTAGCAAATACCTTGAGAACGAGAAGATATCTCTAACCATAACACCTATAGAACCCCAGGTTCCTACAGATGCTAGTAGGATTGTAAGGGAGTTTAGAGATGAACAGATATGAGGATAGCATAACCTAGATATAGATGCTATTATCAAGAGATATATTGGGAGAAAGAAAGCGATACTGTGTATGAAATTCTTGTTCTCTATAGATGGTTTATCTAGGGAGTTAGAATAGCATTGTTCTAAACTCTATTGTCTATCTCATATCAATTCAATGAAAATTTATAAGCTTTGTAACTACTATAGATTGGAAGACGGCTAGAGAATAGAGGGGTTGGGGCTTAGCTATGGGTTATGTTCGTGTTAAGGGGATTGTTGCTAATCCTTTGAAGCGGGAGGTTAGGTTGTAGATGGAGTCTATGTTCTTATACTGCTTCACATTGAATACAATTGGGTAATCGGTATAGCTATATATATTATCTTACCTATTTCTGCGAATAATGCCCAGGGATAGAAGTTTTGTGAATATGGATATAGCTAGATGTAATACTGTTGCTATTCTATTACAGAGCCATATATAGTCTCTATCCCAAGTTCTTTTGCTCTCTCTAGAGCCTCTTTAGTGATGTTTATAGCTATCACAAGTTTTTTATAGTTCGATATATTCTTCTCTTTTGCAAATATCTCGCATTTCTTGTTGAACCACTCTATATCTTCTTCTTCAACAAGGCTTTTAACCTCTATGAGATAGACAATGCTGTTGCTCATATATATATCCAGCTCTATTCTAGCTCCCCTCTGAAGATATTTACCATCGTAATCCCTGAAATACACCTTTTCTATTCTCTCTATATCTATGCCAAAACCCTTGACAATATCTCTATATAGCTCCAATATCATCTTCTCTAGATCCCTGCCCCACCTCCTACCTATAGATCCTACAAAAGACTTTAGTTCGCCAATAGCCTTTGTAAGCTGTTCAAGGTTTTTTGTGTGTATAGCTAGTGTAGTTTCTATGTGTTCAAATCTCTTATATACCTCTTCCCACCTCCTATTGTTCTCCTCCCACCTCTTCTCCTGTTCAACAACAAATCTATTGAAGTCCTCCCTAAGTTTTCTAAGCTCCTCAAGAATTTCTCTAAGCCCTAGAAGACCTGCTATAGCTAATCTAAACTCTGTATCTTTCTCAAGAGTCTTCAGTATCCTTTGCCTCTCTTCCTCTGTCAATAGCTCTAGAGCCAATGTATATCCCAGCTCTACTACTCTATAAAGTGTCTACAGTCTTTAAATCTTTGCTATATCTATATACCTAGGTGGAGCCATGGCTTTGAAGCTATGTACAGAGTTTAGCATTGGTGATGAGGCTAGATCTAGAGGTGTAGATCTATTCAAAACCCTTAGTGTATACAACCTTAGACACTGGTTTGATGGCTCTACAGCTAAGATTGTCCTAGACCTTGATATACCTGTTGTAGCTCTTGTCAATGTAGATGGATATACAAAGATATTTGCATCTAACTGCAAAGAAATTGATCTCTATGTAAAGAAGTTGCTATGGTCTCTAGGCATATATGAGGATATCAGCAGTTTTCAGAGTATTGCATCTAGAGATCCTCTACTATCTAGATTCTCTATAGAGTGGAGCGGCTGGAGACTGAGGAGTTCTGATCTTTGGTGGGCTCTTGTTATAGGTGTTTGTCAACAGAATGCAAGTTTTAGACAGGGCTGGTCAATGGTTATAAACATTGTTGATATATATGGAAGAGTTGTTGAGCTTGAAAACAATGGAGATGTTGTTCTACCTCCACATCCAGGCGATATAGTTAGAGATCCATCTAGACTTATAGACACAGGTGTTGGGTATAGGGCGAAGACTATAGAGAGTATAGCTAGAGTGTTTACAGAGAAGAGAATTCCTTCTATAGATGATCTACAGAAGATGGATTCTAGGGATATCGAGGCTGTGTTGAGGGGGATAAGGGGTGTTGGTAGCTATACAGCTAGACTAGCAATGACTCTAGCTCTAAGGAGATACGAGCTTCCACCTGTAGATAGATGGCTAAAGAAAATTGTTTCAAAGGTTTATGGGGTTGATGAGAAGAGTGCTGAGGATATATGGAGAGACATGTGGGGTATGTGGAGCGGTTTAGCAGCAGTAGCACTAACAATAGCTCTAGATGCAGCTCCTCTAAGAGAGGCTCTTGCTAGGATAGAACGAGGAGAACTACTACCGAAGATAGATACTGGCCCTAGTCCAGCTACACTATGGAGATATACAGCCATTGTAAAGAGAAGAATTTGCAGATGATATCAACAAATAAATCGTCTTAGCCAAATACTATTCAGTGAGAATATGTCTGATATACAGAGGTGTAGAAAGAGATTGGGTAGAATGAAGAGAGGTAGAAAGCTAGGTATAATAATACCGATAAGAGGTGAAGAAATTGCCGGTGAGGGTAAGGGTATATCTAAGAAGCACATAGATACTCCATAGTGGTTCCAGATAGAAATACCAAGACTAGCGAGAATATCAAGAAAACTTAGACGTGAGAGAGCCATCTATGTATGGAGATGAGGAGAGCGGTATTCCGCCAGATATGTTGTACGATAGAGAGGATGGGGAAGAAGCCCTGAGATATGCAGAAGAAGTCTATACAACAGTGATAAAACTCTTCCAGAGCTATAAACCAGAAAACTAATTTGCTATACTAGATGAGGAGCCCTACCTAAACTGAGATGTGATGAGGTATAGGGGAGTCTGAAAATATTCTTAACAATTCTATAGCTATGTTATCCGTAAGGACGTCCATCATCACAGTTCAGCCAACTCGGCACTCTTCATCTAGCTATATCAATATCAATATATTATAGATCTTACAACTCTTATAAAATTAAGATCAATAGCATTATGATTGATGTTGAAATGAAGGTGTAGAGTATCAGGGCTAGTGTTAGTTATAGCTGTAAAGGGAAAACTGTTCTTCTCTCTTCCAACCCCATCACCTACCACTAGACCTCCTCAATATTCCGATAACCTTTAGTCATTACCATAACCCTAATGCTAATATTCTTGGTGTACATATTACATGTATATGTACACTTTACAATAGACAAAAATATAAGCCTTAATAAAACTATATAATGAGGCACATCTGTAGAATATAGCTCTTAAAAATATTTTATTACCCCAAAATACCCTATGAATTCTATAGATGTGGTGTCTATGAAGATAGTATTTATTGGTGTTGGTGGTTGGATCTCTAGTCATAGACTTGGACATACATCTATACTTGTTGTATCTAGGGATACATCTATTCTTCTAGATGCTGGTGAATGTGTGTATAGGATGCTTAGAGAGTTTGGTGTTGATATATGCGGGGTTAGCAATATTGTTGTTACCCATAGACATGGTGATCATATTCTTGGTCTACCTACATATATCCAGATGTATAGATGGTCTGGATGTAGAGATACCCTCAATATATACTCCTTAAACGATGTTATTAGCTCTATAAAACATTTTCTAGATTTTGTCGGTGTAGATATTCAGAGATCTGATGCTAGATTTATAGATATTGAGGAAAGGTCTCTTTCTATTGGAGATCTCTATATCGAGGCTATGAGAACCTGCCATAGTATTCCATCTATAGCTGTCAAGGTGTGTGATGAGAATAAATGTATTGTTTATACAGGTGATACGAGGTTTTGTGAAAAGCTTGTGGAGTTTTCTAGGGGCTGTGATATTCTTATACATGAGGCTTCTGGCTATGAAGAGAACGCTGGTCTCTACGGTCATAGCAATCTATATGAAGCTATAGATATAGCTGTAAAAGCATCTGTAAAGATGTTTATACCTATTCACTTCTATAGAGATATACCTATGATAAGAGCTGATATAGCTAGAAAGCTTGGTGAGGCAGGTATAGATCTTGTTATACCATATCCGGGCTACACAATAGAGATATGACCTTTAGCTATCTATTTACTACAGAATCTATCTGATGCTGTTTTCATGATCTCTGCAACAAATGTTCTAGAGTGTTTGAGGAATTTTAGAACTTCGTCTCTTCCACCTCTATAGACAGTAAAGATTTCATAGTATATCTGTTCAGATCCCCAGCTAGTCCAGATAGGTCTTATCTCTAGATAGATCCAATCTCTATCTAGCGGACTACTATCCCTTTTTATGATGACTAGTGGAAGTATTGATAGTTTTAATGATTCAGGTGATGATATTTCTATATCTCCTATCTGTAGTCTACATCCCCTAGCCCTACCCCTAGATATAAACTCATAGAATATCGTACCTCTCTGTAGATCTCCACCAACAGATCTTAGAACCTCTTCAAGCTCTATAAAAGATCTATAGACATCATCTTCACTAATCCCCTCAACACCTAGAACCCTTCTACCAGGATCATATAGAACCCTTGTATATGCCTTAAAGGCTATTACATTTGGTGGAAATGGAAATATTGGTTGTGGTATTGGTATCTGTGGCATCATGCCTGTAACTGTATAGCCTCTTCTCCCAAGCTCTGGAAGCATATACTGTATAGGTGGATCTAGTAGCCACATAGAGTTAATCATAACTGATTCAAATCCTTCGAATACAATCATATCTATACACATCTCTATATAGAGGGTATAAGGTTTAAGAATTTTAATGAGATGTAATAAGAATCTAATATCCTGTTTATAGAGAGTAGTTTAGAGTGTATGGTGTTTAGCTTGGATATATTTCCAATGGATAGAGTTGATATTATTGTAACCTGTAGACTTGGTATGGAGAAGATAGTTGCATCATATATTAAAGATATTGAGACTGGGGTAGAGATTCTTCCAGCACCATTTAATTTCATGGGTCTTATACTAGTTGCAGGTTCTAGGGATAGATATAGACTTGCCGATGAGATTAAAAGAAGTGTTCCAGAGGTTGAGAAGATATATATAGTTGATGCCATTGCAAAATCAGATATCCAGAGTATTGTAGATGCTGTGAAGAGGGTTGTCCAGGGGGCTATAAACCCTAATGAGAGCTTTGCTGTTAGAACAGTTAGACGTGGTAGACATAGTTTTACATCTATAGATGTGAATATAGCTGTAGGTAGTATCGTAAAGGATGTTACTGGTGCTAGGGTGGATCTTGATAATCCTGATAAGGTTGTATTTATACAGATAATCCAGGACTATGCATACATAAGTATAGTTCCTGGGAAGGAGATTATAAGGAAGATGAAGCCATATAAATTCCCTATGTATAAACTATTCAGGAGGTTTGTCGTTGTTCACGAGCCTTATCTAGGACCTGAAGATGCTTCATATACCATGGGTGTTAGGATAGGTAGAGAGGTTCAGACATATGAGGTAGGAGAACTTGTTGTAGCACCTATAGGATCTGTAGATGCATATAGTATGTATCATTTTCTCAGGGGTCTTTTCGAAGGTATAGAATCGAGATATGATATCCAGAGGAAGAGCTATGGTAGAGAGGTTCATAGGGTTAGAGTCTCTATCCAGGATATGTATCAATTCATTAGAAGCCATATGGGGGAACCAATAATAGTTTTCGAACCTGAGGGAGAACCGATATCAAAACTTGCTAACGAGGTTTCAGAATTCATAGTCAAATCTGTAAAGGCTGGGAAGAAGATATATATGATGATTGGTGCTAGAGAAGGTATTCCCACAGGTCTATTTAGATATGCATCATATGTACTCGATATAGCTCCAGGAATAGTTATATCGACAGACTATGCACTTGCCTCAGCACTCATAGCAATAACAACAGTTCTACACGAAAAACTCTCTCTAGAACGAGAAGAAATTGAAAAGACTCTAGACACATCATAGAATCCGCATTCACTCACCTCATCACCAATCAGAATCGGTGGAGGTTCTTCATCTAGCTAAAGCTCGGTAGAGGCCGATAACATCACTATTCAGCTGCTAAGCTTCTCCTCACAGCAATATAGGGATAGCTGTATCGGCATAGGAACAGAGATCATCACTATTCAGACCACAGCTGTAAGCTGTTCTGCTCTCTATATAACTTCTCGGTATTCCTAGATACTTTTAATCACTTTCTCTCCACTCTCAAGCTTATATTCAGGGTAAGTAGATATTTATTCTTAGAGCCGATAAGGGGGTTTATCCACCTAAAGCTGGGTGGATCCCTGAGGGAGTATCATAAGAATCAAGAATATAGAAAATAAAATAGTGAAAATGTGAAGCGTATGCGGGGGTGCCTGGGTCACCCCTAAGAGCCCCTGCTGTGAACGATGAAGCCCGAGGGAGTGGGGGAATATGGATGAGGGGATGAAGAAAGTAATGAAAAGTACTTAAAAGTGATTAAAAGTAACGTTCAGACCCGAACCCCATCGAGATAATATCTATGTTCAGAGCTAAAGAGCTTATAATGTGTTGAAGCCATAGAGATATAGTAGATGAGGAGTGTGGCCGTATCTGAGAAGTGATGATAAGGTGGGCTTATCGGATTGTATTTCTATAGAAGAAGCATAAAGGGGTGTCCGCTGTGTGGGGGACCCGTTTTCATCCCGCCCCACATGGGGCTGTCAACGGGCGTCGCTATAAATATAATATGCTATGTGTGCTAAAATAGCTTGCTGTTCATCACAACAATAAAAGTATTTAATAGGTGTAAGAGGAATAGTGTTTGTTGTGCCCGTGTAACAGATCCGTGTATCGGATCGGGATGAGCACGGGAGGACCCCCCTGTCAACAATCATATCCTTTTCAACAAGATCAGTAATTTCTTTGCAATAGCTCTACTCCTAGTCTTTATAACGAGTTCTTTAGCCGATATCTCCTCAACTATACAGCTCTCTACAAGACTCCTAGGAATTTTAGCAAGTTCCTCACTATCTATAGTTATCACATAGTATCCCTGTGGATCAGGCTTCAAATATTCTCTAAGCCTATCAACCCTCAATACAGCTCCCAGATACCAATACTATCTAGATATCTACCCTGAGAGTATATGTGTTCATTGAGTATATAAATATTATTGTTTTATACTATTGATTTGCCCAATAGACTTATTTTGCTTCATAGTATTTTATATGGTGTTGTGATTCTTATGAAGTGTAGTTTATGTGATAGAGAGGCATTTACATATATTCCATATGCAAGACTTAGGCTTTGTCGTGAGCATTTTGGAGAGTTTATAAGGTCTAAGGTTGTAAGGGCTATGGATAGATATGGTATGGTTAGCTCTGGTGAGAGGATTCTTATAGCTGTTTCTGGTGGGAAGGATAGTATGGCTCTTCTACATATTATGAATAGTATTTCTCAGGAGAGGAGTCTAAGGGTTTTAGCTCTACATATAGATCTTGGTATAGGTGAGTATTCTAGAAGATCGAGAGAGATTGTTTCTATGATTGCAAAGAGCTTTGGTATTGATCTAATTGTATATGATCTTAAGAGAGATCTAGGATTATCTCTACCAGAGATGAAGAAGGGTATTAGAAGAGGTACGTGTTCACTCTGTGGCTTGGTGAAGCGCTATGTAATGAATACAGCAGCTATAGAGCTTGGGGCAACTCTTGCAACTGCTCATAATGCAGATGATATAGCTATATACATACTCAAAAATATTGTTATAGGAGATTGGAATTCATGTATAAAGCTAGTACCGGTAATACCAGAGGTAAAAGGTTATGTAGCTAAAAAGATAAGACCTTTATATGAGGTTTATGAAAATGAAGCAATGCTCTATGTAGTCTCGCAAAACATTCCCTATGTAGATATGGAATGTCCATATACATATAGAGGAGGAATCGAGGAAAGAGTAAGAGAATTTCTCAATAAGCTTGAGGAGGAGCGTCCAGGGATAAAGATATCATTCCTAAGAAAATTTACAAGAAATATAGAAGTACTAAGGATTAATAGAGAGGAACACATAGGGCAATGTACATCATGTGGACTTATATCTAGTAGAGATATGTGTAGCTTCTGTAGAATAACACAAAAAATATTTGGAGAACCACAGGGGAAGAGAGTTAGGGATTTCTTTAGAAGTCTAGAGATGGTAGATACCAGTTAGAAATCTTGTTTAAATATCTTAATAGAATTTCATAGAGATTCTCTATATAGCAGCAATCAATATGATTTTCTAATCTTCCTACATAGCCCGTCTGAGAAACACCAAAGACCTTTACCCGGACTTAGAATTACTATACCAAGTTCATCTAGAAGTTTATCATTTAGTAATACTGGTCCTCCTCTTGATAGATTATGCTCTAGCTTTTACACTATGTGAAACTCTATCCTCTTCAACTATACTAATCTCTACATAGTCTAGAGTTCCCCCATAACAACCTTATTATCATCAGCAAGTATCCTCTCAACGCTTTCTAGCTTTGGACTTCTTAGAATTTTCCCAAGTATATAGTGCTGAATAATAATCTCTGACTCAAATCCTATAAAACCTGTATTAGCAATAGCTAATCTATATATGTATTACCACATATCCTAGTCCTCAGCCCCAGCACACTCTACAGCATCTGGAGGTAGTACAGCTAGCATCATACCATTCTGCCTCAATACAATATCCTTAACAACATCCTCTACATCCAATGTAATAACCTAAGATATGTTGTCATAGATATAATTATGTTAACAACCTTGAACAATCTTATATAGCTATTATAGCTATATAAAGTTCAGCTACATCACAATCCATAAATGTATATAGAGTTCCAAATATGTTTAAGGCTATTATTAAGAACTCATAAGTAGTTACATATAGTATCACTATCTAGAGAATATACTATATGGTATTGATGTGATGATGGGATGTATAGCTGATCTATGATGATATGGTGGGGTTTGCTGATACAATGATTAATCTAATTACAATGGCTAGGCTCAGTGGGAGGAAGAGTCCGATCATTTTTCACAGCGACCGAAAGTTCATCATAGCTCTAAATGGTATTTTAGTGCTATTGTTTAAAAACTTTATTTTGGGATATAACTATTGATTTGGTGATATCTATGTCTAGAGATGTAGGGATATTTAGGTTGGGAAATATTGTGCTTAAGATAGTTGTTGGTGATATAACAGAGTTTGCTGGTGATGCTATTGTTAATCCTGCTAATACATATGGCTATATGGGTGGAGGTGTTGCTCTAGCAATTAAAATGAGGGGAGGTAGAGCCATAGAGGAAGAAGCTATTGGACAAGCACCTATACCAATTGGAAGCGCTATTATAACAACAGGAGGTGCTCTAAAAGTAAAAGCAGTTATACATACACCAACAGTTGTTGAGCCAGGTGGGAGCTCCAGCCCTGAAAATGTATATAGAGCTGCAAGAGCTGCGATCAAAAAAGCAATTGAAAATAATTTTAAGACAATTGCATTCCCCCTAATGGGTGCAGGAATAGGTGGTGTATCGCCAAAAGAATCTGCTAAAGCTATGGTCAAAGCATTTGAGGAGTTTAGAGATAGAGAGGTAGAGGTGTATCTATATATAAGAGATCCAGATATTGTAGCAGTTGTTGCAGAGGCATGCTCTAAATAAATAGGAGTTACAAACCATAGAGTTCTAACCCAAGATAGTTTACCATATCACTAATAAGAAAATAATCTTATGAACACTTTTAAATAGGATATCAATTGGATAGAACTAAATAGATACTTGAATATTACTACTATGTGTTTTTGTGTTTAGCCAAATACAAAAATTGTACCACATAATGTGTAGAGACCTACAATACTAACCCTATAGATTGTTCCCAGCTAAAAACATTCTATGATTTGACATAAACATAGCTATTTATAGTTAATGAACAACTAAAATTTTTAAACTCTTAATATTACATTAAAACCGCATAACTCAAAAACCTCTGAGGTGATATATTGACTCTTAATCCATTTGTTTCATTTATGATTAAGAGAGGTGCTATGGCTTTACTAACATTTACAGTTGCATTGATTCTAATATTCTTGTTGCCTAGAATCATACCAGGTAATCCATTAGCTATAACAGTATATAGAATAGTATCAACAGCTGGAACAAATCCAGAACAGGTTAAAGCTGTTGAGAGAATGCTTATGGAGTACTTCCAACTAAATAAACCACTACATGAACAGTTCTTTCTGTTTATAAGAAACTTGTTTAGGGGGTACTTAGGGAAATCAATAATGTACTTCCCACTAGATGTAAATGATGTTATAGCTATGTATCTTCCATGGACCTTAGCCTTAGTTGTACCTGCAGTAGTTCTTGCATGGATTGTTGGGAACACCATAGGCGTTATAGCTGCTATGAGTAGGGGAAAGCTCGTTGACAAAGTGTTGTTACCATTGTTGGCAGTACTACAAGGAACTCCACCATATGTATGGGCAATGTATCTAATTCTAATATTTGCTATATGGCTAAAAATATTTCCGGCAAGTGGTGGATGGGATCCCACGCTAGCACCTTCGCCTACAACAACATTTATGGTAAGCTTTCTGCATCACTATGTACTTCCATTCCTATCGATATTCATGGTCTCTCTAGGTGGCTGGGGTCTCAGTATGAGAAATATAGCTCTCCAGGAATTGACTAGCGACTACATGGACTATGTACGTGTATTGGGACTTTCACAACGTAAAACATTTCGCTATCTATTCAAATCATCTGCACTTCCACAGATAGTTGGACTAGCAATTGTGTTAGGGTGGAGTTTCTCGGGATCTCTGATAACAGAGATAGTGTTTAACTACCCCGGTATAGGAAGAATGTTGTGGGGCGCTATACAATCGCAGGACTACCCACTTATACAGGGAGGGTTCATAATAGTTATTGCAGCTATAATATTGGCAAACTATATATCGGAACTCATATTCGCTGTCATTGATCCTAGGACTAGATACGCCTATGGGATGTGATCTCCATGAGGATTAAGATCCCTGGACTACTAAGAAATGCAAAATTTTTGTTAGGGCTCTCGATATTTATTGCAATAGTCTTGACCGGAGTAGTAGGACCTGGAATATATACTATTAGTCCGAGGAAGATTGTTGGTCCAAGATATACACCTCCATCATCTCAGTATCCTCTTGGAACAGATGCTCTTGGGAGAGATGTCCTTGCACAACTTCTGCATGGGATCAGAGGCTCCCTCATTGTTGGAGCTACAGCTGGTTTGATGGCACTATCTCTAGCACTATTCCTAGGTACTATAGCTGCTGTGTTTGGCGGTATTGTTGACAAGATCATTATGTCTATATCCGAGATATTCATTATATTGCCATCCATACTACTCATGATGATTCTAGCTGCATTTCTTCCTCCAGAAGCCAAGAACTTGTGGATGGTATCTCTAGTCATAGGTGTTACCTCGTGGGGTGGATGGGCAAGGGGCTTCCGGTCAAGAACTCTAAGCATACTCTCAGCAGAGTTCATTAATCTTGCACGTCTATCAGGAGCATCTAGAATGAGTATCATAGTGAGAGACATAATCCCAATAATATCGCCCTACGTGCTAGCAGCATTTGCAATGTTATTCTCACAAGCAGTGATGTCTGAAGTGGGTTTGACTATCATAGGTATTGGGATGACCAGAGATGTTACACTAGGTCTTATGCTATACTTTGCACAGATATATGCAAATATTTCACAGGGTATTTGGTGGACATTTGTTCCACCAACAATAGTCATTATCCTGATATACCTATCGCTGTACTCCATAGCTATTTCACTCGATGAATATTTTGCACCAAGGCTAGGATCGGTGTAGAGTATGGCTCTACTAGATGTTGAGAGATTGAGAGCTTATTATATGCTTAGGAGAGGAAGTGTAAAGGCTGTTGATGGCATAGATATGCAAATATATGAGCGTGAAATTGTTGGAATTGTTGGAGAATCCGGCTGTGGTAAGACTACATTGGCACGTGTCTTGGCATTAGATATTACGCCACCTCTAAAGCTCGTAGATGGTAGAATCGTTATTGATGATATCGATGTTACACAGATACCAATACCAGAAGCAAGAAAAAGGGTAAGTGGAACAAAGGTAGCAATAATACCTCAAGCAGCTATGAACGCCCTTGTACCCACGCTTAGGGTGAGAGACTTTATTGCTGATGTCCTAAAGGAGAAGAGAGGTATTGAGAAGAAGGAAGCTATTGAGTTAGCCAAGAAAAGATTTGAGGAGTTGAATCTACCCATAAGAGCACTGGATCTATATCCATTTGAGTTGTCTGGAGGTATGAGACAGAGGGCATTGATAGCTTTAGCAACACTGCTAAACCCATCTATACTAATTGCAGATGAGCCTACCTCAGCACTAGATGTATCAACACAGAAGACAGTCCTTGCCACTCTATACGAAGTTTATTCAAAGGGTTTTGTCAAAAGCATAATCTTTATCTCACACGATATAGCAACCGTTAGACAGATAGCAACAAGGATAATCGTCATGTATGCAGGGAAAATTGTTGAGGTAGGACCCACAGATGAAATAATTGAAAAACCTTTACATCCATACACAAAATTATTGATGTACTCAATACTGACACCAGAGATACAGATCAGGAAACGTGTTGATGAAGTAAAACACTATAGACTGGTCGGAGAACCACCAAGCCTGATTAACCCTCCACAAGGTTGTAGATTTCATCCAAGATGTCCCTTTGCAATGGATATATGTAGAAAAGAAGAACTGACAATGATAGAGGTTGAACCTAGGCGCTATGTTTCGTGTTGGTTGTATGTAAAGAAGTGAGGTGAGTGACCATGCCTTTGCTTGAAGTTAGAAATCTGGTTAAGATATATGAAACAGGTCTTATCAGGAGGCAATATATAAGAGCTGTAGATAATGTATCGTTTGATGTCAACGAAGGTGAAATAATATCACTTGTAGGTGAATCAGGATCTGGAAAAACAACAACAGCTAGAATGATACTGAGATTAATACGACCAACAAGTGGTGTTATAAAGTTTATGGATAGAGACATCTGGAAGGATCTGAAAACTCAAAGAGATTTGAAGTGGTATTGGAGAAATGTAAACGGTGTTTTCCAGGATCCCTACGCCTCATTCAACCCTACACACAGAATCAGAGATGTATTACTAAGAGTCTTCAACCTATTTGATGTACACATAGATGAGGATACAAAGATTAGAACCATAGAGGAGGCACTTCGTTTTGTCGGGCTAAGACCGGAAGAGGTATTGGAGCGTAGACCCTTTGAGCTATCTGGTGGTATGAGACAGAGGATACTTATAGCAAGGACAATCATAATAAAGCCCAAGCTTATAGTAGCAGATGAGCCTACAAGCATGATTGATGCAACTCTTAGGATAGGAATACTAGACATACTCTTAAAACTTAGAGAAGAATTGAAAAGCTCAATAATCTTTATAACACATGACCTTGGGCTAGCTACATATGTAAGCGATAGAATTTTGGTTATGTATAAAGGGAAAATAGTTGAGGAGGGAACACCAGAAGAACTCTTGAATAATCCGAAGCACGAATACACAAGATCTCTACTGACTGCTGTTCCCAAACTTTACAGCAAATGGTTTTAACACTTATCTACAACCATATAGATTTTTATACCCTATCTACACTTCTTACTGTTTGAATTGGGTGTAACAGTATGAATAGTAGGTATGTATTTGGTTTAGTAATAGTCTTACTACCAATAATAGTGAGTCTGATGCCTATAGTAAATATCTTATCACAGCAACAATTACCACGAGAAGAAACAGTCATATTCTCAACGCAATGGGGTACACCATCAGGTTTCAACCCATTGATACCAAACTATGCAGCAGGTTCTAACTTTCTAATGTATCCACTGCTATTTGTATATGGTCCATATACAGATGACTACGTGCCTTATCTTGCTGATAGCTTTAAGTGGATTGATCCATATACACTTGAGATAACTATTAAGAAAGACGCCTATTGGTGGGATGGACAACCTATAACTGCCGATGATGTTAAGTTCTCATTCGATATACACAAAATGTGTTCAACATCTAGTAGCTATATCTGGATATATATATCTGGTGTAGATGTTGTAGATCCATATACAGTTAGAATACATGTAAACAAATCCAATGTGAACTACTATAGGGTTATAGATGTATTGACATGGCTAATACTACCAAAACATAGATGGGAGAATCTATACAACCAAATGGGATGTAAAATTGCAACAGACTTCAAAGACGATGATCCATCACAAATCGTTGGAGGGGGACCATACAGACTATTGTACTATACAGCTAACTCATGGGCATATGTGAGAGTAGATGATTGGTGGGGCAAGAAATACTTTGGATTACCAGCACCAAAATATGTCGTACATATAACACCAACAAGCGATGAGCAGGTAAGACTAGAGTGGATGCAGAATAATAGAGACCAGATGTCACACTATGTTGATAGAGTATGGGAGATATTACAAGCAGATCCAACAAAGGGTGTATTCGATAACCAGGCATGTATAGCCAACCACACGAATTGTTGGTGGGGTGGAAGTGTTGTGTTTTTAGCATTTAACTTAGAGAAATACCCATTTAACGATATTAGAGTTAGAAAAGCTCTGTACTACGCATTACTTGCAAACAATATGGAGGCTATAAGAAAAGCTTCGGAAACGGCTTACTCAGGCGCTCTCATGCCACCAAAACTATATCCAGTGCCAATAATACCTGGTTTAGAGAGAACAGAGAGATACCTCGCTAGAGACCTTGTTGATTCATTTTTGAAGGAAGCAACTATTGAGAACGCCAAGAAGCTTCTAGATGAAGCAGGGATAGTAGATAGGAATGGAGATGGAATTAGAGAACTACCAGATGGAAAACCATTTAGATTCTCATTAATGGTTGTAACAGGCTGGGTACCTACTATAGGTAGTGCTACCGTATTTGCAGATTGGTGGAGAGAGACCCTTGGTATAGAGGTAGATGTAGTTAACTATGACTTCAGCGTTGTATGGAACAAAGTTGCTAGTGGTGATTATGAGGCCGTATGGTGGTTACACAGCACTAGAATGGGGCCCTCATCACCATGGGTGAACTTCGATGTTGCTATGGATATACGTTTAGGTACTAATCCATGGTCAGGTCCTATATCGAGATACAATAATTCAGAAGTATTTGATATACTAGATGAAATTGGTAGAACGTGGGATGATGCTAAGAGAGTGGAGCTCTATAGAAAGCTACAGGAGATATGGCTGAGAGACCTACCACTACTCATACTTGGACAGGATCCACACTGGTATGAGTATTCAGAGGCTTACTGGTATGGATGGCCTAATAAGGAGAGGATTGAGAAATACGGAGCTTTCTATGCAACAAGCTGGGATCCAGGATTCCTATTCGTATTATTCCAGCTAAAACCTGCTAGAGAGGCTAGACCAGGAGAACCACCAACAATACCAGACTTTCTAAAGCCTCAAAACAGAGTGCCAGCGTCAAAATTCTTTGAGTTATTGGCTCAGACAGCAACAGCTACTCCAACACCTTCACCATCTCCAAGTCCTTCACCTACACCTATTCCTGGTGCTACTACTGTTGTTGTAACAACTACTGTTGTATCTACATCAACTATGGCAACAACTGTTACAGTTCCAACAACAGTTACAACATCAACAACAGTAACACAAACAGTAACAGAATGGACAACAACAATAATACTAGCAATAGTACTACTAATAATAGGATTCGCAATAGGATACTTCGTAATAAAACCAAAGAAATAGATTGTTAGAAACACTTAATAATAATTTACTTAATAATTTTTTACTAACTTTTTAATTCCACTATTATATCTTCTTATACTGTGTGAATGAAATATGACCTACAGTAATCTACATCTAAGAAGATTTATACAACATGATGAAATTGGTATGGGGAATAATCAGTTTAGATGTTTTTATATGGCTTTTCATCCTGTGAATGGATCATTTATTGTTCATGAAGGAAACGCTGGAAAGATTTATATGGATGGAAAGCTTATATATAGCTACAGTCTTATTGGTAGAGCACCTAGGGCTGGTGGAGATACTCATGGTGCTATAACATGGTCTAGGGATCTGGTTTTTGTTGGTGGATGGATAAAGGCACCACCAGGGCTGCTTGTATCTACGGATAGGACTTTGGCTAGACAGGATATGAGGGAGAAGTATAGCCATATACATACAGTTGATGAGAATGGTAAAGTTGAGCTTCTATGGTATAGGAAGTGGGATGATAAGATACCTCCAAATCATTGGTATGGTGAGGTTACAGATCTTCTATATGATGGCCATGAAGATGTTCTATACTTTTCTAGAGCTGATGGATATGCAGAACTTGGTTTATGGAGGATATATCTATCTGATAGAAAGGTTGAGTGGCTAATTAGGAATAGAACTGTGTATAAAATGGAGTTGAAAGACGATAAGATATTTGCCACATTATTTAATCCTGCTCATATGGAGAATTCTGCTATAGCTATATACGATATTATTAGCAATGAGAGTAGAGTTATCGAAGAATTTGAATATGCATTAGAACCTGGTAGAAAGGTATCTATAAAGAGAGATGGGGGGCAGATAGTTCAGATTCAGAATAGATTAATCTCATTCTATGGGGGTGCTATGATAGTTTCAGATCCATATAGAGATAGACATATGCTCTATCCATTCCTAGAAATTGTAAGTCCAGAATCAGAAAGACCTGCATATATACCTGGGCTTAGAACACAGAAAGTCTATCCCCTAGGAATACCTATTATAGCTGTAAACCCATCAGAAGGACTTACAGAACCAGCTCTAAGAACAACATTTGGACTTCTCATTAGAGTAGATCCTGTTGTGCCTCAAATACTATCGACAACAGGTTTTGTATCGGGAATGATTAGCGATGGAGAATATCTCTATCTAGGAACTTCATATGCAAATCACTGTCCAGCTTATACCTATAGAACAGGTGATGGAGGTATATTTGCCATACCTATAAAAGATCTATTCACAAAGCCTTGGACACCTATCAGGATATGGATATTCGATGGAGAATATATACAGAATAACACAGGTCTCTTTGGATGGTTTGGCGGTATACCACTAAAAGGCTTTACAGTAAAGAGGTTAAGGATATATGTATCACAAGATATAAAAATGAGAATAGTAGAATATGATCTACTGACAAAAACATCTAGCGACTCTATAGCTCTATTATCTGGATGGAATAACATTGATCTTTCACAATACTACGATATGATTGCATTTAGCTTTGATACAAATCTAAACAAGGTACTGGCAGAAATAATTCTTGAGCCATAAACATTCCAATTTATTAAAATAACTCCTTCTATACCAACCATAATCTATACTTAGGTATGGATATAGCTAAGCTAGAAGGATATCTATAGTGAAGAAGTTTCTAGGATTATTCCTTCTTCCTCTCTTTCTCTTCCCTCTCCCTCTGCTTCTTCCATGCAAATCCTACCATCATAGCTGCATACATATGTAGCTTCCATGCCTCTGGATACTCCCCATATTCATCAATGACTTTTCTTGCTAGATTTAGAAGTTCATAGGCTTCCTCAATTGTTAGATCCTCCTTCTCACTCTTATCCAATAGCTCTTTTAATCTTTTCCATTCTTCTTTAGTGAATGGATTTGTGATAGCTAATCTCATAATATTTCTAGCTTCTGTAAGAATAACTTCAGCTGCTTCACGTCTTAGAACTCCTTCAGATACAAAATATCTCATAAGAAATTCTTGGTAGCTTGTAAATGCGTCACCCAATCTTCTAAGCCTTAATTCAACTCTATCAATTCTCTCACTAAGCCTTCTCTCAGCCTCATCAATCCTTTTACTCAATCTATTCTCCAACTCAGTAAACCTCTTATCAATTTCCATAAATCTCTTATCAATCTCAATAAATCTTCTATCAATTTCTTCAAATCTTTTATCTATAATTTCAAATCTTCTATAGACTTCTTCAAATCTCCTATCAATCTCCCTGAATCTCTCATCTATTTGCTGAAACCTCTTATCAATTTCTTTGAATCTCATATCAATTTCTCTAAACCTGGCATTAATCTCACCAAACTTTTTGCCAAGCCAATAACCAAGACTAGAGATAGAGATGACTACAGTTACTAGAGAGGCTAGAGATGATATTAGTTCTGGTGATAGTTGGGGTGATGTCACTATGATTCACATATATCTATTAGTTTACTAGGGTTAATAAATATTGTTTATTTATAAAATATTTCTATTTATATTTATAGCATTACTGTGATTCATTATGTAGGTTTTGTAGGGTATGGAATATTTTTAGTGTTGCTTTAGATAGATCTAGATCAATAATCTCTTTCTCTATAGTCTTAAGCTTCTCGATGATGGTCATAGCTATATCCCTACAATTCATAGGTATTTCTAGCTGTTTGCATCTCTTTATATAGAGACATGGTATAAGCATTTTTGCTAATGTATATATCTCAAAACTATTTGTACATCTATCCTCTAATTGATGTTCTACTATAAACTCATTGTAGGTCTCTATCTCATCTATAAAGCCCTTTTCACTTAGAAATCTATAGACATCAATATCCTTAGCAATTGTTGATGCTAAATAAATTAGAGCTAGAGCTATAGGATTCTCTAATAATTTAGGTGGAATATCTATAGCATAGAAGAGAGGCGAGCCATGAAGAATAGAATGTGCAGCCTCATGAACTAAAAGAGCTTTTATATAATGCTTACTGAGCTTTGAACATGATTCAAAATCTATATGAATCCTTGGCCAACCACTCCATGCCTCATGCATAGTTATGAAATCGCCAATAACGGTAACACCATATCTAGTAGCAAGATTCTCCATATACACAATTTTATCATATTTCGTAGAATAGATATATACCTCTACAAACAAAGGACCATCAACCCTAGAATAAAAATCATTCAAAACATTTTCAATAAATCTTAGAAAATCGTCTGGAACAATACCGATAACCTCTATCCTAATCTTAGTACTACTCATATAAACACCTAATAGCCTATACTTACTTCATACCTTCTATAATACAAATCTTCGCATCTCTATATATACCATAGGATTTTTAACCCTATTATTCTCACACTACATTATTCAGTAAACATCGTTATGATGCTGAACTATTGTCTGTCCTTCAATTCAATTTATATGGTTCACATCGTGTTACTCCATTCTATTATGTTTCATATACGAAATTAAAAGATTTAGACTATATCTATTACCTTAATACCTTTCTCAACTATATTCCTAACTAATCTCTTTGTTGTTATAGTTACATCATCTCTAGATAATACTTCTTCTAGTGGTATCCATGCAACATCTATAGCATCTCCACCAGGTTTTAGAGAACCCTTAATAGTATCTTGATTAAATAAGACATCTATTATTATATAGTGAAATCTTATCCTATAGTTCTCTCTAAAGATGGCTTGAGATATAGCTATAACTCCTAATGGCTCTGCTAAAAGTCCTGTCTCTTCTTCGAGTTCACGTTTAGCAGCATCATATATGGTTTCTCCAGCCTCTATAGCTCCACCTGGAATAGCCCAGAAACCCTCTCTAGGAGGATACCCTCTTTTAATCAATAGAATCATGCCATCCTTAATTAGTACAGCTCCTACAGCTGCAATTGCATATTCAGGATACTCTCTATCCACGATCAACACCTGTACTAAAATAGGAATATTCTAGAGCTATACCTAAAAATGGTTTCTATATAACATACTTTGAACCATGTTGAGAAGCAGTTAAAGATATAGAGGTTGTTTCATGCAGCATAATGAGATTGGACAATAGTTAGATAGCTTATGAAACACAAATCATAGGTATAGTCTTGAATTATCATTGAAGCTATTTTGTATAGAGCTATCAGTACAAGACCTTGTCGATATTTGTAGCTTATTCCAAAACTAGAGAGGGATATGGCTAGATCTATCAGCAGTACATTGTTTAGATGGAGAGGTTGTAGAGATATGTATTACTAACTTGTATAGGGTTAAGAAGACTTTGATATTTGGTACAAGATCAATATTCGATGTAAATATTCTATTAAGATTTAATAACAACTTCATAGTATATCCGCTATGTGATTTGTATGACATTGAAGAGAGCTTGGAATACTCATCTAATTGATGTAGGTTTTAATAACATTGTAGAGTTTTTCTATAGACTAGCTGAGGTTAGCGATAAGCTGAAATCTGAGGGGATATACTTTAGATATGGACCTGAGAGACTTCCAGAGGCTATTACCATTCCTGAGAAGGGTACACTTAGGGTAAAGTATGGTTTCCCTGTGTTTCAAAAATATGGTGTTTGTATGGATGTTACAAATGTTGAACAAGCATCTATAGCTGAAGATGCTGGTGCTGTATCTGTTATGGTTTTAGATAAGCTTCCATATGATGTTAGGAAGAGTGGTGGTGTTGCTAGAATGGCTAGTGTTAAGAGGATTCAAGAGGTTTTAGAGAGTGTTACAATACCTGTTATGGCTAAGGTTAGAATAGGTCACTATATGGAGGCTGTTATACTTGAGCAAATAGGTATTGATATGATTGATGAGAGTGAGGTTCTTACACCTGCTGATGAGGAGAGACATATAAATAAATGGTTATTCAAGGTGCCATTCGTCAATGGTGCTAGAGATCTTGGTGAAGCTCTTAGGAGGATTTATGAGGGTGCAGCTATGATTAGAACTAAGGGTGAGGCTGGTACAGGTAATGTTGCAGAAGCTGTTAAGCATATGAGGAGCATTATGAGGGATGTAATGAGCGTTTCAAATATGTCTGAAGAGGATAGAGTTAGAAGGGCTAGAGAGATAGGGGTACCACCAGAGATTCTAGAGCTTACAGCTAGGCTAAAGAGACTACCCGTGGTAAATTTTGCAGCTGGAGGAATAGCTACACCAGCAGATGCAGCTCTAATGATGTGGCTTGGAGCTGATGGTGTTTTTGTTGGCTCTGGTATATTTAAGAGTCAGGATCCACAGGTGAGGGCAGAGGCTATAGTTTTAGCAACATCTATGTGGTTTGATCCAGAGATTGTTGTAGAGGCACAGGCTATGGTTAGTGAGGAGAAGTCTATGATGGGTATAGATATTAGACAGCTAAAACCTGAGGAGCTTCTCCAGGTGAGGGGAGTATAGATGAAGATAGGCATACTAGGTTTTCAGGGAGGGATAGATGAACATAGATATATGGTTAATGAGAGCTGTAAAGAGCTTGGAATACAGTGTGATGTGGTAAACATCTATAGATCTCAACATCTATGGAATGTAGATGGAATAATAATTCCAGGTGGAGAAAGTACAACGATTACAAAGCTAATCAATAGAATGAATATGGATATAGATCTAAGAGACTTTATAAAATCTGGATATCCAGCATTTGGAACATGTGCAGGACTTGTTCTCCTAGCTAAAAAGGCTATTGATAGAAAGACTGGTAAAGAGTTGACAAATACCCTAGGAGTTTTAGATATTGTTGTTGAGAGAAACTACTATGGTAGACAAAGAGAGAGTTTTGAGGTAGATATAGCTATACCTATATTGGGAGAGAAGCCATTTAGAGCTATATTCATAAGGGCACCAGCGGTGATAGAGATAGGGAGTGGGGTTATATCCCATGCAAAACTCAGTGATTCACATATATTTGTACAGCAGAGAAATATAATTGCAACAACATTTCATCCAGAGCTCTCAGGAGATACAAGAATACATAGATACTTTATAGAGATTATAAGAAGCTCTAAGAGGTAATAGTATCAAACAATAGTATCTATCCCTTAACACTTTTGCTATATCAGTATTCTATAGTTTTATCAATAGTTCTACAATAGGAGATACATAGAATATTTAAACCTGGGATTTATCTGTATCTATAAAAGGATAGTTTGTGGTGTTTTATATGAGTAGCTATATTGATTATGCTAATAAGATTGTTAGAAGTATAGCTGGAGAGGGTTTTGATGAGGTAGCTATACTTATTAGGGATTACAGAAGGGTTATGGCTAAGATAGCTAATAGTGAACCTAGTGTTGTTCAGAGATGGAGTTCTTTTGATGTGTCTCTATATCTATCTAGGAATAGAAGGATTATGGGTTTAGAGCTTCATCCAAAATCTATAGATGATGTTATGAAACCTATTGAGAGACTTATTGAGATTGCTGATAAGATTTCTGAATCTCCTCTATATGCACCTCTACCAAGACCTAGTAAAATTAGTTTTATTGGAGATACTTTTGATAGTTCTATCATAAACTATATGGATAATATTTCCAGGCTTACAGAAATTGTTATTGAGGTATCACATAGGGAGAAGATAGATAGTGTTGCAGGTGTAATTCAGCTAGGATATATAGATGAACTATTAGCTACATCAACAGATGTTGTATTGAGTGAGAAGAAGACATTTCTCCAAAGCTCTATTAGAGCATTTTCAGAACCTGATGGAAGTGGGCAATGGAGTTTTACTTCAACAAAGATTGATATAGATGGACTTATTCAGACGGCTTCTATAGCATCTAGATATGCTGTAGATTCAAAAAATCGTAGAAATATAGAGCCTGGGATATACAATGTAATTCTAAGTCCAATGGTATTTGGAAATCTCCTAGACTATATAGTTAATATGGCAACAGGTTTCTCTATACTATTTGGCACATCTATATTTATGAAGAATAGAGTTGGTGATAAAGTTGCTTCAGATAAGCTAAGTGTGTATGACTGTCCAAGGGATTCTAGTCTACCTGGTGCAAGGAGTTTTGATCATGAGGGTCTAGAAACATTTAATAAACCTATTATAGAGAATGGTGTACTAAAAAACATTCTGCACAATACTAAGACAGCTAGAGCCCTAAACGCTATATCTACAGCTAATGCTGGATGGATATCACCAACACCATGGAATATATATGTAGCTCCAGGAGATATAAAGATAGATGATATGATTAGAGATATAGGTAGAGGAATACTTATAACAAATAACTGGTATACAAGGTTACAAAACTATGTAGAGGGAATATTCTCAACAATTGCGAGAGATGCCATATTCTATATAGAGAACGGAAATCTAATACCTATAACAAAGATAAGAATTGCAGATACATTTCCAAGAATACTCAATAACATTGAAATGATAGGAAAAGAGCTCTACAATATACAGTGGTGGGAGGTAGAAACACCATCAAGACTACCATATGTAGCTATAAAAGATGTACATATATCAAAACATATTATATAGAGGTAGTTTCTTAGAAATCCTTACTAAAGATAATTGATAAATTAAATTTTGTGATTAGAATCATAAATATTTTGACGAAAAATATATATACATCCTAGTATAATATCTGTATTAGGGTTTAAATTATATATGCTATTATATGTGTGATGAAAAATGTTTATAGACTCTATAGAGTATTTAAAGAGTTTTGCTAAAGAGATATGTACGAAGGAGGGAGTTCTCTGTATAGATGAGAATAGCGATGTACTAAAGTTCTCTATTTCATGGATAGAGAATTTCTATTATATAGATCCAAGGGAGTGTGCAGAAGATTTAGATTGTTTAAAGAGACTCCTCGAGATTCATAGCTATGTATTTAGACTTTCTAGAGAAGATAAATACCTCTTTTATATAGATCCCAATCTATTTCTAGATACTGTTAGAAGATTGAAGTCTCTATAAATTTAACTACCTTTTATCTACAATCTTATGTGTTGATACTTATCTAAAAGTTTAAATACTTGGTGTAGTGATTAGATTGTAATTAGTTTTAGAGGGATCCATTATTGTTTCACAGATACAGCCTTTATCAGCTGGAGAGATAGAGGTATTGAAGAAGCTTGTAGAGATAAATAGAGATGTAGAGTTATCGGAGCTTGCAAGGATATTGAATAGAGATGCATCATCTATATCACCATTAGTTGAACTTCTAAGGTCTAAGGGTATTGTAAGTGTTGATGAGATTGAGAAGATATTTGCTAAGACTAGTGAGGAGGGTATTAGATATGTTGATGGTCTTCCAGAGGAGGTTATAACACTATTTATTAGGGATTCTGGAGGAGCTGTCTCTATAGATCGTATAGAGAATACTTTTGGTAAGGATTTTACTGTTATTGGTATTGGCTGGGCTAGGAGAAGGGGATGGATATCTATTGAGAATAATACTGCTAAATACATAAAATATATACCGCTTGATAAACATAGGGAGTATCTAAAGATTTTCTCAAATGTATCTGAAGTCTCTATAGATATCTATAACGATAGTGTTTTTCAAGAACTTGTAAAGAGGAAGCTAATTAATGTTGAGAAGAGAAAGGTTAGAATAGTTAGACTTGTGATAGGAGTTGAAGAAGCTAGAAATCTTATTGAACAGGGTACTATTATCTCAAGACTTTCACGAGATGTTATTGTTAGCGGTATGTGGAGAAAAGCTGTATTGAAGCCATATAATGTTGAAGCTAATCCACCTGTTGTCTATCCTGGTAAGAAGCATTTCTTTAAAGAGTTTATCGATATGATTAGAGAGATTATGGAGAGACTAGGATTTGTTGAGGTTAGAGATGACTATGTTATTCCAGAGATATGGAATTTTGATATACTTTTCCAGGCCCAGGACCACCCATCTAGAGATATACATGATATTCTAGTTGTTGATGGTTATGCTAATCTAGATAGCTTTAGGGATATTGTTGAGAGGACTAGGAATGTTCATGAGTTTGGTGGTAGTTGTGGAAGTATTGGTTGGAGATATAGCTGGAGTTTGGAGAAAGCTTCTAGACTTATCCTAAGATCTCATACAACTGCTGTTACAGCAAGATTCCTATCTATATATAGAGAGCCTCCTGTAAGACTATATACAATTGCAAGAGTATTTAGAAGAGATAATCCTGATGCTAGACATTCTCCAGAGTTTACAAATTTTGATGGCGTTATTATGGAGAAAGACTTCAGTTTTAGAAAACTACTCGGTTTGCTAAGCCAGATCCTTAGGTATATGGGTATAGAGAAATATAGATTTAAACCAGCTTACTTCCCATTTACAGAGCCAAGTGTTGAGGGGTATGGATATGTACCTGGATATGGATGGATAGAGGTTTTTGGTGCAGGTATGTTTAGACCAGAGGTGCTAGAGATTCTAGGTGTAAATAGTCCTGTTGGTGCATGGGGTATGGGTGTAGAGCGTCTTGCGATGGTCGTATATGGAATTGATGATATAAGACTTCTATTCTCTAAGGATATAGAGTTTATTAGGAGATTCCCATTATATAAAATGAAACTATCACAGTGATACGATATGCCTGTAGTTAGAACTCTTCTCCCAAGGATCCTAGGGCTTATAGGTATAGACGATGTTGATAGACTAAGAGATGTACTGTTTAATCTAAAGTGTGAGACTGAGATTGAGGAGGATGGAACTATAGCTATAGAGGTTCAAAGCGATAGGATAGACATGTTCTCTACAGAGGGTATAGCATATGCAGCTAGACTCTATCTAGGTTTAGAGAAGCCAAAGATGTTTAATGTAACTAGCATAGATTTTGATGTCTATGTAGAGCCACCTATAAAGAGACCATATATAGCTATAGCAGCAGTAAGAAATGTTGAAATGGATGAGTATATTCTTAAGGAATTGATAGAGTTTCAAGAGAGGCTACATACAACTTTTGGTAGAAATCGGAGGAAGGTTGCTATAGGTATTCATGATCTCGATAAACTTCCATCGAAAACACTTAGATATTTATATGTCGATATAGATAGAGAGAAGATGATACCTCTACACACATCTGAGGTTATGACTATAAGAGAGGTTTTGAATAGACTTGATCAGGGGAAGCTCTATGGAGATATATCTCTCGATGGCAATATGCATCCAGCTATATTCTCAGGCAATGAAATTATCTCTCTTCCACCTGTTATAAATAGTGATATAACTAGGCTAGAGCCATCGACTAGAAATATTCTTATAGATGTAACAGGTATAGATATCAATGCTATTAAGATAGTCCTAAATGCTATTATACATAGCCTTGTATTCTATGGAGGTAGTATCATAGGAGCTAGAATAATTTATCCAAACTATACAGACTATACACCTGATTTAACATGGAGAAAGAGATCTGTAGATACTGAATATGCATCTATGTGGCTTGGGATAGAGAAGAAAGAGATTATTCTTAAGGCTAGAGATGCTCTTACAAGAATGGGATATATTGTTGAGAAGATAGATGAGACTAGTATAGATGTTTTAGTTCCCCCATATAGAGCCGATATTCTTCACCAAGTCGATATAGTTGAAGATATAGCTATAGGAATAGGATATGATGCACTCGGTATTGAGGCTATACCCCCAGTATATAGATATGGTGTAGATAGATATAGAGTTGTTAGTAATATAGTTAGAGATGTACTTATAGGACTTGGATATACTGAGATAAACACATTAACAATACTTCCATCAAAAATCTTAGACCTTATACAACAAGGAGAATATCTAAGAATTGTAAATCCTATATCAAGTGAGATTGATGCTATAAGAAATAGTATGGTAGCATCAATATTATTAGTATTGAGAGAATCTCAACATACACCTCTACCAATAAAGATATTTGAAGTTGGAGAGGTTGTTACAAAATGTCTAGAGTGTTATAATAGATGGAGAAATGAATTTAGATGTGTCTTTGCTTTAATGGATAGTGAGATTAGATTTGAGGAAATCCATGCAGATCTCTTTGCAGTTCTAAGAGAACTTGGAATAGAAAGAAATATCTCTATACATAGCTGTTCAAATCCTATATACATTAGTGGTAGATGTGGATGTATAGAGATGAATAATAGGGTTATAGGTGTCTTTGGTGAAGTAAATCCTGAGATTCTTGAGAAGCTAGGTATAGAGTATCCAATAGCTATTGTAGAACTATATCTAGAGCCTATTATAGATGTTTTATATGGTAAATAGCTATTAGCTTTACTCATGATATATTACAATAATTTATAGCTGGAATAGCTAAGCTAAAGAGGATATAGAACTATGATAAGTTTTTACCCTTTCTAATACTATTTAACTATGAGATTAGTATATTGGTGTTGTTATTTGAATGTAGATGAACGTTTAGAGCTTGTGAAGAGAAATACTGTTGAGATTGTTACAGAAGATGAACTTAGAAATATCTTTTTAAATAAAAAGGATATTAGAGGATACATAGGTTTTGAACCTAGTGGTATCTTTCATCTGGGTTGGCTTATATGGGCATATAAGTTTAAGGATCTTGTTGATGCAGGGGTTGAGATGATTCTCTATGCAGCTACATGGCATGCATGGATAAATGATAAGCTTGGAGGTAATATGGATCTTATAAGAGCTGCTGCTAGACATGTTGCATATGTTCTTAGTGCTATAGGAGTTAATATGTCTAGAGTTAGAATAGTTTATGCAGAGGATATTGTGTCTAGAGTTAGCTACTGGGAGAAGGTTCTTAGAATAGCTAAGAGCTCTAGTTTGAGTAGGATTAAGAGAGCTTTGACAATACTTGGTAGAAGAGCTGATGAAGCTGAACTTGATTTCTCTAAGCTTATCTATCCATTGATGCAGGTAGCAGATATATTTGAAATGGATCTAGATATAGCTCTTGGTGGATTAGATCAGAGAAAGGCACATATGCTTGCAAGAGATGTTGCAGAGAAACTAGGTTTTAAGAAGCCTATAGCTATACATACACCACTTCTACCATCACTTAAAGGTGTATCGAGAATGAGTTTCGAGGGTATGGAGATAGATGATATAGCTGCTGAAACAAAGATGAGTAAGTCTAAACCTGAGGATGCTATATTTGTTATAGATTCTGATGAAGCTATAGAGAGAAAGATAAGATCTGCTTACTGCCCCCCGAGAGAAGTTGAGAATAATCCTATAATGTCTATAGCTAAATACATAGTATTTCGTGGTGAGAAGAAAAGATTTGTTATTGATAGAAAGCCTGAGTATGGAGGGTCTATAGAGGTCTATAGCTATGAGGAGCTTGAGAATCTCTATAGAGAGGGGAAGATACATCCATTAGATCTTAAAAATACAGTAGCTAAAGAGCTTATAAAGATTGTAAAGCCTATAAGAGATATGCTACAGGCTAATAAAGATCTATGGGAGGAGCTTAAGGATATTGAGAAAAGTGTAACTAGATAGGGGATGTGGAGGAAATGTCTAAATATATTATTAGAGCAAAAATAGAGGTTGATGGGGAGGTAGAGAAATCTGATATAATAGGAGCTATATTTGGATATACAGAGGGTATATTTGGAGAGGAATTTGATCTTAGGGATCTACAGGATAAGGGTAGGATTGGGAGGATAAGTGTTGATGTAAAAACACAGGGAGGAAAGACTATAGGGGAAATACTAATACCCTCGAATTTAGATAGAATAGAAACAGCTCTACTAGCAGCTATGATAGAAAATGTTGAGAAGGTAGGACCATATTCAGCAAGAATACAGGTAGTAGATATTGTTGATATTAGAGCTGAAAGGATAAAGAAGATTATGGAGAGAGCAACAGAGATAGCGAAAAAGTTCTTTGTAGAGAAAGCACCTGATCTAAAGGAGATTATAAATAATATTTCAGAGAGTGTTAGAATTGCAGAGCTAGTCTACTATGGACCTGAAAAACTTCCTGCTGGTCCAGATATAGATAAGAGTGATACTATTATAGTTGTTGAGGGAAGAGCTGATGTACTAAACATGCTTAGATATGGATATAGAAATGTTATAGCTCTTGAAGGTGCTCATGGATCAAAGGTTCCTGAGACAATAATTAAATTAGCATCTAAGAAAAACGTTATACTATTTGTCGATGGTGATAGAGCAGGTGAGCTTATTGCTAAAGAGGTTATAAGAGTTGCTGATATAGATCTTGTTGCAAGAGCTCCACCTGGTAAGGAGGTAGAGGAGCTGACATCAAAGGAAATTGCAAAAGCATTAAAGAATGCTATACCAGCTAAGCAATTTCTAGAGTCTCTAGAGAAAGAGAAGAAGGTAGAGATACAGGAAACTGTAGCTGAAGCAAAGCCACAGATACAACAAATTCTTGAAGCTGTGGCTGAGGTAAAACCCAAGGTAGAAGTTCCAAAGCCTGAGGTAGCTCCTCCAACAGAGACTATGGAGATACCATTAAGTATTATAGAAGAGGGGAAAAAGCTTATGGGAACCCTAGAAGCAATACTAATTGATCAAAATTGGAATATTATTGAGAGAGTCCCTGTGAGAGATCTTATAGATAAGATTCAGCAGATAGAGCCTGGGAAGATACTTGGTATATTATTCGATGGCATTGTTACCCAAAGACTATTAGATGTTGCATCATCTAAAGGGATAAAGCTATTGATAGGTGTTAGAATAGGTAGTATAGCTAAGAAGCCTGAAAACATTATTGTAATGACATTCCAAGACATTTTTGGTATATCGAGCTAGATAGAATATATTTTTATTCTTCTATTTTCTATAGTCAAACAATGATCTTCCAGTTCTTCCAACAGTTTTAAGATGTTTCTCAGTAATACCAAAGTATCCAAGTATTCTTATAACAGCTGGGATTATCTGATGCTCTATATAGTAATCTATATCTATATCTCTAACATCAACATTTATATATGGTCTTGCTCTATCAGATATCTTCCCACTTCCCCTTATAATTACATATCCTATCTTATCACCTACCTCAACCCTATACCCAGCTTTCTCAAGATATTTAGCTGCTACTACATGTGGAGCATCAACTTCATATTCCTTTAATGGTTTTGTAATTGTCTTCCATATAATGAATCCATCTATTGGTATAGAGCCCTCACTCACACCTTTCCTCAATTTCTCAATCTCATTTCTAACAAATTCTACAGCTTTCTTTGGATCCATAGTCTTTAGAACTATATCTGCTGTCTTCTCCTGTAGCTCCTTAGCTATCTCTGCCCAATCACCTCTAACAGCTTCAAATCCAACAACATCTATTCTTCCATCATCTGTTAAACCAATGTATCTCTTCTTTGCCTCTGTAAAGAATACTCTTCTATATATCTTATCAATCTTTATCTCAAGCCCTAATACATCCTCAACAGTTTTTATCAGCTTATCTATCTTCTCCTTATCGTATTTAACGAATAGAGAATCTGTATCGCCATATATAACAGCTAGACCTAGATTTCTAGCTATATCTATAGCTTTTCTAATAGTCTCTCTACCAAAATCTGTAACAGCTTCAGCACATTCACGGCAATACCATCTAGCTCCCACCCAACCCATATAGCCATAACATGCATTTGCAAGTATCTTTAAAGCTCTCTGTCTTGCATCAAGAACTCTATACTCTATAGAGTCTACAGAATATTTCTTCAGCTGCTCCCTAACAATCTTTCTAGCCTTAACCAATATCTCTAGAGCTATTTTAAAGAATGCTGAAGGCTCTTTAACAAATTTATATCCCGTCTCTGGAGCCTCAAAACATTTATCCTCTTTGCATATCTCAGGATCTTTTACAAGGGTATCTGGACCTATGTTATACTTCATCATTATACTTGGATACATTGCTGAAAAGTCTAATACAGCTATATCCTCATGAACACCCTTCTTTGGCTCAAGAACTATAGCACCTCTATAAGGCTCATACTCTCTCTCAATTCTATTTGGAACAAGCTCATCTCTCATATATGCAATTCTAATCAAGAACCATTCAAGTCTAAAACCAACACTAGCAGTTCCAACCTGATCAAGTGGAATACCTGTTACACTAGATAGCTGAATAGCAAATGGAAGTATCTTTTCAGCTATACCATATGTAGAAATAGCATCATCTCTAGCATATCTTAGAAGTATAGGTCTAAGCTTCTCATCATCCCAATACCTATAGATCTCATACCATGGAACATTAGTTCTCTCACTCTTCTTCATAACACCTAGATATTCTGCTACCTCATCAAGACTCTTAATCTTTATCTCACTCATTTCCTCAGCAAAATCATATAGATCTACATTTAGTCTTCCAGGAACAGAGATATGTCCATGGACACTAGGTGATGGCTCTACACCCCTTCTTCTAGATACATCGAGTTTTATCCCAAGAAATCTACTTCTCTCTATAAGATATGGCCAATCAAATCTATTTGAATTATATCCAACAATAATATCTGGATCATATTTAAGTACATAGTCTATGAAACTCTTGATAAGATTCCTATCATCTTTATCATTTGCTGTAAACTCTATATACTCTCCATCAGAGTTGTACAGAGATATAATGATTATGGGATCCTTATTAGCCTTGGGTATACCCCTAGGATTATAAACCTCTATATCAAATGCTAATACCCTTAACCTAGGTGGAACAAATTCTTCAACCCTATGCAAAATATCTATAACCTCATACTCTGCATCAACTCTATACTCACCAGATCTAGGTCTTTCTACAACTCTAAATCTATGCCATGTACATGGATATATATCGTTATCAATAAGATAACGCATAGAGAATCTTATATCAGCCTCAACAACTCTCTCTATACCCGGTATCTTAGAAACATCATCTCTATATTCACGAACAGCTTCAGGAAGCATAGTAGTAATTCTTATAGCTTTGACAGGTTTACCAAAGAACTTCTTATCAACAATCTCAAGAGATGTTATTGGTGATCTAGGTCTACTAAGCCTCTTTATAGATGATAGCAATATATCTATCTTATCATAGAAATTCTTATCTATAATAGCATAGAAGTATGGTCTAAACCTCCTATCCCTAAGAAGAACTCTTCTACCATCTCTATCAATACCCCATATAACTATATGGGGCTCTCCCCCAATAACCTCATAACTAGCATCAAGTATGTATATCTCTATATCACTAGCAGACATTCTACCACTAGATCTACACTATACATACACAAGTTTTGAATTCTTATACAAATCAACATCTAGAATACTAGTAAAAAGTCTATAGAAGATACCGATAGAATTAATTAAACATTTAACAAGAGTCTTTTATCATTAGATATGCATCTTCTCCATCAGTATAATATCTAGGTATCCTAAGCTGAATCTTATATCCAAGAGATTCATAGAGCTTTATCGCATTGGTATTAGATACTCTTACCTCTAATCTAAACATACATATACCAAATATTTCCCTCATACGCTTCTCTAGTGCTACCATAAGAGCTCTTCCAACACCCCTCCTCCTATACTCTGGATCAACACATATAGACACTATATGCCCAAAACCATCAGTTCTTATAAGCCCTGAGACATAGCCTATAATCCTATTACCCTCTTCTGCAACTAAAAATAGCTGTGGATATAATGCCTGAAGCATTCTCAGAAGTTCTCTTGGATATGGATCCCTAAAACATTTTGTCTCTAGACCATAGATAACATCTATATCACTAACCTCTGCAACCCTAATATTCATCGCTAAGGCCTCAACAATAGATATGTTGATATACCTGTTGCTATAGCTATTATGAAGATATTTATGATATCTATAACCCTTGATCTAGATAATGGCTTTAGCCATCTGAATAACTCTGATAATATAGATATAAAGAGACTGCCATCAGATATTATGAGTGGTATTGCATTAAATGCATAGAGGCTTAAATTAATCATAAATATATATGCTAAATAATTTGTTAATTCGATTATCATCTGATTAACATATATATGCCCATTTCTCTCAAATGCTATTACATCTTGTAGTCTTACTCCTAGGCATGGGACTTTTGTTCCATTTCTATTGAATATCTCTTCATTATAGGCATCTAATACTATTGAAATATTTTTGCATTCTCCACCAGCAGAACATATGGTTATTGGTATTGTAGAGTTAAGCTGTGTGTGAAGTAATATCTGTCCTATTTGTAGAGAGCTATAGAGTCTAGTGCCATTTATAGAATATATTATTGTTGGTGCTCCAAATACTCTAGCTGGACATATAGGATTTGTATTACAGAGAGAGCAGTCTATTGATGTGACCATGGGGACTATAACGGGATTTCCAAAGATCTGTACAATATAATATCTTAGAGATATTAAGAGAATAAATGCTATTAGAGCTATTAGAGCATTTGCAAAAGAACCTGCTGAAACTATATTTAGTCTACTTCTTGCTGGAGCTCTATTGAATTGTTCTTCATCTAGTTCTACAAATGCTAATGGCATTAGAAATACTATTCCAATACCCCAGCTTCTAAGCTTAATACCTTCTCTCAGAGCTATAATTGCATGAGCAACTTCATGAACTATTACCCCTATTCCTATAGCGACAATGATATAAATCAGTATATCTCTAAACATAAAGATCATTGGTATTGGAACTACTGATGGTTGTGGAGGTGTAGATGTTTTTCCAGTTGCATAGAATATATATGAAAATATTGTTTCTCTTAGTATAATTGGTAGAAAGAATATGTAGAATATAGCCATACCCAAGACCATAGTAATTATAAGTATTAATGATACTTTCTTCCCAACTGGACGATGTACAATAGGAGTTTTTTCTTTGCCTATAAAGGCTAGGAATCCTCCTGGGATAAACCTTATCCTCTTTCCATAGATAGCTATATCCTTACCTCTAGTCACTATATATATTATTGATGTTAAAACTATATATATCACTATAAGCATTACTATATCTATCATATGGATACCTCTAGATACTCTGTTTAGCTAGTATATAAGGGTCTATAGCCAATGAATATAAGTAGTAATGATTTTTATCTTGATGGCTATGCTAGAGAAGTTATATATGATGAGAATCACTGGAGAATCCTAAGGGAGAAGAGGCTAAAGGGCATAAGGATTCTTGAGGCTCTGAAGAGGTGTGGTATAGATATAGCTATCGTTCATGGAAGTATTGCTAGAGGTGATGTAGACACTGATAGTGATATTGATGTATCTCTACTTAAGCCTTATCCATATGGAATTGTCAAACTCTGTTTGGAGGGTAACAGCTTTAAGATCTATAGTATTGTGGTTGTTCAGCCAACACCTCGACATACACCAAAGATCTATCTATATCTTGATCATCTAGAGGAGCAAAGTATATCTATACCAATAGTAGAGCTTGAGCCTATAGAGATTGAGTACTATAGGTTTAGCGGTATGGCGACTCTTAATGATCTATATATGGATCGAAGGGTTTGTGGAGTAAATAAGGAGCTTATGTTTATAGAGCCTACAGATAGGGGGCATAGAGAATTTCCTGTTATAGGTTATGAGGGCTATGTAGCTAAAAGACTTGGTATATCTATAAATGTTGTTAGGGATAGAGTTGAAGCTCTTACTAGAAGAGCTAGAGAGGGGCATACAGGTCTCTTCATAGAGAGGGAGATACCGTATTTCGAGGAGATTGAGAGGGCTATTGAGGAGCTATGTAGTGAGAATACATTGTTTAGAAGAAAGGTTGAGAAATATGGGCTATGCACATAGATTAGTTAGTAGTGAGACTCTAGGTATATGGTATGGAGATTTAGCAAAGGGCTGTAAACTATGTATGACAGGTTCAAAGGCAGTTATATTTATAACTGGTATCTGTGGCATAAACTGTTTCTACTGCCCTATAAGTTATGATAGGAGAAAAGCAGGAGCTTTCTATATAGATGAGGAGAGGATTTATAGGGTTGAGGATATACTCGATGAACTATATGTTATAAGAGCTGAAGGAGCTTCTATAACTGGTGGAGAACCTTTTCAGAGATATGATCTTACTGTAAGAGTTATAGAGATGATAAAGAATGTTATGGGTAGAGACTTCCATATACATCTATATACATCTGGATTTGGAGCAACAAAAAGCTCTATAAAATATCTCGATAGAATTGGTCTCGATGAGATAAGATTCCATATAGTTAATGATAGTATTTGGAGATTAGTAGGGTATACAGTTAGAGAGACATCTATGGATGTAGGTATAGAGATACCTGTAATCCCAAATGATTTCGATAGACTGTGGAGAATAGTGTTAAAGGCAAATGAAATAGGTGTAAAGTTTGTTAATCTAAATGAGCTTGAGATTACAGAGACAAATGCTGAACAAATCTCTTTGAGGGGCTATAGAGCTAATGAGGATGGAAAGACTGTTAAGGGTAGTAGAGAGACAGCTGAAGAGATTATTAGAAGAGCATATAGAGAGGGTATTGATATAGCTATACATTTCTGTCCAACATCATTTAAGGACTCTATCCAACATAGAAATAGATTGATAAGAAAGGCATATACCTGTATAGGATGGGGAGAGAAAGTTACAGAGGATGGACTGCTAAAAAGAGGTGAAGAGGAATACATACCTCTTCTAGACAAATGCTCTATAAAGATAGCAGTATCTAGAAACTGATACAAGCAGTACCTAGGCCTAATCAAAAGGTTATAAGGATCTAGAAACACAATATTTTGGGTCGGTACATGGGCCATGTATGGGTTAAGGCGAGAATTGGGGATCCTAGTAAGAGGAGAGTCATTGAAGTTGATGCTCTTGTTGATACCGGTGCAACACTGACTGCTATACCCCGTAGACTTGCTAACGAGTTGGGACTAGAGGTTACAGGTAAGGTACCAGTAATGACCGCTGGTGGTAGGATTGAGCTTGAGAGAACAAGAGTTTGGATTGAGCTCGAGGGTAAGGAAGATATTGTATCTGCAGTCATATCAGATGTTATAGATAAGGTGTTGATAGGTGTTACGGTCCTTGAAGTCTTGGGACTTCAGGTAGATCCTGTTACAGGTAGACTTAAGGAGTGGACCATATTACTCTACTAATCTACAAAGCTTCAAAGTATTGCCAAAAACTGGATTGCTACAACAATTCAGGTATTAGAATCTCAAGACTTAATGAGCTAAACTTCTGAGAGACGCTTTACTTGTAGTAGGTGTGAAGCTTTAGAAGGTAGGGAAGATGGGTGGTGAAGAGAATATTGGAAGCGATATTTAGCCCTTGGCTCTATCTTATTACTCCTCGTGTAAGGACTAGGATTACTATGTTTGCTACAAGTGTTGCTATTACCCCTATTGCAAGTGTCCACAAGATCTTTGTCACATAATCCAGTCTTTTATCCAATGAATCAATCCTCTTATCTAGGTCAGAGATCCTGAGACAAGGAGCTCTGCAGGCCTCTTCCTAGCCCTTACACCTCTCTCAAAGAGCTCAACAATAAAATCAGCTGTTAGGGACATAGGCGTTGAATGTAGATATATGCTATAACATATCTAAATGTTACGTCTAAACATGAGCTAGACACTATGGTTCTTTGGCTCTCCTTATAGATGTAGCTATAAATAAACTTGGAGTAGATGGCGTAGGAATGGATCTTGTAGCAGTAGAGGGGTTGTTGATAGAGATAGGAAGATTTATAAGCTGGTTTCTAAAAGAGATTTAAGAGGTAGTTACCATGTCTATAGCTGTAGATGTTAGGGATCTTGTTAAGATTTATCCAAATGGTGTTAAAGGTGTTGATGGAGCTACATTCTCTGTCTATGATGGAGAGATATTCGGTCTTATAGGACCTAATGGTGCTGGGAAGACAACTACTCTTAGGATTATTGCAACTATTCTTCAGCCAACACGTGGTACTGTTATTGTTGGTGGATATGATGTTGTTAGAGAGGCTGATAAGGTTAGGAGGATCATTAGCTATCTTCCTGAGGAAGCTGGTGGATATAAGTATCTCACTGGTAGAGAATTTCTAGAGTTTATAGCTAGACTGTATAGCTCTAGAGAATCTGAGGTTGTTAGCATGGTTGATGAGGGTATAAGGCTTAGTGGACTAGGGGATAGGATTAATGATAAGATTAAGAGCTATAGTAAGGGTATGCTTAGAAGACTTCTAGTTGCAAAAACTCTTATGGTTAAACCAAAGATAGCTATACTAGATGAACCTACAGCAGGTTTAGATGTTGTTAATGCTGTACATGTTAGAAATGCTATTAGAAGCTATGCAAAGGAGAAAGGGGTGACAGTTCTTATGAGTAGCCATAATATGCTTGAAGTTGAGTATCTATGTGATAGAGTAGCTATTATCCATAATGGAAAGATTATGGAGATAGGTAGCCCTAGAGAGTTAAAGGAGAAGTATAGTGCTGAAAATCTTGAGGAGGTATTCATTAAGCTTGTAGGTGAAAGAATTTGACTGCCTTTTGGTTATTTGTTAAGAAGGAGTTGAAGAGTGTTGCAAGAGATCCAAAGATACTTATAGCAATGCTTATAGTACCTCTAATCATGATTGGAATACTATATGGTGTTACAATATATGGTGTTAGGCAACAGGTTGAACAGGCTGTTAGGGAGAGTGGTAGTGTAAGTGTTATTGATATTGATAACGATATATATTCCAGGGATTTTATAGATTATCTGAGGAGTATTGGTGTATATGTAGTAAATGTTGATCCTAGCTATATAAATAATATTTCAAGAGTTTTTGAATTAACTAATACTAAGATACTATATGTTATTCCAAAGGGATTTAGTAGCAATATCTCTAGAAATATACAGGCAAAGATTGTGACATATATATCCTTCTCAGCTCTAACAATAGGTGAATCTAGTCTTATAGAGAGTGCTTCTAGATTGGTAGAGAGCTATTCGAAAAAGGTATTACAGAGTATAGTTACAGAGAGAAATCTCTCCTATAACTTTATATCTAGGCCCATAGATATAGAGTCATATGGATTTATTGGTAGTCAGAGGGTTTCAAATCCATCAATGTTTATGGGAGTTATAACTGTTTCAACAATATTTGTACCATTGATAGTGCTAATGTTAGTTATAATGGCTTCACAAATAGTTGTTACTAGTATGGCTATAGAGAAGGAGGAGAGAATGTTTGAAACACTACTAACATTGCCAATAAGTAGAATGAGTATAGTATGGGCAAAGATCTTTGTATCACTAGTCATAGGACTTATATATATGCTTGCATACGGATTACTACTATTCTCATATACATTTGGGATGATAAATATTGGGTTAGAACAACAGCAACAGATATCCACACCAACACTACCACCAACACTATACCCAAGTATTGCACTAAATATATCTGGAGCTGCAATACTTATTCTAGCAATAGCTATACTCCTAGGCTCTCTTGCACAAGATGTAAGAACAGCACAAGCACTCCTAGGAAATGTTATGGGTCCTCTAGTCATATTGATATACATACCTATGTTCATAGATATTACATCATCATCAACATCAAGACTAGTAGTATCACTAATACCTATAGCCAATACAGTATTCCTACCAAAACTTGTACTCTTAGGAGATAATACATCACTTATTGCTGCATCTATATCAAATATATTCTATGGATTAGCTGTATTCCTAGTAATTAGAAGGATAGTCAATAGTGAAACTATATTCACACTAAAGATAGGTAGACCAAGGATAATGAGGTAGAGTAGTAAAAAAGAATTGTTATAGAGAAAATTACTGTAATACTATTATTCCTATTTCTTCAAGAGTTTCTGTATCAAAAATCTTTATAGAGCTTGGCGATATTGTGAAAGTCTCATTACCTATGTAGATAACTCTCACAGCATCTTCATGATCTAGAATCTTCTTCAGCTTCAGCATATCTCCTCCATAACCAATAGCTATTATTCCCGATCCTCCATAGTACCACGATATAGGTATGTAAAATGTTTTGTAGTCAGGATCTATAGTAAATGCATGGTGATCGCCAAACACAGGACTCCAGCTATCTGGTATTTTTATCTCTGAAACTACATACATCTTAGTTGGATCAGATATATCGAATAGAGAGATTTTTAGCCCATTATTCTCTACACCTATTCCAAGCAATCTATCTCTATCTATTGGATGGAGATATTCACTAAATCCAGGTATCTTTAGATAGCCTAGAACCTTTGGTTGCTCAGGATCTGTTAGATCTATTGCAAATAGAGGATCTATCTGTCTAAATGTTACTAGGAAGAATGTATTCTTAATGAGTCTAGCTGCATATATTCTCTCACCCTGTGCCAGCCCCTCTAATCTCCCAGCTATACTAAGATCCTTAAGCCTTATGGTATACACATTATTTCTGGTCTCACCAACTGGAGCCATATATACATAGATATTTATCTGACCACTTCTAGTCTTCTCCTCCTTAGCTACAGATGGTGTTAATGTGCGTGTTACACATATATCCCTAGAACACTCTATAACAATAGCCTCCTTAGCGACCTGAGTAATAATAGGTTCTTCATATATATTCATCTTGATACTCATATTTGTAGATGTTGTTGCAACTATGAAATATCCATCTAATTCCTCCATAGCAAACTGATCTAGTAGTACTCCTGGCACACTAAAGCTTCCTCTATATTCTATCTTTATCCCATCAACATTAAATACATAGAATTTTGTTAACTGTGAAAATCTTATTGATTCTAACTCCCTTTCTAATGATTTTATAAGTTCTGTCCTCTTCTCAGAATCCAATGATGAGACATATTTGGTGAATAGTTCATAACATCTAGTTATATTTCCTTCATCAAGAGCTTTACCAATCTCCTTAGCTATATCCTCTGGCAGATATTTTATAGCTATTTTGAAAAACTCTATATATGCTCTTGGAATATCATAGCTCTCCCCCTTAGCTATATAGAGTCTTTCTAAAGACATATACATCCAGCTACTAGATCCTGTTAGAAATGAATATGTAGATGCATTTAGAGACTCTATATTGATAGCCATTATATTTGTATAGTAATTTGGCAGAGGATCTACAATACCTATACTCTTAACAGGTATTGGAACTCCATTAACTAGAGGAATAATTATCTGATCCCTAGATAACGACAATTGTGTTACTATATACACATAGCTATTGATGGCTCTTGCACTCAATACATAACCAGTTATAGAGTATTTCGATAGTAGTTCTGGACTATACATATCATCTATACTATATATAAGGATAGATGTATTTGAAATACCTGAAGGAATAACCATCTGTCTACTAACATCTAGAGCTATAGCCATAGGTCTAACAACAGAGGTTTCAGCTATAACAACAAGCCTATTATCAACTAAGAATAATCCCCTGATATTCTCATTACCAATATCTATCACACTAGCAACCCTCTTTCCAGCAACATCAGCTATAAACACCTTATTAGATGATGCAACAGCTATTATCCTACCATTAGTCTTAACAATATCTAGCTCATCAACACCCTCAACCTGTATATTTGTAGATGAAACTCTTGAAGACCCAACTTCTCCTGAGACTTTAGCTGAAGCGGGTAGTGGTGCAGGTAGTGATAATGGAACTACACGAACATCAGCAGCAAAAAGAACAGGTAGGCCATATGGAATATATGTATTTAGTATATTTGATGCTCTTGACAGAAAGCTTATTAGTTCATCGTAGTTGTTAAATGTTTGAACCCCCTCTAATGGCTCTAACAATACTTCGCTTTTTCTAGCTATTGTATATGGAGTACTAGTTGCAATAGCTCCTTGCCCAATGGAACAGCTTTCTATTTGCATACTTGGCGATGGAGTGCTGGTCACAGTGATCTCTGTTGTAATTGTTCTTGTTATGCCTTGATCTATTGTTACTGTTGTTGGTGTTGGTAAGATTGTTGTTTGGAGTATTGTTATTGTTTTCTCTGGTGTTGGATAGTATATTCTTAGTGTTATTGGTGTTATGATTCCTAGTATCAATGCTATTATTCCTAGTGTATAGTAAAACGATTTACTCATTATCTTCACCCTCTAGGAATATTATTGTGCATCAAGCTGTAAAAAGTCTAGTCCTTGAACATATTTGTTCAGAGACTTGAACAATTAGTATTTTAACATTTGAATTTTAAAGATATTCAAATTGTATAGAATTTAGTGAGTATCTATGTCTAGACCACAGGATGATCTTAGTAGAACTGCTCTTAAGATATATCTCTATTTGCTAGAGTCAAAGGATCCACAGGGAGTTAGAGAGATTTCTAGAGCATTAAATATACCTGTAAGTACTGTTCACTACCATATGAAGAAGCTATTGAGTCTAGGTATAGTTAGAGAGGATTCTTATGGATATAGGGTTTCCAGGGTGATAAACATCGACGGATTTATAGTATTTAGACAGAAGCTCATCCCAAGACTTATGGTATATGCAATGTTCTTCATAGGTCTTTTAATAGGTGAAATACTTCTCATATCTATAGATGGATTTAATTCTGATAGATTATTGATGATAATTATAACGATAGTATCTATATCGATATTCATTCTTGAGAGTATAAATACCAAGAAATCAATATTGAGATAACAATGTCTATGGATTGAGAAGACTTTTAATACTGTTCTATCAACATATCTTGATTGTCTTTGATAATCTAAAATATGTCTTCATATCATTTCTATCAATTATATGGAGTTCTATAGGTGCATCCCAAGGGAGTCCATAGCTATCTATAGCTTTCTCCATAATATCTATAGCAAGTTTTTTCTTTGTAGATGGATCAATATTTTCTACAACTATGAGAATATCTATATCGCTTAGAACAGTTATTCTATCTTCTGCTACACCTCCAATAACATAGACCTCTGCTTCCAGTCCAAGACTTTTTATAGAGCTACAAATTTTCTCAGCATATTCCCTCCATCTTCTGAGATGCTCAAAATGATATCTAACCCAGCTTAACACCTCTACACACCTGATCCAAAATCTCTATAAGCTTTCTAACAACGTCTATAGCCTGTTTAACATCATTAACACTATAGTCAATTTCTCCATATCTAGCCATTGTATAAGCTGTCTCTAACTCTATAAGAGTTCTTCTATGTTCATCAACAAATCTTAGAATTTCATCAGCATAAGCTTTATAGCCATGACTCTCTAAAGATTTTATTAATATAGCTAGAAGCTCTCTAATCTTATGACCTCTAAGCATAGATCCAAAGAGCTCATAGTAAACACTTTTTACATATAATTGAAGACTCTGCTCAGCTAGAAATATTGCTAGATTTGGATCAGAAACCCTTTCAGCCTCTGATAAGAAGCTTAAGGCTCTTTTCCTCAGTCTATCAACATATTCACCACTCAAGTAAAACACCTAGGATATACAGATCCTTAGACAATATATAAATTCTCCTCATCTAGATTATGTTGAAGTGAGATAAAATATTTTATTTTATATGTTATAGGGTTTTAACTCTAATTTTCTTGAGTCTTACATCTGGTCCTCCAAACCATACTGGTACTCCTTGCATTGGTTCTCCTTTTCCGCATGTACCTGCATAGAATCTAAGCTCTTTTCCCACAGCATCTATGAGGCTATAGAAACTTTTTGTTGTTATCTCTAGAACTGGATTTCTAACAAATGTTTTTAGTTCTCCTCTTTCTATTAGATATGCTTCTAGACCTACATATCTCTGGCTCCATCTCTCATCATCTATATTCCACTCCATATAGCTCTTCATATATATACCGAGATCTATATCCTCTATAAGTTCTTCAAAGCTATAGTCTCCTGGCTTTAGATATGTATTTGACATTCTTATTATTGGCTCACTCATATAGTCCATAGATCTTGCAGCACCATTGCTCTCTACACCAAATATCTTTGCTGTCCATCTATTATGGAGAAACTCGTTTATTACACCCTCTCTATATAGATATCTAGGTCTTGCAGCAACACCCTCGTCGTCATATAGATAGAAGCCATAGCTATTAGGTATAGTTGGATCATCTATTACTGTAGCATATTCATTCCCTATTCTCTCCCCAATCATATTTGGTTTGATAAAGCTTTTACCTGCTTGTGCAGCCTCTCTACCAAGAATCCTATCAGCCTCACTAGGATGTCCACAGCTCTCATGGACAATTAGACCAACAATCTCGCTACCGATTACCACAGGTATCTCCTCTTTTGGAGGCTCTATAGCTGTTAGAAGTGCTTTCTCATATATCTTAACCTCATTTGGTATAGCTTCATCAAGTCTCCATATATCTAGCCACTCAAGACCTCCACTAGCTCCCAGTTGTTCAAATCTCTGTAGAGATCCCTTCTCAGGATGCATCACAACTATATTATAATACATTGATATTCTAGGAATGGTACTCTCTATATATGCACCATCACTATTAACAACAATTTTACTCTCAATAAACTCTCCATAGCTTATAGTCAATACCCCTAGCCTAGCCTCCTTAACAGAACTTGAAGCTCTATCCCATAGATCTCTATGTATCTCAACCTTAGACTCTATATCTATAGAGTTAAAAGGCTTCTTCTCAATAACACTATATCTAGCTCTCCCAAGTCTAGCCTCTCCAAACTCTATAGGTCTCTTCATAAACTTTGAATGATTCTTAGCATCTCTATAAGCATTCTCAACAGCAATTCTAATAGACTCTCTATCAAGTCTATTTGTTGAGGAAAAACCTATAGCACCATCAACAAGAACTCTTATCCCAATACCCTCAGAAGAGTCTATACCAGAAGCAATAATAGCACCATTCCTAGATGTAATACTAAATCCATCAATTCTATGATACCTTGCCTCTACATATCTAGCCCCTAGCCTTAGTCCATAGTCAACAGCATATATAATCAAGTCCTCCATATTCACCCCTAACACTATTACATAAAACACTAGAATATATAAGCTAACAACAATCTATAGTCTAATCCATAGATGTATAACTACAATATCTATCAATAATATCTCATATGCTTCTATTAAAGCTACTGAAGGCCATTTAACTAGTATAGCACCAAGTAGTGCAGCTATAAATATTATTATTTGAAATAATGCATCTATATACTTTCCACTAAATATAAATCCTATAGCCATTGGTATAAGAGCTATAAAGAACTGTATAAAGAACCATGTAGATACAAATGTATGTGGTCTAGTTCCCCCAGGATAGATACCTATTAGTGATAGAAATATTCCTGCAACAAAGATTAATGCTGATGAGAACACTATAAACTTATTCCATGATACATAAGCAAGATATATACTGTAAAGCATTGTTATAGCTCCAAGGACTATTAAGCCATAGTTATATATCCAAGGGTTTACAGCATCCTTTGCCCCAAGATCACTAAATGCATGTTTCCATATATTAAACCATGGATTATATCCTATAGATATAGTTGCTATAATCCAAAAACCTACTACAGGTATTAGACCAAGGTTTTTACCTATTGTAAGTAGTGTTCTATACATAGATATCTCTAGCATGAGATAAATGTATTATCCTTATAAATCTCTATGCTAATTATTCTAACTGGTTATTGTAATGGTTATAGTATCTGGATTAGATTTAGCTGGTTCGTCAAAGAGGTGTAGTGGCTATGTATCTATAGATATTGACTATAGAAAGACTTTAGATATGCTATGTCTATATGGTGATAATGAAATTGTTAGAAAAATAGATATTGATAGACCTATTGTACTAGCTATAGATGCTCCAATTATTGAGAAACCTATTGTTAGAGATGTTGATAGAAAGGCTATTAGCCAGGGCTATAGAGTTTTACCACCAACTCTAAGGGGTATGGCTATATTGACTCAAAGGGCATGGAATCTATATAACATTGTTAGGAGGCTGGGTATAGAGGTTATAGAGACTCATCCAAAGAGTGCATTAAAATCATCTGGATTTAGAAGTGTTATAGAGCTTGCTGATGGTCTTGGGATAGAGATTGATAGAAATTCTATCTCTAATAAGGATATAGCTGACGCTTTGATATGTAGTATTGTTGCTTATTGCTACTATACTAGAGAATGCATAGATGTTATAAGAGGTTCTGATGGATGTATATATATATTGAAATTATATAAAAAATAATTTAATTATATTGCTAACTTCTTCCAGCTTCTATAAGAGCTTTTTTAGCTAGATAGAATGCTATTGGTATTAAGACTATTCCAAAGGCTATAGCTATACCTATAGATAACATCTTCGTAACATCTCCAACAACTGGATATTGGCTGAATATCGCTGTCATACCTATTAATAGGAATGCTAATATCAATATAAACTGTATAAATGGTGTTAAAGGTCTAAAGTTTGGAAAGTTTGCCTCAATAGCTTTGAAAGCCTCTATAGATATAAATATTCCTACGGCTATAGCTAGAGATCCAAGTAGTAGAGGATAGATAAAGGCTGAGGGTATTTTTAATAATGTAAATGATACTGTCAATACTACAGCTATTAGACCAACCAGAAGTAGATTTTCTATCAATGTAGTTACATGCTTATATGTCTCACCAAAACTTGCACCAAGGATAGATCCTATGTATCGCGCAAGTGCTATAGCTAGAACAAGGCCGAGAGTAATTAGTGCTATACCCCCTATAAGATATGGTAGATAGTTAACAACAGAATATATCATTGCTCCAGCCTCTCCCTCAAGAGGTATATAGCCTATAGCAGCAACAAGAGTTATGGCAATGATGAATGCCTTTGTTAATCCACCTATAAGTTCAGAGAATTCTAGACCTAGTGTTGCAAGAGTTTTTCCAAATGGTGTAAGTGTTAGAGGTCTCTCGATATATCTCCTAACAACTCTTGTAACAATGTCTCCAACAACAATAGCTACAATAGCTCCCACAATTATCCATATAACAGCAGCAATAACTCCTGGAAGTATGTTTATAAATGACCGCCATAGTGTATTTAGTACTTCTTCTAGACTAGCCATATCTCTATCCCACTCACATATATTATTTCCTAAATATATAAACTTTTTCTAAATAGCTATATAGAGAAGTAGTAGAAATATGTCTATGAGGATAGTCTACAAAGATAATAATAATTTAATAATCTACTACATACATCTATAAATGGATGAAGAATGTCCCCGGTTCTGAGATGTGATGTAAAGGCATTTGTCTGATTGTCTTTGCTTCACTATATTTAAAGCTAATAAGCATCTAGAGGCATTGTGTTTCTAGAGGTCTAGGCTATGGTTAGAGGAAAGCTTTTGCTAATACTAAGTCTGTTAGCAATAACAATACTTGTGCTAACAGTTGTTCAGCTAATAATATCTGTACTACTACCAGGGATAGGATTTAGCTGGGGTCTATTTCCGTTTTGGTGGAGTTGGTGGCTTATTGATATAGCTGCATATGCAGTAGCGATTACAACCCTGATACTAGCTGGTATTGGTTTAGAGAGGTTTATTAGGAATAGAATACCTGTAGATATGGATCATCTTAGATCAGCTATGATATCAACATCAACAGCTGTTATAGGAGCAACAATATTTGTTATAGCAGCACTTGCATATATCTTTGGAGTAGAGTTTGTAACAACCGTAGGTCTTATAGCATTTCTCTTTGCAGCTATACCATCATTTATATCCTGGCTTATCTCTCCAGCACTCATAAACTTGTCATATGGCTGTAGATATGATCCAGAGCTTCAGGAGATAGTTAATAGAGTTGCTATGAGAGCTGGTATAGAGCCTCCAAAGGCTATGGTAGCAGATATGCCTATACCAAATGCATTTGCATATTCATCACCTGTAATGGGGAGGTATGTAGCTGTAACAAGAGGTCTTATGAAGACTGTTAGGAGTAGGGAGGAGCTAGAGGCTGTCATAGGACATGAGCTTGGTCATCATAAGCATAGAGATAATGCTATAATGATGATATTTGGTTTATTCCCATCAGTTATATACTTCCTTGGAAGATTTCTAATGTTTGCAGGTATGACATATAGATATGTCGATGGTGGTGGAAGCAATAGGAGGAGAGAGTCATCTGGAGGAGTACTCCTATTAATAGCAGGAATAATATTAATAGTCGTAAGTATATTGATACAGATAGCAGTACTAGCACTATCAAGACTAAGAGAATACTATGCAGATGCACATGGGGCTAAAGTAACATCGCCAAGAGCTATGATAAATGCTCTAGAATCTCTAGATACATACTATAGAAGCTATGGTGCTAAGAGATGGTTAGAGGATAGCAAGATAAAAGCATTATTCATATATGCATTAGCAGAACCATTCTTTGGACTAGAAGAAATATTATCAACACATCCACCAATAGAGAAGAGAATAAGATTCCTAGAAAACCTTATGTATAGACCTATAGAAGCCTAATTTTTTACATCTCCTATACTCATTCACTAGATTTATATATAAACCATATATTTATAAAGTCTTTTCAACAGGAGAGATAGGGTGCAACGATTTGTATAGATCATTGCTCATACCAATTATAGTAATATCCCTAGCTCTATTAGCTAATATAGATATGATCTATGCTGAGAATAGCTTTAGCGTTAGATGGATACGTTATATAGCTGTTCCACCGCTTAATAGTCTTCTATCTATATGTATATTCAGTAACTATGTTGTTGCTATAGGATATGTCAATGTAAAAACATATCATATCCCTACATTCTATCCAGCTCCTGATAATCCATATATAGTGTTTATAAATAGGTATACCGGAAGAGTTGAGAAAACTTGGATTGATACATCACTAGAAGGAGAATTTATAGACTGTGTAGCCTTAGGAGATAAACTATATGTTATTGGTGGAGTAGGTCTATATGTATTTGATAAGAATCTAAATATTGTTAAGAAAGCCGATGTTAAAGGACTTAAAATATTTTCAGATGGCGAATATATCTATATTGATACACATAGCCATATAGAGAAAAGATCCCCCGATCTAGAACTTCTAAATGCTATCCACGAATATGATATTCAAGGTTTTCTTAGTTGTATCCTTGAAACCTCCATCAACTCTGCTGTAGGTGATATCTGGATTATTAGTGTATGCCCCGGATTAAATATAACATCTATTGCTATACTGGATAGAGATTTTAGTGTTAAGAAGATTATTACATATCGTGGGGATGATGAGTATATCCTTGATGCAGTATCATCAATGTGTTTTGATTCTAATGGATATGCCTATATATCTGGAATACGTTCTAGGGGTTCAAGTATTATGAAGTTTGATATGTTTGGAAATCCTGTAGCGATACATAGAAGTAGTGATTATAGTTTCGATTTTCTATCTCTATTATGCGACTCGGATAGGATATATGGCTTTAGTGGTAGCTATATAACTATAATGGATAAGAATCTAAGCATTATTGGCTCTATAACGCTTCAAAATAGTATTGTTGTACCTAGGGTAGTAGCAGATGAGTATACAGTATATGTTGCAGGAGATTCTGAACGTAGATGGATTGTATATGCACTTAATATTCCATACAAAGATAAAGGTGTTATACCAACACAGCCTACTGTATTTATCGCTATAACAATATCTATTCTAGTCCCAGTATATCTAGCGATTAGACAAAGAATAAGGAGCTATCCATAGCCGTGCTATAGAAAACATAATAATATTTTAGTCTTTTGGATATATACATAGCTGTGTGATGCATATGGATATAGGTATTGTTGGTCTAGGTTTAATGGGATCTAATCTTGTTAGATGTCTAAGGAATAAGAATATAGGTGTAGTTGTATATAATAGAACTAGATCTAGAGCTGAAGCACTGTGTAGAGAGGTTAATTGTGTTGTTGTTGATAGTCCTAGGGAGGTAGCTGATAGAGCTATGTTTATAATAGTCTTTGTAGCTGATGATGATGCACTAAGAGATGTTGTATTTGGTTCTAATGGTATTGTATATTCAAAGAATAGCTCTATAATAATTAATGCTAGTACCATTACACCGATGATGAGTATGTATATATATGAGAATATTGGTAAGAGGTATCTGGAGGCTCCAGTATATGGAAGTGTTGATGCTGCTAAGAGCTGTAGTCTTCTATCTATAGTTGCAGGTGATGAGAATGTTTATAGAGAGGCTAGAGGTGTTATAGATCTCTATAGCTCTAAGTCTATATATGTTGGAGAAATACCAAAGGCATCTGTATTAAAACTTGCTCTAAACAATGTCGGAATGTCATTCCCAATAGTATTATCTGAGAGTCTAGCTATGTTAGAGGCATGGGGTATAGATAAAGAGCTCTTTAGAGAAATAGCTAAGAATCTATGGTTTGGAACAGCTATCGAGAGATACTGGCATAGGGTTACAGGTCCTGTTAAAGAGCCTAGCTTCAGACTTAGACTTGCAGCAAAGGATTATAGCTATGTCGCAAAAACCCTTCAGATTAAGAATATTCCAGCATTTATAAGTAGCTCAATATCAAATCTATTAACATTAGCTACAGCTGAAGGCTATGGAGATTTCGACTATACTAAGATAGGGGAATACCTAGTTGAGTTAGCTAAAAGGGGTAGGAATATTGTGAGGGAATAGCTATTGTTTATTTACTAAATGTATAGAGTATGTATATAGCATTGATGATAATAGTGTTACTATGCCAGCCAGAATAAAGCTATAGTTGAAAGATCCATATATGTGTGCTATATAGCCACTTACCAATGTTGTAAATATTCCTGATAGAGGTCCTCCCAAAGTATATATAGAGCTAAACCTAGCTAGAAACTCTCTAGGTATAACAAATCCTATTAGAGACCATAGAGCCGGTGCAGATATTCTAAATAATGCTAGTGTTGACGAAACCATCATAAACTTTATGTATCTATCAGATGAAAATGGTATTAATATAAATATTATTGATGTAGATATAAAACCTATATTTATAGCTTTTATAACACCCCTAACATCTCCGATTCTATCCGATAGATATCCAGAGAAAATCTCTATAGAAACACCTATAAAGCTCATTAGAACCATATAGAGAGCTATATCTATGAGTCTATAGCTAAGCTCATTGATAAGATATGTAGATAGCCATGAGAGAGCCAGGTTCCATTGAAATAATCCTAGGAAAAATGCTGGGAAGAGTACTAGGAGGTAGCGATATACTTTACCACTATCTATAGATTGACTACTACCTCTTCTAGACGATATCTCTATAGGTGAAGATCTATTTATAGCTATATAGATTATACCAAATGCTATAGGTATAATGCTTATAACCATAAGACATATTCTCCAGCTATTCTCTAGGAGAGATGCTATAAGATAGCTTATTGTTAATCCTATCAAGGATCCAGAATCATATATAGATGTATATAGACTCTGCCTATGTCTCGGGATATATTCTGTAACTATCCTTGAGCATATAGGCCATGTAAATGGCATTGACATACCAATTAAAAGTCTTGCGATAGCTATTACAAAGATGTTTTGTGATAATGATATAGCTAGATTAGATATTGTGAATATAGCTAGTGTAGCTAGGATAATCTTTGAGATACTATATCTATCCATTGTATAGCTTATAATAGGAGGCATAAACAATGATGCAAAAGCTCCTAGAGATATAAGAATCCCTGCAAGATCTATTGAGAATCCTAGTTCTCTAGAGATATATGGTATTAGTGTATTGAATGTTGAGAGCTGTATAACTGCTGTTGTTGTATATCCAAGGCATAGCAATGCAATTATATATCTATGCATATAAACACCAATATAGATGAATATATCTTTTGGATAGAGCTACTAGGTATCTCTATAATATATTCTATGGCTGGTGATAGCAGTACTCTAGATCTATAGATATCTTCTCTATCCTCTCAATCTTCTCTATATCAACATCCTTTGCAATATTTATACTCTTTACATATCTAACCAGGGATACCTCAGCTCCCTTCTCAATAGATATATTTTCACCTTCAACAATCTTAATCTCTGCATCTCTCCCTATGTCTATAGTTCTTCCATATACCCTCTCTATCTCAGCCCCCCTATCAACAACAATCTCGCATGCTTCTATAGAGCCTCTTACCTCTGTATCCTTAGCTATATATATCTTATTAGCTATAATTCTATCAATATACATCTCTCCAGATAATCTTATCTCAATACCCTTCATATAGCTACTAGATGCTTTTCCCTTAACAACAATTCTCTCAGACTCTATCCCCTTTTCAGATCTTATATCCCCAGAAACAAATATCTGTTTAGCTCTTATCAATCCACTAACTCTTATAGCTCCAGCTACATCTAGACTAAATACAGATAGATCTCCATCTATCTTCATAACCCCAGCAACATCTATATCATTACCATCTACAGAGCCATCTATAACAATAGCTCCAGAAACCTTAACATGACCGATCTTTATAGGTCCCTTCAACCTTATATTTCCAGAGACATTAAGTTCCTCTATAGCCATAGACATCTGCATTACAGAGCTATCTAAGGTTTTTTAAACATTTTGGTCCTGTTTACCACCAGGTGTTATAGAGTTTTTATATTTGGCGAATATCTTTCTATCGTATGAGAATTGATGAGTATTAGAGATACAGCGTTGATAGTATTTAATGCATCTCTCTATGCATTAATGGGTATAACAACATATCTAGGAATATTTGCACTTGTTGTAGGGTTAACAGAGCTCTAAGGATAATGGGAGTATAGAGAATCTTAGAAATAGACAGATAAACACATTGTCTATGGGACAACTACAAAGAGTTCTACTAGCATCAATAATAACTCTAGAAATCTCTTGGCTAGAGAGATTGAGATATAAGGTATCTAGAGGATCTCCACTAGATGTTGCTAGAGCTATAATATCTGTTTCTGAGGATAATGGGATTAAGATACAATATTCTATAATATCGGAGGGAGTTGATGAATAGCCTTATGATACTCTAAGAAGGAAGTTGGGAGGATTATGTAGAGAAGATATAAGGCTTATAAGTTATCAGCTAGATGCAGAACTCATTAACCTTATAGATAATTATTGATTTTCAATACAATGTTTGTGACGAGGTGGAGATTTATATAACAACAAATTGCTCTGTCTTTATAGGAAATCACACCTCTCTTACAATTCTTCATGTTTAACATATTGATTCATTCATAAGTTTTTATTTTCAAAAATAGCTACTATTGAATAGGGTGGGTGAATTATGAACAGACTTGTGTTGTTATTAGCAATAGGAATTGTTGTAGGGATTATAGTTGGTATAGCAGTAGCGCCTTTTACAAATATAATGCCATCAACCACAGTAACACAAACTGTAGTAAGTACAACGACATTTACACAAATAGCTACTGAAACCATATTGATGACAGCTACAACTACTACAACTATACCAACTACACTAACTACAAAACTTACGGTTACACAGCCTACAACTATTGTTGAGACTGTGACAACAACAGAATTAATACCTCAGACCATAACTATAACATCTATGCCCACACCTACTACTACGATAATAACGCGAGGTACAGAGCAAAAACTCTTTGAATTTGTCCTTCCATGGAACGACAATGCAGCTTCATCATTCGACCTCTCACAGTATTTAGATAAACCCGCTGGAAAGTATGGTTTTGTTTATGTGGGTTCAGATGGCCATCTATATGTTGGTGATAAGAGAATCAAGTTCTTGGGAGTTAGTGTTGTTGGCTCCTGGATCTTTGCACCACCATCTATAGTAGATCAGTATGTAGAGAGACTAGCTAAATATGGTGTGAATCTGGTTAGGATACATGCAATGGATCAAAACTGGGATCCATCACGCAACATCTTTAAGATACCAAGTACAAGAGAACTTGATCCACAGAAGCTCGATAGACTTGATTATCTGATATACAAACTTAAGGAGAATGGAATATATGTGGATATAAATCTTATGTGTTATAGGAGCTATTCTTCATATGATGGACTTCCTAAGGAGGTGGATCAGATACAGCAGGTGAAGGATAAACATATTTTGCCATTCTTCTACGAACCTGCGAAACAACTAGTTAAAGAGTTTGCATATAAACTGTTTACACATGTGAATGGATATACCGGTGTTGCATATAAGGATGAACCTGCAATTGCATTTATAGAGGTTCTAAATGAATATGGAATAATATTTGGCTGGCTTGATGGAGCTATAGACAGACTTCCAATGCTATTTAAGAATGAGCTTCAGAAGAAATGGAATGAATATCTATTGGAGAAATATGGATCTACACAGAACTTGCTAAAGAGCTGGGGCTCACTAAAACCAGGTGAATATCTTGAAAATGGTGCTATAAAGATATTTACATTGGATGAATATAGGACACGTCCAGAGACTGCTCAGAGGGATTGGGTGGAGTTTCTGTGGAGACTAGAATATGATTTCTACATGGAGATGTACAGATATTTGAAGGAGGAGATAGGTGTTAAACAGCTTGTCATAGGTACACAAGTTGTATTTGGTGGAACACCAAATATACAGCAAAACCTAGATGTTGTTGATACTCACCACTACTGGAGATATCCTGTTGGCAGTGGAAATGATTTCTATGTTGTAAACGATGCTATGGTTAACAATCCCCTGGGTAGCACAATTATAAGACTTGCATATACAAAGATATTCGGTAAGCCATATACAGTTAGTGAATATAATCATCCAGCACCAAATATGTATAGAAGTGAGGGCTTCATTCTCCTTCCAGCCTATGCAGCTTTCCAAGACTGGGATGCAATAATGCCTTACTCCTATGGCGGTCCATCGGGTCCAGCAGTCTTTGATTCTAAGATGATAAGAGGTACCCTTGAATTTGATCAGGACCCAGCTAGATGGCCTCTAATGATAACGGCGTATATGTTGTTCATAAGAGGAGATGTATCTCCAGCTAGATACTGGGTACCAGTGGAACTCTCTAGAGAAACAGAGATAGAGTTGATAAGATCGTTAAGAGCTAGTGTTTGGAATCTTCCAAATGGATTACATATAGCACCACCACACATACCACTACTTCATGGTGTAGGTCTTGTTACAACAAATGGGACAAGACCATCAACAAATATCATATCTATTAAAGATGTTAGTATGCCAGATAAACCTGTGTATGTTAGTGATACTGGTGAACTTATATGGGATTGTAGCTATGGAGTCGATAAATGTGTATTTATAGTAAATACATCGAGAAGCATAGTATTAACAGGATTTATTAGTGGAAGAAGATTTGATTTTGGGGATGTGGTAATAGAAGTTGGAGAAACTATGCTTAATGGATATGCAACAATAGCTCTACACGTATTAGATGGACAAAGCTTTAAAGATACAAAGAAGATACTTGTAATAGCTATTGGAGCAGTATTCAACACTGGAATGAATATATATGAGTATGACTCTAGAAAATTGCTATTTACAGCTACAACCAATATGACATCTATTCCAGATACATATGGATTAAAAATTACCACGTTTGGCAACTGGGGCAGACCACCAACAATAGTCGAGGGAATAAATGCAACAATAATGATAAAAACACAGTATAATGCTTTTGCATATGTTCTAGATAGCAGAGGTCTTCCAAGAGAGAGAATAGATATGATCTCCAGTGAAGGATATAGAGCTCTATATATCAACAACACCTATAGCACCATATGGTATGAAATAAACATATTTAGATAATAATCTTAATCACTACAACTTTATACAAGATTTTTTAAATATATTCAAATATATTTCTTGGATTAATCATCAGTGAAGTACTTATCAGAAAAGCATCAGCTCTACCCCTCTGACCTTCAGTAGCTACAGCAATAGCAGTCCTGGGAAAGATATCCGAACCAGATGATATAATATGATAGTAAGGGGTACGGAATACAAGAACCTCTATACACAAAAGATAATGTAGAACACTAAAACATCTATAAACCCTATAGACGAGAAAGACATTATAAAATGCATTAAAAAAAGCAATATGCATAGAAACCTCTAAAATCACTATATAGATATAATCTCTAAGAAGAATATCCATTTAGATACATTCAACTAAAAACCAATGAACCTTAGATACATATCTAGAAACCCTACTAAACATGCACTATGTATATTAACACCTTAAGGCAATAGAGCTAGCGGAATGGGTGTAAAACATGTATAAACAAAAAACCCTATTTGGATTAACACTAGCATTAATAGCAATGGTATTGGGAACAGCACTAGCTATGTGGAGTGAAACACTGATGGTAAATGTAGCGGTAAATACAGGTGAAGTAAAGGTAAAATTCTCAGACTGGTACTGCAGTGATAAAGGGGCAGATCCACAGGCAGAAGGCTTCCACAACACAGAAGGTAAAGATGTTGCTAGCTGTGATATTAGTGTAGAGGTAAGAGATGGTGAGGGTAATCCTATAAAACTACTTGTCACTATAGATAATGCTTATCCTGGATATAGTGTTGATGTGGGTCTAGTTATCGATAATATTGGTACAATACCTGTAAAACTCCTCAGCTCCAGTATATCAGAATATGATAAAGAAGCTCTATCTGTAAGTTTGACAGTACCTGAGGATACGCAGATAGATCCTGGATACAATAGCACCTATACACTACATATTACAGTACTTCAAGGTGCTGCAGAGAAGAGTACATACACATTTGAGGTTACACTAACATTTGCTCAGTGGAACGAGGTACCATAACAAGGCGTAGAAAGATATAGTGGGGTTAGACAATGAATAGAAGATTAATATCTTTTTCACTCATACTACTTACACTATTAACAGTTGCTACTCTTGCTATGTGGAGTGAAACACTAAGAGTTAATGTAGCTGTTGGTACTGGTGAGGTTGACTGGGAAATCGTTTCAGGACCGACAACATGGCTTGATGCTTGCGGTCTTCAACCTGGCTATGGATATTTCAGGGGAAATGATTGGAATGCATCCTACTTGCCAGAGCCGGGAGCAGATCAGCTTGATAAGGATGTTGGTTGTACAGATGTAACACTAATTGATAGTGATGGTGATGGAGATTACGATACTATGAGGGTAACACTCTATAATGTTTATCCATGGTACTATACACATATAGCATTTAAGGTTCACAATGATGGTACTATACCTATAAAGATATGGAGAATAATAATTGATAACCAAGAATTCTATGAACTAAATGCACAACCACTGAAGGAGGGATTATATCTGGATCTTACAGGCGATGGAAAATCTGATGTATTGATATGGTGGGGAGATAACTTTGGTGTTCAGCTACATCCATGTCAAAGTGCTGATATAAGCTTAGATATCACTGTATTGCAGGATGCTCCGCAAGGATCAACACTTAGTTTCACTGTAAGTTTCGAGGCTATTCAGTGGAATGAGTACTACGTACCTAGTTAATGACTGAGAGAGGTTATACATCAATGTACTCCTATAAATATAAATTTTTCACTTTTTCCATAATAACAATAATATTGATATCCTCTGTCATTGCTATGTGGAGTGAAACACTAAGGGTCAACGTCTCAGTATCTATGGGTGATGTTGATTGGAAATTCCAGAATGCAGAATGGCTTGATTCTTGTGATCACACCAATGGTAAAGACTGGAATATAATTCCACCTTCAGATGAGCCGGAGCAGATGGATAAAAATGTTGGCTGTACTTCAGCATCAATAACTGAAGATGGTCATAAGCTAGATATTACTCTAAACAATGTTTATCCATGGTACTATACAGAGGTTAGCGTATCTATAGCTAATACTGGGACCATACCTATAAAGGTCTGGAAACTAACTATAAATGGATATGAACATTCCCCTACTAGTGGATATGAATATCTTGATGTAAATGGTGATGGAAAACCAGATCTATTGGTGATATGGGAAGGCCCAGAGTACTGTGAACAGCTACACCCAGGTTATGATACAGATCTAACAATTAAGATAATAGTACTTCAAGATGCTCCAGAAGGATCAACATTATCATTTGGTGTAAGTCTAGTAGCAGTACAGTGGAACGAATTAATTTGTCCAACACCTACACCAACGCCTACTCCTAGCCCATCTCCAACACCTAATCCTACACCAACACCAACAACTACAACTACGCCGCCAACAACCACCACACCACCAACATACAAGCCAACCATAAACAACGATAACTTCACGGTTGGAAATAGGTGTAAGCTTGATGGTTGGACTATAGGTTTTGACAATAAATGGAAGAGTAAAACAAAATGGGATGCTGCTAAGGATGATAAGGGGAAGGATCCAGCTCTAGATGGTTGTGCTGCTAAGTTTGATGGCGAGCTTAAAGGTGAAGATACTACTGATGCGTTTGCTTGGCTTTATCAAAGCTTTACAGTTAGTGAGAGTACTTCATTTAATGTAGTGATAAGGTATAAGGTTGATCAGGTGGCTGATAGTGGTGCTAGTGTGACTCTGAGGTTTGGTGTGTGGGATGGTAGTAACTGGGTGTGTATGGGTAGTCAAACAATAGTTTATGGTAGAGGTCCTAGTGGTGGTATACCCTATAGAAATTATAGCGTACCTTGTAGTTTATCGCTGGGAAGTTATCAGCTGAGGTTTGAGATAGAGAATGATAAGTCTAATAACTTTGTTGTACTTGTAGATTACTTTTCGATAGATCCTTAATTAATTTAATTAAAATGTTTTTCTCTTCTAATTAAATTCTGTTTATAGGTATCTATATGTATAGATATTCAAGGGTTTTACTCTCTATAGCTCTAATCCTAGTTATCTATCTATATCCTCTATTTATAGTGCCTCGAGGGCTCATAGCATATGTTCTACCATTTTCACTTTCATTAATAGTATTTGGACTTCTTTATAGCAATAGATTTAAGATTTATGAGCCAAAGGTGTTTGGGTTAATAGTGTTTTTCTTCTTGATTAGAATTGCTAATGATATTGTTCTAGGTATTGTAAGGGGTTTTGGTCGTAATCCTCTAGCTATAGAGTTTAGTGGTATTTTATTTGGTCTTCTTAGGGTTATACCAATAGCTCTTGCTATTGAGTGTTTTAGAGCTGTTGTTCTTGATAGATTTGGGAGGAGTTTCTATTGGATATTATCTATATCTCTATTTCTATCTCTTTTAGAGAATCCGTATACCAAATATTTATCGCTTTTATCATCTGGGTATAGAGAGATTGTGAACTTTATTTTCATAGATTTATTACCTATATATACTAAACATATATTCTTGTCAATCCTATATATATCTAGTGGTATAGTATCAACAATAACATTTTCATCTATAGATAAAATATATCTATACTCAGTACCCATACTACCAAACATACCTCTAAGCATATCGTCAGCTATAAACATACTGCTTATAGCTATATACCTAATACTTATATATATAGCTATATATGAATACGATGTATATGAGTACTATCTTAGAAAATTTCTTAGGAGGAGACATATAATTGCTAGAGTGTTAATGGTATCTATAGCTATAATAATATATCTAAGGATAGCAAATATAGGTCTATACATAGTTTCTAGTGGAAGTATGTCTCCAACAATGAATATTGGTGATATAGCTATTACACTACCTATAAAAGATATAGAGAGAAATAATATAATAGCATTTCTATCACCAAATGGAGAAATTGTTATGCATAGAGTTATAGATATTATTCCATTGGGCAATGGAAGTATTAGATATATTACAAAGGGTGATGCAAATAGAGATATAGATCCATTTATAGTTACAGAAAATAATGTTATTGGTAAAACAATATTTGTTATTCCATATATTGGTATTCCTATTCTATACATGGATATAGTATTTGTCGATAAGATAAACTTTTTATCTACACTATTCTTTTTCCTAACTATATATATGGGGAGAAGGATTTTCAAGGTGTTATAATGTTTATAGATATTCTAAAGATAGATAGAAGACTTCTAATGTTTATAGCTATAGCAGTTCTATCAACAATACTTATAGCATCTCTAACGCTTCTAGTATATTCATATAGTGTTCCTCTAGAGACTACAAAAACTGTTAAAACTGCTGAGATTTATCATAGTCTTGATATAGGTTATAGAGTCTATGTAAAGAACTCTATTGTTTATAATAATAGGAGTATTATCATGATGGGTGAACCTATATATGCAAAGCTATTCAATGGTATGAATATCTCCTATAGATATAGAGTTAGTGCAGATATATCTATAAGGGGTATAGAGGGTGTATATAGAATTGTAAGAATAATAAATACACCAAATTGGAATAGATCTATAGTTATAGATCAGGGAGATATAGATAGTATACTAGATAAGGAGAACTATCTATATATAGATTTTCAAGAGATAATGAGCTATGTCAATGCTATGGATAAGGAGATAGGAGTGTCATCTAAAAGTATTGATATTATCTATACATACTATATAGATATAGCTATAAAAACTATTGACAAGACATATAGATTAGAGCTAACACCAACAATAAAACTATCATATGACTATACAAAACCAATTATAACAGTATCTATAACTGGTAATGAGGATAGATATATAGATTCTAGAAATATTGTTATACCTACATATATAAGGTTTATGGGTATGGATATAGGGGTAGGTGTAGCTAGATTCTATAGCTTTATCTTAATACTAATATCATCACCACTACTAACAGCAATAATAATTCTTAGCAGGAGAACTAGGGAGAGCCCTATAGATAGAATTTTGAAGAAGTATAGCGATATAATAATAACCTGTAGTAGAATATCTATAGAGAATAACAATAGAGTTTTAATAGATAATTTTGAGGAGCTTGTAAAGATATCTACATTGAGAAAGAAGCCTATAGCAATGGTTAGAGATGGAGGGAATATACGTTTTATGGTTATAGACGAAGACATTGTCTATGAATATATTTTTGAACCTTCTTCTATATCTTCATAGGCTAGATCATTTTCATCTATATATCCCATGTACCATTCTTCATATTCTTTATCTCTATAAGCTTCTCTTTTAGACGTTCAGCTAGTTCATGTACATCGTAGTATTCATATGGTATAACATTATTTGATAGAAATTCTATATATTTTATAAAGTCTATGAGTATTCTATAAGCTTTAAATGGTATTAATACATAGACATTCTTTCTACCTGTAGCATAGAGTAGATAGCTTTTGATAACCTTTTTAAGAGCATTCTCAGCATCTCTATCATCAGCTATTACTATCTCTATAGAGCTACTCCCATAGTTTAAAAGAGCTTTATCTATCCTAGCTTTAACCCTAATTAACATACTATCAATATCATTCTCATTATCTAGAATTTCCACTATATTCTCAAGATTAAGGAGCAGTTCATAGCCTTTCTCTGTTAACATATAACACTTATGGTCATCAACCTTAACTATATTATTCTTTAATAGTATATTAAGATATTTCTCTAAGGTCTTAGAATTCAAATTAGATACATATAGAATATGTGTCTTTAAGGCACATAAGCTTTCAGATAAATACTTAAGAATAACATGTATAATCTCTACAGAACCTCGCCTAACATGAAGAGAAGAATTTGCTGCATCTACACTTCTATATTGCACCATAAATATCTACTCTTTGCTCATAACGAATACTAATCTTTGCTTAGACAGATAATAAGTTTTGTGTATCTCTGATACATTTTTATCCACATAGAGAATAGATATTATCCATAGAGATAATGCCTATAAATGTACAATCCCTCTTAACTTCCAATAATTTTCACCATTTCTAATTACCCTTAATACCTACATTAATAGCTTTATTTAAATTTTGGATGAAGTTGATAAGCTAGGCAAAGAGGTTGGAAATGAATCTTTGTATTCCTAAGAAGAAGTATATACCTCTAAAGAACTATATAGAACAAATAGTGGAGATAGTAGAAAAGTAGGTAATTAGATGTATCAAAAATGTTTAGAGATGATAATAAAGCTATAGCAGAAAATTGTTAATTATGTAGATGTTCAATGAATTTTCTATGTCATCTGTAGGGCAGTGATATGCTATAAAACTTTGTTATGATTCAGTAGATGTTCAGTACTATCGAGAACATATAATGTGACATGGTAATATCCTAAAGGTTTAGCAAATGTATAAGAACAAAACTATTAGTAATTTTCTATTAAGATTTATTTTATTGTAAACATAATCTCTATAAGACTATACATTATAGTGTAGTTAGGTGCGGACAGATGTCCAGAGTCATACGTGTACGTTATGAAAATGGAGTCTTCAAACCTTTAGAACCAGTAGATCTTGAGGAAGGAGAAGAGGTATTGATCACCATTAAGCGTGATATAAGAAGAATACTCAAGAAGTATCGAGGAATCCTAGGAAGATCATCAATTCAAGAGTTACTAGAACTTGAAGAAGAGACTTATATTCAGTGAGACTTACATACATTGATACTAGCTCTATACCCAGCATTCTTCTCAAAACTGAGAAGAGTAACCTAGCTCAACAAATCTTAGAGACATACCACGATTTATATTTCATAATTTCAGGGATTGGTATTAGTGAGGCTCTTTATGTAGCAACATATGAGTATTACAGACAGAGAGGAATGATTAGGGGAAGATATGATTTAAGAAAGTTAATTATAAAACAGAGATATCCTAGAGAGGTAATAGACGCTATAGGATCTCTTCTAAGAGATTTAAACGTTGAAATAGTAAATGACTACTTTAACTATAATGAGTATCTTCAAATAATGCAGGATTTTAAACTCCTTCCTAATGATGCCCAAATAGCATTAACTTGTTGGCACTACGGTATTGACACAATCTTGACTTTTGATGAAGACTTTAAGAGAGTTTCATGGCTCAAAGTCGTCCCATAAAGAGGAGTAAACTCTATCAATATCAACACAGTTGTGATCCATTCTAGCAATTGGGATAGTTTGTGAACATCTATTACCAATTCAGAAACCATGTCCATATAAATTGTATCTTTATACCTTGAATTATGTTAGTTGTATCTAACATGCAAAACTTGTGGGAGGCTGTAACTAGATCGATTACTATTACGGTTCCCAGAATTCACTATTTTATTTAATGTTGCATCTGAAAGGAGAAAGTTCACGAAGCTCAAAAACCATTAATGACTTAGAACTGCTTGTGGATCACATTGCTAGGTTGATAATTAAAGATAAGATAAATTAAGCCTATGGGAAGCAGTAGAACATAGAGGCACTTATAGCCAACATCTATATACTAAATCAATATCTGTATACAGCTATCTATTTAACTGTTTTGATGCTTTCATCTCCACACTAAATACAATTGATCTCTAGGGAATTATTTGAAGGCTTTATGCCTCGAAGCTTCTCTAAACATTTCACCATTCTAATAGCTGCTTCCACAGCCATCTTAGCATAGGCCTCGGCACCAGCTCTACGCACAGCATCATCCCAATATACACCGGGGCCTGCTATACCTAGAGATACAGGCTTTCCATATTCTAGTGAGAGGTCTAGGAGCTTCCTCACCACCTGATTGAAGAGATACTCTTCAAGGGATGTCTCCTTAACAATAGATCCTAAAACAACTACAGCATCAACATCGTTCCTCGAGAGCAACTCTCTCACAGCTAGAGGAGCTTCATAACATCCAGGGACACGGAGGATATATGAAACTTCAGCATTAAGGGATGCAGCCCATTTTTTAGCAGACTCCAGCATTCTCTCCGTAAACTCTGCATTAACCTCAGAAACAACTATTCCCAGCCGCAACCACAATACACCTACACAATGTATATTAGGCAGTACTAGTATATAAAGTTCTATTTACTACCGAGTGTTATAGAGCTTTTTATATTTGATAAACATCTTTCTTTTGTGTGAGAATTAATGAGCATTAGAGATATAGTGTTGATAGTATTTAGCGCATCTCTCTATGCATTAATGGGTATAGCAACATATCTAGGAATATTTGCACCTGCTGTAGGTGTTGTAAGGTTTTGGCCAGCTGTATTTATTCCAGCTATATTCTCAGAGGTCTTCGGCCCTATTGTTGGTGGTATAGGTGCTGCTATAGGTATATTTATAAGTGATATGTATGTACATGGAAATGCTTTATTAAGTCTATCTGTAGGAGTTCCAGCTAATTTCATAGGATTCTATCTAATTGGATATATACTAAATAGGGTTAAGAAGGATTCGAAATATCTATTTATAGCATCTATAGCAATACAGTTCATACCCCTTATAATGACTATAGCACTATATTTCTATGGATATCTAGATACAGCTTTATTTATTATATATACAGCTATTACAGCCATAGCAATAGCGGTAACATTATTAGCACTATCTATAGCAAGGAGATATATATTGCCTAGAGAGTTATTGGCATATAGCATAGGGCTTATGGTGGGCTCTCTATATATAGGGATAGGTGTATGGTTATTCAGCCAGTTCTTCCCATTGCCAAGTGGAGAAAGAAATCTGCCAGTTGTAGCTTCATTGCTATGGTTCCTATGGACTTATTATACAGAGATACCATTTCTCCTAATATTAACACCACCTATAGTTAGAGCTATTGAGAGGTGGTATAGAAGGGTATGAAGATTAGAACAAGGGTTCCAGCAGGTTTATCAGGATTCTTTGTTCCACATATAACAGATAAGCTTGAGACTACAGGTGCATATGGTGGTGGTCTTCTAGTTGATAGGGGTGTAGAGCTAGAGCTATCGATAGATCTAGATGTTGATAGAGATGTAAGGATTGTTAGAAATATTGTAAATGGTGAGGAGATCGATAGTTGTATAGCTAGATATATAGTTGATAGAATGACTAGGGAAGTTGGTATAGATAGATACAATATTACTATTAATCAAAGAGTCTTTGTACCTATAGGCGGTGGCTATGGATCTAGTGGTTCTTCTGCACTAGCAATAGCTATAGCTATAGCAAGAGCATTAAAGTTGAAGACAACTCTTAGACAAATTGCTGAGGTTGCTCATGAGGCTGATATAGTATGTAAAACTGGTTTAGGAACTGTTGTAGGTCTTTTAAATCCTTGTGGAGGTATAGTTATTGTTAAGAGGGCTGGAGGCCCATTTTATGCAGAGATAGAGCATATACCGATAGACAATACGATTATAGCACTAACAGCATTCTATAAACCTATACCAAAGGAATCCATATTATCATCTCATGAAGAACTTGAGAGAATAAGGATAATAGGTGTGAAAACCCTTGGTAGAATACTTGAGGAGCCAACTCCAGAGGTATTTATTAGGGAGTGCTATAGCTTTGCTATTAAAACAGGTTTTGCTAGAGGGTATATAGCAGAGATTCTGAGGAGTGTTAATAGTTTGAGGGGTGTTGTAGGAGCATCTATGAATATGATAGGTGAGGGAATATTTATGTTTGTAGAGAGAGAATATATAAATGATGTAGAGGAGTATGTAAAGAAATTGAATCCTAGATGGATATATATATGGAGACCAATAAACTGTCTAGAGATAGATGTAACATAGATGAGATTGTAGTAGCTAGAGGAGCTGTATATAGATATAGAGAGAGTTTCTCTCTAGGGCCAATAGATATATCTATAGGGAGGAGGCAGATAGTAGCATTTATAGGTCCTAATGGATCTGGAAAAACAACACTACTAAAACTCTTATCAGGTATATATAGACCAGTTGAAGGAGATGTATATATATGTGGAGTTAATACAAAGAGTCTTGGGCTTAGAGATATAGCTAGATATATAGGCTATGTCCCTCAGAACCCATGGATGATGTTTCACAGCGATAATGTTCTCGATGAGCTTATAACAGTTTCTAGAAATATTGGTATAGATATTGATATAGCTAAAGAGAATGCTATTAGGATTGCAACAATGTTTGGAATAGAACATCTTTTAGATAGATCACCACTAACAGTTAGTGAGGGTGAGGCAAGGAGAATAGCTATAGCATCAGCATTGATACATAATCCATATACACTATTTCTAGATGAGCCAACAGCAGGTCTCGACTATAATCTTAAGAAGATACTTACAGATATTATTAATAGCTCTATAGATTTCCTAGGCATATCTATAGCTATAGCTACACATGATATAGATTTTCTATATATGATTAATAGGGATATAGATATAGCTGTTTTAAGCAATGGAAAGATTGTATATAGAGGGAATATAAATGATATTGATATGGATACGCTGTATAAGTATAATATTATTCCACCGCAAATCCATAGAGTATCAAGAGTATTGAGAGATTTAATAGCCATAGATTTTAGGGATATAGATGATATAGTTACATACATATTATCTAGAAAAGATTCCATTGGTGAGAAGATCTGTCGACAGTGAGGCTATTAGTTGATTCTCTACAGGAATACTTTATATCTGTAGAGGGGAGGAAGCTACTATATAGATTACATCCACTGACAAAGATATTTCTAGCAATAATATCTATACCTATGGCAATAATTTTAGATATATATGGATTAGCGATATATTCAATCTATATAACAATTCTATGTATTATAGGTCTTGAGCATAGAAGATTCCTAAGAATGTTATTCTCTCCAGCTATATTCATAGGCATTATATCTATATTTATCTTTATATATGGATTATCATCTAGAGGAATATCGATAAATAGTATTATTGCTCTTCTAAGGTCTATAGCTATAGGATCTCTAAGAATATATATACTTGTTATAAGCTTTGGAATACTATTCTCAACGACAAGACTCCAGTCTATTGCTAGAATTTTTAGCTATATAGGTATTCCATATATCTATATCTATATGATTCTCCTATCACTAAGATTTATACCTATACTTCTATCAGATTTCATAGAGATTTACTATATACAGAGTCTAAGAGGTTTTGACTCTGGGAGGAGTTTTCTTGATAGAATTAGATCTTTGTTATCATTATTTATACCTCTATTTATAGTTACTCTTAGTAGATTGGATGAAGTTTCTCTATCTCTATATCTAAGAGGTTTTGGCTATAGTCATAGGAGGAGCTACACATATGTTGAGAGGCTTGGGTATATAGATATCCTTGTTGTTATCTCTATATCTATATTGATAGGTGTTTTGGTATGGGTGTAAAATGTATTGAAATAAAGAATCTTAGTGTTAGGGCTGGGAATAGCTATATTCTTGAAGATGTTTCTCTAGATATTGACTGTGGTGATATAGTTGTTGTTACTGGTCCTAGTGGTGGTGGTAAATCTACATTGATAAAGATTCTATCTGGCGGCATGGATATTCTTAGGGATAGAGGGCTTTTTGTAGAGGGCTATATATCTATTCTCGGTATAGATGTATTTAGAGAGGGTTTTAAGAGGCTTATAGGTAGAATAGCAACAATATTTCAAAACCCTGTTAATCAGATATTTATGTTGAGTGTTGAGGAGGAGATATCTTTTGCTCTAGAGAATCTAGGTCTAGATAGAAACACCATTATTGATAGGGTTAATAGAGCTCTAAGGATAATGGGTATAGAGGATCTTAGAAATAGACAGATAAACACATTGTCTATGGGGCAACTACAAAGAGTTCTACTAGCATCGATAATAGCTCTAGAACCAGATATAATACTTATGGATGAGCCATGTGCATATATAGATCCAGCAACAAAAAGAGTGTTCTATAGAGCTATAGAGGATATATGGAGGAGAAAGAGAAATACAATGATAATAGTTGAACACGATATAGATTATATACTTGGAATAGCAACAAAAATATTGATACTAAATAGAAGAGTTATAGCATATGGAAACCCAATAGAAATACTAAATAAGATAGATATAGAGAGCTTTGGTATACAGGAACCTCTATACACAAAGATATGTAGAGCACTAAAATCATCTATAACCCCTATAGATGAGAAAGACATTATCAGCTGTATCAAGAACTCTATATGTGGTTCTCAACAAACCAAAGGATATTAACACAAGAGCCATAGCCGAAAACTGATAATTATGTATACATTCAATGGATTTTCTATGTTATTCGTAATATAGTGATAAGTTATAAAGCTTTGTTATGATTCAAACAAAGGTCTCAGTACCATTTCAGGAACATATAATGTGGCATGGGAGGATTATATGTCTGTGCCAAGTAGCCAAATCTTTATCCATAGTTACTACAATCTTATCATTGTTCAAAGCTATTCTGAGAACCCCCATCCAAGCGCTACATAGCTCCTCAATAACTATTTGTACCTCGTATCCTCTTCTCTTAAGCTCTTCATAGACCCTTAAACCAATATTCTCATCAAGAAGCAATCTAAGTCTTTGCCTCGACAATCATTATCTCCTCACGTCCTAGAATCTTTGCAGCATATAGTAATGCAGCCCGCACATCCTCAACACTTATCTTATAATCTTCAGCAATCTCCTCTGGAGTCATACCAGAGGCAAGAAGCTCCAGTATCAAATCAACAGTTATCCTCGTCCCACGTATCACAGGCTTACCACCCATAACCTTAGGATCAACAACAATACGCTTCAATAACTCCTCCATACATATCACCCCTAATATTCTATCTCATCTAACTACATATTTCCTTTTCCTTAATACGTTTATAAATTATTATTTATCATAACATTTTGTGTTTCTTAGAGAAACCCTTTAGAAAATAGTCATCTAGAAACAAAGCATTGAGAGCAAGTGTATGCCTCTGAAGGATTGTATAGAGTAAATAGTTGAGGTGGTAGAAGTGATTAGATGTATCAAAAAGTGTTTAGACGTTGAGGGGGCTATAGCTCTAAGTATCTATACTAGGGATACTTGTTGTGATGGTGTTTTTATCTCTATTTTCTCCGGTAGCATAAAGAATGATATTGTCTGTAGTATTATTGCTATATAGATTAGTATAAGTCCTATACCAATTATTGTGAGTATTGAGCCTATTAGATATATTATTGCTGTTATTGAGAAGAGACTTATATTAAAGGTTTTTGCAATTTCATCAAAACTCTTCTTATAGAATAGTGAAGATAGTATAAATACTATCCATGCAACTACCAATACAATTATCACCTCTAGTGAAATTCTTATAATATTTGGAGAAGATATTCTTGGTATTGGGCGTGTATAACCTGTAAACCATCTAATAGCAATGCCTATAATACCTATATAGATTATTACTATAGCTATTACACCTAGAACTAAATATATTAGATAGTTTCTATATATATCCTCCCTCTTTAATGCATCAGATATCCGTTTAATACCAATAGCAACAAGTATTATACCAGCTATAAAGAGTGCTATTCCTATGATTGGTATGAATATTAATAGCATTAATATAGATCCTATGCCACATATAATTCTTGCACTAGATATATCAGTCATACTCCAACAAGAGCTATTTATGGAAGCCCTAATATAAGTATTTCATTTCTAGATAATTTTATAGAGGTGTGATGGCATATGTCTAACGATATTGTTAGAATTGTTGAGAAGATAGTTTCTCTATCAATGTCTAGCGATGATGATCATGGATATCCACATATAGTTAGAGTTAGAAGAATTGCTATGGCTATAGCATCAAAGTATAGTGATGTAGATTTAGAGATATTGGAACTTGCAACACTTCTCCATGATATTGGCAGGAATAGATGTGTTGATAACCATGCCAAGTGCTCTGCTGAAATTGCTAGAGAGATACTATCGTTATTGGGATATGATAGTAGCAAGATAGAGAGGGTTGTAGATGCAATTCTAGCTCATTCATATACATATGGATATAGACCTAGATATATAGAGGGTATGATTCTTAGTGATGCTGATAAGATAGATGCTCTAGGTGCCATAGGAATAGCGAGAGTTTTTCTATACTCTGGAAAGATTGGTAGGGGTATAGAGGATGCTATAAGACATATAAAGGAGAAGATACTTAGATTACCAGATATGATGTATACTGATGAGGGTAGGAGGATAGCTTTTAGAAGAATAGAGATAGTAAAGAGATTTATTGAGGAGATAGAGAATGAGATAAAGCAAACAGATATATTTTAATACTATAGAAGCTAATTAGTATTTGCTGTGAAAATATGGATTGGAGAATAGCTATAGGGGTAATAGGTGTCATAGTACTATATGATAGCACTACTATTCCCATGGTAGATCAATATCGGTACAGGGGGAGAATATACATGGATTATCAATTCTTATTAGTAGAATAGATATAGGAATAATGATACTAATAGTATTACAGATATTGATACTCGCCATGATATTTCTAGAGATACCAATATTTACTACAGCTAATCCTATAAACAGATGGTATTTAGCTCTATTCATAAGCATATCAATATTAATGCACTATATATACATCATACAGAGAGGATTGATAGTAGGCTATAGCATAGGCTATGGACTCTATATAACTATAGCTTGAGTACTCCTGATAATATCTAGGATAGTGCTAAAGATATTAGAGATATTCATATCATCTATAGTCATTAGAGGTACAGCTAAGGCATAGCAAAAATATATTTTTATGATGATAAATTAATTTTTCTAAACCTTATATACCCAATAGTAAATGTTATTGCAATCCATGCAATAGGGGATAGAATTGCTAGTATAGGGTTTATAAGATCCTCACTAGCTGTTGTTGATATACTATAGTGTTTCTGTACATAATATGGTGCAAATATTGTTGCTGGAGATAGGGGATTTAGATACGATATCTTATACCCAGTCTCTGTTACACCCATTAATCCACCTCCAGATATATAGCTAATTGCTAGAGCTATCATGCCCCAGAACATGGCGAATAGGAGATATAGTGCTATGGCTATAGCAAGATATGAACTTGATCTAGTTGAGCTTGCCACCATGTAGCATAGTGAGTAGAAACTGGTTAGTGCTGCTATGAGACCTAGATACAGTATGGTGAATGAGTATATGTCGAGGGTTATACCGATAAGTATAGCTGACGCTATACCTATTCCTAGTAGAAATAGTGCGGATGCTATGACCGTAATCAATATGCCTGCTAGATACCTAACTAGATATAGATCTAGTCTCGTTATTGGGCGTGCCAAAACAAATTCCAGTGCACCACTACTACGTGGTTTTGCTACCAAGACATATGCTAGATATAGAAGTATTATTGGGAAGTACTGTGCAAATAGGCTATAACCAATACTAGAGGTAGGAGCTACTAAGCCACCTACATAGAGAGTTTCAGCATCAGGTTTTCCTATATATGGCTCTAAGAGATATTCACTACGATTATCTGGATATGTAAGCCTTAGAATAAGTGTAGTGGCACTTTTGTTAATAGATAGGTCAAAAACATTGATGATACTAGTATTTACCATTCCAAGCCTCTTAAATGAGATATTCCTAACAATTTCAATGGATTGTGATAAGCTTCTCATAATATCAGATACCTGTAGATTAGCAAAACCATAGTCTATCACCATGTTAAGCCCTGAGAAAATACCACTTGTAACATTTGCTATACCAAGTATTAAACGGGCTTCACCTCTAGTATTACTTAAGATAATCAACCTATACAATTTTGGTATAGCAACATTTGTAATATCAAATTTTGTATCACCTGTATAGAGAAGAACATATCTTACTTCACCAACTCCACTCCTCGATGGTACTACACCTCTACGTAGATTAACATCATATTTACCATAACCACTCTTCAGCTGTATCCTAATACTCTCCTCACTAAATAGTTTACATAGATCATCCCCACTAATACTAAAATATGAATCTAGGTTTTTACTATATATAACACTGCCTTTCTGATCCATTACTACAAGCTCTCCGCTTGTCGGATTACCAGTAACATCATATATATATCCATGGGCTTCACAAATACTGCCATTATATATAGCTATAGCAATAATATTTGTTGCTGGATATTGCTGTGAAACTATTGACATCACAAAATATGACATAGCTATACCTAGTACAATGAATATTGGGAGCAATACCAATATAGCTGGTTTTAGAAATGCTTTTCTAAAATCATGTAGTACTGGTATCAGAGATTTCATCTCTTTTCACCTATTATTCTAAAGAATACATCCTCTAGTGAATGCCCCTGTCTATATTCAAGTACTTTATACCCATTTTTGATTAGTATAGACAGTATTTCTGATGGGTCTTGAGGTGGATTTACTATCACTATATAGCCTCTCTCAATTCTTGTTTCACCATATGGTGATAGAAGATCTCTAACTTTTCCATCTATACGATCAAGCTTTATGTATAGACCTGGGTTTGCCATAGCCTTTATCTCATCCATGGTCTCTACAGCTACTATCCTCCCCCTATGTATGAAGACTACACGATCAGCTATAGCCTCAACCTCACTCAGTATATGTGATGAGAATAGAACTGCACATCTATTTCTACGTAGCTTCAGAGTCAAATCTCTGAAATATGCTATACCCTGTGGATCGAGACCGTTCAATACTTCGTCAAATGCATAGTTATCTGGATTACTAATCATTGATACTGCAAGTGCAAATCTCTTCCTCATACCCTGTGAATACTCCTTAAGCTTCTTATTAATCGCATCACCAAGTCCAACCTCCTCAAGAAGCTTACGGCCAAGGCTACGAGCATCCGAAGGACTTATCCCATAGTATCCAGCTAGATAAACAAAATAGTCAAGGGCACGGGCATCAGGTTCAAATATAGGTATCTCTGGAACCCACCCAATATATCTAGAGGCAATCCTCTTCTCACGAACTATAGAATGCCCATTTATCAGAACATCACCTGAATCAGGATTTAGAACACCTACAGCTATACGTATAGTGGTCGTCTTTCCAGCACCATTAAGTCCTACATAGCCAACAACCTCACCATTCCTAACATCAAAAGATATATTGTCCAATGCCTTAAAGTCACCAAAAAACTTTGTAACACCATTAACCTCTATCAAGATACCGCCCTCTACAATAATGCTGATGTTCTGAGTTAATAAGTCTATATGTTATTCAATATCTAAATCGTTATTGAAAATAATTTGGTTTAAATTCTAAATATCTTGTGTTCTAAAGCTCTTATAACCTCTATAGCTATGAACATTAATACTGCTATTGTAGATACATTAAGCGATAGACATATTAGTGATGCTATTGGCCCACTAATTCTATTAGCTGTAAGTATAATGTTTATGAGTATTCTTAGAAGTAACAATATAGCTAGAATTATGATTTCCTTCACAATTCTTTCATAGACTCCCGGAGCTATCCATATCTTTACAATAATAGTGTTTCTTATGTGGTATAGATATGTAGCTATGATTTTTACTATCCCTATGAAGAAATATATTAGTAGTATTATGCCTATGACTGTTATAGTATCTATGAGAACATTTGAGTAGATTCCTATAGACTCTCTATGCTCTGTAAGTATATTTATCAATTCTGTTGTAGAGTATATAGTTAGTATCGCTAGAGCTAATCTATATAGAAAATCTTCTAGGAGTATCCTAGGCTGTACAGGTGTTGATGGCCAAATACTTTTCTCTTTACGAACTACTCTAGATTCCATCCCAACACTTTTCCTAGCACTATATGTATAGATAAATATCTTTGCAATGAATATTAATGAAGCTATAGAGATATATATGAGTCCGAGCTCTGGATATCCAAGTATTGTACAGATAGCTAATACAGTTATTCTAACATCTCTTGTAGCTGGAGGAAAACCTTTTCTAACCCTAATCACAATATCTCTTTCAGCTACAGCACTTAGATATCCAACTAGGAATATCCCCATAAAACTGGTTGCAAGAAGTATCAATAGAATTTCCTGGGGTATAGACGATGTTGATAGAGCTATATAGTATGTTGCTACAAGATATAGAGAGTCTACAGCTCTATCGAGAACATGGTCTAGGATAGAACCTATAAATGAAGTTCTATTGTATAATCTTGCAATCTCTCCATCAACCCCATCGAGTATAGATGATATTATAACCATTATAGAACCTATAAATCTATCAATAAACATTGTCATTAGAGCTCCAACAACACCTATTATAGCTACTACAACTGTAACAATATTTGGATTGACAAATATCCTATTTCTATATAGAGCGATACTTATGGCTGTAGATATCTTTCTATTCAAATATCTAGATATAACACCATCGCTATCCTTAACCAAGTTCCTCTTCAGAATCCTCCAATACAATCTTCTTGCATATGAAATATCCTCTACAGTATCTATATCCTGCCACAAAAAACCTGTGACATCAACACCTCTAACAAGTCCTTGGCTAGCCAGAAAATTTATTAGATCTGCAAAAGATGCCTTCCTACCCCTCTCACCAACAACTCTCTTCATTGCGTAACCAATGCTTTGTGGAACTATGAATAGCCCTGTATCTATACCACTAATAGGTGGAATCCCTTTTCCAGCCTCTACAACTCTATCCTCATCAGCATGTATCTTAAGACCCTCAGCAACATCCCTACCCCTAGGCCTTCTATCAATACATAGAAGAAGAATATCACTAGACTCTCTATATGCCTCAATAAGCTTTTCCAACATTCTTCTCTCAAAGATATGATCAGACATAACAACAATAAAATCAGACTTTATACCCATTTCAACAAGTTTTTCATAACCATTATAAAATGTCCATAGATTCCCATCACCCTCAGAAACATCTACAACCAGCACCCTCTCTCTAGGTAGCTTACCATAGAATTGCTCTACAAGCTCCTTCCTAGTAACAACAAATATATCCCTTATACCAACATCATGAAAATTCCTTATAGTTAGATCAATAATTGATACACCAGGTTCGAGCTCTATCAAAGCCTTGGGCTTTCCATCCAAGACATTTCTAAGTCTAGTTGCAAATCCAGCTGCAAGTATGACGCCTACTAGTCTATCCATTCTTTCACCAATCAATATCTAGAGAAACAAAATATGCATCTTATATAATGAGTAGAAAGCTATTATCTCTATATGCTAAACACTAGAGTCTTTCTTCACCTGGGCGAAGAATTGTTCCCATAGGGACTCTAGTTCTAGATGCAATAACTGAACCTGCTTTTAGATATTCATACCCCCTAGCCTTTACCTTCATAGCCTTTGCCATTACATCCTCTGAATACTCTCTTATAAGAAGATTTGTCTTTACCTCTGGCTCTATAATAGCTTCTTCACCAATAACGCTAAAGCCTATGAAAGACCCTCTACCTATCGTGACACGACTAGATATTAATGACCATGATATCTCTGTATAGCTCCCAATGGTAGCTCCATCCTCTATATCTGTATATGGTCTGATAAAGCTGTGTGTCCCTATAAAGCTATTCCTCCCTATATAGCAAGGACCTTTGACAACTGTGTAATGATCTATCTCGACGTTATCCTCTATAACTACGGGTCCCTCTATAACTGCTGTAGATGCTATTTTAGCCTTGCCAGATATTCTCTTCTCTCTCAAATCGTTTAAGAGATAGTATATAGCTTTTAGAATATCTATGGGGTAGTCTATATCTATCCACCAATCACTCCATATAGCAGCATATATCCTTCCACCTCTCTCTATATAGCTATTAATACTTTCATCAAGACTCTTACCTGATTCGATAAGCTTTACAATACCTTCATTTAGTATAGCTATGCCTCCAAAAACATATGAGGTATCTACAGCCTTTGGTTTCTCAATAAATTTCTCTATATATCCATAGCTATCCATATATATAGCTCCATATCTAGATACATCCTCCTCAGGAACAACTAGTAGAACAGGCTGTCTCCTCTCCCTATATACATCCAAGATATATCTATACGCGGTATAGGGAACAATTGTATCTCCATAGACAACGAGAGCTCCTTTGGATATAGCATCTCCAGCTTCCTTAATAGCTCCAACAATCTCCTCCTCCCTCTGAATCCTTACATCAAACATCATCTTATCGCCAAGCCTAATAGTTATATCCTCAAATAGACTAGGTCTATCAGTTACAATTACAACCCTCTTTAGCCCAGCCATATAGAGATTTGTTAAAACCCATTCAACTATAGGTCTACCAACAATCTTTACAAAGAGTTTTGACTGTCCCAAGGTGAGTTTCTGCATACCTAAACCCTTTCCACCAGCAAGAACGACAACCTCCATAGGAATCACCTAGAAGACTGTCACAGTTTTAGCTAGATTCCTAGGTTTATCTGGATCAAACCCTCTTTTCACAGATGTGTAATACGCTAATAACTGGTGTGGAACTATATAGAGAGCTCCAACAGTAAAATCATTTGCTATAGGCATCTTTATAGATATCCTAACAAGTTTTTCAATATCCTCTAGATTCTTTGGATATACAGCTATAGTCATAGAGCCTCTAGCCTTCATCTCCTCAATATTACTCCTAATAAGCTCACCCTCAACAGAGCTAGCTATTGTGAATATTGTTGGAAAGCCCTCTTCAACAAGTGCTATAGGTCCATGCTTAGATTCTCCAGCTGGATATGCTTCTGCATGTATATATGCAATCTCCTTAAGCTTCAGGGCGCCCTCCATAGATAGCGGTAATCCTAGTCCTCTACCGAGGAAGAAAGCATTTTGTTTATCTCTAATCTCATTTGCTATAGAAGCTATTCTAGCTTCATAGATATTCAAAACATTTCTTATCTGTGTAGGTAGATTCTTCAAAGAGTTGATATATTCTATAGCTTCAGACTCCCTCAAAGTATTTCTATATCTAGCAACATTTATAGCTAGATAGCTTAGAAGAACAACCTGTGCTGTAAATGTCTTTGTAGCTGCAACACCTATCTCAGGACCAGCATTTGTATATAGAGCTATATCTGATTCCCTAGGGATTGTAGAGTCGAGGACATTTGATATAGCTATTGTCAAAGCCCCCCTCCTTCTAGCTTCTCTAACAGCCTTCAATGTATCTATAGTTTCTCCAGATTGGCTAATGGCAATAACAATATCTTTCTCTCCAACACTATTCATCCACCACATAGCTTCAGAAGAAATTATTGGTAGTACAAATATATCTGCATATCTATTGAGTAGAAGAGCGGCTATATATCCAGCGTGGAAAGATGTACCAGCACCTGTAATAATAACTCTATCAGCTTTTGCAATAAGCTTTACAACACTGTCAATATATTCAATATTTTCTGAGAGAGAGCTTAGAGTCATTGAAACTGCATATGGCTGTTCATGAATCTCCTTAAGCATATAGTGTCTATATCCACCCTTAGAAGCCATCTCGGCACTCCAACCTATTACCCTGACCCTCCTAGAGAAGTCTACCTCAACCCACATCCTACCGCCATTAGCATCAACAATCCTCTCAACTCTAACAAAACTACTTGTTATGTATCCAGCTTCACCATCATTTAGAACTAGAACTCTCCTCGTATACTCTAGGAAGGCAGGTATATCACTAGCAATAAAATTCATACCATCTCCAAAACCTATAATGAGAGGAGAGGTATTCCTGGCGAAAAATATTTTATCAGGTTCATCAACATCTATAGCAATAATTGCATATGTACCCCTCAAAAGCTCTACAGCCTTTTTAAAAGCTTCATAAGGTCTATAGCCATTCCTCTTAAACTCCTCGATAAGATGTGGAATAACCTCTGTATCAGTATCAGAAACAAATCTATGGCCTCTATCAACTAGATACTCCTTCAACTCTCTATAATTCTCAATAATACCATTATGAACAACTCCAAGCCTATTAAAGCAATCTGTATGTGGATGAGCATTAACATCACTTGGAGCTCCATGTGTAGCCCATCTAGTATGCCCAATACCTATATAGCCATCATAGAAATCAAATCCAAGCTTCTCAGAAACAGCATCTATCATACCCCTAGACTTCCTAACAACAATACCCCCACCACAGCCAATCAAAGCAAAACCAACAGAATCATAACCCCTATACTCAAGCCTCTTCAGACAATCCCTAAGCACACTACCAAGAGGCTTCCCAAGCACACCACACCTAGATAACACAACACCTATAATACCACACACAATACCAGCCTAATCTAGATATATAGAGCTGAATATATAAGCAATATACAAGGAAATACAATGGGTATAGCCAAGAAAAACAAGGCTCCATATATAAACTATACAGTATGCAAAAAATGTACAACATGTATAGATACATGTATATTCAAAGCAATATACATGGATATAGATGGATATATAAAGATAGACTACAACAAATGTAGAAAATGCTCCATAAAGATATGTATATATACATGTCCATATGGAGCCATAAGAGAATAGCCTATGGAATACCAGCAAAATAAATATTTTTAGATTATAAAATCAAGCAGAGGCTCCAAAAACAGTAAAGTATATGCCTATAGGCACCTTAAATCTATAGCTACCCATGACATATTCATAGCTACTAACCCTAACATATACAACCACAGGTACGTCATATCCTACGCTCACCTTACCCGCTGCAGAGCCATAGTTCCTAATTCTCCCCTCTAGACCCCCCTCAATGCCCATTGGTGTAGATTGTGTTATCCCTACACTAAATGCCGATACAAATTCCAAGAGGGCTGGATTAGCACTACTAGCGATAGCATTTATGAAATATGCTGCTATTGCTCCCACAGGTATACCTATACCAAAAATATATGATGGCCCATATTTACCAATAATATCAGCCAGAGTTATTTCTTCTCCAACATTAAGTTTTGTTGCATTACTTGAACTTGTACCCCTAAATATAAATGATATTAGTGCTGATGGTGGATATCCTAGTGAGGCATTACTAATAATCTCTTTTTTACCATCGCTCTCAATGGCGTAGCCCAGATATGTTATTGATGATATAGCTGTATCGTTAGTATATACACACATACCTTGTTGTATACATGTATATGTATCTAGACCTCCCAAAAACTGCGAGATATACTCTGATAACCATACATAGTATGTGCTGTATATAGCATATATAGGTCTTGCAAAAATCCATCTCCAACAAACCGAATTAGGTATCGTTATACAGCCACCTGCACTAAGTCTGTAGAAATCGCTTATTGTAGCTCCACCAACGTTTATACTGCTAACTAGGGGTATAGCTCCATATATACTTTTAACGAAGTTTCCAACAGCCCATACAAGATTTACATTGGATCTGTATATCACTGGTAATCCTATAGCCCCTGTAACCATACCAGACCTAGAGCCTATGTTCTCTATAATCATTATTGGGATCTTCATACATGTTCTACTACTATCTGGTATACATGGAGATACATATCCTTGTGGTAGATACCTAGACATGTTTTCTGGTGCTATATACATTTTCCTTTCGTAGCACAGACTTGGATATTGACTGGTTTTGTCGGCTACTAGATGTATACACCACCTCCTCTCATCACCAATTAGTGATTGCTGAGAATCTACAGATGATGCTGCATATATTTTTACCATGCCTGGTATTCTGAATTCTACTGATAGATATTTTCTCCCTATCGACAACGTCCTTGTTATTCTTTTGTTGCCCATCTCCATAGATACTCTGTATTCCACAGCTCTACCATTTATTATGTCAATAGGCTTCACAGTTATTGTATCTACATATCTCGATATCTCTATATTTCTATAGTCACCATTCTTTATAGCCGTTAGGTTTAGAATATGTACAAATATTATTAATCCATATTCAAATTCATCTATTTTTGCATTATGTATCATGTGCTCCTTTTCCCAAGCCCTTGATATATCTAGAAGTTTTCCCTCTGCTGGAATATATATTGATTCTCCAGAATATCTACCAGCATATATAGGCACAAAATCACTACCATTATAATTTGGTGGTGCTGTAGCTAGGATGGATATAGCAACACCTATGCTGTTCATGTTAAGATTTCTGAGTCTACCATTGATATTCTCTAAAAGGTTTAGCTCAATATATATACCTGGTGGGGGTATAGAGATTGTTGTTATAGCTATGATGGGAATTGCTATGGCTATAGCTAATAATATGGCTGTTCTCTTCTTACCAAATCTATTTATGATGTCTATAGCCACACAACCACCTACACAAATATTATACAATGTATAGGTTTTTTAACGCTCCAAGATATGTAGATATGAACGAATTGAGTGGTGGGTGAATGTGTCTAGGTATTAGTTTCCATGGTTTTTGTTTCAAGGACTTTCTTTACCATGTCTTGTAGTCTTGCTATAAGCTTTCTCTTATCCTCCATTAGAACAATGTCGCTGTATCCCCATGCAATTATGTTGTGTGCAAATGGGCTTGGTGCATAGTCGCTATAGATATAGTCTATTGCTATCTCTCCCCTCTCTATCTTTTCCAAAACCTCTTTAGCATGTGTTAGATCCATAAAGTCTTCTAGGATTTCCCTATATGTCTCCTCTATTATTGGAAATCCTTTGTATTCCTCTATGAATTGCACAAGTTTTTCTGCGTTTATCTGTCTTCTAGCTAGCGATACATCTACCCCTTTATATCTTCTCAATATCATAAATGCTCTCTCTGCACAGTGTCTAAATCTCTTTTTGAATAGCTCTGTTCTTCTAATAGCCTCTCTAACTATTGTCTCTACATTATAGCTTCTAACCTCATTTACAACTCTCGCAATAGTCTTTATATCAACTATCGTTGGTATTGTCAACATAAATCCGTTATCCGTAACAGTTATCCTAACGCTCTCACCAATGGCTTTAGCAAGTATATATGCATATGCTCTTGACAACACATCGTTTACTCTTCTACCAAATAGTGAATGGAATATTATGTCCATACCCCCTCTCTCAGGATTTCTCCACATCTCTATAACTATAAGTTTATCTGAAGGTATTCTTCCATCCATAAAAACAAGCTGTTCATAGATATATTCATATATATACTCAGCAGCATGTCTCTCAATATCATATTCCTTCATAAGCCATTCAACAACCTTCTCCCTGGGCAACACCTTTATCATCTCAGCGACAATCCTCCTAAATCTTCCAACCTCTATAGCAGAGTCATAGGCTAGTGGAAGCATTTCTGAGAACCATGTTGGAACAGTTGGCTTTTCGCCTTCAGCAGGTATTACAACTATATGTGTAGGGTGTATAGCTATAACCTTATAGGTTCTACCACCTAATACAAATATGTCTTCTGGGGATAGAATCTCTACAAAGCCCTCCTCAAGATCACCAACATACTGCTTCCTCCCATCCTTAATAGCTATAACAGGAACCTTTGCCTCATCAGGTATTGTACCAACATTTAACTGGTATATCATTCTAGAACCTCTCTTTCTACCTATAGTCATAGTCTCTTCATCAAATCTTATCTTTGCATAGATATTATAGTCCTCTAGACCAGGGTATCTACCAGCTAGATAGTCTATAACCCTCATAAACATATCTCTATCTAGATTATGATATGGATAGCTCCTCCTAAGAATCCTTAGAATCTCATCTATAGTCCTAGGCTTCTCTAGAGCCATACCAACAATATGTTGTGCAAGAACATCTAGAGGATTTGTAGGTATCTTAACCCTATCTATCTTCCTCTCCCTAGCAAGTTTTGCAAGTACTGTACACTCAACAAGATCATCTCTATCAACAACAATTATCACACCCTTACTAACAGCATATGCACTATGACCAGATCTACCAACCCTCTGCAAAAGTCTTGTAACACTCTTAGGACTGCTAAGAAGTGCTACAAGATCTATATAGCCTATATCTATACCTAGCTCAAGACTTGTTGAAGATACTACAACTCTTAGCTGACCCTGCTTAAGCTTCTCCTCAACCTCAAGTCTTATATCTCTACTAAGACTACTATGATGAGCCTCAATCTCATCTGCATCAAGAACACCATTACTACTCAAACTCTTCTTCAACTTATATACAACTCTCTCAGTAGCACTCCTAGTATTTGTAAATACAAGTGTTGTTCTATGGCTAAGAACATACTTGGTTAGCTCTTCATATATAGCTTCATTAAGAACTTGTGCAGGTGTATATACAAGATCCATCTTTGGACAGACAACCTTTATATCAAGAGGCTTTGAAAATCTTGCATCAACTATGACAACGGGTCTAGGACTACCATCATCTCTATATCCAGCTAAAAACCTTGCAACCTCCTCTAGAGGAGATATAGTTGCGCTAAGACCAATCCTCTGAATATCTCTTCCAACAAGATCAACAAGACGTTCTAGAGATACCATTAGATGTGATCCACGTTTACTACTAGCAAGATCGTGAATCTCATCAACAACTATCCACTCAACACCACTCAGCTTCTCCCTAAACTTTGTAGCATTAAGAGCAAGAGCAAGACTCTCAGGTGTTGTTATCAATATATGTGGAGGATTTCTAAGCATCTTCGCTTTCTCATTTGGCAATGTATCACTAGTTCTAACAGCAACTCTAATATCAATATTAACACCATATGCATTATATATAACCTTCTTAAGCTCTTCCAATGGATAGATAAGATTCTTCCTCATATCATTATTCAAAGCTCTTAGGGGAGATACATATACTACATATACCTTATCCTCAAGCCTACCCTCTATCCCAAGCCTAAAAAGATCATCTATTATTGGGAGAAAAGCTGCTAAGGTCTTACCTGTACCTGTAGGACTAGAGATTAAGACATTATACTTCTGCTTAATATATGGAATAGCCATTCTCTGAGGAGGTGTCATAGAATTGAAATGCTCCTTAAACCAGCTAGCAATTGGGTTGAGAAGCATATTAAGTACATAGTCATCACTATACTCCTCTGCATAGATAATACTGCTATCCATATACATTCTCCATAACACTAAATACTCTAGTATTACCTATTTCCATATCTATAGCTATGACCGATTTAATAAGCATTAGGCATATGAAAGAATTTTTATGGATAATACAAACTATATTTATGTTATAGTAAATGTAGTTTTGAAAGAGCACTTCTAATATTTTGTGGTAGTGATAAATAGTCTATCTCTTCAGCTTTAGAGGTATCGTATTCCCACTCCTTTTCCTCACCATCTTCAGTAACATATCTATGTTTAACCATGTTTATTGGAACTACAAATAGCTTTCCATCACTAGATCTACATAGCTCTACAACTATTCTCTTATCACCCTTCTTAACAATATATATCTTCTCAGTAGATGTACTAATCATTATCAACAACCCTATTAGATTCTTCACTATGGCTAGACATTTTTAAGCTATTTAGAAAATCGTGAGGAAGATTGAAGAAGTGTTTAGCTACTTCAGCTATATAGCTAGTTGATGGAAGTGTTTTTGGAATTCCTATCTCTAGAGCAAGAAGATTCTTATTCATATTTAGATCAAGACTACTCCTTATGTTCCTAGATGCTATCTTCTGACCTATTTCATAAGCTATATAGAACTTTACAAATCTCTGTATAGTCTCTCTATTATTTACAAATATGCTATAGGATTTTCTTAGTATAGATATAAGCTCTAGATTATCAATAAAGCCAAAGTAGTATAAGGTGAATGCAAATCTTAGAACTCTTGCTATAAATCCATCATCTATAGAGCTACATATATCACCCACAGCTCTACACAGTTCATCAAATGAATTCGAATTTCTAATAGCCTCTATAACCTTCTCAATAGCTATCTCTTTAGAGAATATTCTCTCCATAAACTCCTTATCTAGTTCCCTATCTATACCAAGACCCCACTTACCAATTATATATAGAGATATCATCTCCTTATCATAGATATCTGGAGGCTTACTAGCCCCCCTAATAGGCTCTATCCCCATAGATTCATATTCCTTTCTAAGTATCTCTACAACTCTATCTCTATCAATCCCACTCTCCCTAACTATAGCACTCCATACATTTACTAGTACTGATATTCTCTTTCTCTTAATATCCAAGATCTTCACCATAGATACTATAAATCGGTTCTCTAAATCTAGTTATTAAGGCTAGGTATATATAACTCAATGACATATATTGCTAAGATAAAGGGTATAATCAATGAGTTCTCTAGATCTCGATATAGCTATTACAACAGATAGATCTATGATGACGAATCACCATGGTAGAGAGTTTCTAGGTTTTATGGCTACAGCACCTGCCTATGGTATACCTGAGAGTTGGTGGATGTATATCTGTTGCCCTAAGCCAAAGGTGGATAGATTTGGTAGACCTAGAGAAGCTCCATACGGACTTAGGAAGATTGAAGCTGCTCTAATTGATGCTGGATATAAGGCAGCTATAATAGATCCAGATTATCTTGATAGATATGTTGAGAAAGCTAAGATACTTATGATAGGCCATCATGACTTTTTTGCATATGGACCTCCAAGCTCTGAATGGTGGCTTTTAACAGGTAAGGAGCCTGTCAATAGGAAGAGTTTTATTAGGCTTATGGAAAGTGATGCTGTTAGAGCTATGAAGAAGAGAGGGGTTAAGATAGTTGTTGGAGGTCCTGCGGCATGGCAATGGCTATGGGAGCCAGAACTTGTTGAGAGATGGGGAATAGATGTTATTGTTGATGGTGAAGCAGATATAGCTATTATAGAAATTGTTGAAAAGCTTTTGAATAATGAGAAAGTCCCTAGGTATATATCTATAGGTGCTAGAGAGGTACCACCAATAGAGAAGATACCTATTATAAAGGGGGCAAGTGTAAATGGTCTTATAGAGATTACCAGGGGTTGTCCAAGGGGATGTAAATTCTGTAGTGTTACACTTAGACCCTTGAGGCATATGCCAATTGAGAGGATATTGAAGGAGATAGATGTAAATATATCTAATGGTGTTAAGGGAGCAGTTCTACATAGTGAAGATGTTCTACTCTATGGAGCACATGGTGTAGAGCCAAATGCCGATGCAGTTCTAAAACTCCATGAAGCTGTTGTTAAGAAGATAGAAAGTTTGGCATGGGCACACGCATCTCTTGCAGCAATAGTTGTTTCACAGAGAAAATATAGATTGATATCAAGGGTTACAGAAACTATATATTCAAATCTTGATCAGAATTATCTAGGTGTAGAGGTAGGTATAGAGACGGGGTCGCCAAGACTAGCAAAGATAATTATGCCTGCAAAAGCTCTTCCATTTAGAGTTGAGGAATGGCCAGATATTGTTGAGGAAGCCTTTAGTATTATGCATGACCATAGAATAATACCTGCAGCAACATTTATACTTGGTCTTCCAGGTGAAGAACCTGACGATGTTGTTAAGACTATAGAGCTTTTGGACAGACTTAAAAAGTATAGAAGTCTAATTGTACCAATGCTCTTTGTTCCCATGGGAGCTCTAAAGAGTGAAGAGGGAGGGATAGTTGGAATGCGTATAACACCAGAACATGCAGAGGCTATGAAGATAGCTTTTTGGCATACAGTTAAATGGGCTGAAGATATAATAGCTAATTTCTATATGAAGGGACTTGTATATGAACCTGTAAAGATATTGCTAAGGATATTTCTATGGTTTGCAAGGAGGAAGATGAAAGATATAGAGAAGAAAGTACTCCCAAGATTTACAGGTAAAGATCTTGGTATACATGAAGAGAAGGAGTATGGGAGAATATGTGGCACATAGCTAATAGAAAATTCTCCTAGGAAATTATTCAATGTGGTATAGAGTTTAATAGTATTTGTAATACAATTTTATATTAGGAGTAAAGATGTCTGTTAAGGCAAAGATACTGCTATCGATAGCAATATTAAGAGAGTTCCATAGTAAGATTAAATATTACAGAAATGTTGTTAGAAAGAATCTATCTGTATATAGAGAGTATAGAGAGAAGATTAGTGGTATTGATAGTGAAAAGGCTTTGTCTATAGATAGAGAGTTAAAGAATTTAGATACTCTTGACAAGAATCTAAATACTATTGAAATATTTCTCGAACATGTAATTCTAAGGCTAGAGACCCTAGCAATGGCTGGAAACATTATTGCTAGTATTCATGTTGTAAGAGAGGTTGCAAAGCAATTAAAACAGAATATGTCTAACACTATACCGATATTCAATGTACTTATAGATCGTCTTGATGAAATCTCTAGAAGTCTTTACCAAGATATGAAGACATTGGATATAGATAGTAGGCAAATAGCTTATAGTTCTAATGAAGCTAAAAAAATTGTTAATGAAGCAAAAAAGGTGGCGGGAATTCTATAGCTATCTATTGCTTATTCCCTTGACATATAGATATAGTTTTGCTGTTCTCATAGGCAGTGAAATTTCTACAACTTGAATAGGCTTCCATCCAGGTATCTCAAAATCTAGTGTTACAACTCTTGTACCATCCTTAAGCTCTGCCTCAAGCTTTGGTCTCAAAGCCTTGTTTACAGAGGTTAGTAGATACATATACATAACTGTTGCATCACTTATAGGAGCTTTAAAGAAATCCATATTGACAAACTCTATCCTATCGATAACATTCTCATTTCTTGCATACTCCTTAGCCTTCTCTATCAAGCTAGGATTAATCTCTACACAAACAGCCTTCTTAACACCCTCTTTAGCAGCTTTCACCACTATTCTTCCATCTCCACAGCCTAGATCATAAAATATATCATCTGGACGAATATTGGCTAACCTCATAATTATATCTAGTAGCTCCTCTCTAGTCGGTACCCATGGCACTCGAGCACCTTCATAATAACTCGATGTCACTCCAAGCACCTCTTCATAGCTCCAAAAACCTAGCATATGCAGATAACACCTAAAAATTTATCGTATTTAACTGTATTTAGATGTGCCACATGCCTATAGACTCTAAATATTTTTTATCATATACAGCTCTCCTTAATATGTATAGAAGAAGATAATCTATATCACCATTAGCTGAGAATTCTGACTTATTCCAATCATCAACGACTTTCTCATAGAGTTTTAACTCTTGGATTCTTATCCTTGCATACATCTTTAATGTATTCTTTAGATCTATTGGAATACTATCGTTATCTAGTATTAGCCCTGGACACTCGCCTATTGCATTCTCATTTACCTCTATATCTACATCACCATCTTTCTCCACGTATACAAATGGATAAAATCTACATACATATGGTTTAAATCTATGAATAGAACATTTGCCATTATCAAGAAATATACATGAACCATCGCTTCTCGATGCAAGTGCTAAAAAATATTTTTTACCCCCTAGAGATATGCGTGGATAGAAAAGATCTTCATATAATTCAGCCTCATAGAGAGATACAATATCTCTTGTTATCTCTATACCACAATATTCCATAATTCTAAGTAGATCTAGATGTGTAACAGGAATCCAAAACTTCTTACAGCAATGGCCTCTCATAAGACAGTTGAATATTACCATAGCTATAAACCCGAAACATATCTATACTATATAACTATATATTTTATTGCTAGATAGATGATGAGGAAAAAAGTCTTATTCAAATATTTTATGGAGCATTAAAGACATAGATCATATTACTCTCTATTTTCTTTGGATCAATAGTAAGAATATTGCTATCTAATTTAACTACGCTCCACATAGATGGCTTCTTAGATATGAAATCATCTACAGGTCTTAGAGGTAGATTTAAACCTCTTATCCAGTAATGCATAGGTATGACAATCTTTGGCTTAATAACCTCTATAGTTTTCCATGCACCACTAGAATCTATTGTAAATGTACCTCCAACAGGTATCATCACTATATCTATATGTCCAAGTTTTTCTGCATAGCTATCATCTAGCTCGTGTCCAAGATCTCCTAGATGTAGAAATACTATACCATCAACTGTTACTCTATATATCATATTCTGTCCTCTTCTCCTCCCCTTCTCTCTATCATGATATGTCCTAACACCAAGTATCTCTATATCATCAACAGTCGTCCTCCCCTCATACATAGAGAATACTTGTGCACTTGGTTTTGCTACAACGCTAAATGCATTATGATCAAAATGCTCATGAGTTATTAGCACAATATCAGCTTGTGCATCTGGAGGCTTTATACCAAGGCTCTTACCATCATGTGGATCTATAACTATTCTAATACCTTTTGATGATATTATCTCAAAACATGCATGACCATGCCATTTAATTGTTATCAAATTTTACACCCATTTTACTTTTTAACACCAGTATACGTATAAAGCTAGATAAGCATATATTTTATTTAGGTCTATAAAAATAGAGATAAAACTGGGTGATATTTTATGGAGAACCAGGGTGTTTCGCAACAAGGCGATGTTACTAAAAGACGATTTGAGTCTAAGGCTATGCAATACGATAATGAGGCAAAGATTAAACAGGCATTGCTAGTTCTATCTAGAGTTATGAATGATCCATCTATTCCTAGAAATATAAGAAGAGCTGCTATGTTTGCTATAAGAGCATTGAATGAAAAAGGGCTATCACCTGGTGTAAGAGCTGCAAATGCTGTAGGGATTCTTGATGAGGTTAGTCAAGACCCTAATATGCCTCTACATGCAAGAACATTACTATGGTCTGCTATAACAATTCTTGAAACTGTAAAGGATTGATAGGGATGAACTATAGAGTTAGAGGTCCATACGCAACAGCTTTAGCAAGAATAGTATTGGAATCTGGACACGAACTTGTAGATGTATCTAGACAGCTATCAGAAAGATTTGGAATACCACAGAAAACCGAGGTAGCACCACAAGCAACTATAAAGCCTAGTGATGAAGATCCAAATACTATAATAATCGTAGGATATAAGGATGCTGTAGAGGAAATGCTATATGAACTATTATCTAGAATACCATTTATATACCATGAATATAGGGAACTAGGTCCATATACAACTGTTATAGCTAGAGTAAAAGGTTATGAAGAGAATGAGTGTATTGTAGAGATACCTGGCGGAGAAGCAATACTTCAGAGCTATAAGGGATGCAACACTGGTGAAACTATAATTGCACATGTAGTTAAACCTGCTTCAAGCCTAAATACAAGAGCAGTATTACTACCCGGTGCAGCTATACTAAAGGATACACTTGTACTACTAGATGATGGGCTTGGGAAAGTCTATTTCAGTGAACATGTAAAGGATTTTAATAGAAGAGCATCACTACAAACAATAGCAAATCAAGCTACAAGATATGGATATAGTGTTAGATGGAGAAGCTCTGCAAGATCTGTTCCCCTAGAGAAAGCTCTACAAGATGTAGAAGAAGCTATTAGTAGTATTGAAAAGATTAAGAAGACTAGATATAAAGAGCCTATGATCCTTGTACATGGAGAGGCAATAGCATTCATAAGATTAACTAGATTATCTAAGGAGTATCTTGACGAGATGAGGAGGAAGATCATTCCAACAACACCATATCACCATATGTTAAAGACCTGTGATGTAAGTGAGGATGTTGTAGATCTATTGGATAGAATGACAAAATATATAGATAGAGAGATTCTAGAGAGAGCAGTAAAATACTATGCAATGGAGAGACTCATAGGTAGAACAATAACTATAGAACATGTAAAACCCAGTGGAAAGAAGATTAAGATAGGACCACTAGATGTTGTCAACGTTATAGAGACAGAGCTAGGAGAGTTTCTTGTGTGTAGAAGGGTTATACAAAGTAATGGTGTATACGATGGTATTAATGTTGAGAAGAAGAGTGGAGATATAGCAATAACGTTGATACCCCTAAACAACTGGTTTATAATACATAGATATCTAGATCAGAGCGGAAGAGAGAAAGGTATATACATAAATATCAATACCCCTCCAGAGATATGCTATAACACATATACAATAAGATATCTAGATCTATTAGCAGATATCGCTATAGTAGGAAACAATATGAGGATAATCGATCTAGATGAACTTGAAAAAGCTAGTAACCAGGGAGCTATAGATCAGGATCTAGTGTATATGGCTCATGAAACAATAAAAAATATAGCAATGTCTATAGAAGCTATTCGGAGAGTTCTTGAGAGAGCTCCTCCTTAACAGGAACCCTATGCTCTTCCTCCATAGATTTTATTGCTTTAAGTGTCGCTACCTCCCCTATTTCTGCAGCCTCATAGACTGCTACAATAGCTTCATGTGTTATAGCCAATACACCTGGAACATCTAAACATTGTTTAATAGAGTTTAGAGCTTCTGTAGCTAGCTCCTCCCTACCTAGGAGTACCTTCATAGCTAAAGTAATATTGTTTGTTCCTAGAGAGTTTATAGCTTTTGATACATATGAAGATACTTTTGCAAATATATCCTTAAATATAGCTCTACACTCATTATTTATATGAAGATCCTCAAGTCCTATTTTCAACATAGTATTTGATACTCTATCAAGACAGTCCCCTATATGCTCCAAACTCTTTATAACTATTGCATAGTCAAGAGAATCTGAAGGCTCTTTAAATGCTGTTCTCTTAATAGCTCTCATACCTAGGAAGTGAAGTCTGTCGAGATCATCATCAAGTCTTATTATCTCCTCAAGTCTCTTCCTATCCCCCGTATTAAAATAGTCTATTAATAGATCAAACATTGTACTAAGAGTTGATCTCATAGACGATATAACTTCATTCAAATCAGTATTAATTTCATCTACAGATATCTTAACCTTGAACTCTGGTCCGTCCATAGCAATAGCTCCTGGAAGCCTCATAGCTATTGAGTAAAAGGCTTTTCTAGCTAAATCTCTTGCAACATCTACACTAATAATATCATATCCCTCTATATATCCAGCTATAATTAATCTAGAGAGTACATTGATATCATCATGTTTTACTTTAACACTATGTATAGGTTTTGTCTGTGAAATAGATAGAGGTTTAATGAGCAGATATCCTGGTGATAGTGATACCTCTACACTTGAACCTATAGACATACCTAATACATTTAGCCATTCCCTAGGTATTGTAATACCTACACTTCTTTCACCAATCTTAATAATCTTTCTAATACTAGTTGCTATAACACTCATAAAGCTTACACCACACAACATATGTTTGTTACTAGATATATAAGAGTTTTACAGTTAATAGTATTATATATCTTTAGTCCAATAGACTTATAATACCATTGTCTTTAGAGTAAGTTAGAGGGATTTAAAATGGGTAAAACTATTATGGTTGTTATAGATGGGGTATCTGATGGACTTAGATATAGACCTACATCACTAGAGCTAGCAAATAAACCAGGTCTTGACGAGTTAGCTAGAATATCTATAGGTGGATGCTTCTATCCTATAGATAGCCAGACAGCACCTGAAAGCGATGCTGCAGTATTCTCAATACTTGGCTACGACCCTAGAGAGATAAGTATTGGTAGAGGGTTGCTTGAGGCTCTAGGACTAGGTATAAGAATTGTTGAAGGAAGTGAGGTTGTATTTAGAGGAAACTTTGCTACTGTTGATCCAAGAGATCTGAAGATAATTGATAGAAGGGTTGGTAGAAGCTTAACATCTGAAGAGGCACATATGCTTGCAAAAGATATTGAGTATATAGATCTAGGTATATATGGTGGTTATGCAAGGGTGTATGCATCTATTGGTCATAGAGCTGTTGTTGTTATTGGCAGTAGGGAGAAAAGGCTTAGTGCAAATGTATCAAATACAGATCCTGCATATGCTAGAGAGGGTAGGTTGTCTATAGCTCTAAAGACCTATGAGCCATATATAGCTCCATGTAAACCTCTTGATGATTCTGAAGAAGCTAGAATAACATGTGAACTTGTAAACATCTTTACCCGAAAGGTTATAGAGATTCTAGATAACCATAGGATAAATATAGAGAGACAGAGAAAGGGTCTTCCAAAGGGAAATGCTATTCTTCTTAGAGATGCCGAAGATAGGTATCCATCTATAAAACCTATAGAGAGTCTATATGGGAAGAGATTTGGTATAGTTGCTGAAATGCCTGTTGAGAGAGGTATAGGAGCTCTCCTAGGCATGGAAATAGCAACAGTATCACCACCTACAGGAGATCTAAAGAGAGATTATGAAGAAAGACTAGAGAAGACATTAGAGCTATTGAATAGAGTTGATGTTGTATATGTACATCTTAAAGGTCCTGATGAACCTGGGCATGATGGTGATAAGGAGAGGAAGATAGCTTCTATAGAAGCTATAGATAGATACTATATACAGAGATTAATAGAGTCTATAGATCTTGAGAAAAATATAGTTATAGTAACAGCAGATCACTCAACACCACCTGAGATGAAAGCTCATAGTGCTGATCCTGTACCCATAATAGTTGCATCTAAGAGGTTTACAAAGACCGATGGATTTACAGGTTTTAATGAAGCTGAATGTTGCTCAAAAGGCTCTCTAGGAATAGTACCACATGGCTTTATGGTTTTAAGAAGAGTTTTCGATTTTTTATCTAGATGGTAATCAGTATATAAGTAGATAAGAGTTTAAAGTATGATATAGATAGGAGTGATGTGTGCACCTCCTAACTGATATGTGATGATCGGTAAGCTTTCTGATACTAGTAAAGCATTTTTTCCTCTAATACAAGAATACTATGGTGATGTTTTTGGGTAATCAATATGTTATAGGAATAGATATAGGTGCTACATGGACACGTATAGCTTTGGCTAGAGTAGATGGATCTATAGCTAGTAGACATGTTTTTAGAACTCCTAGGGAGGGTGATAGATATACAATTGCAAATACTATAATCAGTAGTATAAGAAGGGAATTCTCAAACTATTTAGATAATGTTAAGGCTATTGGTATTGGAACTATAGGTCCTCTTGATCTAACTCAAGGTATGGTCATAAACTCTCCAAATGTAGCTATACGTACATTTGAAGTAGCTAAACCTATTTTAGAGGAATTTAAAAAGCCTGTAGTAATGGCTAACGACTGTGTTACTGCTGTATGGGGTGAAAAATATTTTGGTCTTGGTAGAGGGTATAGCAATATTGTTTATATAACTATAAGTACTGGTATAGGAGGTGGTATTATTGTTGATGATACACTACTCCTAGGAAAGATGGGAAATGCTCATGAGATAGGACATATAGTTGTAGATACTAGTGGAAAAATGGAATGTGGGTGTGGAGGAAAGGGTCATTGGGAAGCATATGCAAGTGGTGCAAATATACCGAGGTTTGCATATAGACTCATAGATGAGTGGAACTTAACACAAAATGAAAGAGAATCACCAGTATATAGAGCATACCTCAATAGAGAACTTACATCAGAACTTATCTATACATATGCTAAGAAAGGTGATAGCCTAGCTCTAAGGATTATCAATGAAGTTAATAAATATAATATAGCTGGATTTGAAAATGTTATAAATTCCTATGATCCAGAGATTATAACAGTTGGAGGATCTGTTGCTCTAAGAAATCCAGAACTTGTTGTAGAGCCCATAGTAAGAGGTATTGAGAATTCAAAAGGTGTTGTAACAGCTCGTCCAAGAATAGATGTAACACCACTTGGAGATGATATAGTTCTAATAGGAGCATTAGCATTAGCACTATATCCACCACCAAATCTTGTGAAAAAACTTAGGTATCTCGAATCTATATCCATAGATCTATAATGTATCAGACAGTACCTTGGCTACATAGGATATGAGGCTTATTAAAGTTGATAAACATTTTGATCTAGAGAAACTATTCTATCCATCATTTGCATTACCTTTAATAGATGTTTCTAGAGATAGAGCTGTAAAGATCTATGGATATTGCAGCGGATTAATAATTAAGAAATATGAATCATTCTTAGAGATAATCCATGAAAATAGAATATGTTTGGACTATGCAGATGAGATACTTGGTCTATGGATAAAACCAGAGATGTATATATCCCATGTTAGGAGTAGATATAGAGAACTTGTTGATAGATTGATAGATATATATGGATGGCTTGGTATAGCTACATCCCCTATGGATGATATCGAGCTTTTTACATCAATATTTCTATCTAGAGCTACAGATTTTCATAGAAATACTGTTAGATGGATGAAAATATTCCTAACACTTCCAAGAGATGATTCCATAGATAGATATGTTGAACTCATTGGGAGGAGCTTTCAGTTGAAACAACTTTCAGTAGCGTTGAAGGAGTATTATAGGGTTAGAGATGTTTTAGCTATTGAGGAGGATATGTATAGGGTTAGAAAGATGCTTCTCTCTATAAGTTATGTAGGTCCAAAGGTATCTGATGCATATATACTTTTTGTTAAGAAGAATCAGGGGTTTGCTCCTATAGATAGAAATCTTAGAGAATTTCTAGGGAGATTTTATCAGACAAGAGAGCTTCTTCACCAAGATCCTAAGAAGGATCTCTGTAGCAAATATATCTGTGAGAATTGTCCTGCTAGAGAGAGATGCACTTCTTATCTATATAGAGATGCTTTTAGATCTCTTAGTGGATGGATCCAGAATATTGCATATCTACAAAACAAACTCTATTGTCTGAGGAGACTCTGTTCCTCATGTTTATTAAAAGATATGTGTCTTTCTATAAATACCTAGCGCTTCTTCAACACCTCCTATAACTCTATCAACAACAATCCATGTGGGTAACGATTTCCTATATATAGATATTCTCTTTGTAGCAATCTTTATAGTCTCCTCACTAAAATCACCTCTCTGAAAACCACCAACAACAATACATATATTCTCATTAGAAAATATTTTACCAGCTATAAGTTTTCCAAGTCTATATGGAGATAAAAATTCTCCCTCCTCATGCATAAGTATAACATCACTACAACCAATATCCTTCACCAAGTCTGAAATACTACTACTCTTTATCCACATCAATGGTTTATCAGAATCTGGTGGAACTCTTCCAATAGTAAGTAGCTGTTCTATTAATCCCACAAATCTATTATAATTCTTAGGAATCCTAGTCTTAGGATCTATAAATATTACTATATTACTAAATGTGTGGATATATACATTAACCATACCCTCATAGTTTAAAGGACTTGAAAGAATATTTAGAAGTGATATATGTATGATATCAGGTCTACCCCTCTTATACCACAATGGAAGGAATTTCATAGCTTTATAATGAAGTGATATATCTAGCAACATCTCACTAGGTCTTTTATTACGTTTTCTCGCACTTCTAATAATAATTGGATTATCGTGAAGCTCCTTGGGAATAAGTTCTAGAGCTGACTCAGCAAGAATAATACTTAATGACAATATTCTCACCCTATCTAGAAATTCACTATCTATGGTGGGAGATGTTTATAGAAAGCTTATAAATCTTTAATATCTAAGGATATTGATATAAAATAGCATATTTCCAATAGAATTAACTATTTACAAATAGTTAATAACACTAGCAAGTTTTTAATATAGCTCTATAGAATTAGGAGAATAGAATATGTGAGGTGTTTTAATGAGTAAGAAGAGCGAGACAGCTAAACATGGTTTCTCTGGAGATAAAAAGCTAGAGCTTATCTATAAACTTGTTATTGATAACGGAAGAGATGTGTTAAACATCAATATTGATTATAGTCCTATCCACCATCCATATGCCTATATAGTTATCTCTCCAATTAATACAGAGCTTGCGGGAGAAAATATAATTGAGATGACTATAGATATAGAGAAGATCTCTAAAGACAATATAGATAAGTCCATTATAAACTTTAGGATTATGTGTGATCATGGATGGATCTACTATGGATATGCAATAGCTAGATCAACAATGGGTATAGCATATACGGAGAAAACATGGCTACATATACTATATGAGGGTCTAAGATATGAAAGAATAGACCTAGATGAAGATCTTCATAATAAATTAGAAGAAATTATTAAGAGAACTATTAGGTTTGTTGTAGAGGTTATAGAGGAAGAGGGTATTGTATAACCTTAGCCAAATTCCTTTGAGAGCCATTCAAAGAAAACAATGTCAATCCACAACTTCTTATTTCTAGACATAGCTAAGTATTGATCATCTTTAAAGATGTAAAGACTTTGCTAGAACATTAGCATCTATAGCTAAGATAGAAATAGGGCTTAAACAAAATCTATTAGGACGATGTAATTAGTATTACAATGGTATCCTAGTTGATTCAAATCAAGATCTAGTGGTGTTCTAAATCAACAATATCTTTGTCTTTGGTGAGATTTAACAGCTATTTTATGGTGTTAGAATTATTTGTATATCTCATGCTCATCACCAGGGATATACAAACATATAGTTTATCTTTACTACATAGCTTATGGTATTTCCAAAGTTTCCATCTTCTTATCCAGGGTGTAGATTCTTCTATCTCATTTATCAATCCTTTTATTTATGTCTAAAACACTTATCTATATAGCTTCTCAAATTGGGATATTCCTATAGAAGGAAATATAATTGGTTTTGAGCGTAACCCTATTATATCTCTGCACATTTTATAGACTGTAAAGTGATGTTGATGAAAGGTCATAGATGTGGTATTGTTGGATGGGGTGTATATATACCTAGGTATAGGATAAAGGCTGAGGAGATTGCAAGGCTATGGGGATTTAATGAAGAGGCTACTAAGGGGATATGGATAGAGGAGAAAAGTGTTGCTGATATAGATGAGGACTCTGTTACTATAGGCTATAGAGCTTCTCTATATGCTATTAAGAGAGCAGGTATAGATCCTAGGAATATAGATGCTGTTTATCTAGGTACTGAGAGTAAGCCTTATGCAGTTAAACCTGGCGCATCTATTATTGCTGAAGCCCTAGGTATATCTCCAAGACATCAGGTTGCAGATCTAGAGTTTGCTTGTAGAGCTGGTGCTGAAGCTATTAGGATAGGTATAGCTCTTGTAGATAGTGGGCAGGCGAGATATGTATTAGCTATTGGTGCAGATACCTCTCAGAGTAGCCCTGGAGATGTACTAGAGTTTACTGTTAGTGCTGGGGGAGCAGCATATATAGTGGGACCTATAGAGGAATCTGTAGCTATATTTGAGGGAAGTACAACTTATTCAACAGATACACCAGATTTCTGGCGTAGAGAGGGGGCGACGTATCCTAGACATGGAGAGGGGTTTACAGGGGAACCAGCATATTTTAGCCATATAATGAATGCTGTTAAACAGCTTATGGAGGAACTTGGGCTAAAGCCATCAGATTTTGACTATGCTGTATTTCACCAACCAAATGGTAAATTCCCTCTAAGAGTTGCATCAATGCTTGGTATACCGAGGGAAAAAGTATTACCAGGTCTATTAACACCATATATAGGTAATACATATAATGGCTCTGTTCTAATAGGTCTTGCAAAAGTCTTAGAAGAGGCGAAACCTGGGCAAAGAATACTTGTCGCATCTTTTGGTAGTGGTGCTGGAAGTGATGCATTTAGTATTATAGTTACAGATAAAATATATGAAAAAATTGATAGAGCTCCAAGGGTAGAGTACTTTGTTAAAAATAAAAAATATATTAGCTATCAAGAATATGCAAAGATGAGAGGTCTTATCAAGGCATATGCACTATAAATCAACACTTATAGTTCTCTAAGCATAGACCAAGCCTTTGAGCATATTGACACAAATTCTCTAGAGAAATTAAAGCTTTTGAACCTCTCTCAGTTCTTATAACAGCTGAACGCCCAATAACTTTAACATAAGCTTTTTCACAGTTAGAACTCATTGCCAGTGATACACCTAAGAACTATATCTAGCTAAGATGAATCAATCTATATAGTGAGAAGTCTATTCCTCTTCAGATTCAGAATATTCGTATTCCTCTTCAGTGGGAAGCTCCTCCTCCATCTCCTTCATTATCTCTCCTAGAGGTATACCCACTCTCCTCAACTTTGCTGCCATATTACCCCATCTAGCTCTAAACTTTGATGGGACTAGTGGTCTAACTCTCTTAGCATTCTTCCTAGGTATATAGTTCTGCTCCATCCCAGGTATAGCAAAAGCTCCATCAGGTAGCTCTATAATCTCATCCCTCTCTATAAGTCTTATCAAAACCTTTCTCAATCTATCCTCACCTGCAATACCACTAAATCTCTCTCTCAGCTCCTTCCAGCTCATGGGCCTTCCCATATTAGTTATAGTCTCCTTCACAAGTCTCTCTAGCTCCTCTTCTGTTGGAGCCTTATATACCTCTACATCTATATCCTCATAAAGCTTTTTAAGCCTCATCATAGTTTTCCCACCATCTATACTTTTTTTCTAGATAAATATATAGCATAAGAGCTTATAAACTTTTTTACAATGAAACTCTACCAAAGGTTATATATCTTTTTGAAAATAGACACAATGTATCTATATTGATTGATAAATAATTAATTCGCATATCTTATATAGTAAGACTAATCAAAGAAATAAAATGATATAAAATGTCAAAGCCATATATAAAACTTATTGTAACAGCATCAGATCCTGAAAACATAGTTAAATGTACATTAATTGCAAATAGAGTTAGAAGATATATACAGAGATTTGCCGATGTCCATATACTTATAACACCAAATATAAAAAATGTGAATGTAATTTTTATTGAAGATGAAGATACTGTTCCATGTAGTGATGATGAGGAGACCATAGATATTCTTATAGATAGAATAGCTAGATATATATCAAAGAGAAGATTATTTGAGGTAGAAGTAGCTGCAGCTACATTTAAGGAATCTACATAAATTATCAAAATAAATCTACATAAGCATCTTTATTGGGAGGAGTATTAGAGTTTTTGCATTCATGATAATTTATAGGCTTAGAGTATCTTGTGAATACTGTAAGTGATAGAAATGACATTTGAGATAGATGAAAGAGAACTTGTGATAGAGATTTTATCTAGTCTAAAGAAATTCTTTAAGTTTAAAGAGCTTGAAAATATTCTTGGAATAACTATTCCTACACTCTGGAGATATATTCATGGAGATATAAAGCCCTCTATAGATAGATCAAGACAAATGTTAATGAAGTTATTAAACCATGACATGATTAATACTATAAAGGAGAGAGTTGTTAAGATGGTTGATGAAGGTATAGTTGATGTTTATAGCCTTGCATATAATATAGATGTACTAACAATTGCTTCTATAGATGCTATGCTATGGGCACAGAACGCTGGCTATACTGCTGTAGCAACTGTTGAAACAGATGGCATTCCTCTAGCTACTCTAATAGCTAAGAGATTAAATACTAAGCTTATAACTATAAAGAGAAAGAAGGAGATAGGATTTGAACGTTTTATAGAGACTAGCTATGTAACACTATCACCACCTGAGGTAGTAACTCTATACATTCCCGATGGTGTGATAGATTATGGGGAAAAGATACTAGTTGTTGATGATCTGGTTAGGAGTGGTAGAACAAGTTCTGCTGTATTCGAATTGATTAGAAAGGCTGGGGGTAGGGCTACAGGTTTCTATGCATTAATTGGTATAGGATCAGCATGGAGAAATATTCTAGAGAGATATGTAGGAAATAACTATAAAGTTTTATTCCAGGTTGAGGAAAGAAGCAAGGAGTAACTAGATATATGAGAGGGGTATTAGAGCTATATATAGTTAAAGGAGTTACATATAGTAGATGTAGTAAGCTTTTAGAGAAGATTAGAAAGAATAGTAATCTGATTGTTGTAGCAATAGGATCTCTTAATGAGTGTAACAAGATTATTCAGGAATCAGTAAATATTATTGGAATAACTGATGTATATGACGATGTATCTATTATTAGAATGCTAAAGAATAGAGATTCATATATAGCAGGGCACTGGAAAATTATCTCTAGCAATATATGTATAGGGGGTATAGATGGTCATAACCCTATACAAAATCTAGAAATGCTATCTAGCTCTATACCAGGGATTTGTAGAAATCTTGTATTAGTCTCTCCTTATCCAATGAAATCTACATCATGTTCATTTATCAATATCCTCAATAAGAAGATATCTATAGGGATAGATCTTAGTAAATTTCTAGAAAAAATATCTATAGATAGACATAGAATTGTATATATATCTTATAGCAATCTAATTGACAGAATATGTATAGATAAGATAAATGATAGTTTTATTCATATTCATATAGGGGGAGAGAGTCCAATAATAATTAAGATATTATTTAATAGTATAGTGGGTATAGAGTATGCATATGATAGAAATTGACAAAGCTTTTGACATATTTAGAAAGGGTCTTCATAGATTAGCTATAGTAGTAATTCCAATACCTAGTAACGTTAGATGTATATATAGATCTCAGGAATGTATCTTTATTAGAAGAGGAATTTCTACAGATTATGAAAAGCTATTGAGATTTATAGATTTTGCTATAGAAAATAATATAGTGACATGCATAGTATACACATGTAGAACAAGCTATAAACATAGATATATAGAGGTAATAGAACTATGTAGTAATTCTAATAATGAGATATCAAAGCATAGATACGACTCTTTCCTAAAATGTATAAGTTTTTCAGATACCATAGCAATAATATCAAAGAAAGATAGCATCCCCTTACCAATTTCAATGATAGTAGCATTAGCCCAAGCAATGCAAAAAGATGTTATAAATATAGTTGTAGACTAGGAAATTCAGCAACAATATTAGCATAGATGAATTCAATATTGTTCTAGACTAGGAATACCTTAGGTAGACAGCTATGGTGTAATGCCCAAAGTCTAACCTTTGAAGTCGCAGTAAAATTGTGGATATTTACTAAAGCTTTTTAATCATCAGATATGCATCCTCACCATCTAGATAATATTGTTCTATCCTCTTAGCTATAACAAAACCTAGTTTTTGATACAACCTAATTGCTGGTTCATTTGATACCCTAACCTCTAGATAGACCTCTTCTGCACCATATATTGTCTTTAGAGTATAGATAAGAGCACTCATAAGCATTGTAGCTATTCCCTTCCTCCTATACTTCTCTCTAACAGCTATACTTACTACATGTCCAACTTTTGAAAACATGTTTTTCGTAATTGGCGAGCCATTTTCAACTCTTGCAAGAGCATATCCAACAATCTCATTATTAACTTCAGCTACATAGAAAAGATCATTCCATTTTTCAATATGTTCAATCCAAAAGGACTTTAGATAGTGTTCAGGTAGACACTCTATATTTATAGCTATAACACTATCTAAATCATCCATTGAAGCTGGTCTAATCCTTATCCTCTCTGTAACTACATCCATAATTTACACCAAAACTATATTAGCTCTATATAAATCTATTTTATGTGGATTTTTATGTTATTTGGTAGTGGAAAAATAGTTAAAGACTATAGACTCCTAAATAGATATTTCGAGTTGTTAGACAAGAGGAACATAGATAAATCAAATCTAATGCCAACATCAAGCGATATAGAGACCGTGGTTAGTATGGCTATGGAGGGCTCTATAAATCTCTTACAGATGATAAATATGTTAGCAAATAGGCTAAAACTTAAAATCTATGGTGATATAGCTAAAGAAGCTTTTAGAGATGTCTATGGTATAGAGGTTGATGAATCTATAGCAATAGATAGAATTGCTATGGATATGGCTGGATGGGTTATAGAGATTGCAGAGGCACTAGGGTTGATAAGAATTGTTGGTAGTCTACCTAAGGAATAGATTATAGAGCTAAGCAAGTATACCAGTTTATGAGAGTGATTGGGATAATTCTATGTATAGACGTCTAGTTACAAGCTACTGTGGTATCCCTAGGATTGAGGAGTATAGAGCTGTTATAATTAGAAAATCACAGATTCTTATAAATATAACTCATACACTATACTCAATAGCTGATGATGCATTGAGTAGATGTTGGATAGTTTCAACAGGTTTTAAGAGGGTTCTAGGATCTATAGGCATTGGAAAAATAGTTGAGAAGAGCTTTGATATAAATGATCTAGAGATTGGATCGAGAGCACTACTGTTCCCTATAAACCGTGGAGCTCCTATAGATATAGATGGTGCTGCACAGGAGATGTATACAGCTGATTATGATATAGTTAAGTTAGCTAATATGAAGATATATACAGATGTTGAGGCGCTTTTAATAGGTTCTCTATCTATAGATAGAAATATTCTAGATCTTGTTAGAGGTGCTAGAACTCTTATTGTTGGAAGAGACCCCTCCATATTATCATTTATATACTATGCATCTCTCTACTCCTCTAGTATTTCAATAATTCCTAAGTATACATATGCTATAAATAATGTGAAACTCTCTCACGAATCTCTATTTAGTAGAGATAAGACATTCGATGTAGTTGTATTAGCACTACATGACCAATATGTAATAGATCTTGTATTAAATAACTTTGGAATAAACAGTTCTATCATAATATTATATCCATCAATAGTAAATACCATAGGAAGCTCCCTTAGAGGACTTATGAAAAACATTACTATAGTTCCTATGAGATTTGGTGATCTTAGAATAGGTGAAGAGGTATATAACAGCATTAAGAATGATTTAAAGATTAATGTTATAGATATAGAGAAATTCTCTATAAAATCTATGGGTGTACCAATTATATTAAGATTTAAGTAACGATAAAAATCTATATCTATTCTCTAGATAGTTTGTTGGTATACCTATATCTACTACACTATGCCATGGAGGTTCCTCCCAACCCTGAAATATATAGTTCTTATCCATATCAACCTCGTTGATAGTCCTCATTAACAATCCGATATCTATTCTACTCTGAGCCCATTTCTCTATAAGCTTAGATACCCCTCTATGTCCCAATGCTATTATAGCTTGTATAAAAGCCCATTCAACATCAAATATCTCTAATTCTACAATTCGTGAATACCTTTTTACAACTTCTCTATATCTCTTCATATTCTCTTCAAGACTAAGAACTCTCGCTGGTGGAATATACTGATAGGGTGTCCAAGGCTTTGGTATTAATGGATTTAGTGATATTCTAATGAATTTCTCCTTCTTTACAATACCCCTTATATTCTCAAGGAATTTCTCTAGCTCTTTAATCTCCATATCTATATCTGTAAATGGAAATCCTGTGATTAGATATAGCTTAAGATGTTCAAATCCATTTCTATATGCATTAACCACTATTTCATGAAGTCTTTCTTCACCAAAACATTTACCTATATAACAAGAGTATTTATCTATAAGAATTTCTGGTGCTATTGTAAGTGTCTTTTGCCCTAGTTTTCTTAGCATTTCTATTCTAGATTCATTTAAATGTTCAATTCTTATAGATGGAACACTAACCTCTATACCTCTTTCTAACATCTTCTCAAAGAATCTATCTATATAGGGAATACTGAATAGAGATAGAGAGTATAGCACAATTCTTCTCAATTTATATGTATCTAAGCCTCTATTAATAATACTTAAGACTTTTTCCATAGATCTATATCTAAATGGATAGAAAATATGTCCCTCTAAACAGAATGGACATAGATATGGACATCCTCTTGACAGCTCTATACGCATTCCATGGCCATATATAGGTTCTTCATCAATAGGATATACTTGATAAATGGGATGGAAAGCTCTATCAAGATCTGATACTATACATCTCCTAACCCTTTCATTAAATGGTGATAGAGATACACATTTTATGGACTCTAAAGATTTTATAGGATTTTCATCGCCAACTGCATATACAAGCTCCATAAACACATCCTCAACCTCACCTATAAAGACAGCATCAACAATATCTGCTAGGGGTAGTGGATTAGCTGTGGGAGCCGCACCTCCAACTATAACAATAGGCTTATTATCACCCTTAAACCTTTTACTAAGTTTTAACCCTAATAAAACCCTTGCCGCATATATATAATCTATTTCGTATGGCAAAGAAATTAAGAGTGCATCGAGTTTTGATAACGGAATATTACTATCGAGAGCTTCAACAACATCTTCATAGGTATTATAAACATATCTATATGCCAATACTCCATCAATAGAGTTTAGATATTCATAGCTAATCTGCAGAAATAGTGATGATATTGCAGCATTATATGGTAGAAGCATTAATATTCCTATCTTTATATCGCTAGGTCTTCCTCTCTTGATAAATCTATTAGCTTCTCTCCTAGGTCTAAAAACAATATCCATCTAGATACCTTTACATAAATCTCATTTAACCTAGCTTATAAGAATAACTATAACTATAGTTATATGGAGATAACTATGATGTGACAAATTCTAGCTTCTTCCAATAGCTATATCCTTCTTTATTATCTCTATAATAGACATAAGGCTCTCCTGAACTACAGTTGCATGTTTCTTCCTTATATGATCCTCTATTATCTGTATAGGTAATTCTTCATTGCATAAGGAACAGAGAACAATAGAATTATTTATATTCTTTGTTATAGGCTTTAATCTAAGAATTAATGGAACTGTATACTTAAGTAAAACTCTAGCTTTAGTTATAGAACCAGTCTTCTCAGTTATCCTTTGTATATATCCCCTTACTTGATGTTTACTTAAACCATATTTAGATGCTAATACACTTGGTGAAGAACCCTCTACAAAATATTCATAGAGAGCCTTAACTACTTCCTGTCTTCCTGCTAATGATTTAACTATTAGATACTCTAGTACAGCTTCAGCACTAGAGCTCATTGTAAACCCTATATATTTCTTAGTTTCATAAATATTTATAAGCTAGAAGCTTATAAATAGAGTGAAATAGTAATATCATCATAGTATAGAGATATCTGAGAAATATTTTAAAAAGTGGTAGATTACTACTATTTAAAAATGTTGTGTCGGTATTACTGGAGTATACCTCATAGAAGGGGTGTTTTAGAGTGCGAAAGCAGGATATGAATATAATTCAAAGATATATCTATACGTATATGCTTAGCTAATGATTATAAGATATATAACTAAGCATATATGTATAGATATTGAGTATTTTTAGATTCGCTTATCTCTGGTGCAAAATTATGAAAAAAGAAAACAATGTAATAGAAATAAATTTAGGGCTCACAAGAGTTATATCAATAAAGTTAGATGAGGATATGGTTAGAGATATAGATACCATCTATAGAAAGTATAACTATAGAAGTAGATCAGAATTAATAAGAGAAGCACTTCTTCTATATACAGAGCTATTAAAGAGATACAGTAGAGATGAAACAATAAAAATATTACAAAAGATAATTAGTGAGAAAGAACTATAAAGTAACCACTTTTAATTACAATATCCAATTAGAATAAATTATTTATTCTCTTTTCATAATAAATAATAGATAACCTATATTCTAAATTAATTATTAAAATATTTATTAAGCTCTTATATAATCTGTTAAAAGAGATAGCGTCAAGTACTGAAAATAGACATGGTGCGGGGGTGCCCGAGCCAGGTCAAAGGGGTCGGGCTCAGGACCCGATGGCGTAGGCCTGCGTGGGTTCAAATCCCACCCCCCGCACTAACAATGGTATCCGTTATAAATATTTCAATATTTTTAGCAACATAAAGATTTATTAATAATAGCTAAGTTCTGTAGCCCTAGGTGAGTAGTATATGGCTGTAAGTGGTTTACAGATTATTGTTGTAATACTTGTTATTGCTCTGTTAGCTCTAGGCATATATATTGTTATTGGTGGTCCAGGGACAAAGACTATAGTTACAGAGACTATCACATATACAGAAACAGTACCTAGAACAATAATACAGCAAGAAACAAAAACAATAACAACTATAATACCAACAACTATAGAGGGAATTGTGAGAGAAACCACAACAGAAACACAATATACAACAGTAACATCTATAGCAACAGTTACAATGACATCAATACTAACTTCAACAGTCTATCAAACAGTATCGCAAACTATATATACTACAACTACAATTACTTCACCTATGTCGATAATACTTGAATATCCAAAGGATCTTAGTACTGTAAAAACCCTAGATATTAATGGTGATGGTATTTCAGATGTAAAGGTAGCTATAAATCCATGGAATATGAGATCGGCCCAAGGCTATCAGAAAATGATTATAAATCTCTCTACAAGATCTATAAAATTCATAAGCAATCTCACCAATGTATCTCCAGCTGAATGGACTAATGGATATCCAGAGATCTATATTGGTAGAAAGCCTTGGGACTATAGCTATGTTAATGGATTTGGTGTAGCATTTCCAATGAAGATAAGTGAGCTTAAGCCATTTGTAGTAAGCTTCTATATATGTATAGATAGGCTAGATCCCTCTATGAACTTTAATATAGCTGCAGATGCATGGATCGTCAGAGAATCAATAGCTAGAAATGCTGGTGCCTCTCCTAGTCAAGGAGATATAGAGATAATGGTATGGCTATTTAACCAAAATCTCCAGCCTGCTGGAAGTAGAATTGGTGAAGAGATATTGCCAATAGTTATAAATGGTACTAAATACTATAAGACATTCGAGGTATGGAAAATGAATAGTGTTCCATGGGGTGGATGGGACTATATAGCATTTAAACCAAAGGATTGGAGTATAAGATGTGGTTCTGTAGTATATGATCCAACACAATTTGTAAAAGCCCTATCTAAATACACAGATGGTATAGATATATCGAATTACTATCTACTTGATTGGGAAATAGGTACAGAATGGGGTTCAAGAACCTCAAATGGTATAGCCATATTTGAGTGGACCATAAGAGACTTCATGGCTATACCTGGCATTGAAATAAAGTAGAGATAGATAAAAATATATTTTTTAAATTTATCTACTTTAATCTATCTAATGTCTCTCCTCCCTAATACTAAATATCCTCGTCATTGCTGATAACATCTCTAATGGTATAACTATCTTTGTAGCTGGACTCTGTGCAATTGTTTTCAATGCCTCCATATACTGTAGGAGTAGAGCATTTGATCCTAACCTCATTGCAACTTCATTAATCATCTCTAGTGCTTTGGCTTTGCCTTCTGCTACAAGTATCTCATACTGTTTCTCACCCTCTCCCTTCTTTATCATTGCTTCACGCTGACCCTCTGCCTCAAGTATTGCTGCTGTCTTTTTACCCTCTGCCTCTAGAATCATTGCTCTTCTATTTCTCTCTGCAGCCATCTGCTTTATCATGGCCTCTTGAACCTCTCTTGGAGGTTTAATCTCTTTGATTTCAACTGATGTTACCTTTATCCCCCATCTATCTGTTACCTCATCTAGCTTTGCTCTAAGAGTAGAATTTATGTACTCCCTCTTAGCCAGTACATCATCTAACTGCATATCACCGATAATAGCTCTTAGCGTTGTTATTGCAATACCTGTAGAAGCAGTAACATAGTTTTGAACTTCTGTTACAGCTTTTATAGCATCAAATATCTTCATATATATAAGTAGATCTACATCCACAGGAGCATTATCCTTTGTTATACATGTCTGTGGAGGTATATCTAGTACAAATTCCCTTAGATCTACCTCAACACCTCGATCTATTATAGGTACTAAGAAGACTATTCCAGGGCCCTTAACACTTAATAGTCTCCCCAATCTAAATACTACAAGCCTTTTATATTCTGGTACAACCTTTAGATGGGTTATGATTATAGCAATGAATATTACTATGAATATTGATAAAAATGCTATTGATACTATATCCATAGATATCACCTATCTAGATAATATATAGAGCTGGTAAATATATCTATCTAACCTCTTCTACATATAGCTTAAGACCTTCAACCCTTACTACTTTAACCTTTGACCCAGCTTTTATAACACCTTTAACAGAATATGCAGTCCACTCCTCATTAAGTATATATACCACTCCAGGGCTATTCTCATATACATCTGTCTTCGCTATACCTATAGAATTCATAAGTTTTTCACTAAGAGAAGGTCTTCTAATCCTTAGTACTGATGATGCTTTTACTGCTATAAATATCATTAGACCTGAAAATATTAGTAAACCACTTACTATAGAATACATAGCTTCGGATCTAAGCTCAGGTGGTGTAAAGTATATACCTAGTACTACACCTATTACCAAGAGCGTAGTTCCAGCTATTCCAAATGCTCCAAAGCCAGGTGTATGTAGCTCTATTGCTATAAGGACTATACCTGATAACAATATGGTCAACACTATTATATCTGGTGGAACTAGATGCATTCCATAGAGTGCAAGAGCTATTGCTATAACCCCTGCAATACCATATCCTTGGAAACCTGTTGTAAGAACCTCAATTATTATTAATAATATACCTGTAGCAAGAAGAAGACTAGAGATAACAGTATTTGATAATATAGATAGAAACTTATCACCTATACCTCTTCTAGCAACTGTATATGAGGATACACCTAGATCACGAAGAACATCATCAAGACTATAAACCATTTTGATAAACCCTATATTCCTAAGCTCTTCAGCTGTATAAGACTTTCCATCTCTAACCATAGATCTTATAAGAGACTTAACATCATCTGTTATATTCATCCTTCTCTCAACTAGTGATAAAGCTCTAGACTCTACATAGCTAAGCACCTTTTCATCTGATGGATAGGGGAGCATCCCGCCAAAAACTGTTCCAGGAGCCATATAGATATCTCTACATGATAAAGCAATAAGAGCCGCTGCAGAAACTGCTTTACCTCCTGGTGGAATCCATGAGTAGCATTCTATGCCAGAGGATAGAATTTTATTTATTATCTCATCTGCAGATGCTAGATAACCACCATAGCTATTTATAGAGAGAATCACTATAGCGTTAGAGATGTTGATACCCTCAATATTTCTACTTATATATGAAGCCATTCCACCATCAATAGTATCATCAATCTCTAGAATAAGTGCCTTTTTTGAGGATAAACCCATAGCATGTGGTATAGATATAAGTGTGATAAAAAGTATCAAAATAACTATTGCTGTCCTCATATGGATAGCCAGAGAAAGATATATTAATAGCTACTTATAGCCTTTTGATATAATGGTGTCTAGGTCTATATGGCTAAAAAATATATTGACCATATAGAAGGTATTGATGTAGAGGTCTACGAATATGATTCATATGTAGATACAGTTGAGGATGCTTCTAGACTTAGTGGTGAACCTATAGAGAGAATAGCTAAGACACTAATACTGAAGAGCGATGATGAATGTATTGTTGCTATTGTTAGAGGTGATAATCGTATAGATATGGATGGTCTATCTAGATACCTCGGTAAGAAGATAAGATTGGCAAGACCTAGAGAAGTAAAGGAGATAACAGGTGTAGAAATAGGAGGTGTAACACCTATTAGCAACAAGATTAAAATATGTAGAATTTTTATGGATTTAGCAATACTTAATCATGAATATATCATATGTGGAGGAGGATCTAGGAAAAGGCTATACAAAGTCTATGTAGTTGATCTCATAGATTATCTAGATCCAATAATAATAGATAGTGATATATTTAAACCATCTACAAAGTAGATATCAATACTATGGTTATTGATAGAGAGGTTTATGAGAGATAAAAATGGAAGTAGATAGATAATGATGCATCATATCTTTTAAGCATGTTTAACATTTATAAAGATTACAAGAGTCGTGGAAATTATGTGGAGCCTATGTTTAGAGTTAGCGAGGTTTATTTTATTCGTCCAGATGCTCTTGAAGCTCTACATAACAGTACCTTCAAAAGCGTTCTTAGTTGGTATTATTCAATTCTACTTGAAGAATCTCCAGCTAAATTCCATATAGCTAAAGTTATTGAGATTCCTAGTGATGTGAGATTCGACGATGATATAGAATCTCTTTGGTGGTATCACGACTCTCTAGAGAAGACTTTTCTATCTCTTTGGAAGGAGGTTAGAGGGGAAGGTATAAAGTTTAATGAGTTCTTAAAAAGATATAGATATAGTGAGAGAAGTTTTCTTGATCTAAAGATAGCTATTGCAAGAAAAATCCTGGGCAAATGTAGTTTTTGTGAATGGAGATGTGGTGTAGATAGGACGAAGGGCTATGTAGGTAGGTGTAGACTTGAGACAAATAGTTATGTGCATAGCTGGTTTCTACATATAGGTGAGGAAGCTCCTCTTGTACCTAGTGGAACTATTTTCTATGGTAGCTGTAACTTTAGATGTGTATTTTGCCAGAACTGGGATATATCTCAGGAACATCCATTTGGTGGTATAGAGGTTGATGCAAAGAATATAGCTGTTATGCAGAAAGAGCTTACAAGGAATGGAGCTAGAAATATTAATCATGTTGGTGGTGAACCTACCCCAAATATCCATAATATCTTGGAAAGCCTTAAATATCTTGATATAAATATTGCACAGCTATGGAATAGCAATTTCTATATGAGTATAGAATCTATGAAGCTATTGATACATGTAATAGATATATGGCTCCCAGACTTCAAATATGGAAACAATGAATGTGCATATAGATTATCAAAGATAACTAGATATATAGATATTGTTGGTAGAAACCATAGGATAGCCATAGAATGGGGAGATATGATAATAAGACATCTGGTACTGCCAAACCATATAGAATGTTGTTCAAAACCTGTACTAAGATGGATAGCAGAGAATCTACCAAAGGATAGAGTTCTTGTCAATATAATGGATCAGTATAGACCTGAATATAAAGCATATGAATATAGAGATATTGCTAGAAGGCCAAAGCGTGAGGAGCTAGAAGAGGTTTATAGCTATGCAGATTCTTTAGGAATTCTATGGAGAGAAATCTCACGGTAAATAAATTGATTATAGATATAACACTCATTCTACTCCTTTTATCGCTAGCAAAAATTTTTGAAGCATTCCTTAGATATATACATATAGAGCCATTTATATCATGGTTTATAGCAGGGATAATACTAAATATAGTTGTTGGCAACAATATCTCAACACAATATTTTGAGAATATCATAAGGTTTACCGCAATCCTTATAGTATTTCTAATGGGTTTATCCACAGATGTGGAATTCTTAAAGCATAGAGCTAGAAATAGTATTATAATAGGGATTTTTGGTATATCCCTTACATTCATATTAACATTCATAGTACTCCATATAATAATTAGGATTAGCCTATCACTATCTCTCATACTATCAATAATATTATCAAATACAGCATCAGAAATAGTATCAGTAGCAACAAAAGCAATAAGCCATTTAGATGTTAAAGACTATGCCATAGGTGCAAGTATATTTGACGACATATTAGCAATAGTCTTTACAAGTATATATCTAATGCTAACCAATCCTATTAAAATAATCAACAGTGCTATGATAGGTATTCCTATATTCATAGCTATAATTACATTAATATATGTTTTTAGTAGAATCTATATAGTAGTGAGAAAGGAGTTTCTAAAATCTATATTTATAGCGTTGCTCTTTATATCAACAGCTATCGCTATATACATAGAATTCAGTGAGATTCTCATAGCATTTCTCCTAGGTCTATTCATTAAATATGTTTCTAGAGGACATGACCATCTACTAAGATATGCATCAATAGTATCTGAACTTAGAGATGATCTTGAGAAGATTCTAAATATATTCTTTCTACCAATACTCTTTACATCAATAGGATTAATGATAAATATAAGTAGCATTAATATAAACAATATAATAATGTTGGCATTAGCTATGAGTATAGGTAAATTCTTGGGATGCTCAATACCTAGCTACTACATTGTTAAAGATAGATTGAAGTCAATAGAATTGGGAGTAATAATGAATTTAAGAGGATTCCTAGAAAATACCTTGATACTTACGCTATTTATCCATGGATATATGGATACAGCATTCTATTCAACAATAGCTGTCACACCAATAATAGTAACTCTAGCTACATTAGTAGTAATTCAGATAATTAAATTCTATTCATAGATATTACAAATCACTAAAATATTTCTATACCATTTATCTAGCAATTTATGTAACTCTAAACAATATCCTATACCCCGATACTCATCATCTCTCAGTGGGCATAACTCAAGTCATCAATATCTATACCACTCAATTAGCTAAAAAACTTTATTGTCCTAGAATAACGAAATTCTCAATGAACAGCGTATGCCTTAAATATCGCTACCATGATTTATTGTTATAAAGTCTAGGGTGTATAGCAATGGCTAGAGCATATATTGTTGGAGTTGGAATGACAAAAATTGATAGACACTATGATAAGGGATATCATGATCTTGTTTATAGTGCTATTAGAATGTTAGAGAAAGATGTTAAGATGTTTAGCCCTGAAGCTATAGTTGTTGGCAATATGATGAGTAGTTCACTATATCAACAAGATTCTCTTGCTGCTCTTGTAGCTGATGCTGCTGGTCTTCGTGGTGTTGGGGGGATGAAGGTTGAGGCTGCATGTGGTAGTGGTGGCCATGCTGTTGCTGTTGGCTATTCTCTTGTTGCTTCTGGACTCTATAACCAGGTTCTTGTTGTTGGTGTTGAGAAAATGAGTGATTATCCAACAGCTACAGTTACATCAGCACTTGCACAAGCTGCTGATGCCGAACATGAATATATCTATGGGATAAGTTTTCCTGCTCTAAATGCTCTTGTAATGAGGTTGTATATGAATAGATATGAAGCTAGAAGAGAGGATTTAGCTATATGGCCTGTGAGAATGCATGAATATGGCTCTAAAAATCCTTTTGCACAGCTGAGAAATATGATAACAGTTGAAGATGTAATAAATTCTCCAACTATAGCAGATCCTATAAAGCTTATGGACTCTGCACCTATAGGTGATGGAGCTGCAGCTATTCTAATAGCATCTGAGGATATCGCTAGAAAGATAAGCGATACTCCTATAGAGATAGCTGGTGTTGGTCTAGGTTCAGATGCTCTTGATCTTTCATCAAGAGAAGATCTATTATATCCACTGAGTGTGGTGAGAGCTGCTGAAAAGGCTTATAAGATGGCTGGAGTAGAGCCTAAGGATATTGATGTAGCTGAGATACATGATGCATTTACAATAACAGCTCTACTATCTATAGAGGGTCTCGGATTTACTAGACCTGGAGAGTCGTGGAAGATGATTAGAGATGGAAGATTCTCTGTAGGGGATAAACCCAGTATAAATCTTAGTGGAGGACTGAAGGCAAGAGGACATCCTGTAGGTGCTACAGGTGTATATCAGGTAGCTGAAATAGCAATGCAGCTAAGAGGTGATTTCCCAGGAGTAAGAGCTCCATCACCATTGATAGGACTTGCAATGAATACTGGAGGAGTAGCTACACTAACATCTGTTATAATTCTTAGGAGGTGATGGATATGAAGATCTCTCCCGCAAGAGTATGGAGAGAAAGAGATGCTAGATATAGACTAATAGGATCTAAATGTCTAAGATGTGGAAAAGAGTTCTATCCACCAAAGCCATCATGTCCCTACTGTGGATCTAGAGAAACAACTAGAATAGAACTGCCGAAGAAGGGAAAGGTTATTTCATGGACAGTAGAATATACAGTACCCGAAGGATATAGATCTAGAGCACCAATTATAGCCGCATTAATAGAGCTTGAAAATGGTGTCAAAGTTTTATCAACTTTAGCTGATGTTGAGCCAAACGAGGTTTATATTGGTATGGAGGTAGAAGCTGTTCTTAGAAGAATATGGGAAGAGTCTAATGAGAATCTCATTATATATGGAATAAAGTTTATTCCTATAAAACAATAAATTTTTATACTTAAAACATCTATTTTCATAGATATGTCGAAGAGACTGAAAGCAATAATATTCTCAGTATCAATACTAGTTACAACGATCCTATTTATAGCCTTACTTCTAGGAGTGATATTCTTTCTATATAGTTCCTATACCGGTATCGAGATAGAAAAACTAAGTAGTATAAGACTTATTGAAATATCACTAGTTATGATATTAATATTTCTTATTCCAACTTATCTTTGCCGTGGAGAACCCATTACAGAAATTATAGATGCTTTTATTGTTGTTGTCTTGTCATGGCTCATAATACCTTGTGTATCTGCAATAATATATAGGTATACCATAGATCTAGATATCTTTGATGCATTCTTTGAATCAATAAGTGGTTTTACAGGTACAGGTTTAACAATCATAACTACTCCAGAAGACTTACCCTATGTAATTCTATTGTGGAGATCGATAACACAGTGGACTGGAGAACTTGGCATAGTTGTTGTCTCAGGAGCACTTCTGCCGTTTCTCCATAGATTTTTGAGAACAGTATACATGGCTGAGAGAGGAAGTAGACTAGCTCCAACAATAATATCAACAATTAGAAGATTGTTCATTGTATACATAATATATACATCTATTGGTGTGATTCTTCTTAGCATTAGTGGAATGAATATCTTAGATTCAATAGCTCATTCAATGACAGCTATAGCTACTGGAGGTATGTCCACAAACTCACAGAGCATAGGCTATTGGTTTCAAGGTAAGAATTATTTGATATTGGCAACATCTGGTATTGTTATGGTGTTAGGAGCATTCAATTTTAACGATCTATACAATCTCATAAGGTTTAAACTCAGAAATTTCTTTAGTTCTCCCGAGGTGAGAGGTTTTATAGCTATATCATTGATTTTCACATTAGTAATAGGTATAGTGGGATATATAATGAATATTTCTAACAAGACAATTATATGGATATATCACATGTTGTCAGGATTTACAACAACAGGTTTTCAAATAGATAACATTTATAATGATCCTGATATAATTAAATTGATATTGATATTAGCTATGGTTATAGGAGGAGCAACATTTTCTACAGCAGGTGGGATAAAGATTAAGAGGTTTATTATAGCTTTAAAGTCTATCTCATGGGAATTATTAAGACCCTTCATACCTGAGGAAACTATTGTGGTTAAGAGACTTGGTAGAGAGGTTCTAGACGAATCAGAAGTTTCCATGGTTCTATCCTTTATATTTCTCTACTTTATTACAGCAATAATACTCTCATCAACTCTATATATTACACTAATCATAAACAATATATATATGTATAGCTATATCGATTGCCTCTTTGAAACAATATCTGCACAATCAGCCGTAGGACTTAGCATAGGAATAACAAATATTTCAGCACCTATTGCATCAAAAATGGTATTAATTATAGCAATGTATCTGGGAAGACTAGAATTTCTACCTATATATCTACTTATTGGAAGCTACTATAGGAAGAGATATGTATTTGAATAAACATAATACTTAAGGTTTATGTATCATAAAAATTTAAATGTTGATAATAAGTATATTAAAAGAAATAGTGTGTGATATGAAAATAGCATTTATCGGAGCTCCAGAAGAGGTAAAAAATATAATAAAAGAGTTTATTAGAGAGGATCACGAAGTAATGATTATAGATGATGATAAGAATCGTATTGAGAACCTAAGAAGAGAATTCGATGTAGCAAGTTTTCTAGGAGATCTATTGAATTTCAATATTTACGTCGAGGTAGGTCTCCATAAGGCAGATATGGTTATTGCTGCACATCCTCAGGATACAATAAATGTTATTGTTTGTATGTATGCAAAAAAACTTGGCGTACCTAGAATCATAGCTATAGTATCTAATAGAAAAATTGCTGATGTTATAAAAGAACTAGAAATAGTGAGTGAAGTCATTGTTAGAAGTGATGAAATAGCATCAAAAATTATTGAAAAAATGCACAATATTAGCTATATCTATATAGATAATGAGAATGTTATAGCTGTCATAGACACAAATAAATTAAAGCAATACATAGGTAAGAATATTAAGGAATTATTTGATGAAAATACTAAGATACTAATTGTATTAACAAGAGATGGAAATATTTTGAATACAGACAATGCCAAGGATTATGTATTGAGGGAAGGAGATAAAATAGTTATTTACACTAAAACAAATAAGTTAAAGGAAATAAGTGGAATATTGTAGCTGTAACATTGTTATCTATAGTGGTGTGAACTTGGATAGTCTAAACATAACACTTCCAATACCACTCGATGTACTACTTTATATAGCTTTAGCAATAACAATAATTGTTGTAGTATATACTATAACAAAAAGAGCATTGTCTAGTCTAAGGATTAAAGGCAAAATTAGTAGGAGAGTTGAAGAAACAGGTAAGATGATAGCACTTATAGCAACAATGATAATAGTTATCCCTATGTTACTTTCATCTGTATTTGCAATTGCTGAAGTTAAGTGGATTACTATGGCAATACTCCTTATAATGATATTCATTGGAATATATTCACTTAGAAATTCCTTAGAGAATTCCATATCATTCTTATTTATAGTTTCATCTGGTATCATAAATGATGGTGATAATGTACGTATAGAATTTGGTGGTAAAAGCTATGAAGGTACTGCAATACTTAAAGAGGGAGAGTATATGCTTCTTAAAACTGATCATGGAAACTATATCTATATTCCCTATAGCATAGTTCTAAAATCTGTAATTATAAAGATGGTGCAATCACATATAATGGCTAAGCTTTATATCCATGGGCAGGGTATAGATATAGAAAAGCTAGTTAACGATATTTCTAATATTATTAAGAAAAGCTCAAAGTATATAGATAAGACGAACATATCTATAAAACCTGTAGAAGTGGACGATGAGAGTGTAACACTATTGTTAGAAGCAGATATTGCCAATCCTAGAAAGATTAATGAGTGCTATGAAGAATTAATTAAAATTATAACTAGAGAGGTACCATATAGAGCATCTATAGAGATAATTAGGTAGATTCCTCTGTACTTATCCTTCCTCTAAACATTCTTTTCTCAATATTCTTTCTAATCCTTTTTTCAATAATCTCTAGAGCTTCTCTTATACATGTTGGTAGATCCCAGCATATAGATTCTGATGCAAATGCTCCAGCACTAGTAACAACTCTTATCTTTACATCGAACTGTTTTCTTCCTTCCCTCGACTCATTTTTACCTGATTTTGTAAGAGTCTTTACAGAGATCTTAAAGTCTATAACGTTTAAATATCTTGAGAATTTAGAGAGATAATTATTAACCAGCTTCTCTATCTGTAGCCTTACTGCTTCATCACCTTCGATAGCATTGGAGATCTTGGCTGAAATAGGCTGTAAAGCTACTAGAGATTCAACATATTTTCTAAGTATGTCTATACCACTAAGAACACCTATAACTCTATCATCACCTCTAGTAATTGGAATTCCAGAGATATTGTTATTGAGGAGAATCTCCATAGCTTTATAGACATCTATATCAGGAGGAGCTACTATAGGTGGTGAGGACATGAATTCTGATACTGGAGCTGCTAGAAATGATTCCTCACTCTGTATCCATTCATAGCCCTTCCTCCTACTAAGTCTAATACTAAATATCTTCTCAATAATATCACTTAGAGTAATAACACCAACAATCTTCTCATTATCATCCAGTACAGGGAGTCTAGAAATACCACTCTTATTCATAAGCCATCTTGCTCTCGCAATACTCTCATCCTTATTTATAGTTATAGGTGGAGAACTCATTATAGTTTCAACTCTTATTCTTGGCAATAAACCTCTCTCATAAACATATCTTAAAACATTATTCCTAGAAACAATACCTATAACAATACCCTTTGCATTAACTACTGGAACCTCTCTAGCTCTCCAATTCACAATAGATGCTATTGCTCTATCAATATCAGTATCCTCAACAAAATAGAACGGTGGGTCCATAACACTTTGAACTCTTGTATCCCTGCCAACACCTTTAACAGCAATCCTCCTATAACTCAAAATACCGATAATCCTATTGTCATCATCTACAACAGGTATCTCCTTAACACCATATTCCTTCATCTTGGGAACAATCTCACCAATCCTCATAGATGGTTTTGCTAAGATCTTGGGCTCGCTAGCTATAGATATAACTGTAGACAAAACTCATCCACCAATCTATCTATATCTGTTTCAAAGATATATTATGTTTTTATGAAAGTAATACCTAGCTATATCTTCTCACTACTGAAGAACGAAATATGATGATGCCTAGTAATAACCCTAGAACAAGTGTTAGAATTGCTATTGCTACTATATCGAATAGAAAGATATTTGTGGCCATAGCTTTTTCAGTATGTGTTATCGTTAATGTTATTGTCTCTCTAGATGATATTGATGATGTATACAGACTTGTTGTAGTTGTAATGCACATAGGTATAGTTGTAGTTGATATCGATAATATGGTTATAGGTGTTATTATGCATACATTTGTATACTGCTGTACTGTTTGTGGTGATGTTGTTGTATAGAGTCTTCCCATAGCTGTTCCATGAATTATTCTGTATATTGATAAAAGCATTGATAGCCTTGCTAACATATATATAGCTGTCTGTTTATCCCCAGAATATGTTTTTATTAGATCCATATAGAGTGGAACATCTATTGGAATAGCATTTCCTAGTAGAGTTAGTGTTATACCTATAGTTCTATTTAGAGCATCTATTGTTGCATCGAGATTCTGTGTAAATACTGATATCAATGTTAGATACATATAGCTTATAGAGCTTATGCCCAGGGTTAGCTTATCTAAGCTCCTCTTACTCTCCACCATCATTTCATATCTAGTGCTAGCCTCTGAGAATATATCCTGGGGTAGTTGTATACTAGATGAAAATGAGATTATATAGCTATAGATATTTCTAGCTAATGCCTCTACATATATAGACATATTATCTATATCACTAGAGCTTATCTCAGTCCCTGTATAGCTATAATTAAATAGTGATAGCCATAGATTTGCTGTATATAGTCTTGCCGATGAGTATGCTAATAGTTGTGAAGATGTTAAAATATCTTGAGATGCCAATGATCTATTAAGATAGATTAAAGCTTCATAAGCTCTATCAAGAGTGTTTATAGCTATGGAGAGAGTTGTGAGATCTACTATAGGTCTATACATTATATATGTATTAACATTGTCGATTATTCTATAAATAGAGCTGTTAATAGATGTAGCCTGGTTAGCTATATAACTATTATTAAGAATTGATTTGAGTAGATATAGCCTCCAATATGCATAGATTAGAGCTGAGAAATATGATGATGAAGAAGAATATAGTTGACCGGAATCAGCTAAACTCTTGGCAGTACTTATATATGAATTCATCATGTTATCAATATTTGATAGTGCATTGATAATGTAATATCTTGTCCATCCACTGAAAGAATTCAATGCCTTGCTTTCAATAGATTTACTCTCATTGATGATATTATCGATGTGTTTAGAGATGTTATCTATCCATATGCTTAAAACAGGTTTTAGCATATTGTTTACTTTATCAATAACCTCTGTATTTATTCTAGGGGTAGGAGCTCTAAATAGTCCATTTGTAAATATCTGAAGAGCTTCATAAACATTTGCTACAGGTATAACTTCAACACCTAGTTGATGTCCATAGGATATAAGATCTATTGTTACAGGAACAATTTGTTGATATATAAATGGACCTCTTCTTGTAGTAACAACTCTGTATTCTACATCTGTAGTCTGTCCATAGGGAACAAGAAATATTTTAGCTCCTCTTGAAGCAGCAGCCTCAAGCTTGTATTTTAATCCACCTACAGGACCTATACTACCATCAGGCATTATCATACCTGTCATAACTATAGATTCATTCAATGGCATTCCCAGTAAAGCTGCTGTAAATGCTACTGCTGTTACACCACTTGCACTAGGACCTCCTATTATAGGGCTATCAGATTTTATTGATGTAAAGAAATCACAGCTATAGAAACTTCTATTAGCTATCTGACTCGCTACCAATGCAGCTATCCTTGTAGAAGCTTGTAAATCTATTTCACTTAGAGGATATGTCTCTACATATACATGGCCACTCCCAGGACATACAACCCTTACATATAGATCAGCAGAAACACCAGTATAAGAACCATTTGGAAGTGTTGAAACAGCAACTATAACTACATGTCTAGATTCATCAACAATACTAAAACTATTTAATGTTAGAATATTGGAAGACAATATTATTAATGATATTAATACCAAAGTCACCAATAATTTAATACTTGTATTACCTAATATCCTTAACATAATGATGCCCTTTCGACAAAGTGCTCTCTGACCAGATATAATAGTTTTACTCACAAAAAGTTAATATCTTAATTAGAATCAATTTCACAGTAAAATATATGGTCAATGCCATATTGATTCATATAATTGGTTAAATATTATTAGATAGCTGTTTATATCTTAATTCATTTTATAATAGAGTCTATATGTTTTGCTATATCCTCTACCTCATCATCTATATTACTTAACATTGATTTTAGATAATATGTTGCAGAACTTGATGCAAAGTCCTTGAGCATTCTAGAATTATGTATAAGGTTTCTTAGAGTTATTGATAACTCTAGTGGTAATTTATAAATATAATTCTCTATATCCTCTTGTGAAAGTCTATCATATTTTGCATAGAGGGGTTCTCCTAAGATTCTTCTTAGATATTGTATAAGCTTATCTAGTTTTAGCATCAACATAGAGAAGGGGTCGTATATATCTCTCAATCTTCTATCCTTAATCTTATAGAATGCTTCAACAAGGTCTATTCTAACATCATATAGAATTCTATATACAATCTGTAGAGATTCTCTATCCATTGATGATATATCTACTCTCTTCCCCCTAAGTCTATTTAATATATCCCTAAACATTTTCCTCACATTAGAGGAGCCCTCCTAGTCTATGATAACATTTTACACAAAAAAATTTAAATAATTTAGCTAGTATAAGTAGACTAAGATTTAGGTGTCTTTATGGCTCTTAATCATAGAGATAGAGATAAGGTTCTAAGATCTATTGCTCGATGGCTTGCTGGATTATCTCCAACTTTTGGATATAGACACTATTTTGAGAAATACTCCTCTGCTTCTAAGGTTATAGAGAAGCTTAAGCCCTATAGAGGTTTAAGAGTATGTCCATTCTGTGGAAAAAACTTCTTAAGACCCTCCGCATTTGTTTCACATATACTTAAGAATCATAGTGATGAATTAGAGGAGCTGTTAGAATCAGAATAGCTATAGTAATATAGATCTAGAGGTAGTTGGGAAAGCCCATGCAGAGGAATAAGTATGAATGTTTAGAACCTCCATGTATACATGTAGTTGTAGATGACACAAGAAAAATCTATGCAGTATTCTTTGAGGATTGGGAAGGAAATATCTATCTAGTAAAAGCTTCAGAGATAATGAAAGCTTCTGAGACTATTAATAGGATAAAGAATAGCTATAGAGAAGCTACAGATAGTGAAGCTGATAAACTTGCAGAGGAATATCTTGGTGCAGAACCCGTAGAAGAGGAATAGATATTGAGCTTCAGAGGCATACCAATAGAATATATATTTAGGGAAAATAAATTTATTGTAGAAGAAGCATACTGTAGACAAAAGATAAATCTATCTGAAGACCCATTAGCAATAGCAAAAAACATTATAGTAGATATATTGAGGGTATATCCACTTGAAGCAAGTGGTGCACTTATGAAGCTTTATCACAATGACTTCAAGAGTTTTATCGATGCTCATGTCGATTCTCATATATGTGGAAATCTTTTATCGTTATGTAGAGAGCGTGGGCCAAGAATAAAGCTATCTATATATGATGATGGGACAAACATTAATGTATATTCTGAGTGTTTTGATGTTGAAATACTTTTATCTATTGTTCTAGGAGATATCTCATCAATAATATACTATGAATCTGGATATAGGGAGGGTATTAGGTATAAGAAAGCCATAATACCAAAAACAATAGCAATGCCACTAATAGTTAGTACTATAGATAAGCTTTTCAAACCTATACAACTCAATATTAGATCAACAATAGCTATGGATGTTATAAAAGAGATTGAGAATAATCTAAATGCTATTGGGGAAATAATATTCCTTCTACCATGCATTGACAATAATACTCTAAGTAGTATAGAGAATCTTTTAAAGAAAGCTATATTAAATAATAAAAGGATATTTCTTGTAGTACCATCTCCAACTATCTATGAAGCGAAGAAATGTGGTGTTGACTATAAAAACTATTTGGTAAGCTATATAGAGCTCCAGGAGCTATATGGGAAAAAGATATTTATATGTAATGCGGATACAGGAACAATTGGTTTTATAATAAATAGAAACTTCTATATGTCTAGCTATGGATATAGATATAGGGATAATCTTGAGATGATACCGATAAAGGATCAATACTATATAGAGAATTCTGCACTTGGATATCTAAGAGAATGTCTATGTTCGCAACACCTCATGAGAGAGGATCTAGATTATAAGAATAGATAGTTTAATAACAATCATAACATTATCTAATAATAACCTCCCTTTTTGCTATATCTCTAATAACAGACTTTATATTTTCAATATCTTTCTTCCTAGAGTACTTTAATACGATTTCAATATGCTTTTCACTAATACCTATATGCTTCACCTTTATTCCTTTATACTCTAGAAAATCTCTAATATCATCTTCATATATCTTAACATCAGATTCCCTATATCCACAGGGACCATATCTACATGCATTACAATAGGATTTATGTGAATATATGTTTGCAGAACATGCTGAGGGATATATATTAAAACCTAGGTCTTGAGCTATTTTCTCTATCTTCTCCTTTAAATCTCTACTCTCAATAGTTATCTGCTCATTTTTTCTCATGGGTTTTCTCGGCATTCTTCTAAGAATTTCATCTATATCGATACCTTTTATCCAAAGTCTATCTATTATACTTTGTGTTACCCTTAGAGAACCTAGAACAATATTGTTTATGTTGTTCTCTATAGCGATTTTGAGAATATTGTTAATCTCTCTATCTGTTACTGTTGGTATTATAGGTCTTATGAATAGAGATATATGTAGACCTTGTCTAGATGCTTCAGCTGCATATTGTATTCTATCAATAGGATTGGGTGCATAGGGTTCTAGATCTCTATATCTATCTATGGTTACTATAGTTATCAAGATACTTATATTTGGTTCAGCTGATTTTATTCTTTTAATGATTTCAGCAGTGAGTAGACCCTTAGTTGAGATTTGGCTCATAAGCCTTAGCCATCTATAAATACTCTCTATATACTCTAATGCTAAATCTCTTGTCTCATTGAGAAAAGGTTCTGTTACAGATCCATAAGCAGCTAGCGTATATCCTGGTACTACATATGGATTTCTTGCTAATGCATATACAATTTCAAGATGATTTAGAGGATATGGTTTTACTGTTGCTGGAAAACCCATGTCATATATATAGCAGTAGGAACATCTATAGCTACATCCTATACCTGTATGAATTGTTATTCCACAAGGCCTTGGCTTTCTATAGCTATGGGGATCAGACAATGCTTTATCTATAGAGCTCTTCTCAAGGATCTCCTCCAATTTCTTAACAATATTCATTTTCTCTTCTAAAACCCTTGTTATTATCCCCATAGCACTCTACACATCACTTATAATAATATTTATTGTCTATATCATAGATTTATGTTTTAGGAAATATATATATTAAGGCTTATAGTGTAGTGATATGAAGGGTTATAACCCTATAGATATTGGGAATATTGTTGAAAAGTCCATCTCTATGGATGTTAATGGTACTATCTATAGAAAGTATTATCGTTTTAGAGCTACAAAATTCTATGGAGGTTCTTCTACAGCTGATGTAGTTGGATGTAATCTTATGTGTATATATTGTTGGAGCTATAGGATTAATTCTATGTATAGAAGTATAGGAGTTTTCTATAGCCCTTATGATGTTGCCCATAAACTTATGACAATAGCTAGAGAGAATAGGTATAGATTTATAAGGATTACAGGTGGTGAACCTACATTAGCATATACACATCTGTTACAAGTTTTAGAGAATCTAGTGTCCATGGGCATTAGAGACATTGGAAGATTTATTATAGAGACCAACGGTATTCTACTTGGATATAAGCCAGATATTATTAGAGAACTAGTTAATTATAATGATTTTATAACTGTTAGAGTTTCTCTAAAGGGGTGTTCCGAAGAAGAGTTTAGTATTGTTACAGGTGCAGATAAGAATTTCTATAGCTATCAGCTAATGGGGATAAAGAATCTAGTTGATTATAGTATAGATACTAGAGTTGTTATACCGATAAGCTTCTGTAAAACTTCTTCTACATCACTACTGCTAGAGAGATTACTAGACATAGACAAGAATATTATTGATAGAATAGAGATGGAGATAGTATTTCTATATAGATCAAATATGGATAGACTATGTAGAAAAGGTTTAAAACCTTGGATTGCGATAGATAAGAGATTAAGGAGAGTTCTTAGAGGATTGGAAATAGATGAGTATTTCAGAGGACAGTGTTCAGAGAATAGTTATAGAGATACTTAGGAATAGACCTAGGCTAAGTTTTGAAGAACTTAGAGATATTGTTGAAAATGTCTATGGTATATATATTGATGGATTAATACTTAGAAAAATTATATCAAATCTAATAATAGATGGAACCATATGTAAAACACCTTCGATGGAGAGGAAAAAATTATTGTTGGAATTATGTAGCCAATAGTATTCTTCTATATCAATATAGCTATACTAGATTTATTATGGATAGGTATAAAAATTCTCTAAATTTTTACTTCTTAAAGTATAAGTGAGTTTTATATCGCAACACTATATAGTTTAGGTGATATAGATGACGCCATATGAACTTGTAGCAGAGTATATAGCTCCATATCTAAGAGGCTTAGTGATAATTAGGCTTGCTGAAATGGGTTATAGTCAGCCAAAGATATCGAGAATGATGGGAATTTCACAGCCTATGGTAAGTAAATATATTAAGCTTGGTAGAGATGCCCTTCTAAATCATCTTCTAAAACTTGGTTTATTCCAAGATGAAATAGAGGCTATTGTAAATATGCTTGCTAAAACACTTGAGAGAGAAAGATATAGAGAATATATTAGAATATTTTCTACATATTGTGGATATATCTTGAGAAAGGGATATCTATGTGAAATTCATAGAAAGAACTATCCACTTCTACCAAAGGATTGTGATGTGTGTATGAAGCTTATTCCAACTGTAGTAGATCCATATATAGAGGAGGTTATGTATATATACAATGCATTAAAAGAGTCTCTGAAGGCCTATAGACTTGTACCAGAGGTTGGAATGAATATTGTTTGTTCAACTCCAGATGCAGAAGATGTTGAAGGGGTTGTAGGATTCTCTGGAAGAGTGATAGCTATTAGAAATACTCTTGAAGCTGTTGGAGAACCTGTCTATGGTGGAAGTAGACATACAGCATCAATACTACTACTAGTTAGAAGGAAGTGGAAGGATCTTAGATGTGGAATTGTTATTAGATATATAGATGATTGTAGCACACTATACAAAAGAGAATTTGTATCAATTGAGACAGGTCCTCATAAAGATCCAAAGGAGTTATTAATAGATATTGCTGAAACATTAAAAGGTTTTGAAAATAGAATTGATGTTATTATAGATAAGGGAGGTATAGCTCTAGAACCTGTAATATATGTTTTTGCTGAAAATGGTGATAAACTGATTAATAAAGTGAGGAAGTGTTTAGAAGTAATATAGCTTTAGACTATTAATAGAGATGAACTTTAATTACCATTCCTCTAATACTTATAATAAATATATCCTTGAAAAAGGATATATTCTAGCAAAAATATATCTATGATACTCTATGAAATCTTTTCCTAATCTTTAAGATTAGAATAGCTATAAATATAGTAATTATAATTCCGATGACAATAACATAATTTTCCTCAGTGTATTCTCTAGAGGCAGTAATATTATATTCTATAGTCCTTATACCTATCTCTCTGGGAAACTTATAGATAGGTATTGAATATATAGCCCATTTGTAATCAGATGTAGTAGTACATATAAAACCTGCAAAAAACATATTCTCTCCATCAAAAAATGTTTTCCCTCCACAACAGAAATATGCATTTGCATTAACATCTCTAGATAGTATAATTTTGCTAATAGGCTCTAGATCATCTCTAAGTATATATAGTACATGATGCCAATAACCCTCAACAAATTCTTCTGCAGCTATATATAGATAGTGATTATTCCATAAGATCTTATAGCCTATTCCATCTATATTCTTCTTAGCTATAATATTTCCATACTTATCAAATTTATATGTTATATTCTCTCCAACAATATATACATTACCATCTTCATCAAATGTTACTCCATATAATCTATATTCTGTATCAAGAAATTTCTTTATACTAAGGTTTTTATCCAATACTTCAATATGCCCATAATCCTTATCTCTATCTCCAACAACCCAAATATCACCTGTAGATGGATTTATACCCATACTATAGGGCGCATCCCAACTATTTGATGGATTAGAATTATATTCCCCTATAATCTCCAGGTCACTAGCTCTTATTTTCATAACCAGCCACTCACTATCATTGGTTCTCTGATCCATTCCAGCTATATAGAGATATCCATCTGCATATACAATATAGAACGGCATATCCCATAGATTAGAAGGATTTACTGTATATGTTTTTAAAAGAGTTAGATTTAGATCAAATACATAGATACTCCACCGACCATAATCTATAGATGCATCAACACCTACAACATAGAGTTTACCATCAACAACAATACAATCAAAAAATCCATCAGTATCTCTCGAAGGATTATATCTCCAAGTCTTAATAAATCTTCCACTATTTTTATCATATAGCTCAATTCTATATCCCTTATCACCCCAACCACTATCATATCCAACAACATATATATAATTTCCATAGCCACAGACTCCAAATGCTTTATCATAAGAATTACTTGGATTTAAATATATAGCCCAACCCTCATCTGCAACAGAATATATTATGGATGTAGATACTAATAATAAAAAAGCTATTATAATAATTACTTCTTTAATGATACACATCTAAGTATATCCCTCTCTAAAATAGATGTTTAGATACATAATAAGTACTTTCTTATAATAAATCTAACATCATTATTTATATAACATTAATATATAGTACTTAATAACCCTTATAGCTTAGTTCTATGTTGTGATACACATGAGCATAACATTCATAGCACTTATAATGTTTATAATCTCATTTATACTGATATTCATCGGTATGTTAATAATAATGATATCATCTCTTATATCTAGAAAGCCTAGAGCAAAGGAATATGGTGAGAGTGAAAGGGATATAGAGAGTGGTGCTGTAATAATTATTGGGCCATTTCCATTTGCTATTGGAAGTAGGAGGATTATTAAACCGCTACTAATTTTATCAATAATTTTCTTCATCATCATAGTAATACTATTCTTTGTACTTCTCTATATACCTAAGCTGGTGATACCTTGATGAATGAAAAATATGGCTTTGTATTAATTGTTATTGGTGTATTGATGGCTTTTACAAGTATAGCAATATTATTTATAGCATCTATAGCTGGAGCTATGGGTTCTGAAAATATATCGGTTGTTGGAGGAGGATGTATAGTTATAGGCTTTATACCCATATGTATAGGTACTTCAGTATTGATGACTGTTATTGTCATGATAATAGCAATAGTGATGATAGTAACAATCTTTCTACTATTTTGGTTAAGTAGAAGATACTTGGAAGGTGTTCCAAGATCCAATGCAATGGTATAACAAGTGTTTTGAAGAAAAATATTTAAATATCCTCCTTTATTGTATATCTCATAGGTATGCAATATGAATAAGGATAAGGTAATTGGTATTAGTCTTGTTGGTGGAGCTATACTAGTGAGTATAATAGTTATTTATCTACTCTTCTTAGCAAGTGAAGCAGTAGCTATTCTCACAATAAAGATTGTAGTTGCACTAGCTATCATAGCTATTGCAGGTATAGCTGGATGGATAGGATATACACTTGCAACTACTCCTCCACCAAAACCAATAGAGGAGATAGAGAAGGAGATTGAGGAAGAATTGAAGAAGTTAGAGCAGGAATCAAAACAAGCTGAAGCTAAGCAATAGATGTCTGCTAAAACAAAATCTCCCTAAGTATCTACACCAAGTAGTTTTGACAACATGTATACATAGCTTTTTGCAACATTTCTAATCTCAGATATGAGTACATATTCATTTGCTATATGGGCATTTTCCTCAGGTCCAGGACCATAGGATATAGCATCTATTCCTTTCTCAGTATAGTAATGTAGATCTAATCCCCCAAGACATACTATAGGTTTTGGTTTTATCCCTAAGGCATTTTCTATGGACTCTATAGCTATTTTGACAAGTATGCTATCAGGTTTTGTTATTGCTGGTGCTAATCTATTTACAACTTTCATCTCTATATTTACCTCAGGATATATCCTCCTCAATCTATCTACAAAGCTCTTTAACTCCATCTCAACATCATCAATATTCTCCTCTGGAATAATTCTCCTATCAAATGAAAATGCATAGTATCCTGGAACTATATTTATCTTTGTAGAACCTCTTACCTCACCACCTATATTAATAGTTGGTATATTTCCTTTAGGATCACCATAATCATAGCTACTCTTCCTCATCTCTATAAAAGGTTTATATTCGTCAATAATCCTCATGACAATTTTAGACATATATTCAAATGCATTTATACCTCGCCAAGGAGTTGAACCATGACTTTGTGTACCATATACCTCTATATAGCCCCATAGAGCACCTTTATGACCTATCCAAATATTACTAGAGCCGCTCCCCTCAGCAATTATTGCATAGTTAGGTCTAGAGATTTCTGATACTAGATACCCAGTACCACTATCACCACCTATCTCCTCATCCGGAACGAGAGCAATTTCTATAGATCCATTGAACTCCCTGTATATAGATGTAAAGATTTTTACTGCTAATAGTATCGATGCAATACCTCCCTTCATATCGACAGAACCTCTACCATACACCTTATCACCATCGATAAAAGCTTTAAATGGATCAAAGCTCCACCCTTCTCCAGCAGGAACAACATCGTAATGGCCATTGAATTGAATAACAGGTTTACCACCATCAATTCTACCTATAACTATATACCTAGGACTATCAGCACACTCTCTACAAATCTTCTCAACAATATCCCTAGGAACTTCAATAACCTTTACAGACATTCCGATAGACTCCATAACCTTAGATATATATTCAGCAAAATCATAAAAACTCTTCCCAGGAGGATTAACGGTAGGGATATTAATCATATTTATAAGTACATCTAGAGCCCATTTCATCTCCTTATCAATTCTAATATCTATTTCTCTAGACATAAAACCACCTATTTTAAATCTAAAGATAGATAAATAAAAATCTATGTATCAGAGGGGTTCGTATACATCACAGTTCAGTTAGGATGCAAATCTTCATCAGAATACTCTCTATGTTATATATCTATAAAAGTTTTTTGAAGTAATTATAGTTCTATCTACTACTCTCCATACTATATTCTCTTGCCAATGATAAAGAAGCACTAAGTAAAATTATCCCTATTACTAGTGAAAGAAGAGCTTGTAACGGTTTCTCTATATATAGTAACCATGTTGATATACCTAAAAATACTATTGATGATATTAGCAATACTATTATCATAGTTATTATAACTCTATTCATATGCTATACCTTAAGATAATTACTCTAATCATTTTATAAGACTATTGTGAGTATAAAAGCTATAAAGAAAGGCAGTAATGATAATAATATCTTTAAAGTCCTCGATTTAACTCTATTCATATATAGCATTGAAATTCCTAAAGAGATTAAGAATATTATTGTATAGAGGCTTAGGTATATAGCCATTATTGGTATTAAAATTATTGTTAAAATTATTGAAAATCTATTTAGAATTGTAATGAGACGTTCTATAGGCAGAGATAATTTATAGCCGATATAGCTAAGAGTATCTATAGAGAGTTCTACGGTTAATGTTAATACTAGAAATACTATGGTAAGAAATATTATTGATGAGGTCCACGGATCCATCAATGGAAGGGAAACTCTGTATAGATATATACCTAATGAAATTGCTATGAGGATATAGGTAAAGGGTTTTATTATTGATGGAATGATATATCTAATCTCTACCTCTTTAATATATATCTTTGTGAGAAGCAATTGTATAGCCCTAGATATTGGTAGTAATAATGCAACGATTACTGCATAGTTACGTAACCCTAGAGATATAGAGATTATCTCAATAAATAAAAATACTGGTGCTGATATCTCTATTCCTTTCAAAATCTCTATAGCTATTGATATTGCTAAAACCATTGATAGAATTATATAGCTAATCATTTTGCATCCCTTTCTACCATAGCAAAACTCTCTTCCAGCATCTCTATACCCATACCATTCTCCTCAACAATATCTATAATTATGGACATAAGCCTATTCATATTATCACTACCCATATAATCTTTATAGTTAAACATGGGCATTAATATGAGCAACTTCTTACCATATATCTTCAACAATTCTTTGATTGGAAGCTCACCTTCTATAGCTATAGTAATTGGATTTGTTATGAGGATAACTACATCGTATTCCTCAGGATCTCTACCAATATATTTCGGAACATCGCCTAAGATACTTAGAGGAGATTCACAACCTCCACCACTTACAAGAACAGACATCATATTGTATAGAGAGTCCATGGTATTCTTTTCAATATTTCTATACACCTTGGGTGTTACTCCACTACATATTGAAGCATCTATCTGTGCATTAGCTCTAGATAAATACTCTATAACTGATCTAGCAGCTCTTAGCTGAATATGAGCTAGAGAATTAGGTGTTTCTCCTATTAACCATAAATAATTCTTCATATCTATTAGCACAAGTATTCTTGCTCTTGTTTCACCATAATCTTCTCTAATAATTAATTTACCGCTCTTTGCAAAGTGCTTCCAAAGTATTTTTCTAATATCATCACCAGGGCTATATTCTCTAAAGGTAGCTAGATCATATTGCCCTCCAATAGATTTTCCCAAGGTATAGATACCGATTAACCTCTGTAGACTTTTGAACATTGTCTGTGAGGAAATACCTAATGGGAGTGAGACTATAGTCTCCCTAACACTAAATTCATATGCTTCATAGAAATAGTTTAAGGGATCTGAAACTATAATAAACAATCTCCTAAAATCATGACTGCCAGGGGCATAGACCTTTGCATCATATTTTATACTAACTATATTTCTTGGAGGTATTGGAAATATAAATATTGGTTTTCTATCCTCTGCCACTATATATCTTGGTAGAACATCTATTAATACAACTCTTGGAAACTCAATAGGATTTCTATTCTCAATATTTATAGATATTTCTATATTGTCTAACTCTGTACAAATTCTTTTATCTGTTGTTCGAATAATATCTATGTTGCTAATGTATCTTCTCACTTGTGAGAATACTTTGTATTCATTATAGAATATCAATATCAGAGAGAGAGATACTGCAAATGATATTGGATCTCTATTTGCAAGTGAATAAATAAGTAATAATATCATTATTATTGCATGGACTATTCCAGCTAGAGTTATTTTCAAGGTACTTCAACCTTCTCGATAATCTCATCAATTATATCAGCCTCTGTAATTCCAGATATTCTCGCCTCTCCCCTCAAAATTATTCTATGTATTAAAGCAGATTTAGCTACATATTTCACATCATCCGGTGTAACATAATCCCTTCCCCGCATTATAGCAATAGATTTAGCTAGCGTATAAAGTGCTATAGCACCCCTTGGAGAAGCTCCTAGTCTGACCATGCTATGCCTTCTTGTTGCTTCAACAATTGCAGCTATATATTTCTTAATGTTTTGATCTACATATACATTTTTAGCCATATTTATAAGCGTGACTATCTTATCTCTATCCAATACAGGTTTTAGATCCTCAATAGTAGATATCTCATTAAATCTATCTAGAATCTCTACAGTCTCCTCAACTGTTGGATAACCTATAACTACCTTTGATAAAAATCTATCTACTTGCGCCTCTGATAATGGAAAGGTTCCCTCAATCTCTATAGGATTCATTGTAGCTATTACTAAAAATGGCTGTGGAAGTCTATAGGTGGTTCCCTCTACAGTAACCTGTCTCTCCTGCATAGCCTCTAGAAGAGCTGCTTGTGTCTTTGGTGGAGCTCTATTAATCTCATCAACAAATAGAATATTTGTAAATATAGGTCCTTTCCTAAAGAAAAATTGTGATGTCCTAGGATCATAGATCTGAACGCCAATTATATCCGATGGAAGCATATCTGGTGTAGCCTGAATTCTCCTAAAATCAAGGCCTAGAGTAATAGCTAAACACTTTGCTATAAGAGTTTTAGCAACCCCTGGAACACCCTCTAGAAGAACATGTCCCTCAGCAAGAAGTGTAGCTAATATTAGCTCAAGCTCTCTTTGTTTTCCAATAACCTTTCTACTTATATTCTCTATAGCAGTTTTTACTAACATACTAAATGTATTTAGATCTTTTTCATCTATTGTTCTACTATACCCCATTTCCTAAGACCCTCTAAAACATGTTTTCTTAAATCAAATGAAACCTTTTCCTCTCCCTCGCCATATCTATAGCTTTGGGGAGGCCTTGGAAATCCGAATTTCATTATAAGACCCACTATTATAATAGATGATAAGACACTGACCCTTATAAATATGCTAGAGAAGTTTACACCAATAATAAGACTAGCAATAAAGCTTAATGCATTTACCAATGCATTTAGAATTCCTATAAAGATTTCAGCATCTGTAGATCTATAAATTCTAGAGCCTTCGTATAAAATAATATCTCTATCACCTATAACATAGTCCATAAATAATGTATTATTTGTAGCTAGAGAACTCTTAAGAAGAACATCATTTATAACAATACTAGAATCTCCTATGACGATAAATAGACCCTCTCCATAGGGTCTCTCTATTGCAAGAATAGAATCTCCATATATACATAGAGAACTAGCATTTATGTTTTGCAATACACCGAGAATGTTATAGACATTAAAGAGTACATCTATATGTGAAGTATTACCGTAGTTAATTATACATGATGCATTTGTTGTACCCCATATAGTACTCTTTATAGAGACTCCAATATTATTTAGCAATAGAGCTGTATTATTAGATTCATCCGCTATAATAGTTTTCCCTCCTTGAGAAGTCCATTTAAGAATAATATTTATATCCTCCTCAGTAATAGGTTTATCAGGACCAATAATAAGAAGCGTATTTGTCCTTGGATTATAAGAATCTAAATTCTTAAAATTGAATATAATATTAATTCTATGCATAAATATTCTCTTGCCAAAATAGTTAGATATACCTCCTAATCCATAGTTATATATAGATGGGGGATCCCCTTCAAGAAGACTATATATAGATATTCTAGAGTATGCAAAGAGTAATAGGAATATAATGGTTATTGAAAATATAAATGCTTTACTCATTTTTCTCAAGGAAATTCTTCACCATATCTATAACATTATAGATATCCTTCCTAGACTTTGAACCGTAAACAACATCCTCATATACATGTGCAAAAAGCTCTAAAGGTTTTGATTTAATTTTTATAGCTATTTCCCTTGGCGTACAGTGCCTACATCTCATACGATCTCTAATCACAATATAGTGCTCCCTCAATACTCTCTTAACACCTTCATATACATATGATATTATTGGTATAGTATCAGAGGATTTCTTTCTACCTATGTATATAGGTGATGAGGAAAATTTTTGTGATCCCCAGAGATATAGAAATATCATAATGATTATAAAAGCTAGAGAAATTATGAGTATAATATAGAGAAATATATCTGAATATGTATAACTTTCTGTAGCAACTACCACTCGTTCTACACCAGGAGATATACTAAGATTTATAAATGAGAGATTAGCCCCCTTTAACGATATATTCATACCTTCAACATTTTCACGTAATGGTATATACCTTACGATAGGGATTATTGATCTCCTCTACAAGCTCTATTCATTAGATTAATACTAAAGCAAGATTTATAAGTTTTAATATAGTAATTGTAGCAATTAAGTATACTAACTATGATGATAGAACATCGATATTTATTAAATCTGATAGACATCACCAGTATTATGATGATGGGTGCAAACGCTGAATCTCTACAATACAATTAGATTATGTGGATAATAATAAGAATATGACTAGCTACTCAATTAATACTTCCTCTAAATGTATTGTACATCAACAGTAATATTATTTTATAAAGTTTTTAAACTCTCTTCACCACACTATCAGCTGTGGTGAAGAATTGCTATGAGATTTGTTTTTCTATCCTTACTCTTAATGTTACTAGCCTTATCTCTTGCATATATACCTATAGTTCTAGCACAATACAATACCATTGCTGAGAGGGGATTATCCCCATGGCTACTACTCTCTCTAGCACTCCTAGACTCGGTAAATCCATGTGATATTGCTATTATGATTTCTTTAGTAATTGCCGTAGCTTCTGCAGCCGGTAGATATAGGGCTATTGGAGCTGTTATTTCATTCTCACTAGCTATATACTTAGTATATTTCCTCATAGGTATAGGACTCTCCCAATTCTTTTCACTCTTTCCACCTTGGCTAGGTATAGCAGTAGCTATTCTATTTGGTATCTATACACTATATGGTGGTATTTCAAGTCTTAAGGGGGATGAATGTAAAGTGTGTAGAGATAGAGATATATCTAGATTTTCATCAATGCCAATTATAGGGGGATTCGCTCTAGGGCTAATAATCTCCCTCACACTAACTCCATGTACAGCAGGTCCATATATAATATTTACAGGGATTTTATCTGGTTTAAACATATGGAAAAGAATTCTATATCTACTTCTATATGACTTAGTCTTTATATCTCCAATGCTGTTGATAGGAATAATAACAGCCATAGCAATAGAACATAAAAATATATCCCACTTTATATCGAGATACACACCATTTATAAGGATTGCAAGTGGTATAGCTGTTATAGCTGTTGGAATATGGTTTGCATCACTCCTATACATTATATAGAATTATAACACTTTTTAGCTAATATAATACATAGGGTTATCAAGGAGATAGAACTAGAGGTGTTGTGAAGGATATGAAAGTAAATTATTATACTTTTGGTGAAGAATTACTAAATACTCTTCTAGAAGGTCTTTATCCAGGTTCTCTTCTTGTAATTCTTGGCCATCCAGGTGCAGGGAAGACAACATTTGTAGCAAAGATGGTCTATGAAAATATTTTGAAATATAATGAAAAGGGTGTATATATAAGTCTTGCTGAATCTAAGGAGAAATTCACTACATTTATGTCTAGACTAGGACTAGATTTTAATGGTTTAGCTGAGAGAAAGTTATTTGAATATATTCATATGCCTACACTTTCAGGTCAAGAATTGTTAGAATCTATAACAGAGCTTTTGAGTAGAAAGATAGTTGAGGAGGGATATAAGATAGCTACTGTAGATTCTATAACACCTATACTAAATGTTTTAACAACAGATAGAGCTAGATCTTATCTCCATGCAGCTCTATATAGTTTAGCTAGCGCTTCTAAAGGATTGATAGTATTAATAGCTGATTTGCCCTATGGAGCTGAGACAATTGATCTCAAGGGACTTGAGTTTATTGCCGATGCCATCATTGTATTTAGGTTCCGTACAGAGAGAGGTTTGATAGCAAGATATATGGAGATTAGAAAGTTTAGAGGTAGAGAGATACCTGTATCACAAATACCTTTTACTATGATTGAAAACTATGGGATAAGAACTTTAGTAGCACCAAAACTTGAGGATATACCTGCCCATACACTTGGAAGAGTATTGAGGTCAAAATGTAGTGAACTTGTTTGGGAAGAGATACCAAGAGGTACAGCAATAGGAATAGTTATAGGAAGAGGTGCCTCTCCTATTAATGCTCTTCTATTACTTCTCAATACAATAATTGAAAATAATATCCCATTCGGTTTTATAAGTTTTAGACTGCCAAGCACTGAAATAAGATCTCTCATAGCATCTCTAGCTAGGTATATGGGTTTAAACCAAGATGAAGTATTAAAGCTGATAAAGATTGCCCAAGGACTTAACCCATCTATTCATACACTTAATGAAGTTATAGGTATGATAAGACTTGAATTAGAGAAGGATATAGGTACTCTTGTATTGCATGGAGTAGAAATGTTATATCTATACTATCCTGAAAAAATGGTTGATCGAATGCTAAGAGATTTAATACTTTACGCAAGACTTAAGGGTGTTTCAATATTTGAAATCGTTGATGGTGTATATACAAGAAAACAGTTATCTAGATATAGCATAGTTCATGAGATTCATATTACTGAGGAACATAAAGAGATTCATAAGGTATATAGACGCATCCCACTAGTTATAGGTGATAAGCTTATAGGTATAAAACCACGTTATATCTATGAGGATGAAATAATTAGATGTCTCTTTGAAGATAAAAAATCTTTATAGCATAATATCTATTTTCTAAACAGTGCTATAACAACCCCTATAACAAAGCCTATGGCTATAGGTGTTACTGTAAAGATTCCTAGAACTATTGCAAAATTTCTAGCAAGATCCAACATAGGTCTTAGAGTTTCGAAAACCTGTGATAGCGATCCTCCTAAGGACCATATAGATAGGAATGTTCCGATAACTATTATTATGATCATAGCTATAATATATTTAAATGCTTTTGCAGCTACATAGCCTAGTGCTAATCCTAGGAGAAACTGTATTATAAAGACAATAGCTGACTGTGGATTTGAAAATGCTGTTGCTAGTAATTCGCTAACCTCTGGGATAGGTGTAGTTGTAGACATAACCCCACACACTTAGTATTTTGAACTCCTAAGTTTTTATATCTTTACTAAACATAGTATAATGACCTAGGGTCTTAGGATATGTACTATAATGATATATCTGGCTTTAGGTATAGAGTGCTTTTCTATAGATATGGATATACCCCACACTATGCTGAACATATTATTGATCCAAGAGATGGTAGAGAGAAACTAGTTCTTGCAGATCCTCATGAGAGACAATCTGTCATTATCTATGATATAGAAAATAAAGTGATTGAATGGGAGTATCGTGTCCCTGGAAATACTGTTCCTAATCCTCATACAGCACATATTGTAATGGATACAATACCTGAGATTAATGCTAAACCTGGTGATATAATTTGTGCTGATAGAGATAATAGATGGATTGTTATTGATAGAGATTCTAGAGAGATTAAATGGGGTTTATCTCTAGAAGATGTTGGGTGGGCTCATGATATAATAATCTCGAAGGATTTTGATGGAATTATAGTTACAGATTATGGTGCTTTTGGAAGAGGAGGTTTTGTGAGAAAGATTGACTTTGATGGAAAAATTAGATGGGGTATATCTATGCCATATGCAGCAAAACTCTCACCTCTATATGGCTATACAAAATCTTCTATACATTCTGATTCAATGGGTGGAAGATATATTGTTGTACAGAATAGTGAGATTTCAGGTGTATGTGAAGTAGATGAGAATGGAAATATTGTATGGAGATGTCCAAAGGCTCCTGGAACTCTAAACAATGTATTTCTCCATAAGCCTCATAGTGCTTTTAGAATGGGATTAGCAGAACTTGGTGGTAATATTACTGTTGTTGGTCTGGAGGCAGGTGGTGGAATAGTAGCTATAGATTCTCTATGTAGACCTAGATGGGGATTAGTAACACCTTTCTCCTATATTCCATATCCATTCTATAAACCATCTAGATATGGAGTTATGGAGACAACACATGTGTTTCCAACGCTATGGGGAACTATAGGAGCTATTGATTGGAAAGGTAGAGGCGGTTCTATGGTAATAGAACTATTATCTCTCCCCAGATCGCCTCTGCCATGGGTCTTGGCATGGGAGTTTCCCATAAACTCTAGAGAGATGTGGCTAGATCCTCCTATAGAGGCTTTAGAATTTGATAATATCTCAATAATGATATCAAATACAGGTAGCGATACAGTATTGTGGGAGGTTTATGGAACACTGCAGAGCTTTATCGCCCATGGAATGCCAATGCATTGGAAGAAAATCAGTAGTGGTTCACTAGCTAAAGATGATAGTATTGTAATAGATATTGATAATCATAGAAAAATGTTTTCATTTATAAGATTAAAACTTGGTGTAGAAAAAGAGGGTGGAGGTTCAAGGGTAAATATCTTTATTGTTTGGCGCTAAATCATCTCCTTTTCAAAAACCCTATTTCGCTATAGCCACATTGTCTACATATATAAATTCTTATTGTGGCATAGCTCGATAGGAGTCTTACTATATTCTCCTTAACATCGTGCTGTATAAATAATAGGAATGGCGTTGGAAGTTCTTTTGGTAGTGGAAAGCTATATGAATCTATATCATTAGATCCACATTTTGGACATACATCCATCTCTCAATCCCTATGTAAACGATCTACCCTTAAAAACTTTAATTTTTCTAATAATAACTCTATTTCAGTGTCTTGGTGATATACCTAAATTGAAATGCAGAGTAAAAGAATGTAATATAATTAGAAAGCTTTATATGAGGATTGGAAGTTTATCTTTCTCAAGCAATATTATCTCTCCATTAGTACCTTACCTCTTAGTAAAGAGTGGTGGAGGTACTTTTGAAACAGGTCTCTTTCAAGCACTTAATAATTTATCTGGTAATATTGGACAAGTAGTATGGGGATGGATTAGCGATGTTTCTGGAAAAAGAAGAATTATGTTATTGCTAACCTGTATCTCAGTACTCTTTAGCTCTCTATCATATCTCATATTAATGCTCCTCAATATAATGTCTCCATATACAATAATAGCTGTATCCACACTCTCATCTCTATTAGCTTCAGCTTCAGCTCCAGTTATTGCAAGTATTATTGCAGATATAGTTCATCCTAGCATTAGAAACCATGTATATGCAACCCATAGTAATATATCTAATATAGCTATTATTATTGGTAATATATTTTCAATGATTATATTATCGTACATCGTAGGTGAAAAGGGTTTCACAATAATATTGTTATTATCAATAATTATGAGTGGTATATCTCTTTTCTTCACATTTTCATTACCAAGCTATATAGATAAAGGGAAAGTTCTCTCTATAAAGAGTGTAATCAATGGCTATAGAGATATGTTAAATCCTCTAAGAAATAATATGTTTAGAGTATTTCTACATGTTAATACTCTTTACAATTTACTTCTATCTATGGCATGGCCTTTGTTTCCAATATCACAGATAAAAATAATAAAAATGAGTCCATCACAAATAATGCTTCTTTCTTTAGCATCCAATGCTACTATTATATTGGGTCAATATTATGCTGGTAGATATATATCTAGAGAAAGATATAGATTATGGGCACTTGTAAATAGATTAGGATTAGTCATAGTACCTATAGTATATGCTTTCTCAGAATCCCCCTACCCTCTATATGTACTCAATGTATATACAGGTATTTTATCGGGAATAGGTAATGTAATATTTGTAATGTATATCGTAGATATTGCACCAAGTAATGAGAGAACTACATATATAGGGTTTTATAATACTGCATTAGGACTAGCATCATTTGTAGGATCCTTTACTGGAGGAATCATATCAGCAGTGCTAATGAATATTTACGGTGAAGAACAAGGACTAAGAATTACATATTATATATGTACTCTTGCTAGATTGATAGGAGCTATAAACGCTTATAGATCAAGAGAATTCATTATCTCTAAGAAAGCTCTATAGGATTAACTCTATCTTCTATCTCCTTACTATACATATCAATGAGATTTCTATCAAACCATTCTCTATATGCATTCATAACCTTAAGAGATGCTGCAGCTACACCCCTAATTGTCGATGATAGTATATCCATACCCTCTGCTCTATATAATGAAGTAACTGCTAAAAGTATATCACCTGCACCTACATCATCTACAGGTTCTATAGCTGGAGGTGGTATGTGTAAGACTTCACCTCTATACACTAGATACGTCCCTTTATCATCATTACTTATTAGAAATGCTGTATTGATAGACATAGAGAATTCCTTCATAGTCTTTAGAACCCACTTTGCATCTCTATAGAAACAAAACTCTGAGATATTCCCATGAACTATATCCATATATGGAAATATCTCAAATAAATCATTTCTCCACTGTAACTTAATACTATCATCACTATACATCCTTACAAAACCCTGAATATCTAATGAAACAACATCCTTTTTATAATTAGCAATATCAATAATATCACTATCGAGTTCATTCATTATTGGTGTGAAGAGAATAATGTTGAAGTTATATGACTTTAGAAACACCTCTATATCTCTAAACATAATTTTTGGACTTACACATTTGAATCTCACAGCTTTCCCTCTCTCTATAACAAATATCGGTGTTCCACTATTGCTTAACTCTATGATGCTTATCCCAAATGTATTTGCAATCCCCTTTATCATACCCCTATACTCTTCAGCTATATGGGTAGCAACATATACATCTACACCAAGATATGCTAGTGCTCTACCTCCATAATACCCAGATCCTCCAACCCTATACCTTTCCCCAGCTTCATCTACAGTAATATTGCCTATGAATATAGCTCTCATTATAAATCCCATTATTTATAGAGCTGAACTTACTATCTCTCTAATGATATCATCTTTGATTTCTATAGGTGCTAATGATAGTCCATATCTAAGATATTTATTAGTTGTTTCAATAACCCTATCTATATCTTCATCTCTAAATCCATAGTTACTAAGCCTTTCATTGAATCCTAAGCCCTTCTGAAATTCTTCAATAGCTCTAGATGCTTTTATAGCATCATCTTCACTAGGCTTTAGCTCTGGATCAATATGTCTGAGTAGTCTATGGAGCTCTTTTGGTCTAGATCTATAGAGATATTTTATAGCTGTAGGTCCTAGCATAGCTAGACCTGCACCATGTGGAAGCTCTGTATTTATACCACTCAATACATTTTCTATTGCGTGTATTAGATGAGCTCTACTATGATCTATAGATATCCCTGCTAACATTGATGCATATAGAAGCCAGTATCTAGCCTCAATATTCTTAGGTTCTCTAAGTGCTATGGGAAGCCATGTAACAATATTTTTAATAGCTTCTTCAGCAATTGCAAGTACATATGGCGATGAATCTCTTCCACAGGATGCTTCCAATGCATGGTACATAGCATCTATAGATGTATATAGGGTCTGGTTATATGGAAGAGACAGTGTATATCTAGGATCATCAATACCTATCAACGGATACATATACTCATTTGCAAGACCATACTTTGTTCTAGGCTCTAACAATGTTGCAACAGCATATCTATTCACCTCAGATCCTGTACCATGAGTAAGATTAATAGCTATAAGCGGTAGAGATCCACAGAAATCTCTAGTACCAAAAACATAGTCCTTCACCCTACCTCCACATCTAGAAATAACCGATACTATCTTAGCAGTATCAATAACACTACCACCACCTATAGCAATAATAGCCTCGGCACCAAATCTCCATGCACACTCCGAAGCATCTTCAATAATATTCTCCAAGGGATTTGGTGTAACACCACTAAATACCTCATATTTAACCCCATATCTATTCAGAATCTCCATAACATCATCTAGTGCACCACTAACCTTTGCAGCACTTCTACTTGTAACTATATATATCCTTCTATATCTAGATAAAACATTGGATACCTTGTCCAATGAATTCATACCAAAGTATAATATAGTTTTTCCACTCCTAATAACAAACGAGCTAAGAGTCATACAACCACCTATAGCTGAATCATTTATAAATTCACTAAATATTATATGTTTTAGAGATTTGTGGTGTATCCATGAATAATGATGATGAACATATATGTAAAAATATAAAATATCTTATGACCAAGCTTCTATACGAAAGAAGGTTCTACTTTGATAAAAACTGCTATCTCAATTCTGAGGGGATGAAGATTCTCATAGAGATTTCAAGACTTATAAATAGGTGTTTCCCCCACTATAGAAATAGGATAAGATATATTATAAGAAATCCATCAATTGATAACATCGCTAAACTTGCTGAAGATCTATATGGTAGTGAATTAATAGAAGGTTTATTTTATGATCCATATTCATATAGCTATGATATTTGACACTTAAATATTGGTTTAGCAAAGTACTATATAGTGTTTGGATTTGAAGATATCATATGTATTGATTGTAATTGGAACTATAATGTTTTTCATTAGCGGATCAATATTTATATATATTAGCTATATTGTGAAAGAACTTGATATAGAGAAAATCTATAGTATTCTAAAGGAAATGGGAATTAATATTGCAAAAGAAATTATATATGAGATTATAAATGTCATGAAACTTTTTGGATTTATACATATAGTTCTAGCTATAGTAAATAGTATTAGTATTGTCGGTGTATATAGAAAGGTGTTGAGAAGAATAAATATATTGTATATAGCTATCTTTATATCATCTATAATAGGGTTATTCTCCTTAGCAGGATTCTTTATAGGCCCATTAATATCTATTATCGGATCAATACTAGGTGTTATCAGAGGGGATTGCATTGCTAATCAATAAATCTATCATAGAAATGCTTTTGTGATCATATATCGAATATTGATATATATTTTGTATTCTATATAAGGCTAAGAATACTTTTAATAGCCTTGAACAGTATTTTTGATGCTGAAGAAGCTTTCTGATCTATTACTACATCTGCTATTTTCTTAAGTTTTTCATCAGCATCTCCTACAGCTATTCCTATACCAACAGCTTTAAGCATATCTATATCAACTTCACTATCACCTATAGCTATAGCTCTTGAAAGATCTATTCCTCTTCGAATAGCCAACACCTCTAGAGCTCTACCTTTGCTACATTCTTTTGGAGTTATATGTAGTGCATACCCACTATACCTAACTTTTACATAGGGATATCTATCCTCTATATATCTCGCTATACCCTCTATCTCTTTAGGGTCTATATTACTTGGAATTAGTAAAGCTTTATCATATAGCCTAAATCTATTATTTAAAGGTTCTTTCAAGGCAAATCTCTCTAAAATCTCCTTAACAATATCATCCGTAGATCTCTTTGCAATTTCGATTATGCTATATCCATCAAATGCTATACAGCCGTTTTCAGCTATAAATATATTGGAACTGACGATATATTTACTAATAGCAGATACTGTTTGAAAATCAGCTGCAGAAGCTATACATATGGATATACCCATTGTGTTCAATTCTCTTAGAATTTCCATGGCCTCTAGATCAAGTCTATAGCTATTTCTATCTATTGTTAGAGTTCCATCTAGATCTGTGGCGATGAGTGTTGGTTTACTATTATTGAATTTCTTCAATATATAATTAATGAGGTCATCAATATTGTTGATCGCAATCATTTTTATCGAAAATAGCTATATCTATATAGTTGGATAAAAGTCTATATTTCTTGTCTATATAATGCAAAAATCTGTTGATATTTAATCTATATAGCCAGACCTTTCTCCCATATAAAATTAACAACTTCTTCATGTGTTGGAGCTTCATGTGATCCTAGTTTAGTTATCTTTAGAGCTGCTACAGCATTTGCATATAATATTGCTTTCTTTATTGTATATCCTCTTATCATTCCAGCTATAAGACCTGCTGCAAATGCATCTCCAGCACCAGTTGTATCAACAACTCTATCTATATTCATAGCTGGTATCTCTTCATCTAAACCATAACCTAGTGCATAAACTCCTTTTGAACCTCTTTTCACTATAACTAGTTCAGGACCTAGAGACTTTATTATTTTTGCAGCTTCTCTATGGTCATCGAGATTTGTAAGCATTTTTGCTTCTAGGTTATTTAGAAGAACTATATCTACCTTCTCAATAAGTTTGCTTAAAGCATCTATACCTTTACCCGCTAAAACTCTTCCTGGATCCCATAGAACTTTAGAGTTGTTCTTCCTAGCTATTTCTGCTACATGTATAGATGTATCTATTCTAAGACTAGCTATATGAACATATCTACTATTTGATATAATATCTAGATCTATATCTCCAGGCTCCAAATCCTCAGCAACACCTTTATATCCATACATTGTTATAGAGCCATTCTTATCTATAACTACTATTGTAAATCCTGTCTTTCCTACTGATATCCTTAGACCAGAGATATCTACACCCTCTCTAAGTAGTTCATCAACTATTATCCTACCAAAAGAATCAAAACCTATTTTCGCTATAACACTAGATCTAAGCCCTAATCTCTTAGCATCTATAGCCATATTTACTGCAGATCCTCCACCACCCCAGGTCTGATCCAATACCCTTGCCTCTTCATCTGGTCCTGGAAATCTATCAACAACAATCCTTATATCCACTAGAGCATGCCCTACAGCAACAACATCATAGCTCTTAGACATAGTATTTACCCAACAAACTTAATAGCATCTTCAGGCTCCATACCCTCATGTACAATAGCCATAATAGCCTTTACCATTCCTGAAGGATTCTTATGCTGAAAGACATTTCTACCAACAACAACTCCCTGAGCACCTGCCTCCATAACATTCTTTACATCTCTTAAGAAATCCATTGGATTCTCTCTAGAGGGTCCACCACTCATTAGTATTGGTATACCTGAAGCAACCTTAACAACCTCTGCAAAAGTTTCTTTAGACCCTGTATAATATGTTTTTATAAGATCAGCTCCACTTTCAACTGCAGCTCTAACACCGTATTTAACTATCTCAACATCATACATATTCTTTATAGCCGGTCCTCTCGGATATGCCAATTGTAGACATGGCAATCCATATCTCTCAGCAACCTCTCTTATAGAAAACCATAGACTTAGCATAGCATCCTCATACTGACTACCCCAATAAACTGTCGCCGCTATAGCATCTGCTCCAAGAGCTATAGCATCCTCAACATATCCAAATACACTTTGTAGAAATCTCTGATCCTCTGGCCTTAGATTAGTTTTACTAGTAATTTTAATGATGAGACTTGTCTTGTTTGCCCACACATTATGTGTCAGAGCTGCCATACCTGGTAGAAGCATTACTGCATCTACACCTGTACCAACAACTTTCTCTAGTATTTTATTGGGATCTATATGCTCTGGTGGAAAGTCTTTTGGACCATGTTCAACACCGTGATCAAATGCAAATACAACTGCCTTTCCATCACTTTTCAATATCCTACTAAGTCTAACCTTCTTCCCCACCTGATTAAAATTATACAAGATTAACACCATATCTTATGCTATTCTCAGAGCTTATATATTATACTTAGTCCAAGGATATTAGATGTGTCTTAATGCATATAGATCAATGAGTTGTTCAGCTATATCTAGACTTCTAGCAATTATCCTTGCAATTGTATCTAAAAATCTAGCTACATATGGATTAATCTTATAGTACAACCTCTTCCTTATCTCATCCTCAGCAACCTTAAGTTCTTCTATTGTTTTAGAAATCTGTATTGCTACAGATTTATCCATTGATATAAACGCTGTTGAAATCTTATTGAAAACCTCTATTGCATTTCTATATAAGGTAATAATTGATTGGTCTATTTCATCTCTATTTACATTCATTAGAATTATAGCTATATTAGTAGCATGATCCGCTATCCTCTCTATATTCTTGATATACATTGCTAATAGTATAGCCTCTGGATAACTAAGATTCTTCTTACTCATCTCATATGGATTTCTAAGAATCTCAGATAGTTGTCTCATTGCTAATAGATATAGCTTATCAACAAGATTATCCCTAGATATTATCGATTCTAATATTGATGGAGAATGATATTTTTCATCGAGATAGGATAGAATATCGATATGCATAGAATATGAAAGTCTTGTCATTCTACGAATAATACTATCAATTTCACTTAGATTTGGATCAACAACAATTTGCAAAGTAATAGAATTTCTATCCTCATCAACAATCTCAAGACCCATAAGCCTCTCTCTAGAGATAGATATAGCCTTATCTATAACATCTCTTCTATAATCCTGAAACTGTATCTTTATCATCTTTGCATCTGCTATATATCCACCAATAATCTCTCTTACAATATCATTAACAGTATGGCTAGGGCTAAGATCTATCACATAAATACCACTCTTAGAGCTTTCACCAAGTTTACTCGGTACAAAGATTCTTAGAGACATATCTGGAAGTATCTCCATAACAACTTCAGTCTTAGGTTCTAATCCAATACTTCGAGCCCATGAAGTAGGAATAGTGATAATATATGTTGATTTACCTATCTTCTGAACTCTACGTCTATATACAGCCATATCAAATACCTTCAAATAGTTTCTAATCGTTATACACAACCTATATAGTGACTAGATATGGTTATAAATGATTATGATAAAGCTGTATAACTGAATAGTATTAGACGCTATAGAGATTAGACATAGTATTGCTAAACTATATAGATCTCAATAACTTCTTCCTATTATTCTCAATGACAATCTTTATATCACTAAAATCAATTTTTCTATATTCTCTCGGTACACCTATCGGCATTATATAGATTGGGGTCTCCTCCTTACTACATCCCAAAACTTTTGCAACTTCATCATCATTAAAAGCACCTATAGCTACAGTTCCATATCCGAGTGCTGTAGCCATTAGATATATATTTTGACCCATATGACCAACATCCATAGGCACATAGCGTATCTCTCCACGTTTACCATAATATCTAGTAGTTCTTCTATATATAGCAGTAACAACAATATCTATTGGGGCTTCCTCTATATATATCTGATCTAGTGCTGCCCTAGCTAACTCCCTCCTAATATCACCATATTTAATAGGATTCAATGTATGTGTATATGGCTCATATCTATAGACTCCAGCTGGAATAAAACCAGTACTATCTACAACACCCCTCTCACCTATAGCAACATAGACCTCAAGAGGATATGTAGCACCCGCACTAGGAGAAACCCTAAATAGGTTTACAGGATCTGAAATTCCGTATGCTGACCATAGAATTAAAGCTAAATGCTCTATATTTACGGGATCACTCCTAAAACTCCTATAACTTCTCCTCAAAAGTATTGCCTCTTCAACACTCATAACAGTTATTTTCCTTGGATATGGAAGGAATATCCTCTCCCCAAAACTCATATTGCCACCTTACCACTAAAAGTAGAGATCCAATATATAGATCTATATGCCAAAAATCTAACTTAATACATAATTCTTGCTATATCATCGATATCCCATACATCTCCACTTTATAAAGCTTAAAGTACAAATCCATATGAAGCCTCATTTCTACGACAGTAAATCTCTAAACATAATTATTAACCCTAGTTTGTGCACTAACTATTCACATTTTTGTACATGGCTATTCACATGATTAACCAATATCATTGTTGTATTCAATAATTATGTATAAAATCTTCTATAAGAGAATTTTCTAGAGGTTTAATTGATGAAATATTTTGAATTACAAAGATATATGGGCCCGCGGGGATTTGAACCCCGGACCTCCGCCTCGTCAGGGCGGCGTCCTACCAGACTAGACGACGGGCCCTAATAAAATCCTTGATATTCAGATTTAAAAGCTCTACGAATATTATCTTATGTATCCTAAGATATTGTTATCTAGGAAAGATCTTAATGGTGATTATCTTGAATAAGGTGTTTATATAGCTATGGATAGAGCTATGAATTTTGAGAGTGTTTTTAGGTATATAGAGAAGTGTTTTGGTGATAGATTTACTAGTTTTGTTTTGAGTGAATTTAGTCTAGAGGTGTTTAGGAATAGGTTTGTATCTATTGTTCCTAAAAATATCTATGGATTTATCAAGTCTCTTAGTATTAATCCTATTCTCTCTGGTATTATTATTGGTTGGTTTAGGAAGGGGGAGTTTATTCCTTCAACAAATCTCTTCTATTTTGGTAAGAGTAGTGGTTTTAGATTTGGGTGTAGTGTTATTGCTGGTGAACAGGGTGTTAAAGCTTTTCTATATGGTAATGACCTCCTTCTAACATCGTTTAGAGGTTTTATTGAACCTGTTGAGAAGGGGATGTATGTAGCTGTAGTAGATTCTGGTGATATGATGCCCATAGGTATTGGTAGACTTGTGGTAGATCCTAGAGAGGTTGATGAGCTTAGGAAGGGTGGAAGGGTTTTAGAGGTTATAGCTGAAAATATTTTTGATTTAGGTAGATTGTTGAGAGACCATAGATTATTCTCCATAGATATACACTAATACTCTCTCCATGTATGGCCACAGCTAGGACATTTATAGAATGTTGTTGGTGGTTCATCGGCAGCTCTAGTCTGCATCTGCCATGCATATACCTCTTCACTTCCACACTTAGGACATCTAGTATGACCCTTAACAAGTACTGCATTCGGAGGAACTGAAACTGATGTCCCCTCAATAACTACTAGTTTCTCCTTCTCTTTATGCTCAATAGTTCTTGAGACAATAGCTCTACTATTATTATTTGGTATTACCTCATATCCACACCTACTACATCTATATACACGTCTCTTTGAATCAAAACTCATTAGACTTCTACACTTAGGGCAAAACATCAATTGTCAACACCCTCTTATCAATATCCTATATTTGGATAGCTGTTTATAGCTAGAAAACTAATAAGTCTTTCCACAAAAAACTATTCTACAACAACTATATCAGATGTATTAAAATGTCTCTAAAGAATATTGAAATGAAAGTAAAAGAGTTAATAAATGAAAATAAATCCATAGATCCAGATACAGCTATCGAAATAATTAGAGAGCTATTGAAGACTGTTATGCCAATAATAGATAAAGAATATAGGAATAGAGATATAGTGAGCATAGAGGATATGGATAATGCTATAGATAAACTATGTGATTTTCTTGGCGGTAAATATATAGTTCTAGACATATGGGATACTATATGGGATACAAAGATAGATAGGAAGAACATAGATATAGAGACTCTTAGAAAAATAGAGAAACTTATTACCCTAGTGGAGAAGAGGATTAGAAATATGAATAGTAGTAGCTAGTAAGATCATCTATAGCTTCTAGGGATTCTCAGTAGATTCCTTCCGACACCCCCTTATAAAATAGATGGAATGCCTCAAAAGATTCATAGTATACAAGATACGATCTATCAGCTATTTGAATTCTTCTATATCTATCTAAGAATGACCCAATCTCTCTACCGTCTCCATACTACAGAAATGAGCTGTGGATAACATGATAAAAAACAAATCCTTTTTTGTAATAAATTTTGCTGTATATATACTTCTTCGTTTCCTCCTTCAAGTATCCCTCAAAATCCTCCATAATATAGATAATTCCTATACTTACTCCTCCCCTCCTACTCACCCATAGTATTTAACCCTTAATACATATTTACACAGTAGGGAATCTAAACATTTGACTAGACCACATTAAATAAACTTAATCGGTAGTATATAACCATTTGTTAATAAGAATTTATATCCTCCTAGCAATCTATATTTGGCAAAAACATGTTTCTAAAGATTCGTAGAAGAGACATATTGAATGAATTAGATAATTCATATAATCATTATCTAAAGGTGATGAATAACTGCATTGGGTATCTAACTATATTATCTAAATTCCATGATATCTATAGGTGTTCTCGATGCAATAAATATTTCCTTAGTATTTCTAAAGAGAATAGTATATGTCCATTCTGTGGAAGTAGAGATATTAGAATAGTTGATGACTATGTATATAGATCTTATGTTGAGAACTTCTGTAGTAATCTATACGGAAGAATACTTATATTGATAGAGTTTATGAAAATCCTAGCAATAGAGTTTTGCAGAGAATTTAAATGTAGATATAGCTTTACAAGACCAAGCCTAGATATTTCTATTGATAGAAATACTAATCTAAGAATTGAACTTGGATCTGATAGAGCTATAGATATAGCTCTTAGCTATCTAGATATACTGATGCTACAGATGATAGATAGAATATCTTCAACAGCAACAACACTAAGAAAAGACTTTAGCAAATATAACATAAAATATCTAGTCTTTAGAATAAACTATGAAAATATAGATATAGATTTCATCACTCTAATTAGAGAAAAATTTATTGATGCCTATCATCTAGCATCAATTCTAAGAGAGCTGGGGCTTGAAAGCTATAGCTATCTAAGGGGAGTAGCTATAAAGATCTTCGATATAGAGAGAAATATCTATATAGATCCTCTAAAACTAGTGTAACGATGATATAATACTATCTCTATACAACCATCCTCTCCATAATCAATAAATTTCTTCTACTAAACTTTCTCCACATTATATAATTCATTCCAACTTTATCTACCCTATATTTTACAAATCACTAATTCTACTATCATCATAGCCTTAAATGGATAATATATTACCACACTATATAATCCTAGATCAAAGCTATATCAATAACTCATAGGGCTGAACTTATATTATAGAATTATGACTCCAACATATTTCTCTATATACTCCTTATTCTTCTCTAATCATTTAGATATGTTTACAGCTGAAAGCCCTGCCTTTTAAAGTGGAATTTTAATCCTAATTTAATTGGTGTTGAATCGAGAATAAGCTTTAACATATATAAGATTATCTATAAGGAGCGTATTGTTAAAACACCTTCTGCTCTATGAATAATCTCTTATAGCTATAATAGATGAATACCCAACTCCAAAACATATATAAATTCTCCATCGGCTATCGATTCGGTAATTAGATCTATAGCTCTATCAATATTATTCATCTCTTCAACTATAATCCTTCTAAGAATTGAGTGTACATAGCTGCTAAAGTATTAATATCTATATATCTATTATCTATAGACATAGAGATCTTCACCATAGATATATTTCTAAACTAGCTGAGATTTGATATGCATAAATTTTTAATTCACATAAAATTATAGCTATTTGGGATGGGCTGTGGAGAGAAAACCTATTGTTATTCCAGAACCTATTGAGATAAAATTTGATGGCATGTGGACTGATGTTGATGGTTTTAGCAATCTTGATGAATTTATATCTAGAGAGTTCAAAGTTCCTAAAGGATCTTGGGAAATTGTTGAGGTTTTTGGTAAGGGAACAGGTCTAAGAATCTTACCTAGTAGGAGAGTTGAGGTATGGGGAGATAGGAGAATCTATTTAGCAACACTATTACAACTATTTATCCAAGGCCGCGGTAAACTCCCTATTGTTGAGGTTAGAGAGTCCCTTAGATTTAATTTTAGAGGTTTTCATCTCGATGTTGCTAGAGGTGGTGTTGCTACTATAGATACTTTAAAAGCTTTACTTAGATGGTTATTTCTACTTAAGTATAACTATTTTGCTCTATATGTTGAAGATCTTTTTCCATGGGATAGATATCCTGATATAGGTGTTCATAGAGGTAGATATAGTAATGAGGAGTGGAGAGAACTTATTGAATATGGTAAGAGGCTTGGCATAGAGGTATTTCCATCACTAGAACTCTCAGGGCATATGGAGAGAATACTTGTATTACCAAAGTATAGAGAGTATAGCGAGTGGCAGCCTTTTGAAGATATTCTTGGATCCGGTGTATTAGATCTATCAAATCCAGAAGCAAGAAAATTTGCTGAAGATCTTCTAGAGGAAGCCATAATGAAAACAGAATCTAGATATATACATATAGGTGGTGATGAAACATGGGTTCTTGGTAGAGGTAGAAGTCTTGATAGACTCGGAAAATTTGAGGGTCCTAGGCTATATGCAGAACATCACTCAAGACTTATAGAAATTGTTAGGAGGTATAATAGAATACCACTTCTATGGGGTGATATGATCTCAGGTGTATTTCTAAGGGAGCTAGGTATAGAAAGAGAGTATTGGGAGAAACTACTTAGTGAACCTATATGGAGAGAAGCTATAATTGCAAACTGGGACTATAGTCTGAGGGATAAAGAATATTTTAGGAATAGTATAAGGTTGTTTAAGGAGAGAGGATTTAGGCAGATTGTATGTCCAGGCATATGGAATTGGAATTTATTCTATCCAGATTTTGACAAGGCTTTAGCAAATCTCAGAAGATTTCTAGGAGCTGCTAGAGAAGAAGGTGTAGAAGGTTTTATGGTAACAGCATGGGGAGATGATGGATGTGAGTGTTTGTATTCCTTTATATATCCATTAATATTAGCAGCTATGGAAATAGCAGAGGGTAGTGGTGAGTGGGAGGAGAAATGGCTTGCTCTTACAGGTGAAGATAGAAGAGTTTTAGAATTTAGAAAGATGCTGGGAAGCTCAGAGATAACTAGAGCAATAAAGGAGTTTATAGCTAGAGGTATTAAGCCTAATAAGGATATTGAAGATAGATTAAAACAAGTATTAAGCTATGTAGAGGGTATTCCACTTAGTAGAGATCTTATGTTCATGAAGAAAGTTGTAGAGGTTATGATTAGAGCGATATATGATAAGGTAACAGTATCAGACTTCATAGGGTTAGCAAATGAATATGCAACTCTATGGCTATCTGAGAGAAAGAAGCAAAATCTAGACTATGTCTATAGAAAGTTCTGGATTTCTGCATCACGATTAGATTTATCGAAACTCATTGAATAGATATAATATCAAGATAAGATATTGTATAGAAAGATAAGATGAAATTGTGGATGAAACTGCTAGTGAAGGGATGAAATAGTGAAAAGAATATTAATTGATTGTGAGGAACTTCTTGTTGGAGGGGTTGGAAGTACATATAATTTAAAGATACTTAGAGGGAATTTCTATAGATATGTCTCTGAAGGTTATTCTTGTAGAACCTTTAGTTGGTTTTCACCTATATAAAAGGATTAATAGCTATAGTTGTTGAGAAGGTGCATCTAGATAAAATGTTTATAGATGATATTTTGAGATATGTGGATAGGATAGAAAGGGATAGATTATAATGAGGTGAGCTGATTTGGATGAATATGTTATTTATAACATAAATATCATTTATATGGATCATATCATTAGTAATGGATATATATACATAAAGAATGGATTTATAGCAGACATAGACATTGGATCCCCACTTAAACACCTTATGTCAAAAGCTGAGAGAGTTGATGGTAAATATATTCTCCCAGGATTTATAGATACACATACCCATGGTATTGCTGGAATAGATGTAACTGAGAGTGTAGATCCATATAAATTTCTTGAATTAGCTAAACATTATATGAGGCATGGCGTTACATCATTTCTTCCAACAACTGTATCAACATCACATGACAGAATTATCGAGGTGTGTAAAGCTATTAGAGAAGCTATGAATATATGGAGACCTGAAAATGGTTCAAGGATCCTAGGACTACATATGGAGGGGCCATACATTAATCCTAAGAGAGCTGGAGCTCAAAATCCTATTTATATAAGAATCCCTACAATGAGTGAGGTAAAGAATCTTCTTGATAGCTGTGGAGATGTGATTAAACAGATATCTATGGCTCCAGAGATTGAAAATAGCTTAAGTACTGCAAGAATTTTTGTTGATAGGGGTATAACTGTTTCAGCTGCTCATACAGATGCTACATATGATGAGGGTCTAAAGGCAATAGAAAATGGTTTTACAAAAATTACACATATATTTAATGGTATGAGAGAATTTCATCATAGGGAACCAGGTATAGCTTTAGCATTTCTACAAAATGAGAAGACATTTATTGAGGTTATACCAGATTTTATACATCTCCATAAATCTGTTGTAAAAATGGTTATAGATATTGCTGGTCCTAATAGAGTTGTACTTATAACAGATTCTATACTAGCTACAGATATGCCTGATGGTGTATATACATTAGGTGGACTAAGAATTATTGTTGAGAACGGTATTGCAAGATTAGAGAAGGGGGAACTAGCTGGAAGTACTCTAACTATGGATAAAGCACTTAGAAATGTATATACACTTGGATACAAATTGCCATTAGTATCAAAGATGCTGAGCACAACTCCTGCAAGAAGTATTAAAGCTATTAATATAGGAAGAATTGAAAAGAAAGCTAAAGCAGATTTTATTGTACTAGATGATGAATTAAATATCAAAGCTGTATTTGTAGAAGGACTAAGAGTATTTTAGTCATGTTTATTGCAACATAAAATAAATTCTCTTATTATTCTATTACAATATTTATTTCATATATCTTTTAATCATTTCCCCACTACAGAAAGTTTTCTTGGTTTTAAGAAGACTTTAAGCTCAATACAATACATCTTTTACAGCGTTATCGATATAGAATTCAATAATACTCTCATTAAACTTCTTAATGAAATACTATTGAGCTTTAAGCTCTTCAATCTTTCTATATATAGGATACTTAAATTCCTATATAGGATATATCCCAACACCAAAAGATTTTGAGAAAAGTGATTATGAAACTCTTCATTCTAGATGGAGCATCGTTAAACCTGAAGCATATAACATTTTATAGATACTGTAGCTAAGAGTTTTAATAGTCTACGAGGTTATACATATGGAAATCCCTATTGTATTAGAAGAAAGATTTTTGTGTAGAGGTAGAAGGTTAGAGGTTATACAGAGGATATATAGATATGGAGATAAGGAGTTTATTAGAGATATTGTGAGATTCGGTAGATCTGTAGCCATAGTTCCACTAAAAGATGATGGCACTGTTATAATGATTAAACAGTTTAGAGCCCCTTTAAATAGATGGATAATAGAGATACCTGCAGGTAGAGTTGAACCAGATGAAAATCCTGATGATGCTGCTAGAAGAGAGCTTATTGAGGAGATAGGTTATGAACCTCTAGAACTCAGAAAGATAATCTCGATATATATGTCACCTGGATATAGTGATGAAGTTCTAGATATCTATATAGCTAAAAAACTTGTTGCAAGAGAGAGGAAGCCGGAGGTTGGAGAGCTTATAGAGATTATTGAGATGCCAATCAATAGAGCGATAGAGTATCTTATAGCTCAGGGAGAGACAGATTCAAAGACACTTTTAGCTTTACTATTAACAAAGAACTATATGGAGAAGGGGGATAATATCTCTCAATAATTTCTATCAATAAAGAATAGACTTTGTATAAAGATTATATCAATAGCATTATATTTCAACTCTAATTTATATCCAGTTTATATACAGAATAAAGTATTCTCATATGGATTTATATATGTTTAAAATTGTATCTAGCTATGTTCATACAAGTTTAAAAGCTGTGAAAACATGTATTAATATGTGGGTCCTATGCCTATATGTCCCTTATGTGGAAGAGAGGTTTATCGTGGAGGTATTGTTGTTGCAGGTAGAATTTATCATAGATCTTGCTGGGAGCGTTTAATCTCTGGCTCTTCTATAAGATATTATCCTGAGAGAAGAATAGTTGCATAGCTTAGCTCAATATATCTATATTCATTATTTTTTCTATTACTCCATATTTTTACATAAACAATCTATATAAAAATATTATTTTGGAGTCTAAGCTCTTTTATGGATAGAAATAAAATTTTTATACTAGATCGTATCGCTATAGTATTGGTGAAATATGAAAGTTTTACATGAGTTTGTCCCAACAAGAAGATTTTTGAGGATGGCTGAAGAAACCGCTAGTCTTGTCGATGGGTGGAACATTACTGATAGTGCAGCAGGTATCCCTGCACCTAGTGGAACTGCTGTAGGATGTGTTTTAAAGATTAAATATCCTGATAAAATTGTTATACCTATCTTTGTATTAAATTATAAAGGTCCTGTTGAAGTTGGAGCTTTAGCTCTTGCAGCAGATGCTGTTGGTCTTGATGGACTTGTTTTAACATTTGGCGATGAGCCAAAGTATGGAGAACCTCTAGCACCTAGATATTGGAAGTCTTCTGAAGATGCAAGAGATTTCCTTAGAAGAGAGATAAAACTTAGAACAACTAAACTAGGCTGTCTACTCTCACCACAGCCAGTGAGACCTCGATACGGTAAACAGTTCTTTACGCCAGAAGAGATGATCGCTAGAGTAAAAACTGGTTGGGATTTTGCATTCTTTATGAGACTAAGTGATGAAACATTTCCATTATTGGAGAAGGTAGCTTCAGAGGTAAAGAAACTTGGACTACCAATATATACATATCTCCTCATAGAAACACCAAAGAATAAAGAGACTCTAGCTAGAATTGGATGGAAACCAACAACAACTTTAGAAAAAGCAGAGGAGTATATAGCTAAACTCCAAGGACTTGTAGATGGTGTTATAGCTACCTGTGCAGGAGATTTCGAAGGAGATAAGGAACTACTCAAAAAGATACAAAGCTATAGAAAATAAGAATAAGCTTTTTATCTAAAACAACTCTCCTCTCTACCCAAGATTAAAATAATTGAAAGATCGTTAACTATTATCGTTCTAGAGTAAGATGTAGTTTTCAAGCTAGTTCCTAGTAGAGCTGTTATCGTAGACGCTATTGCAATTCTCTGTGATTTAGATACCTTAGGAGTGAAGATTATGCTATTTAACATCTTTTAAACATTTTAAGAAGCTATAAGGATCTAGATTTAAGGTTTAATAGTAGAAAAGTTTGGGATATTAAACCAGATTGAGATTGAAAACATTATTTTGAAGGCTTAAAATATGTATTTGTATACCGAAGCTCCCATTATTTCACCAGTTGTTGCCTCAATAAGGTATATCATATCTCTGTGTCTAGATCTCTATCAACGGTGTTTTTGTTCGTAGTAGATACCTGTATGATGTATATATTACATATGCAGCAGGAAATATCTCTCTAGCTCTTTCTATTGGTCCATAGAGTAGGAAGTCTGAACTCATTACTATTGGTACTAGATTAGCTGAAAGTTCTGATGACTCTAAACCCTCTTTACCAAATCTCTCCTTAAACGCTTTTCTCTGAGCTGAAATTGCGTTATGAGCTCCACATCCCCACGGATAACCATATCTAGACTTAATCTCTAGACCCGTCTTTATAGCTACCGCAAGACTCGGTATATCTATTACAAATGTATCTACCAATAGGTTGACAATTTGAAACTCACTTGCTTTCTTAGAAATAGTCTCAAATGCATTTATTCTTGCATTAATATCTAATATCTTATCAGTATAAAGAAGAGCAATAGCATTTCTTATCCTATACTCCCTAAGTGTACTGTATTCATCATCTCTAGATTTATATGTAAGTGAATTATATATAACTCTTTCATTTAGACCACTATCAGCAACATATCTAAGAGCCTCCCTTGCAATATCTATAGATGGTGCATCAACTAGTATAGGTAGCTTTGTTATACTAGCTACAAAATCGAGATATCTAACCATAGCTTCAGGGCTTCCAGCAGTAACATCAATCATAGCGGGTAATTTAGTCTTATCAGAATACTCCTCAACATCTCTAATCAGCTTCTCAGCACTATCTCTACCAAACTCTCCCTTCTTCTCATCAACAACAATCTTATGCCCATGATAAAAGATTGTGCCTATAAGTACAGGTGGATTTTCACCAGGATTACCACCGATCTTTATACCACTTACCTCAACAACTCTCTGTGTTATCTTGAATTTAAACACTATGTATCTCCCATCACTATCTATTACTCCAACTATAAAAGCTTATTAAAATACCTATGGAATTAGTTAGAATCCATTATATGTTAGTAATAATGTTAACTCCATATCTCTTCCTTATTTCATTCTGTAGCATCACTACTACTTCATTAACTATCTTCTCCGCTATCTCCCTAGATCTATTGGAATACATTATGTATATATCTATAACATATCTATCTCTCTCCTCATCTCTAGGATGAGTCTTTATATATACATCGGGAAACTTCTTTAATATATCCTTAACTATTGGTGCTAATGAGGATTCTGGAATGCCAATAGATCTAATATTTCTTTCAACAATATGTATAGAAGGGCCCATAGATCTAAGCCTAGGTTCAACCCACGATTCCCACATCACCTCCATCTCCCTTGGAACACCTGGTAGAGAGATAATTACTGTATGATTTATCTCAAGCCAACATCCAGGTGCAGTACCTATAGGATTTGGAATAGGTATTGAACCCCTTGGTAAATAGGCCATCTTCCTCCTCTCATCGGTAAGCAGTAGGTTTAGAGATCGATATTTCTTCTCTATCATTTCAAGTGCTTCTCTATTCAATTCCAGCTCTCTCCCAGTTGCCTTTGAAACTGCTTCCAAGGTTCTATCATCGTATGTAGGTCCTAAACCACCTGTAGTAACTATAACCATAGGTCTATATGTCAATACATAGTCTAAAAATCTTGCAACTATATCAACATCATCCACTAGAGAAATATTTCCAACTACAAAATATCCTAAAAGAGTTAACCTTCTTCCAAGATAAAATGCATTAGTATTCAATACCCTGCCATGCACAACTTCATTACCTATTGTGAAAATCCATGCATTATAACTCATAAAATTTAACACCTCGCAATTCGCTGTAAATATAGCACCATACAAATTTAACCATTAATAACCTAGCCTACTACTCAAAAAGCTTCATAATTAGAGGAATAGACCTATAGAATTATTGAAGCTTATAAAAATGCTTCTAAATTAGCTATAAAATATTATGTTATAGTGTGATAAATATTGTCACGATTGGGGAGTCTGGATAGATATAGAGATAGAATCATAAATGGACCTATCTATAGAACTCTCTTATGGCTTGGGCTACCTGCTGTATCTGTACAGCTGGTAAATATAAGCTACAATATTGCTGATGCATATTGGCTATCAAGATATTCTCCCATTGATGTTGCTATTCCTAGACAGATATGGCCATCATTTATGATGTTTCAGGCTCTTGCTATGGCAATTGGTGCAGCTAATCAAGCTCTTATATCACAGTATATTGGAGCTAAAATGTATGTCAATGCTATTAGAACTATAAAGCAGTATTTTACTCTATCATTCATTTTAGGAGCTATAATGAGCATTACATACTATCTATTAAGACCGTTAATATTCCTCTTCATATCTTCTCCACCTCAAGAAATAGTTAATGGAGTATTGAATTATTCTGCTATAATTTCTATAGATCTCTTCACAAGTTACTTTGTGTTATGCTTCTCAATAATTATTCAAAGTGCTGGAGATACTAGAAGACCTGCTATTGTTAATGCTATTTCTGCTACTATAAACATAATCTTAGATCCATTTCTAATATTAGGTATATATCTTTTTCCAAGACTAGGTGTTATAGGAGCGGCTATCGCAACTGTTTTAGCAAGAATTGTAGGAGCTATAATTCTATACATCATTATGCATAGAAAATTCCCATTTATAGAAATAGGAATCACAACTGAGATAGATAGAGAATGGCTTATGACAACATTTCGTATAGGTATACCAATACTACTTCAAAATATCTTCAATAGCTTGGCATTCCAAATACAGCTAAGACTCATAAATAGCTTTGGCGTTGCTACATCTGTTGCTTGGAGTATAGGATTTACAGTTATAGATATTGCTAATAGTGTTTTATGGGGATTATCACAAGCTACAGCAATAATGGTTGGTCAGAATCTTGGTGCAAATAATATTGATAGAAGTAAGAAAATAGCTAGATATTCACAGATATTGATAGGATCGATAATTGCTATAGGATCATGCTTTGCCTACATAATAAGACATAATATAATAACCCTATTTATCGATCCCTCAGATCCCGAAGTAAATTCTATATATAGCGAGACAGAGAACTTTCTTAAATATGCATTATTTACAATACCATTCTTCGGAATATTTTTCGTAGGTTCATCTGTTGGAAGAGGATCTGGACATGTATTAATTCCAACGATAATAGATATCATAAGACTATGGATTGTAAGAATAGCTCTAGGATATATATTATCACAATACCTAGGATCAACAGGAATATGGATAGCATTTGCACTAAGCAATATGTTTTCAGGTATATCGGCAACAATATGGATACAGAGAGGCAAATGGGCAAAACCTATTATAAAAAGATCTTCGTAAACATTTCTAATGAAGAATATAGATATATGATAACTTTTTAAGATTAGCTACAAATGCATCTGGTTTTAAATAGCCTAAGCTCTTCAGGGAGACAAAATGAAGCTATATTCAGAGTGTCTAGTGTGTCAGATTCAGGTTAGGTATAGGGATATATGTAAAATATTTAGTGATGAAGAGCATAGGATTAAGGCTATGAGAACTATTATAATGGAATTAAATAATATGTTAAATAAATGCAATTCTAGTATATGTACACCAACACACTTTGCTACAAATCTATTTAGAATAGTTAAAAGAATTTCAGGAATTCAAGATCCTTATCAAAATGAGAAGAGTATTGCCAATAAACTAGCTCTAAACTTCTATAAGAAGTTAAGAGACTTTGTATTATCTCTAAATCATCCCAGGGATAGACTTATAATTGCATTGAAATTTTCATTAATTGGTAATACAATTGATCTAGGGGTTAAGGACTATGAACCTCCATCAATAGAAGATCTTGTGAATAGGGCAAGTATAATGAATATCTATGGAGATGTTGATAAAGCTATAGATCTATTGATCAAAGCTAATAGTATTGTGGTGCTACTTGATAACTCTGGTGAAGCTGTTTTCGATAGACTACTTAGTGATGTGTTAAGAGATATGGGCAAAAAGGTTTTTGCTATTGTTAAAGGAGGAGCATTTCAAAATGATATCACTATATTTGATATCAATGAGGCTGAGCTTATGAATAGCTTTGATAATATTTTAAGTACAAATAGTGATGCCTCAAGTATATTTCTTGATGAGGTTGATAGTAGTGTTATAGAGGTTATTAATAGTACTGATATAATTGTTTCTAAGGGTATGGCAAACTATGAATATCTAACAGAGATAGAGAATATCCTTAGAAAGCCTATTATATATCTATTTGTTGCAAAGTGTAGACCTATATCAATTGATAGTGGTATACCATTCGGAAAACCCGGAGTTGTGGTTCATGGCCAACTATAAAGTATATAGCTTTATATATCTGGATAATGGATTATGTGTAGATAATGTAGCTATAGGTATTGAGATTTGATGGAAGTAGATTGGAAGTTACATAGAAGGAGACCTATAGCAACATATATATTAATCGCTACAAATATAGCTGTATATATCATATCCTCCTATCAGAACTTTTTAACACAGATATCTGATGATTGGGTAACAAGATATGCCTTTGTCCCTATAATGCTACAAGAACCTATGCAGTGGTATAGAATTTTCACTAGTATGTTTCTCCACGGAGATATTCTACATATATTCTTTAATATGTGGTTTCTCTATATGTTTGGAAAAGAGGTGGAACTCTCCCTAGGAATTACAAGATATCTAGCAATATACTTCCTCTCAGGAATTTCTGCAACATTATTCCATACAGCTTTTATTCCTATACTAGGCTCAATAAATCTCCTGATCCCAGCTCTTGGTGCTTCAGGAGCTATTAGTGGTGTTCTTGGAGCATACATGATGATGTATCCAAGAAGACGGCTATCAGCATGCTGGTTCTTATTCATATTTCCATTCTGTTTCACAACATCAACCTCCTTCTTCATGTTATTCTGGTTTGCAACACAAGTTATCTATGGATATCTAAGATTTGGTAGTGTAGCTTTCTTTGCCCATGTAGGTGGATTCTTGGGTGGTATAACATTTCTCTACACATTTTCTAGAAAGGCATATAGATATGAACAACTTGTTCTCCCCTGGGGATTTACAATAACAATTGAGATAGGTCTAAGTAAGCTAGAGAAATTAGTTTTTGCTACATTAGTTCTAGCTGTTATAGGTGGGACTATATATTCATATATAATAGCATCACAGATGACCAACGTTTATATGATTACTATTAGAGCCTGTATGAACAATGTATGTTCAAGTGATAAAGCTGCATTTGATCCTATTACAAATGACAATGTACCTCCATCAGAAGATTATCCAAGGATAGTATTTAATAGATTTGTATGGGCAGATCTACTTAGATATAGACCGGGTCTAGTTAAATATGAACAAGATGGTAAGGGTATTTTACAGTATAGTGGCTGGGTTCCTACATCATTTGGTCGAGGAATAACTGTATTGGTTGATGTATCTGGTTGGGCAGAATATGATTCTAGGGGTGTATTGATATACTTTAATGGCTCTGTAACAACACAGGTTATACAAATAGATAGATTTTTCGGAATTGTTCGAAGAACTGAAGAACTATATAGATATGATGTAAATATGTATTCAAGTGATGTTGCACAAGGATTTGGAGAAAACTTTGTTAGACCTATGGCACTAGTATCAACATTTATCTCTATAGTTAGTCTCATAGTATCTATGTATAAAGATAGAGAGCTTTCTATGGAGGAGTATTGGGGGTATCAGCCATTTATTTATACACCAATATAGTGGGTGTCGTAGTTGAAGGATCATAGATCAAGAGTTGTTGAAGAATTTACAATATGTTTTATTGTTACAAGTGATTCTGTTTATAGAGGAGAGAAGATAGATGAGATAAAACCTATATTCAATGACATAGAGATATACTGTAGCAAGGCTAAGAAAGGAATATATACCGTGGTTCCAAATGATAGAAAGATTATTGAGGAAACAGCTAAGGAATTCCTAGGACAGTGTGATGTTATTATTGTTACAGGTGGTACGGGATTAAGTAAAAAGGATATTAGTGTTGATGTTATTAGATCTATGGCTATAAAGGATGTCCCTGGTATAGGTGAGATATTTAGATATCTTAGCTATAGAGATATTGGTATATACTCATATATCTCTAGAACTGGAGGCTATGTTGTTAATAATAGCTTTATTGTAGTTGTTCCCGGTAACCCCAGAGCTGTAGAGCTTATGATAAAAGAAATATTGTGTCACATAGCTCCTCATGTCGTATATGAGCTTAGATACACATAGATAAAAGGGCTTAAGGCTTTGGGAACAAATTCTATAAATCAAAAAGAATATATTTTAGATATATCAAAAACTTCAGCTAGAAATGCTTTCTATCTATTCATAGGTGATTTTTCATATAATTTCATATTAGCAATAGGGAGTATAATTATAGCTCGCATGCTGGGTCCCGAGGGATATGGTATTTTCTCATTATCTTTAGTTCCTCCAATTTTTCTAGTATCAGTAACATCACTTGGAATAGATACAGCAATTCTGAGATATGTCCATAGTTTTTATATAGAGAGGAAGTATGATGATACTATAAATATTATTAAAACAGGTTTACTTATTAGAACATCTATAGGTCTATTGCTTACCATTATATGCTATAGTTTCTCATTACAACTTGCAAAATATATTATTAATAGACCTGATGTCTCAGAATACATAAGAATTACCTCAGTAGTAGCTCTTCTACAGTCTCTCTATCCAATATTCTTAAACATCTTTATAGGAATAGATAATGCTTTAAAAGCATCGCTAATTAAAATAAGCTATAGTACGGTGAAGACAATAGCATCTATAGCATTCTTGCTACTAGGTCTTGGAGTTATAGGTGCACTGCTTGGCAATATTATAGGATATGTATTTGCTATAGCAGTAGGTATCTACATGTTGATAAGAATATATCTTAGTCTAAGGAATAATCAATATCGAGCTAATTGGAATAAAAACATTATCAATTATATGAAAATACTATTAGTATATGGACTACCTCTCTATGTTGGTGGAGTTATCGGAGTTTTACTGGGATTATATCAAAATGTATTACTAGCATATAATCTCTCAGATAATGAAATAGGGGGTTTTAGAGCAATGGCAAATCTATCTACATTAGTAACAGTAGTTTCAATACCTATATCAACAGCTCTCTTAACTCTTTTCACAAAGGTATCTACTAATAATGGTGATCTTAATACATCTCTAGCTATAGCCAATAAATATTCCTCTATTGTTATACTACCCATCACAATACTCTCAATGATTCTCTCAAGAGAAATTATGTATATATTCTATGGAAGTGAATATATATTCATTTCAGGTTATCTACCCCTATACTTAGCACCAAATTTACTTGTTGGTATTGGAAGTATTTCCATTCCATCTATGTTCAATGGTATAGGAGATACAAAGAGAAATATGTATATATCTACCATAAACGCCGTAATATTTATCCCAATAGCCTATTTCATGACAATTAAATACAAGCTCCATGGATATCTCATAGCAAGTATCATATCAGGTATATCATCATCTATAGCAGGAGTATTACTAGCTAAAAAATATGTTGATAAACCCATAGATCTTAGGACTATAGCGCCTATATACTTAGCCTCAATAATTTCTATAATACCATTAATAATATTCCTAAGAATACCCCTACCACTTCCTAGATTTATAAGTGTGGCAAGGTTATTGATTGGAGCAATAATATATTTAGTAACATTTGTAGTCTTTGCATCAATTTTTAGAGGTATTAATGAAAGAGATGTAAATTATTTTGAGGAGATATTTAAAGGAATACCTCTAATTGAACATATTATTCATTGGTTGGCATCTATAGCAAGAATAGTATTCAGCTATGCCAAGTAGTATAGATAGGTTTTAGAATATTCTTAACTCTAGATACAATATTAATAACTCTATCAGATGGTTTTATATCGATAAACAGTTTATCCACACAATCTATACCTTTTAGAAATCCTTTTAAAAATGCTGAAAAACCATTTTCAATACCTATACTATATCCACCCTCCAATACACCCATAACGCTTATATCTCTACTCAAAAACCTTAATAGCTTTCCAAAGGATTCATAGAATATTGTAGTTACCTCCATATCTGCAAGCCCATCATCTCTATATGCATCAAACCCTGCTGAAATCGCTATAATCTTAGGCTTAACACTATAGATTATAGGTAATACTATCTCTCTAACTATATATAGATAATCATCATCCCCTGAGTATGGAGGAAGTGGAATATTGATTTTAGTGCCTTCAGCACCCTTTCCACCAATTTCATCAATATATCCAGTTCCTGGATATATTCCATATTCATGTATATCTATATGTATAACCCTTGGATCATACCAAAATATTTCCTGTGTACCATTACCATGATGAACATCTATATCTATTATAGCTATAGGACTATATCCTCTATCTAAAGCATAGATCGTGGTAGCAGCTATATTGTTAAATATACAGAAGCCTTGTGTAGGAGCATCCATAGCTCTCCCCCTAATACCAGCATGATGACCTGGAGGTCTAACTAATGCAAAAGCTAGAGTTTCTCTATGCTCTATAGCTTCATTCATAGCTCTAACAGATAATCCAATAGCTTTTTCGGCAACTCTACAGCTATCTCTTGAGATATAGGTATCGCTATCAATATAAGTATCTCCCTCTAGACATAGGCTATAGATATACTCAACATAGTCATAATCATGGATCCTCCTTATATAGTTAATGAATTCTGCTACATTGGAATCCAATATCTTAATTCTATTATCTATAGATATTATCTCCTTAATACTCTTTAAAGCTATATCTAAACGAGAAGGATTTTCAGGATGATAGATATTTCTCGGTGGTCTATGTCTATAGAGTATTTCGCTAAAAAAGATGTGTATAGACATGTTGTTGCACATATAGAAATTTTCAACTAGAGTTATATATTTCTTAATATTATGCAGATTATGGTGATTCAATGGTTTTAGACAAATATGCTAGGCTAATAGTAGAGTATTGTATAGGTGTTGAAAAACTTACTGATGTAGTTATATATAGCTCTATAGAGGCTCTACCTCTAGTAAGAGAGCTATGGAGAGAAATTGTTAGTAGAGGTGCTTATCCAATATATATAATGACAGATGAAGTTTTTTCTGAAATATTCTATAGATATGCACCAAAGGAATTACTAGAATATGTATCACCTATAGATAGAGCTATAGCTGAGAAAGCTAGAGCGAGAATAAGTATCCTCTCTTCAACACATACAAAACACTTAATAAACATAGATCCTGAGAGAATAAGACTTCGATCCATGGCTATTAGAGAACTAAGAGAAATATTTATGAAGAGAGATTCTACAGGTGATTTAAAATGGACTGTAGCAGCATATCCAACAAGAGCAATGGCACAAGAAGCAGGTATGACACCACTAGAATTTGAGGAATTTGTATTTAGAGCTGTTAAACTACATACACCTGATCCAATATCTACATGGATTGAACAAGGTAAGAGACAAGAGAGAATTGTACAGTTTCTTAATAGAGTTGATGAGCTGAGATTTATTGCAGATGATACAGATCTTTTCGTTAAGGTTGGTGGAAGGATATGGATAAATGATGATGGTAAAAATAATATGCCTGGTGGTGAAGTATTTACAGCTCCTCATGAAGATAGTGTTGAAGGGTATATAACATTTAACTATCCTGCTGTATATAGTGGATATGAGATAGAGGGTGTAAGACTAAAATTTGAGAAAGGAGTTGTAGTAGAGGCAAGCGCTATAAAGGGTGAAGAATTTTTAAGGAAAATGCTACAGGTAGACGAGGGGGCAAAAAGAGTTGGAGAATTAGCATTTGGTTTAAACTATGATATAACTAGATTTACAAAGGAGATACTATTTGATGAAAAGATTGGAGGAACGATTCACATGGCTCTAGGATCAGCATATCTAAGAACAGGTGGTGTAAATAGATCATCGATACATTGGGATATGATTAAAGATATGAGGAAGGGCAGAGTATATGCAGATAAAGATCTTATCTACATAGATGGAAAGTTCATTGAAAGTATATTATAGATAGAATAATTCATTTTACCATATTAAGATTATTATACAAAAATTCTTTGAGCCTGGAAAGATAGATACAGTCTTTTTATCTTAATGGGAGGGAAATTGAACGGGATAAGATATGTCTTAAGGATAAAGAATGGCGAGATATATGCTAGTAAAATGGATTATGAAACCTTAAAGGAAATTGTATATGCACTTGTATCCCTTATCCCAATAGGACATGTAGCTACATATGGAGAGATAGCTGATATCCTTAAGATAAGCCCTAGAATAGTTGGTAAAATACTTAGTGAAAATATACACCCAATAGCTATACCATGTCATAGAGTAATAAGATCTGATGGAAAAATTGGAGGATATACAATTGGAGGTAAGAAGAATAGTTATTTTAAGTATAAGCTTTTGAAGCTCGAAACTTTCGGTAGACCACCCTCTAGATATAATCTCCGTAAAATCCTAGAGCTCTAGGATTTGAAATGCGCTGTATAGTAATGACGATGAATATACATTCAGCTAACAAAATACTTAGCGGATTACAGGAATGTGAAATAAGAAGGCTTTATAGATTAACTTATGATCCATGGGATAAGGTGTATGTATATATACATAATCCTTATAACATGGTTATAGGGGAATTCATTGCTAGAAATATTTACCTAATTAAAGATATACATGATTTAAATTGTATTGAAGAGAAATGTATAGGTTTATTGAAAGATAAGAAGTATTTAAAGAGTCTAAACACCAACTTTTATACAAATAGTAAGTTTATAGTCATAGAGATAGGAGAGAGAAAGAAATATAGGGTTCCAGTTAAATTGAGATATTTAAGAGAATTGATCTACGATTTTCATCCACCTATAAACTATAGAATTCTAGATATCGATGCATGTAAGATTTTGGAGAAGATCATAAATAAATTAAATGAATCTTGTGAGACACACCATACCCATTACCTTATTTGAATAGTTCTATGAGGTGGAGAGCATAGAAGGACTAGAAGTTTTATTGAGGAATATTTTAGATTGCTAATCTAGAAGGATAGATAAAACTCAAGCTTTTAGTTGTAACTAAAAACTATCTAAGATTATAAAGCTTCTAAACTAATCTTTTCCTAGGAAAAGTGTAGGGTAGCTACATGCCTAAGCTATTATCGAAGGAGACCATCAATTTGCGCAATCCTGAGGATATAACACAGATCTTATCTGGAGATCCTCGAATTCAGATAGATCAGTATGGATATATAGTTATATCTATAAGCGAGGGTTTGCTAAGGAAAGAGCACAAGAAGTTTATAGTTACTTACTGGTTTATAAGCAATAATAATATAGTCTTTGCATATAATGATAATAATATTCCTAAAACATTTGGAAAACTGGTTATTGAAAAGAATGGTGTATATTGGGAATGTATAGATAGCAACTTAGAGAAACTTTGCAACATTATTTCAAATACCATTAAAAACAACTTATCCAAGTTAAAGATTAGAGAAACACCTTCAAAGAAAGTAAGTGAAATTAAAGGATTTCGATTAAGTAATACCTACCAAAATATTCTTGATGGATTAGCTGAGGTTACTATTGCTACAACACAATTAAAATATCCACTTATAGAGAGGAGGATATATAGTCTTGAATATATAGGCTATGATGAGGGAATAATAGAGTATCTCTATAATAGGTTTAAACAAGGTAAGTATATGGTTATTCTACAGGCATATAGTTGGATATTTAGTATGATTGTAGATCTTGATACAAAGGAATATACACCATCATTTATCGATATAATGAATAATATTAGGTTGCTAGGTGGTGAAGCTATTAAGAAGCTAAGGAGTATTGATCCTCAGACAGAAGTAAGTTTCTCAATATATATGCTACAGGTATAGAATATCTCAGAATTCTATCTATATCAGTTCTATTTATTACAGGCTTTACCTCATTAATAATTCTATCTATTCTATCTTTAGAGATACCCATTCTATCATCATTGCCTGCTACCCCTAAAACCTATTACATCAAATCCTATTTCTATAGCTCTACATATGTGTTCAACACCCAAACCTCCAGCAATAGCTGTAATAGGATTATATTTTTAGCTAGAGAAACAAATTTCTTTAGAAATACATTTTCCTCATCTTTTATTCTAGTATCAATCATAACACCATTAGCTCCAACTCTATATGCTATTTCGGCAACAGATATAGGATCAATTGAATTCATTCTTAAATAATCAGCATAACTTACTAATACCACTTTACTCTTCCTAGAAGATAGAGATATACCTTCAATAATGCTTCTCCCAATTTCTATAGCAGTATAATTATCCCCAACCCCAAGACCTGCTTTAACATAGTTTAAACCTATTGATGAAATGACAAAGGCAGTATACGATATTAAAGGATTGAAGTCAGTACTATCACCTAGTGCAGCACTACATTCATTATGTATTACATATCTTTGTAGCTATATCTATAAGAATACCAATATTTGGTATACCAAGACTCCCTAGAAGGATCTTTTATATCCACTATATCTACCCTAGTATGCATAATAATATCTACTTCCCTTAGATTAACAATAGATATTAATACCTTAATTAAGATAGTCTGCTATAACAAATTTTAATAATTAATGTAATAATTGTAGTATCATTTAGTAGTGTTATATTAGTAAGGGTTAAATTTTATAACTAGCATAAATATCTTGTGAATAACTTGCAGAAAAAGGATTTTACATTGAGATATGCCTCTACATCCTTATACTTTGGTGTAAATGCTATTGATAAGGTTAAAGATAGTATTAAACATTATTCAAGAGCGCTTATAGCAATGGGCAAAACCTCAGGTAGGGTTTCAGGAGCTTTTAGCGATGTTGAGAAGGTGTTGAAGGATATAGGGATAAGCTATATTGTATATGATAAGGTGACTCCAAATCCTTGGGCAAGTCAGGCAGAGGAATTAGCTCAGATTGTTTGGAGTGAAGGTGTTGATCTAATTATTGCTATTGGTGGTGGTAGTCCTATAGATGTTGCAAAGGTAGCATCTGTTATTGCTCTAAGTGGAGGTAGAGTGAAGGACTATGTAACTGGTACTAGAAAACCTATAAGAGCTCTACCACTACTAGCAATAAATCTTACCCATGGGACAGGGACAGAGGTAGATAGATATGCTGTGGTAACCCTAGATGATAGTAGGGAAAAACATGGACTCTCAATTAAATATCCTGAAATCTCTATTGATGATCCTAGATATACTATTACCCTTGACAAGAAACAGACTATCTATACATCTCTAGATGCATTCTATCATTCATATGAAGCTATTACATCAACAGTATCAAATCCATTTATAGAGACTATGGCAAAGGAATCAATATCCATTATAGCTTCAGATCTACAGAAGCTTGTTAACGATCTTAGAAACCTTGATCTAAGGACAAATATGATGTATGCAGCAATGTTAGCTGGTATCGCTATAGATATGGGTTCTACACATATTAACCATGCAATAGAACATGTATTAAGTGGTTTAGAGCCAAAGCTGCCACATGCATGTGGATTAGCATTAACTGGACCTAGAATGGTGTATTATGTACATAAAGCTGTACCTGAACTCTCAGCTAAGGCATTAAGATTTCTAGATCCAGAGATAAAGCCATTATCTACATATGCTGAAAAAGCTCAGGAAGCTGTTAGAGAGTTTCAAAGATCTATAGGATTTGAAGAAAGGCTAAGTGATTATGGCTTTACTGATAAGGATCTCGATAAAATCATTGAATATCTATTCAAGAGACTTAAGTATATGTACTCAAATACGCCATTTGAAGTTACCATGGATATAGTAAAAGATATAGTTAAATATGCTTTATAATCAATAAGAACATCCCTCGAGAAACCCCTTAATTAGATCACAATCAATTTTTTTATATCTTTCAAAACTTCCTATATCATACCACGGACCTCTATAGATATATGCACTAACCTTATAGTTTCTCTTTAGCATCCATGGTATGAGGTCTCCCATAATATCAAAGCTTTTCCCTAAATACTCCTCTACATTGCTTAAAACCTTGGGATCTAGGGTAAGAATAGCTATAGATACATAGATATTTAGCCAAGGCTTTTCAACTATATTCGTTACCCTATCAGCAACTACCTCTGCAACCCCCACAGGAACTTGATATCTATCTGCAAGTGCTATTACAGCATCTGAATTAGACTCTATGTGTTTCTTAATAAGATCTTTTACATCTAATTGAGCAATTATATCGCCATACCATATAAGTAGTATATCGGTATCAAACATATTTTTCTTATATGCATTGAGAAGAGCTCCACCAGTACCTCTATACTCATCACTATCAACACTATATCTAATAGAAACACCAAATCTCTCCCCATTACCAAAATAATTTCTTATCTGTTTCCATTTATATCCAACTAGAAAGACAAAACGATTTATATTGAATCTCTTTAACCAACAAACAATATGTTCTAAAATAGGCTTCTCCTCAATACCTATAGGAATCATAGGCTTTGGAATCATATCTGTATACGGTCTAAATCTAGAGCCTTCTCCACCAGCAAGTATAACACCTATAACCCTATCACTATCCATACTCCCAATCCACATATATGAGACTACCATTATATAACTTAGTAATACGGATATATAAGGCTAATGTATACATCAATTATTTTCTGTTTTACAGCATATCATATATACTTTATATTCCTGGTAAGTAAGTAGTAATTTAGAGAGAATGTTACTATCGTTGATATGAAATGAGTTGTGTAGAGATAGAAACTGTTTCTGAAATACTGAAGAAGCTTGGTTTCTCAAGACTTAAGGAACCGGTAATTATAATAGGATTAAATCCCTATACATTTGTTGAATTAAATAGAGGAAGCTTCTATGTATGTAGCAATAGTGCTTCACTGAAGAAACTTATTAGTGAGAAGGCCAAGGAGTTTGGCAAATCAGATGTTCTCTGTGTTTCTACAATATACATCGTTAATAATGTTACAGATGAATGGATAGCTAGATATAGAATTGAATTAATGTATCAAGAAGAAATTGATGATACAGATATTATTGCCATACTTAGATCAGAACACAAAAGTTTCTTTAGGAAGAAATGTATTCCTCTTTCTGATATATTTAAGGAAATAAAATAGAAAAGTTTAAAGGTCTAGCCCAATTTACAACATTTATGTATATGTATAATTGTTTAATCAATATTTGTGTAAACTGTATATTTATAAAGTTTGTGTTTAGTAGTTAACTACTAGGCATTTGTATAATGTACTTCCATGAGAGACATAGATTTATACTTATAACCGGTAGGACAAGATCCCAAGGAGTATCAATGGAAGCTCTAGGTAAATTTAGCTCTGAGTATCGAGATAGTGTTGCAGTAGCATATCTCAATCCTATTGATATACAAGAATTAGGATTGAGATATAAAATAAAGATTATATCGAGCGAGGGATCTATAGTTCTTCCGATTAAGGAAGATTATTCTCTACCTAGAGGCATTATTTTCATTCCTATGGGCCCATGGATAAATAGTATAATTCCATCAAAAACTTCTATTGGGATACCCCAATTTAAATCTCTTGAAGTATATATTGAAAATACTGATGAAAATCCGACACAGTTATCCGATTTAATTAATTTTAATGGGGAAACTCTTTTTCAATATGGTGTGAGGAATAATGGTAGCACTGGAGATGGTGTTAATGTTAAAAGGTTAAGTCATGTGACGTGTAGTTTCTGTGGATTGGCATGTAATGATCTTGTTATTGAGGTTAAAGGTGATAGTATAGTTAGTGTTGTTAATGGGTGTAGCATAGGAGTATCAAAATTTGTTAACTATCATAGGAATAGAATTCTAAGTCCTTTGATAAGAGATTACAATGGATCTTTCATTGAGGTAGATTTCGATGTAGCTATAGAGAGAGCTGTAGAGATATTAACTAATGCAAAACATCCATTAATCTATGGACTTTCTAATATATGTAATGAAGCTATTGAGATTCTTGTAGAACTAGCTAAGGTTCTGGGAGCGGCAATAGATTCAACAGCATCTGTATGTCATGGACCTACAGTTCTAGGTTTATCTCATATAGATGTACCTCGAATAACATTAGAGGATGTAAAGGATGTAGATACTGTTGTTATATGGGGTGCAAATCCTTTAGAGGCGCATATAAAGCTATTTACATCTTATATCAATAGCAAGAAGAGAATTATAGCTATAGATGTGAGATATACAGAGACCTTACGATATTCTCATATGGCTATAGTTATTAGACCTGGTAGAGATATAGAGTTGATAAGGAGTATTAGATTAATATTGAAAGGATTTGAGATTGAGGATAAGGAGGTGGCGGGCTTACCAATAGATACAGTATATAGTCTTGTAGATGTGTTGAGGAATGCGAAGAGAGGTGTTTTCTTCATAGGTATGGGTCTAACTATGACTAGGGCTAGTTTTGCAAATATAGTAGAATTGTTAAATCTTGTAAAAGAGCTTAATAGATATGGGAAATGGTCTTTATTACCACTGAGAGGACGTTATAATGTTACAGGTACAAATGTTATTTTGAGAGAAGCTACTGGTTATCCCTTTGGCGTTGATTTCTCTAGTGGAATTCCCAGTATGTTCCCCGGTGTTACTACAGCTGTTGATCTGCTTACTAATGGGAATGTTGATGCGGCTCTTATAATCGGTAGTGACCCTGTAGCCCATTTGCCTAAGAAAGCTGTAGAGAATTTGTTGAGAATACCTATAATAACGATAGACGGTAGATGGAGTTTAACAGCATCATTATCAGATATAGTTATTCCTACAGGTATAACAGGAATAGAATGTGGAGGGACAGCATATAGACTTGATGAAGTGGTTATAGAGTTGAAGAAAGTAGTAGATCCACAAAAAGATATAAGGTGTGATGTAGAGATACTAAGATTGTTACTGGATAGAATTAGGGAGAGAAAACATGGTGGATAGCTATACATATACATTCTCTTTAAAACATCTTCCTAAGGTGCCAATCAATGTCAGTAGTATTAGACCAGAGGATATAGCTGGTAAAAATATTAATGAGATTCGAAATATGCAGATACTCTATGGCAGTAGAAAGATTGTGATAGAGGAGATTTTTGATGTAGATGGATATTCAAAAGCTCCTAGAGATGCTGATAGAATTACAATTATTTTCCGTGGCCATGGCACTAGAAAGCTTTGGTATGTCGGCTATATGATGAGTAGAGGAAATATAGTTGTAGATGGTGATGTAGGTCCTCTCACAGGATACAAAATGTCTGGAGGTTCGATAGTAGTTAAAGGGAATACCGGTAAGTGGCTAGGAGCGGAGATGAGTGGTGGTAATATCTATGTATATGGCAATGGCGAGGATTTTATTGGTGGAAGAACGTTCTTTAGCAATGGTAGTGGTATGTCTGGGGGTAGAATAATTGTTTATGGATCTGTAGGATCGTATATCGGATATGGTATGAGAAATGGATATATAGAGATACATGGTGATGCCGGTGATTTTATAGGTATGGAGAATCGTGGAGGAACTATAGTTGTAAAAGGTTCTAGTGGTATTTATCCAGGTATCGAAATGGTGAATGGCACGATCATAGTTTGTAGGGGGGTTGAACTTATTGCCCCAGGATTCATAGCATCGAATACTAATAGCATTGATATATACAATCCTTGCACAAATGATAATTCAACAAATAGTGCTGTTCTTATTGGAGATATACTTATTAATGGTCTTGGAAAGATCATTATTTTCTATAGCGAGAAATCTTGACATAGTGTCTGAGCTTTAGCAATATCTCCATTTGTATTTATATTTAAGAATTCTTTATCTGGATTACTAGATATTGAATATATATCGATATAACATACACTATGCATATATCTATACAAATCTCTTACAGCTATGATATTGTCTCTAGGTGTATATTCCAATACTCTAAGAAGAGAATTCCTATTATATACACCAACTATAGGCTCTATATATCCATTTGGCCATACGGGTATTGATACATCGCATTCATCTCTATGGCTTTTTAAGAGATTGACTATGGTTTCCCTTCTAATAAAAGGTGTATCACATGGTAGAATAGCTATGGTATTACAATTTGCTTCTTGAGATATACTATATAAAGCTCTTAATATGCCATTCCTATATGTTCCTCTATCAACTATATATCTAACATTGTATTCTATTACATTTTTTAACAGATTTATCTGTTCACTATTTCTAACAGATATTAGAACTTCATATCCTATACCCTCTATATTTCTAATTATTCTTTTTATCATAGGCTCATTACATATATCTAAAAGTGGTTTAAATATGCCTCCAAGCCTTTGACCCTCTCCACCAGCTAGAATAGCTATACTTATACATTTCTCCATAGTATTACACTGCTATTCTTTTTGTTGACAAATATTTTTAAATTTCAACTAAGACGATTCTGCTATTGGGATTATTTTTGGAACCACCTACACTAAGATATAGAGAGTCTATTAAAGGTATTTCAGGTAGAAAGAGTTTCACATATTTGGCTAGAGCAAAGGAGTATTCTAGAAAGGGTATAGAGGTAATAAATTTTGGTATAGGACAACCAGATATTCCTACACCAAAACATATTGTTGAAGAGGCGAAAAGAGCTCTTGATAATGGATTTACAGGATATACAGAGAGTGTAGGAATCTTAGAGTTGAGGGAAGCTGTAGCAGAATATCTTAATACTAGATATGGTTCAGATGTAAAGACTTCTGAGATCATTATAACTCCTGGAGCTTTATCAGCAATATATTTAGCGATGATATCCTTTCTAGATCCTGGAGATGAAGTTATAGTTATTGAGCCTTCATATCCTCCCTATACAGAGATAGCTAAGTTTATTGGTGCTATACCGAGATATGTACCAATGATATGGATGGGTAGTGAAGAGGGATTTAGACTAGATTTAGAGTCTCTAGAGAATAGCATTACAAATAGAACAAAGATGATAATTCTTAATAATCCACATAATCCTACAGGAGCTGTAGTACCACCTAGGGATATAGAAAGGTTATTTGAGATAGCAAAATCATATGGGGTAATAATACTTGCAGATGAAATCTATGATAATTTCATTCTCGAAGAAACACAATTTACATCAACTATAAGCTTCTCTGAATGGAGAGACTATCTACTATATGTAAATGGATTCTCAAAAACATTTTCAATGACCGGATGGAGATTAGGATATCTTGTCGCTAGAGAAGAGGTAATAGCAAAACTATCAAATCTAGCTGTAAATATATGGTCATGTCCCACCTCATTTGTACAGAAAGCAGGTGTTATAGCTCTTAAAGGTCCGTGGGAGCCAGTTAAAGAAATGATTAATTTGTTTAGAAAGAGAAGAGATTATATGGTAACAAAACTTAGGGAGATTAGAGGAGTAGAGGTTTGGCCTAGTAAAGCAACATTCTATCTATTTCCATCAATAGAAAAAATACTGTCAAACCTTAATATAGATGTAGATTCCTTTGCTGAACAACTACTAGAGAAAAAATATGTGGTAGTACTTCCAGGTACAGCCTTCCCCGATAAAGCAGGTAGAAATTTCCTTCGGCTAAGCTTTTCACTCAATATTAAGCTTATTGAAAAAGGTATAGAGAGATTCAAGGAATTCATAGATGAATTAATGTATAAATAGCAATTACTTTTAGTTTATACAGAGTTTTTCCAACAAAATACTACCTCCTAGTATATATATGGAGAATCCCCTCAATAAGATGGTTCTTCCTATTTATAGAATCTATCCAGCCTAGTCCAAGGATTATATAAGGTGATAACATGTCCATAAACTGCTCACATTTATATCTACTTTCGCCTAAAGCTACATAATCTGTCTCCATATCAATTCTTATTTTTGATTCTAAATAGCTATATCCAGCTTTGATAAATTTTCTATGGGAATATCTATCCAAATCATTATAGAATTTATCAATGTTTTTAATATCTAGAAACTCATATATATCATCAATAAATTTACTCATACTCTCTACAAATATAGCTCTTTCATCATATAGTTTAATCATCTTTATTTTTAAATTCTTTCTTGAAAGATCTATATATCTATAAATCTCATCAACCAATACATTGATACTACTACCTACACTATGAGCCTCGTGAACCACAGCCATATACTCCTGATCTTTACAAACATCAATACTTCTATATACTATACCAATCTTTTTAAGAATATTAAAATCAAATCCTTTAAAGAAAATATTATAGAGTTTCATAGGGATGAACCTTGTTATCTCTAAGAATAGTGTATATTCATTGTAGAGAGGTAGAAGATTTACCATTGTTGAATAGAAGCCTCGAAGTATATCAAATATATAGAGAGGATTACCTGATAATCTATTAAGATAGTCTTCAATTGATATTCTATCCCCATTCCTAACATCTACTATAGTGCTTAAAATTCTATTCAATATATTGTATATAGAGTCTAGGTCTTGAATAAGCTTTGAATCTCTAAACACTAGCTTAACACTATCAACAACATTTTCGAGGGGGATCCCCATAGCTATTCTCTTCACAGCCTCTTCACACCCACTACACTCAATACCAAAGAAGTCCTTAAATACATACTGAATATCTCTCCAATAACCAATAGTATCCTTCCCTACAACCCCCATAACAATCTTCTTAGACCTTACAGACTCATAAGAGCTTCTCAACCCATTATATATCTCTTTAAGCCTCTGTATATAGCCATAAACCCTAAGTATATCTACACTAAGATACTTCTTCCATCCATCAATAGATAATATATTTGGAATTAATATCTTATCCCTAAAACCCATTTAGATTACTCCTAAGGAGTTATATCTCCTAACAATTATTAAGCTGATATTAAACCTTTATCTAAATTAAGAGAAAGATTAATTATAAGGTTCTAATAGTTAAGACTCGATACAAGAACCCTAACCATCTATCATCTCTCTCAAGATAGCCCCATGAGAATTACTATTCTAGATCCCAAGATGTCTCAAGAATCCTATACTCATAGTTTCCTCATATGGAGCTATATGGATATGAGGATATGAAGCTCCCAAACACTAATCCCTGCTATAAATAGTGATGCTCCCAGCTATAACAATATATGCAATACATTGTGATATAAATCTGTGGCCCAAGGTTATAGAAAGTGGAAGGAACTATGTTAGAATATTGTGGAAGAGCTTAAAGGGAAAAAGTATATCTTTTACTTCATAAGTAGATATATTGATATTGTTCTATCCCAACATAAATATTTTTTTCAATATCTCAAGACCTAGATAAATTACTGAGAAGACTATTAGTGAAGCACCAAGTACTCCAAGCTCTATAGAGATTAAGGCTTTTCTTCTTTCCATGCCCATCACATGTGCTATTAGTGAGGCTGTCCAAGCACCTGTACCTGGAATGGGAAGAGTAACAAATATTGTTAGTCCAAGAAATTCATATCTTTCTATTTCCTTACTCTTCTTTCTAGCTCTATTAATAAGCCATAAATATAGATCTTTGATCTTAGTAGGAATATATCTACTATTGATAAAAGCTTTCTCAAATAGAGATAGAAGGGGTATGAGTATTGGAGCAATAATAAGATTTCCTATTACAGCTATCAATATGCTTATGGTAAAGAGATTAGGTTCGTTACTAAACCATAGAAATGCTAATGGTATAGAGCCTCTAACCTCAACCGTGGGTAGAAGTGAGACCATAAATATTATAGCCAAGTAGTAGATATCATTCTCCATAACCTTATACCTCATTTTCTAACTATAAAATGATCTATATCTCTAAGACGTTTGATAGATCTGGTTTTTAAGCTATTTATTGCTAGAGATCTACAATAAGTAATAGACAAATCACATTTAATGTCAATGAAATGCTCTATAACTAGAATAGGGCTTTATAGCCCTATTGTTTTATTAATCCAACAATGAATCTTATAGACACATTAAAAATAGCTGAAGATAGAGATAACTATATTTTAAGAATTATCCAATGTTTACCATATTATATGTCTGTTCATGAAACTATATAGACAGAGCTATCTATGGGTTTATTGCTTCTTTTTCTTTTCCTCTATTAGCTTTTTACATATTTCTACTGCTTTGAAGGCATTTTCTGCATATGCATCTGCACCTATCTCTTTAGCAAATTTTTCTGTTACTGGTGCACCACCCACAATAATCTTTACCTTATATCTCAATCCTGCTTCCTTTATCGCATCTATTATGTGTTTCATGTGTATCATTGTTGATGTGAGTAATGCAGAGATACCAACTATATCTGGATTGTATTGTTTTATAGCATCTACAAATTTCTCTGGAGGTACATCTACACCTAGATCGATAACCTCGAAACCTGCTGCTTCTAGAAATGTTGCTACTAAGTTTTTACCAATGTCATGGATATCTCCATATACAGTACCTATAACAATCCTCCCAATAACCTCACCACTCTCCTTCTTAATCAATGGTCTTAGGAGATTTTCCATGATATCCTTAAATATGTCTCCAGCTACAATAAGATCTGCAACAAAATACTCACCCCTCTCATACCTCCTACCAACCTCCTCCATACCGCTGGCCATAGCATCCAGAATATCTCTAACAGGAATATTACTTTTAACTGCCTCCTCAACATATTCCCTAGTTGAATCAGGATCTAGATTAGCTAAAGACTCCTTAATCTTATCCAATAAACTCATGTACATCACCTAATAGGATGTTTCACATTCATAAGCTGTTTAAAAACTGTTAAAACGTTTTCTGCTAATGTTGGAGGATTGAAGCCTTGTGTCTATGCATATATGAATCCTCTAGGTACAAATATCCTTATCAATCTTTGACATATTTAGTAACTTCTTCGGTTTTACAAGTAGAAGTATATGTTGTATATCTGTACCACCCCAAAAGTTATCTATCCACCATACCCCCTCATCAATTTCTTAGGATTTACATCCGTTTTATATCTCTTAGCAGATATCTACGTCTAGCTTTATTAGTATTGCCAAAGTGATAATCATTTAAGGACATAAATACCTATAAAGTTATTATTATGGCAACAACAATTCCTCTTAACAATATTAATCTCAGCTATAATTTCTAAGGAACAGCATCTATATGAGGAGCATCTAAAACCTTCTTCTCAACTCCAATAGGTTATTGCTCCATATTACAAACTATGTCTTCTCAGATAACTTAACATTCTCCCAAAATCCCTATATATACCCACCTCCTCAGGCAGATAAGATGTCGTCTATTCAACCTTTGCACACTTTCTAACAACATCTAAACTGAGAATCTATCTCCAAGACTATGGAGATGCATCTCTACTTTAGCTATATTTAGTGTTATTACATCAATTGTTGAAGAGCATTGCTGTAGAGGGCTGAGATATTAAATAGATATAAACCCTATAGCACCAACATTGATAGCTAGGATATGCAATAGTATAGATCCAGAGAAAACCTAAATACTAGCCGAGATTCTAGCTCATAAGATTATTATGGAAATACTTAAATCTGTATTCATCATGATTTGTTGTTACATTCCCTAACAATGAGGTACAAGATAGAAATGAATAGGTATATAATGTATTATGCTCATTGTTGATATAGAGTCATACGCAAGATTATAGTGTAAGGCTCATAATGTGCTTAAATTTAAAGCTAATCGATATGTAGTGTCTAGGTGTTTGTAAATGAACTTAAAACAGAGGATGAAGAAAGGAGATATCCTTTTGGGAACTTGGATAACTATAAATCATCCAGATGTTGTTGATGCTCTTTCAGAACTTCCATTTGATTGGTTTGTATTTGATTTGGAACATGCACCATTGGATATTTCAAATCTTGAAATATTGTTAATGCCCCTAAAGAATACTGGTATAGCGCCGCTAGCAAGAGCTCCTTGGAATGATATGATATGGATAAAACGAATTCTTGATGTTGGTGTAGAAGGTATAGTTGCACCATGGATTAATAGTGGTAGAGAAGCAGAGCTATTTGTAAAGTATGCTACATATCCTCCAAAAGGTCTTAGGGGTGTTGGTCCTAGGAGAGCTATAAGATATGGTAATATAAGATTTGATGAATATTATAAAAGATTTGAAACAGAAGATAGAGTTCTAATTGCTCAGATAGAAACTAGAGATGCTATAGAGAATGTAGAAGATATAGTTAGTGTCGATGGTATAGATGGTGCATATATAGGGCCTATGGATCTCTCTGTAAACCTTGGAATACCTCTTCAGTATTCTCATCCAATATTTGAAGAAGCTATAACTAAGGTGTTAAAGGTGTGTCAAAAATATGATAAAACTCCAGGGATACATGGTCTTAGTCTAGAACTGGTTAGGAAATATATTGATATGGGGTTTAGATTTATAGCAATAATGAGTGACATAGGAGTAATGCTATCGGGTTTTAGAAACATTCTCCAGCAATTCAATAGGAGTAAATAATTATATAATTATGAAGTAAGTTGTTTATAGTTCTATATGATAGAGGGTAGGTCTATGACGTTTAAGATTATTGTGACATACAGGATTGATGAAGAGGGCTTAAAGCTTTTGAAGAGTATAGGCGATGTATTTATATCTGAAAAAATGATAACATCTGAGGATGAGCTTATAAAAAATATTAGTGATACTGATGCTGTTCTTGCAGTAAGAGGTGTTGAACCTTTTACAAGAAGAGTTTTAGAGTCAGCTCCAAAGCTTAAGATTATTGCTAGACATGGAGTAGGATATGATAAAATTGATGTTAATGCGGCTAACGAACTAGGTATATGGGTTACCATAGCCCCTGTCAATGCTTCTACTGTAGCTGAACATACAATAGCATTGATTATGGCTTTAGCAAAAAAGCTATTTAAACTAGATAGATTTGTTAGAGATGGTGTATGGTATAAAGAGAGAATGGAATTTCCAGATCTCTTAGGAATAGATCTAGCTGGAAGAGTACTAGGTATAATAGGACTTGGTAGAATAGGGCAGGAAGTTGCAAAAAGAGCTTTAGCCCTAGGTATGAAGGTTATATACTATGATATAGTTAGAAGAGAAGATTTAGAAAGAACATGGAATATTGAATATAGATCACTCAATGAACTTCTCAGAACCTCAGACTTTGTATCTATACATGTACCTTTGACTAATGAAACATACCATATGATTGGAGAGAAAGAACTAAGGCTAATGAAGCCTACAGCATATCTAGTAAATACAGCTAGAGGTGCTGTTATAGATACAGATGCACTTGTAAAAGCATTAAAAGAGGGTTGGATAGCTGGAGCAGGACTAGATGTATTTGAAGAAGAACCACTACCACCAAACCACCCACTAACTAAGCTAGATAATGTTATCTTGACACCACATGCAGCCAGCCTTACAATAGAATGTAGGAGGAGACTTGCTATAACTGCTGCAGAAGAAATCATAAGAGTACTGCGAGGAGGAGAACCAAGATATCCTGTCAATAGACCTTTAAATCCACGTAGGGTATAGTAAAATAGAATTTGGTACCTACGAATATTATTGTTGTTTCAATGTATCCTCTTTAACAATATCTTAATAACACCTTCAGTTTTCTTTTTAAGAATCTTGAATGCCTTGAGACCATCTTCAAGTTTAAATTCATATGATGTTAATACACTAGGATTTAGATATCCCTATGGACATAAGTTTTAGTACTCTTGAAAATTCATCTATATATACCCTGGACCCTATTATCTCTGCCTCCTTAAATGCTATGACTGATGGGATAATTTCTATTGGTTCAAATCTAAGTCCTACAACAACTATTCTTCCTCTAGCTTTTACTAGTTGTAGAGCCATGCTTTTTAGAGGATTAATTATTTTATCTACACCAATGCTTTTAGCCGATCCAAGTCTGTCATCCGATATCTCTATAGCTATCACTCTATTAGCAATATTTTGCAACCTGTGTTATACATAGACCTATTTGGCCTTGTCCCTATTACTACAACATCATCTCCTATCTCAATATTTGCTCTCCTACATGAGTGTAGCGCTATGGAAAAACAGTTCTACTAAAGCAACATGTCGAGATGAGATATTTCTTAGAATTCTATAGACATTTTTGCCATTATCTTTACATATTCAGCAAAGGCTCCATGCACATCTACACCCAGAATCTTAAGGTTTATACATATATTGAGTCTTCCAGCTAAATAAAATGGATATATTCCACAGGAAATCACTGGATTGGTTACAGCCTCATTCCACTCATTAAGCCATGTAACTCTAGATCCTACTTCTCTACTACACCAGGAAATCCATTACTTAGTACAGCTAGATATTTTAACCCTATTTCTCATAGCACCCCTATATACATGTAAATCACTATCGCAGATCCCCGCATATCTAACTCTAATGAGAACCTCATTAGGTTCTATCTTTGGTTTCTACACATAAACTAATCTAAGATCTCTAGATTCATAGAGATGAAGTACCTTCATATTCTGCACCATGGAGTACTACCATCTAAGAGTATATTAGGATATATCTTTTTATGTCACTTAAGCTAAATCTAGTGATACAACTGATTTGTAGAACCATTTTATTGTCATAGCTATTTAACTGTAGAATGAATATATGATGAAAGCATAAGCTTATATTGTTAGTACTAAGGAATTGTCCGGGGATATACATTGACAAAACCGAAACTATTTATAAGTAGAGAGTTATTCCCAGATGTTATTGAAAAGCTGATGCAGTATTTTGAAGTTGAAGTTTGGGATAGATTTCAAGCACCTCCATATGAAGTACTACTTGAGAAGGCTAGGGTTGTAGATGCTTTAGTCACGCTTTTAACGGATAGAATTGATTGTAATCTTCTTAGTCAGGCGAAGAATCTTAGGATTGTTGCACAACTTGCTGTTGGATATGATAATATAGATGTTGAGTGTGCCACAAGGCTAGGTATATATGTAACAAATACACCAGGTGTTTTAACAGAGGCTACAGCTGAACTTACATGGGCCTTAATACTATCGGTAGCTAGAAGAATTGTTGAGGCAGATCATTATGTTAGATGGGGAGAGTGGTATAGGACTAAAACAGGTTGGCATCCATTAATGATGCTTGGAGTTGAGCTAAAGGGAAAAACCCTTGGTATTATAGGTCTTGGAAGAATTGGGAGGAGAGTAGCAGAAATAGGAAAAGCCTTTGGAATGAAAATAATGTACTATGATAGAAGTAGAGATGAAGAGGCAGAGAAAATACTTGGAGCTGAATACAGGAGCCTTGATGAAGTTTTAAGTGAAAGTGATATAGTTTCAATCCATGTACCTTTGACTAAAGAGACATATCATATGATTAATGAAGAGAAGTTAAAGAGGATGAAGAGAACAGCTCTATTGATAAATACAGCTAGAGGTGCTGTTATAGATACAGATGCACTTGTAAAAGCATTAAAAGAGGGTTGGATAGCTGGAGCAGGACTAGATGTATTTGAAGAAGAACCACTACCACCAAACCACCCACTAACAGCATTCAAAAACGTAGTATTATTACCACATATAGGAAGTGCAACAATAGAAACAAGACATGCTATGGCAGAACTTGTAGCAGAGAATCTCATAGCATTTTATCAAGGAAGAGAGCCACCAACACTAGTAAATAAAGAGGTTGTAAGGATAAGACCACCAGGATTTAGTAGACAGTAAATATATTAGAGAAATCAACACAAATTTTATTTGAATTAGATTTCTTAATAGGGATCTTTTTCCCTAATCAAATTATAATATTTGATTTGAAAAGATAATAATGAGAATAGCCTTAGAAGTAATTATATTATTCTCTGCCTAGATAATGTAGTCTCAGGATATGATATATTTAATGTTAGCCTATGATATAGAGAATAATGATATTACATTGAATTACTTATAGGTGAATTTAAAATGTATTAACCAATAATATATCTCTTGGGTTTAACTATGAAAACTCCTAGGCGACCTAAGCTGATCCTAAATGGGTTTTGGAATATAAAGATAGATTATAGTGATTCTGGAGAGGTAGAAGGGTTTTTCAAGGGTTTTGAGTCTAGTGATGTAGTGTACGTTCCATCGTCATACAATGAACAGAATCCGCTGTGGGATGGATATGCAGGTATAGTTTGGTATCAGAGAAGATTCTATGTTCCGAGAGATTATAGTGGTAAAAGGGCTCGGATGATATTTAAAGGAGCTGGCTATATAACAAGAGTGTGGCTGAATGGCATATTTGTAGGAGAACATGAGGGGAGTTATACACAGTTTAAATTCGATGTAACAGATGTTATTAGATATGGGGATTGGAATCTCCTTGTGGTTAAGATAGACAATAGGATATCTATTGATAGAATTCCTCCAGGACGTAGCATAAATGAGGTAGTCTATGATTTCTATCCATATGGTGGTATACATAGGGATGTATATCTAGAGTTTACATCTCAAGAATATATCAATGATCTTAAGATTATAACAACACATAAAGGTTATCTATATGCTGAAGCTAGTATTTCCTCTTCAAAGCTATGTGAAGCTATTTTTAGATTAAGAGATAGAGAGTTAAAGGAGATCTTTATGGCTAAAGCACCATGTATAAATGGTAAATCTTCTATTGAAACTACATTAGCTAATGTTGTTCCATGGGAGCCAGAGAAACCTTATCTCTATACACTAGAGGTAGAGCTAGTTGTTGAGAACCAAGTTGTAGATGCTGTAGAGGAGTATATAGGCTTTAGAAGTATAGGTATTGTAGATGGAAAGATTCTTATTAATGATAAACCAGTATTTCTAAAAGGTTTTAGTAGACATGAAGACTATCCTATTACGGGAAGATATGTACCTGGATCAGTTCTTGTAAGAGACTTCTATCTTATGAAGCAAATAGGTGCTAATTCATTTAGAACATCTCACTATCCATACTCAGATGAACATCTAGATCTAGCCGATAGCTTTGGTATGCTTGTAATTCTCGAGTCACCTATATGTCTCTCAGGAATGCCATCAAATGATGATGCTAGGAAGTGGTGTTCTAATCCAATAATAATTGAGAAAGCGTTGAAGATGGTTGAGGAGATGGTATTGCAACATAGGAATAGACCATCGGTAGTAATGTATAGCATATTAAATGAACCCCCAACAGATTTAGAAGAATGTGCAGAACTAGCTAGAAGGCTTGTTGAACATATCAAGAAACTTGATCCTACAAGACCTATTACCTTTGCTTCACATAAGAGAGCTAATGATAAAGCACTTCAATATGTAGATGTAATATCTCTTAATTTCTACTATGGATGGTATAGTGAGTGGGGAAACATAGAAGAAGGTCTTAGAAAGGCCTTAGATGAGACTGGAAAGATACATCAACTCTTTCCATCAAAACCTATAATAATTACAGAATTTGGTGCAGATGCTGTTATAGGTCTTCATAGTGAACCACCATTGATGTGGTCTGAAGAATATCAAGCAGAGTTCTTGAGGAGATATATAGAGGAGTTTTCAAGGAAGGAATACATACATGGTCTTCATATATGGAATTTTGCAGATTTTAGAACTCCTCAAAATCATTGGAGAACAATGCTTAATCGAAAGGGTATATTTACTAGAGAGAGACAGCCAAAACTCTCTGTAAGAATTGTAAAGGATCTATTTAGTAAAATACCTACATATCGCGTATAACTTTCAAAATTTTATCCACATTACTATATGGTGTATCTAGCTAAAATGTTTAGCTATTTCCTCGTTACCTGGCATAGAAAGTATTGCATCTATAACATCATTTACCTGTTTCATACTATTTGTCCTTACATCTACTATAAGCCACTCAACTAATGTATCTCGTCCACCTTTAAGATTTGCTTCTAAAGCCCATTCAAGTCTCATTATTCTAGGTAGTATCGCATACTTGAAAACTTTACTTGGTAAACCTGAGGTTTGTATTGGGTGTATTCCTTTGCCATCTACTCTAACATGAGTTTCAACTGCTACATTATCTGGTATACCTGGTACTGAACCATTATTTAAAACATTGACATAGATAGGAGCTTTAACTGAGCCAATTCTTGGCACGTTTATTTCATAACTTTCAGTATGTTTGTCATTGTATATAGAGTCTATAAGTGATACTATTACCTCACCACTTGGTTTAAGTGATATTCTCTGTGATACAGGGGTAGACATATTGAACGCTATATTAGCCATTTCCTCAATATTTCTTCTAACAATTTGTATTCTAATTGCACATCCTATTTCTGAGTCTGGTTCTCCATATTGTCCATACCAATACTGTTTTGTTTTTAAATCCCAATGATATTTCCATGTACCACCCCCTAACAGTATCACCTATAGGGAGAAGACCATAAGTTCTATACATATCAATAGCAGCTGGACATAGATCTAAATTCCATGGATTTGTTGTATATTCTCTCCAAACACTCCAGTACTTTTCTGCATCCTCTTTAATCCATTCATCGATATACTTATATGTATCCTCCCCCTTATATCTGAATCTAGTTAGCCATATATCATGGTTAAGCCCCTTCATTTCAATCTCTATATCACTAAAGTCTATTACCTTAGCCATATAATCATAGCACTCTGGCATATGTGCAGCACAATAGGAAGTTATATCTTTCCCTAGCATCTGTTTAGATAACCTCATTGCAAGAACCTCAATAGCTGCTCTAAAGCCTAAGAAGCCATGACATATACCAGCAACTTTTACCTTAGTCTCTCTAGCAATCATTGTTGTAAGCTCTAAAACGGGGTTCGATACTATGAAGAACCATGCATTTGGAGCTAACTCCTCTATATCTCTAGCAATATCTAGATGAAGCTTAAATAAGTAGTAGCCCCATATGGTGTGATAATCTGCAACCATATTCCACTCAACACTATTAATACCCCTATAATAGCCATATTTCTCAGAAATATCCCTCATAGTTTCATAATATGTGTATCCCTTGGGTAAAGCTGTAGATATTACAAAATCTGCGTCTTTTATAGCCTTCCTTCTATCCTTAGTTGCATAGACCTTTATAGGCAATTTCAATTCGTTTACAAGCCTTCTAGCAAGGGTATCTATTATATTAAGTCTTCTATCATCTATATCCATAAGCCATATCTCAGCATTATGAAGATCCTTATTCATGAATATATCAACTAAAATTCTACTTGTCCAACGTGCACTTCCTGCTCCAATAAATGAGATTTTAGGACCTTGAGACATATTCAACCCCAATACACTATGTCATGACAAAGTTATATAGATTTATTTATTGTTCATCAATACTAGAACCTTGTTTGTAAAGGTGTAACGCCTTTTGATAAAGAATATAAATGATCTTATTAGATCTGATTTGCATAGAATTGCATTAGACATAATAGTTAAGGGTATAGAGAGAGCAGATCCTTATAAAGCTATTCATAATACTGTTAAAGTTTCTGGCAACAGAATATATATAGATAATGTTGAGATCTATTTAGATAAATCTAGAATTCATGTGATAGGCTTTGGAAAAGCTTCTAGAAGAATGGCTGAAGCTATAGTGAATATCATTGGCGAATATATATATGGGGGTATCATAATATCGCCAGAATATAGTGGTGTTATAGGATCTTTAAGAATATTGAAGGGAGATCATCCTATACCTAGTGAAAATACTGTTAATAGCTCTAAACAGCTTATCAACTATATTGAGAAGAATGTTAGAGAAGACGATATTGTTATCGTGTTGATCTCTGGTGGTGGATCTGCACTTTTTGAAATACCTGAGGATGGTGTTGATATTGAGGATATAGCTTCAATATCTAAGGAGCTTATGAGGAGAGGTGCCGATATATTTGAACTTAATACAGTTAGAAAGAGATTATCGAAGGTTAAAGGAGGTAAACTTCTTAGATATTTAAAGGCATCTAAAATTATATCTCTAATAATCAGCGATGTTGTTGGAGATAGACTAGATATAATTGCATCAGGTCCTACAGCTCCCGATAAAACTACTGCTATGGAAGCTATAGAAATTTTAAAGAAGTATAATCTATGGGATGATCTACCACAAGGCATAAAGAATGTATTTTATAGAGCTTATAACAATCCTAATAGTGATACTGTTAAGGAAGGGGATCCTATACTAGATAGAGTTATAAATATTATCATTGCAAGTAATATTGATAGCCTTAGATATATGGCACAGATAGCAAAAGACTATGGTTTTAACCCAATGATATTAACATCTATGCTTGAAGGAGAAGCAAGAGAAGTAGGAAAAGTTCTAGCCTCCATAATAAAAAGTATATATCTCTATGAAATACCGTTAAAGAGACCCGTAGCTATATTGGCTGGTGGAGAAACAACAGTAACTGTAAAGGGCAATGGAATTGGTGGTAGGAATCAGGAGCTTTGTCTCTCATTAGCATACAATTTACGAAACATTAGCTATAGAGAATATGTAGCGATATGTATTGGTAGTGATGGTATCGATGGTACTAGTCCTGCTGCAGGAGCTTTAATAGATGGCTATATACATGATGAATATAGATCTATGAATATAGACCCCCTAGACTATTTGAATAACAATGATAGCTATACATTCTTTTCAAAGTTAAGGAGAAGTATAATAACTGGTTATACCGGAACAAATGTGAATGACTTCTTCTTAGCATTACTAAGGTGATTAACCATCGTATTATCAAAATAGCAAAATTTTTAAATGTATGTCATGGATATAGTGATTTCTAGGATGTTGCCCATGTCAAAAGAAGACATTAGTAGATTAATACTATCCGCTAAGCCAAAGGAATTAGTATTGCCCATTCCTCCTAGGGCTGATCATGCACATCATATGATTTTAACAGCACTTGATGGCTATACAGAACTAGCTGCAGACCATATTCTATATCCAGAAGCAGATCCTATACTGGATTCTATTGTAAGTAGTCTTGTTAGAAGAGGTGAAATAATACTAAGAGAAGCTTTTGAAAGACTTTCAAATGAAGATATTGTTACGATTCACAGAATATATGATTTGTTTCTAGAGCTTATAGCTAATCTAAATGGAGTTGAGGTTGGGTGGGCTAAGCTCTCTAGAGATAGAGTTGTAAATGCTTTGGATAGAATTGTAAATGCTTTATCTGTTTGGGAATCCATTGAGAGGGAGAGATTGGGTTCTCCAAAAATTCTTGAGACAACTATTGATGTTAAGCTTAAGAAGATGGAACTTGTTAACAGTGGTAAATCTCTTGTTGCTCATTTTGCAAAAATGATAAGATCTATGTTAGATAGTAATAATCTTGCTAGAAGCTATGCAAAAGCTGTTGCTGAGATTCTTAAGAATAATTACTATAGAAAAATCTATGAAGAGGGTATGTGTAAGTTTGGAAATGACTATGCTCTTGGACTAAGATGGCTTAGACGCTTAGGGTTTGTACAAGTATCTACAAATCCTGTATTAGCTGCTAGAGCTTATTCAGATGATCCTTTGCTATGGGATAAATTTAGAGAATATGCAGAAACAAAACTTGTGAAGATGTATCCAGAATGGTTTAAGGATCTTGAAAAGTACGCAGATGATATTGCTATGGAGGCTACAAGGTTTGCTTTGCTAGATTCATTCTTTGTATTTAGAGTACCATTCATATTATCAAATGGTCATGATGGTCTTGTTAGTTATCAGCTAAATCCGCTTATAGCTAACGATGTTGAGAAAAGTGTGAAGACCGCTATAGAATTTGTTAAGAGACTTGAACAAGATCTCATAGTATATGATTCATATTTGCTATGGGGATATCAATGCCGTGGAGAGGTTGGTAGAGCTAATATTGTTATTAAGGTTGCTGCACCTTATCCAGAGGCTCAGTATATTGCTGAGAGGCTTAATGAGCTTGGAATAGGTACTAATATAACACTTAGCTATACAGTGTCACAAGAGGTTTTATTAGCATGGAGAGAAATGAGGGGTATGGCAAAAGCATTGAAAAAGGGTATTATACCTACACAGGTATATGATACTAATATGGGTGGTAGACTAGAGGACCACTTAAGAGAAGAAACTGCTGCTCAACTCCTATTTAAAGCACTTGAAAAGCTTAGTGAAGACAAGAGAAAGAGCTTATTGGTAAAACTTGGTAGGAGTTTAGGTGTAAAGGATAGTGATCTAGAGAAGATATTGTCACAAGACCTCTTAACTGTTTGTAGATATCTAACAAGCCATAGAGTTCTAGGTAGAAATCTGCTAAGGAAAGAGTTTATAGAGGTTTTAGCAGAAAGCGGTATCTATGGTTCTCCAAGCGATGTTGAGAAGATGCTTATACCTCTAGAAAATGCTCTAAGACTTTCAGGTACATATGTAGCTCAAAGAGTATATGAAATATTGTTCTCACCACGCAATAAGATTAAATGGATAGAGTACCTAATGCGGGAGTTTGGGCTATCTAGAGAGGAGGCAGAGTTTATAATTGATAGAATAGATCTGTTACCAGCATCTAAGAGAAAGCCTATAGATACCTTGTATACATTTGCATCGAGAAATATGACAAATACAGAGTTTCCAGACCACCAACTCGCAGTTGTTCAAGAGCTTGAGAAGAGAGGTGGTTATAGAGATTTAGCGGAGTCTATATACATGCCACTAGGTAGGGAACCTCTTGATATACTTATGAAAATAGAAGATTTTGTAAAGGCCTATGAAGCTTCTCCAGAAGTAAATAAGCTGCTCAAAGAAGTTGGTATTGAGGGAGATTTTGGTACAAGGGGTATAGATCCACAGGACTGGCCTAGTTATGGACCTTGTAGAAAAACATTAGAGGAATTTACAAATGGATATTTAGCCTTTAGAGACAATGTAATAAGGGTTATAAAGTCTATACAGCTTAGGTGAAAACCATGTTTTATGTAGGTATACAAAAGAATGGTCAGGAGATTATAGCTAGATTCCCATATAAGATAGGTATAGTAACATTTATGGCTGTACCAGCACTAGGAACAGATCCTACAAATGTTGTAGAGAAGATAGGATTTATAGCTGAAGATCCATTCTTCGAATTACTAGAGCTACCTGTAATAAGTGATGAGGAATGGAATAAGTTAAGAAGTTTTATAAACAGCATTAATAGGGTCATGGACTTTGCACTAGGTCTACAACCAATTGTTTTAAGAGGTAATGATCCTGCAGCACTCGATGAAGATAAGAGGAGAGAGGTTGAGAAGCTTCTTGTTGGATATAGTGAGGTGGCTGGTAGGAGAGGATATAGAGCTGTAGGATTATGTTCAGGTCCAAAGGTATCAGAAGTTGATAAAGCTTTAAATGCATTTACAAAGACTGTTAGTTCTATAGCCGAAACAGCTAGAAAGTATAATATGGATGTATATATAGAGACATTTGATGAGGTTTGGGACAGAAAGAGGTTGTTAGGAAAACTCGAATTTTCTGCCAAGGTTATTGAAAATCTGAGAGCATCACATCCAAATGTATATCTAATGTGGGATTTAAGCCATGCACCTCTCCTAAATGAAAAACCCGAGGATCTTAAAAGCTATATTGATTTAATAGGACATATACATATAGGTTGTGCTAAAAAGATTAACAACGTTATGTATGATTCCCACCCAGGATTCTATAGACCTGGAGCACTAAATGATGAAAAAGACGTTGCAAAACTCTTAGAAGTTCTAATAAGCTCTAAGTATCATAGAGCTATAAGCTTTGAAGTAAAACCAGAAGAGGGTCAGACACCACAAGAAGTTGTTGCTACAGCAAAAAGCGTCTTGGTAAGAGCTTATCAGATATATATCGCTAATATGGTAAAGCTATAGAATTTTAACTATATTCATATTTTCTATATCTGATAACACTATTGATATATCCTAGTGCTTCTGCCTCTCTAGTTATTAGGTTAGCGACCTCCTCTCTATATCTATCTCTAAGCTCTTTAACCTCATTAAATAGCTCTATGACTCTATTTCTAAGATATCTAACACCACTATCATCCCTTATACATTGAAATACAAAGAAGTAATGCCTAAATACATCAGCTCTAACATCATATTTATTACTATGTTCCTCATAATCTTCAATCATCTTCCTAAGAGTTTCTGAAGCTAGACCCCTACCCCTTGAAATATCCTTTTTAAGATGATCTAATACAGCATCATAAATTTCTTCATACACTCTCCTCACAGTAGAGCCTTTGGGAAATCTTGACATAACCTCTAATAACAATTGAATTAAAACACCAGACATTTTATATTTCACTAATCCATCTGTAGCTCTTCCTATAGTACTCCATACACCTACACCCTTATCAGAATATGGGTGTGCACCACTTCCAGAATGTATAGATAGATAAACACCATTGTTACTAGCAATAGTATGTAGCTTTCTAACTCTATTGTATAGCTCCTGTAGATCTCCTCTATAATCCTCTCTCTTTCTAAACCCTATATTAGGTGCAATAAATTCAAATCTAAGTCCTTTATAGAGAAGTTCATTTATATAAAAGAATAGCTCCTTTAGTTGTGTCTCACTAGGGCTTTCATCCAAAGCTATTTCAATACTTACATCCTCACCAAATAGTTCTTTGGCTCTCAATGCTATTCTATATGCGTATTCAATACTCCTTCAGTATTTCAGTGCTAATCTAGCTATATCAGAATATCTAAACTTTAGCTCTATATACATATCTCTAGAGACAAATCTAAATACTTTATCTAGATATCTTCTCTTCATATCATTTATGTATTCCTTATCTAAATTGCTTTCAAATAGATCAATGACATCCCTATCATTAAGATTATCAATACTTAAATCAATGAGTTCACATGTATCTATAGTTATAGAATCTACCCCCACCAGCTTTTAAAGCCTCTTTGAATTCCTCATCTATATAGCTAAGAGATTCGTTTATTTCATAATCTGTAAGAGGTCTGTATCCTATAGAAACTCCGCTAATCCTCATAATAGCTCTCTCAACAGATCCCATAATGCCAACATGATCTGCCTCTATATCTACTATCCCTAGATCATTAGATATCTCTCTAGACATTTTAATGAATCTCTCTATAGATATTCCAGTATGACCTAAATAATAATATTTCTCATCAAAAGACTCTATATATCTACTTAGTGCTGTCTCCCTATTAAATGACAACATTAGTGTAACATACATATTCAATCTCTTAGCCGTATCAATGATAATAGGGGCTACAATCTCTGGTATTCTAATACCATAAGCAGGTCTTGGAATAGAACCTAGATTCATTATATATACCAAAGAATATTGTGTTAGTTCAGCAATATAAATTAATGATAGATATATAGGGTACTGGTACTACATAGGCTATAATTATTAAGAGTGCTGCTTTATACCTAAAATCTCACTTTTAAATATCTATTTACCTAAAAATATAGATAAAGTGTTTAGTGATGCTATATGGGTTCCATGGATTTGAGCTGTATTCAGGAGTTTATAAGATCAGAATATTTTGAGAGAGATAGTAAGAGGGGGCTTTATGCAACATTTACATGGCTTGTTGAGGAGGTGGGAGAGCTTGCTGAAGCTTTATTGAATGGTGATAGGAGTAGCATTGAGGATGAAATAGCGGATGTTATAGCATGGACTATTAGTATTGCTAATCTTCTTGGAATAGATGTTGTAAAAGCTTTTGAGAAGAAGTATAGAGGTTCTGCTATCTGTAGATCACAATGATTTAACAAACTTTTTATTTCTTTTAGCTAGATCTCCTAACAATTTTTTGTGTGTGTCCATGGATTTATCTGGTCTTCTAGGTTCTATTACAACATAGCCCACGTTCTTTATATATCTCTCTATATCTCTCTTGATATCGCTAATTGTTTGATCAATATCATCTAGATTTAGATTAGGATCAAGCTCTATCTCCATGAAGATAGCATATTTATTTGGCTCTATGGTTAAGGTCTTTATAGAGTTAACATCTCTTACAGATGGATTAGATAAGGCAATTTTTATTGTTCTAGCTATAATATCTGGTGGAGCTGTTCTATAGACTAATACATCGATATTCTCTTTAGCTAGCTTAACCATATATATTGTCAACACCACGCTTAGAAATATTGATGAAACTCCATCTACATATCTCTCATAGCTAGAGAGATATAGACTTATTATAGCTGTACCCTCTCCAATAACATCAAACACATTTTCAATTACTATAGATTTGAGGAGAGGATGACTATATCCAGCTAGATCAAGATAATCCCTAAGCTCTCTAACTGCTAATAGAGCTATAGAAACATCTACAGCCATGGCAATCACTATGAAAATAATCCCAATACCCTCATTTCTTATAACCCTAGGATTCAACAATGCATTAAAACCTTCAAAAAATCCTATAGCAGCAATAAACCCTAGAGCAAGTGTTGATGCAGAAAAGCCAAAGGTATATAGATACATCTTCTTACCAAATGAATATTTATCTTCATCACTAAAAGCAATAGAATTTCCAAAAAATGCTAATCCACTATTAAGAATATCACCAATACTTCTCAAACTCTCCACAAATACTGTAGCAGAATTTGTTAATAGTGCTACAAAGAGCTTTACTATAAATAGACCTAGATTTGTGAAAAAAGATACCTTTGGACTTCTAATCCTTAAATCAATAGTAGATCCCAAGAATATATTGTGTACATAGCATATAAGCTTATTGTAAAATTATATGAACTATTCAATAAATGTGATAAGTATATAAACCCGTAAAAATGTATACTGTATACAGTGATACATGTATGTCTGTAGATGAGTTTAAGAGGAAATTTGAAGAAAGTATAAATAACTTTAGATTATCTATAGAGAAACTTATTGCAAATGTTGAAGATCTAATTAATAAGGGGAATATTGAGGAAGCCTATAGATTATGGAGATCTGAATCAAAGAATATTCTAGAGAAGATGAGAGAGAGTCTTAATATGCTTAGGGAAGAAGCTAAGACACTTGGTATTACAGATGAAGAACTTAAGAAATATGTTGATATATTTAAAGAGAGTATGAGGGATATTAGTAATAGATTAGAGGGTCTTGCTAAAAAGATTAGAGATATTGATAGGAGAAAAGGGATAGTGTTATCTATAGATATAGATAGAATGCCGATAGTAATTTCTAGTACTGTTGAATCTATGGTTGAAGGCTTTAGAAATATTTTTGATAGTATAGGTAGAATAATTGAAGATAGTATGAAAAGCTTTGAGAAATTCTCTATGGTCGTCTCCGCAAGAATAAGGAAGAACGATCTAGAGATAATTGATAATCTAGTTGCCTCAGGTATATTTAGGAGTAGAAGTGAGGCTATAGCATACTTTATTAGGAAGGGTATTGAAGCTAGTAGGGAGTGGATTGAGAAAGCTCTTGAACAAGCAAAAAAGATAAGAGAACTTCAAGAATCTATAAGGAAGGAGCTTGGAGATCTAGATGAAGAATAGCACCATATATCTATGATTTTATAAAGCCCCTAGCAATAGTATTTCTACACCAATTCCAACCAATTTTTTCTAGAAGATTGACAACTCTTCTTACAGCTTCATCTACAAGATCTTTAGGGACCTTGGGAACTCCTGCACCTAATATAAATATCTTTTTAGAATCTCTATCGATAGCTGTATCCCTACTATCTCTATGGGGATATATATGCATAACACTTCCCCTAGAATCTACCAATATTGGGATTCCCCTACCAAGAACATCCTCACCACCTCCTATAGGTCTAAATATCTCACCACCAGAGCTAAGCTTTATTGTAAATGGTGGCAAAGCTTTATCTAAATCATATATACCTATTGGCACCATTGTATATGCAGATGCAATATTACCAGCATCAACAATCTCATTTATTGATGGAAAAGATCCTCTTAAAGCCCTTCTCACTAGAGCTTCACTTGACGGTCTTATCTTCGTTGGATCTATACCTATACGCCAAAAGAAATCACGATATGCTCGTACAATTGCATCATTTTTCAAGTTTTCTATGGTGTATCTAGATTTTAGATAGTTGATAAGATCCTGTATCTCAGATTCAAAAGATATATGTACATCCATTCTATTCTCTGACCATGCAACTGTATAGACAACAAATATTCCTAATTCCCTAACACTCTCATCTACTTCTAACATATTTTCTAAGTTAACACAATAGATAGACATATCTCTACACAAAACTTTTGGTTATATCTGGGGAATAAGAATATTTTATCTAGATATCTATAGTGTATAACTTATCTTACCAATATAATTCTGAATACACATAGTGTATAAATCTTTAGAGAGGTTTATAGTGTATATAGATAATATTTTTAAAGAATGTGAACAGAGTTGCTATAGGGCATAGCAAGAATGAATTATATACTAAGAGATGTCATAACTGTAGCAATATTGATAAGCATTATAGCTTTACTAGGTATAAGCTCTAGTATTCTACTCCATGAATATGAATACAGCATAGCTTCAATATCATCAACATTATCTATAACCCATAACACATTTGCAATGCCTAGGAATATTATTGTTATAGGCGGTGGATCTACGTTTATGAATCCTCAGATGCAGGCATGGATTCAGAGGTTTATGGATCTATACAAGGATTATAGTATTGTTATTAATTATCAGTCTATTGGTAGTGGTGCTGGGGAGGCAAAGCTTATAGATGGTGCACTAGATTTTGCTGTAACAGATGTACCTATATCTAGAACAGGTTTTGAGAAGCTAAAATCTAGAAATATACCATTTATCCAAATCCCTATTAGCTTAGGAGGTGTAGCAATAGTATATAACCTCCCTGAATGGGATGCAAACAGATGTGGACCTCTGAGGCTTTCGGGGGAGGTTCTAGCAGATATATATCTTGGAAAGATAGTGTACTGGGATGACCAAAAGATAAAAGATATCCAGATACCTGAATGCAGAGATATTCTACCCCACAAAGAGATTATAGGTATCCATAGAGCTGATGGAAGTGGAACAACATATCTATTCACAGCATTCCTATCCATCGTAAATAGTGATTGGAACAATACAGTTGGCTATGGATACACCGTTGAATGGCCAAGAGACAACATAGGCTATGGAATAGGTGCAAAAGGAAATGAGGGTATAGCAGCAGTAATAAGATCAACACCTTATTCAATTGGATATGTAGAATATGGATATGCTATACAACTAGGACTAAGTATGACAGCTATAAGGAATAGAGATGGAAACTATGTCCTCCCCAATACAACAACAATTATGTCAGCACTACAATATATTAATGTTACTGATATTCCAAGACCAGATGAATATTGGGGTAAATACATATTCTATATACTATATAGAGAGGGTGAGCAGACATATCCTATAGTAGGTACACCAGTAATGACAATAAGATTGAATACAGATCCAAATAGGCTATATGTAGTTAAAAGATTTCTTATGTGGATACTTACAGAGGGTCAGAAGGAGGAGAATATTGTTTCTGGATATGTTCCTCTACCAAAAACATTTACTGAAAAACTTCTATCATCAATTGAAGGTATTCTGGTGATTCAATGAGATCTACATATAGATTAGATAGATTTTCATTTCTTGCCATTACAAATATCTTGATAATAATAGCTGTTAGTTTTGTAATCTACATACTATTCTTCTACAGTACACCGATATTCCTAAGAGAGAGCATTCAATTTATATCCACAAGTGTATGGAATCCTTCAAAAGAGGAGTACGGTATATTATTTGCTATTGGAGGTACATTTACTACAGCTACACTTGCTATAGCTATCTCACTCATATTTTCTATAAGTGCATCAATAGTAATTGTAGAAATTGTGCCTAAGAAGCTAAGAAATCTATTGTCTATGGCTATAGATATTGCCGCTGCAATACCTAGTGTAATATATGGTCTATGGGGACTATTAATACTTTCTCCAATACTAAAGACATATATAATGGATCCTCTCTACAGCCTTGGTCTTGGAGCTATTCTAGGTACACCAAGGGGCTTAGGAACATCAATTTTTTCAGCATCAATTGTACTAGCCATTATGGTTACACCATATGCTACAAGTATTATAAGAGAGAGATTAGCATCAATTCCAATCCATATTAGAGAAGCTCTAATCTCCCTAGGTTTAACAAAATGGGAGTTCATAAAAATGGAGATTAGCTATATTAAGAGAACTATTCTTACAGCAATGATAGTTGCCTATGGAAGAGCTGTTGGAGAGACTGCAGCTGTTGCTATGGTTATTGGAAATATGGTTATGCCTGATTTCTATAAGATTTTCAATCCTGGCTATACTATTTCAAGTCTTATAGCAAATCAGTATCCAAATGCAGAAGCATATAGGTATATGGTTAATGCAATATTTGGTTCTGCACTTATTCTATTCATAATAAGTTTAGCTATAAACATATTCCTACATATATATGGTGAAAAGCATTGAAATATAATTCAATTAGAAAACTTAAATCACATCTAATGATCTCACTAATCATCATAATCTTTATCATAGCTCTCACTCCAGTCTTCCACCTAATCATATCTATAGTGGTTAGAGGGGTTATGGTAATATCGAGAAACTTTCCAAGGATATTTATAGATATAAGACCTATTCCAGGATCTAAGGAAATAGGGGGTATAGGGCCATATATATTTGGCTCACTTCTCTTAACAGCTATAGCATCAGCAATCTCAATACCTATAGCTATAGGTGCTGCAATATTTACATCGGAAGCTCTCTCAAGTAGAGAGAGAAGCTTGGGTAGAATAACTAGACTATTTTCACATATGTTGATAGAGTTTCCAACAATAATTATTGGTATTGCAATATATGGTATTCTAACGCTTATCAATAATGTATTTGGAGTATCTATACCGAGGTTTAGTGCTTTATCAGGTGTTATAGCGTTAACTCTTATAGCTACTCCCTACATCTTCTCACAGGTTGAGGATAGTCTAAAAGGTATTCCTGTATATATAAGAGAAGCTGTATATTCTATAGGTATATCACGTCTTAAAGCATCTATAATACTTCTAAGATATATAAAATCAGCACTATTTGCATCAATAACAATAGGGATTTCTAGAATGCTTGGAGAAACAGCATCACTGCTATTCACTGCTTTTGGAAGTGACTACTACACATATACAGATCCACAATTCCTCTTAAAGCCTATAGGTACACTAACTCTAGCCATATATAACTTCGCTACATCACCATATGAAAACTGGGTAGATCTTAGTTGGGCTGCAGCCTTTGTTCTACTAATCCTTACACTATCATTGTTTATACTCTCTAGAGTTATTGTAAGGAGGTGAGGAGGTTGAGTGAATATATACTTATTGTGAAGGATCTAATGATAAGAATTGGTGGAAGGGAGATAGTGAAGGGTATTTCTCTAGAGGTTCCAAGGAATACTGTATTTGCTATAATGGGTCCTTCTGGTAGTGGAAAATCTACACTTCTTAGAGCTATTAATAGGTTATTGGATCTTTATGAAGATGTTAGAATAGAAGGGAAGATATATGTTAATGGAATAGATGTATATTCACCTACTACAGATCCCCTAGAGGTGAGGAGAATGGTTGGTATGGTGTTTCAGATACCTAATCCTCTACCCCATCTATCTATATATGAGAATGTAGCTCTAGGGCCTAAGATGAATAGAATTGCTAGGAATAAGAAGGAGTTAGATGAGATTGTTAGATGGGCTCTTGAAAAAGCTTATCTATGGGATGAAGTTAAAGATAGGCTGCATGCCCCTGCAGCAAAGCTGTCTGGAGGTCAGCAACAGAGACTTTGTATAGCAAGAGCTCTTGCCATGAAACCCAAGCTATTGCTTATGGATGAACCAACATCAAATCTAGATCCTGTAGCTACATCAAAAATAGAGGAATTAATGATAGAACTGAAGAAGGATATAACCATTGTCTTAGTAACCCATAATCCTTACCAAGCAGCAAGAGTTTCAGACTACGTAACGTTTATATATGACGGAAGAGTTATAGAAACTGGAAGAACAGGTGAAGTCTTTACAAGACCTAGACATGAACTTACAGAGAAGTATATAACTGGAAGGATGGGATAGATAATGAGACCCATAGATATAGCATTAATAGCTCTCGACAAAGAACTCGATGCCTTGGTAAATATTGTTACTGATTTAGCTTCAAAGATAGTTAATGGTGTATGGGACTATAAGATATATAGAGAGTATTCTGATAAGGCTAGAAGAATAAAGGATGATGTAAGAATACTAGTTATCGAAAGTATTGCTAGATATCAACCCACAGCTTCAGATCTCCTAAAACTTATCAATACATATGAAGTTGTCTATGGACTATATAGATTCACTAGATATGCTCTAGATATCTCTAGATTATTCTCATACTTTAGAGATATTATAGAGGTAGATAAAAATGAATGTAAACTCGAAGTAGCATCTAGAATTCTTAGGATTGTTATTGAGATGGTTCAGCTAAGTATAGATGCCTATAGAAAACATGATAAGGAGCTGGCTAAGAGGGTTAGTGATATGGAGAAAGATGTTGATGCTATGTTTAGAGAAGCTATAGAGATGGCTCATAAGCATCAAAGTCCTTGTTCATGCCTCGATCTCTCTATAGCTATATTTCTTGAGAGAATAGCTGATCACTGTACATATATTGCTCAACACCTTGTTTAACACTATAGAAATTTATTCATTATAGCTAAGAGTAGTTCTAGGGTATTATCACATTCATCAGCAGTATTTCTATGGCATGCCACCTCAAAAACTATTACACCTCTATAACTAGCTCTTAGATCTTCCAATAGTCTTCTCCAATCTATTTTACCTGTAAATGGAGGTAGATGTAGATCTCTTATACCATCATTGTCATGGGCATGTATCAAGTATATATAGTCCTTGTAAACCTTATAGAACTCACTTAGATTTAGTCCATTTATAAAAGCATGTCCTATATCCATACACATACCGATATTCTCACTATTGATCTCTCTAATTATCGCTAGGATATCTTGAGGTAGATATCCATAGACTCCTCTCTCCAATCTATTCTCAATCGCTAATCTAATACCATACTCAGATGACAGTTTTTCGAGAGCTCTAAAGAAGTTTAGTGCTGATGACTTTATCCTCAGTAGATAGTCAATAGAATTTTCATATATTGAAGGGTTATTGAATGGTATATGAATTGCTACAACCTTTGAACCAATATTGCTATAGAACTCTATCCACTTCTCAATATATCTAATAACACTTTCCTGCTCATCTAAATTTACTGCTCTATTCAATACATCTCCATAGGGTAGATGCCCTGCTAATACTTTAATCCCAGAACTCTTTATAGCATCAACAAACTCCTTTAGAATCTCATCCTCATTAAAACCCTTTCTAACGAGGTATACAATATTATCATAGCTAAGCTCAATAGCATTTACATTAAATCTCTCTAACCTTGAGATAACTTCATAGGGTTTTAAAACGACATAGATCATTGATGAAATGGCTACATCCATAGCCTATTACCAAATCCTACATCTATTCACTATATCCCTAGCTTAAATACATATCTAGATAATCCTAATTCTTCTACAACCTCTTTCTTGGGAATTCCATCCTCATTCCAGCCCATAAATTCATAGTATTCTTTAAGCATAGGCTCTAATTCTACAACTTGTCCTTCAGACCCTCCTTCTTTTAATGGTTCTGTAAGAAATCTTTTAGGTATTATATCATCTTTTCCTCTAATACCATTAGCAACATTAAATAGTCTTTGTAAGGTGAAAATCCTTTTTCCTATTTTTAATAGATCTCTGGTACTATCTTCTTAATCTCTGTAACATATGTATGGAGACCTGCTACATATGTAGGTGGTATATCTACAAATTTGTATAGAACCATACACTCAAGGATTTCATACCATATCCCCATAGTTCCTACAATCCATCCCTAACCTCCCTATCCTCCAATGAAACTACCTTATCCAATAATAAAATATTATCGTCTTTAGCCATTATAAGCAAATCAATCAATTTAGCTTCATCAACAATAGAATACTTCTTCTCTATACTTCTATTACTACCAACTACAAAAGGAGGAAAGACTTTAAGTACAACTACCTTATTAACTTTTCTATAAATAACAATAATCGATACAGTTGACTAATTAAATATCATCCAAAATACTCTTAATATATAGGTTTATATTTTTATGGTTTTATAAATACTATAGGGTGTTGATTGTGTTAAGTAAGAAAGTTTTTAAGTATCCATCAAATGATTTTAGGGGTTATCCATTTTGGTCAATAAATGATTATTTAAGTCCTGAGGTTTGTGTTAAGGAGATTGAGATGATGATTGATGCTGGGTTTGGGGGAGCGTTTTTCCATGCTAGGGAAGGTCTTAGGATGGGGTTTCTAAAGAGGGAATGGTTTGAATGTTTTAAGTCTGCCTTAGGTAGAGCTAAGGAGAGGGGTGGTTATCTATGGATATATGATGAGGATAGATGGCCTTCTGGATTTGGTGGAGGGATTGTATCTGCTTTAGGCTCTAGATATAGAGCTAAGGCTCTCTATATGATACCTGGCTATATGTCTTTCTCTGGAGAGGATGTTATTGCCATCTTTATATGTGAAAAGGATGCGAATGGACTTGTTAAATCATGTAGAAGAGTTGTCAAGGGATTGGATAAAGATTATGATCAAAAGTATCTTTATTTAACATTTGTTAAGTATACTGCTAGTGTGGGTGATGTATGGTTTAGTGGTTATAGCTATGTAGATCTCCTTGATTCTGATATTGTTAGGAAGTTTATTGAGCTTATATATGAGCCTTATGTCGGAGAGGTTGGAATAGAGTTTGGTAAGAGTATACCTGGGATATTTACAGATGAACCTAATTTTAGTGCTAGTAGAAAGTCTTTTTATTGGCCTAGTGAACGCTTAGTACCTCCAAGGGGATATGGATTCCCTATATCAGCTATTCCATGGACTGATAAACTACCTGATGTTTTTAGGGAGATAAATGGCTATGATATTATAGATGTATTACCAGAGCTATTCTTTAACATAGGTAACTATAAGAAAACTAGATATGATTTTTGGAGAACTATAACAAGATTGTTTGTAGAGTCATTCTCTAAGCAGATATATGAATGGTGTGATAAACATAGACTTAAATTTACAGGTCACTATCTGAATGAGGATTCACTTCTACAGCTTGTTGATGTAGGAGCTGTAATGCCTCATTACGAATATCAACATATCCCTGGTATAGATCAGCTTGGCTTTCCTAAGGATCTTAAGAATTTTGAGTGTTGTGGAAATATATTAGCAGTTAAACAAGTTGCAAGTGTAGCTAATCAACTTGGTAAAGAGAGAGTTTTGTGCGAGACCTATGGCACCACAGGTAATTATCCAAGTTTTGCTGATAGGAAGTGGATAGGAGATTATCTATATGTTTTAGGTGTTAATATCCTTAACCATCATCTAGTTCCAGCATCAATGAAGGGAAGGAGAAAGAGGGACTATGGATTAAATTTCCACTGGTCACAACCATGGTGGAAGTATAATAAGATTATAGAGGACTACTTTGCTAGACTTAGCTATATTCTCTCACAGGGAACGAGGATTGTAGATATATTGGTTATACATCCAATATCATCAGCATGGATTCTATATTCACCATTAAATCAATCTGATGTTAGAAATCTTGACAGAAAATTCAAGGAGTTGTTGAGAAATTTACTAGAGCTTCATCTAGATTTTGAACTAGGAGATGAAATGATTATAGAGAAATATGGTTCTATAGAAAATAATTTGTTTAGAGTTGGAAGAGCTACATATAGTACTGTTATACTTCCCCCATCAATAAATATATCATCATCAACATTAAGGCTATTGAAAAATTTTGTTGAGAATGGAGGAAAGTTAATAGCTATAAAACCATTGCCAGAGCTTGTTGATGGCAATAAATGTGATGAACTTAGAAAGATTTTAGAGAAAGCTATAGTAATTGAAGATATATCAAAATCAGAATTAATGAAGATTGTCAATATTTTTGATAGGAGAATAGATATAGAGGGTGATAATGATGGTAATATATTTTATCATCTTAGGAATACAGGTGAAGAATTCATACTCTTCTTAACGAATATAAGTAGGGAAAAAATGTATGAAGTAAATATTGGGATTAAGGGAGAATATAGTGTTGAGAGATGGGATCCATTTACAGGTGATATAGAGGAGTATGACGGCTATATAGAGAATGATGTGACATGGTTTAGAGTAAGGCTATATCCAATAGGTTCAGCTCTATTCGTATTAAAGCCTGGTAAACCTATATCTAAAAAGGAAAGAATGTTAAAATTCGTTAACAAGCTGGATATATCTAGTGGATGGTATGTAAAGAGAAGAAATCCTAATATTCTTGTTATAGATTATGTTAGATACTATGATGATAATAATCTAAGTGATTTAATGCCTATTTGGAGAGTTCATGACTCTATAGTTAGGAGGGGTTTTGGTTCTAAGTATACTATAAGATATGAATTTTATTCTGAGATAGAGCTAAGGAATAGGAATGTTTTCCTTGTAATTGAGAATATTGATGGGTTGACGAGGGTTAGAGTAAATGGATTTATTATAGATTCCTCTAGAATGGCTGGTTATTGGATAGATAACAACTTTATAATGTATAGAATCTCAGATATAGTTAACCAAGGGTTAAATGTTATTGAAATAGATGGTGTAGTAAACTATGATACAGAGATTGAAAATATTTATATTTTAGGTGATTTTGGAGTAAGAATTGAGAATAATAAACCTATAATTACATATGAAGATAATTATGTTGATGAAGTATCTGATTTAACTAAAAAGTTTTATCCATTTTATTCAGGTGAAATAGAGCTTAGGAAGGAGATAAACATTGATAAATATGATAAAAATGTGATAATGCTAAGAGTATCAAAACTTAATGCAGCTCTTGCATTGGTATATATAAATAATGAATTTGTTGGATATCTTATCTCTCCACCATATGAATTAGATATAACTAAATATGTTAGGAATGGAACAAATGAAATATCGATAATAATTGTAGGAACTCTAAGAAATACTTTAGGACCGCTACATCATTTAGAGGGAGATCCATGGTGGATAGGTCCAGAGACATTTAGAGATGAGAGAATGTGGACAGATAGATATATGTTAAAACCTTTTGGTATTGATGGTATAGAGATAGTTATATATGAGGAGCTAGAATAATTATTGCTGGGATTAATATGTTTTTAAGATTTTCACCTTTGCTTAATGGTTATAGGTTAAGTGATATTTTTATTGTTGGAGGAGAGTGAAAACATCTGATGGAGAAAGATTTGAAGGATGTGATGCTAGTGAGTATTTTGAGTTTACTTGGGATGAATATGAATATCTAAAGTTTAAGAAGGGTATATATAGAAAGCCAAAGGATATAGTAACCATTTCATTGAGGTCAAGAGAAACATTTGACTATGGACTCTTTCAATTTATAGCTAAGCTACCAAAATGGATCTTTGCTGAAGATTCTCCAATGCTTTGGTTTGGATTTGAGGTAGATGATCTTTTTGCATGAGGTGTATGTCATTTCTCCATTATAAAGAGTATTCTTAGAGCTAATGCTGGTAGAATTGGTTTATTAACTGAAATCCCATTAGAATTTGTTAATCTTAATCAATGTACAGAAAAGCCATGTATATTCAGTATAAAGCTCTTTGAAAGTGGAGCTATATGGTATGTGAATGAAAACTTAGTTGCATTTGCTATTTTTACAGATGAAGTAAAAAATCATTAGTTCATCAAAACCATATGGTATAGCATATACACCACAACCATCAATTAATATGCCTATTCTTCTAGATATAGATGGGGGTAATACTGAAAAAGAATTGTTGTGGGAGGATACATTCATGGGGTATAAGAGTGACTAATGGAGCAAAACATGGTGTTATCAATATAAATCTAAGTTATTACAAGGATGAGAAAACCTCAACTATAAACATTTATCCTATACCTGTACCAAGAAAAGCATATATATTGATAGAACCTGAAGAAAATGCAACCCTAGAAATACATTACTTTGTAGAGAATCAATATAGATTATTAGAAGAATCAGAATTGAAAGGCAATAAACTTAACATTATTCCAATAAACATAGAAAGATCAGTAGTAAAGCCTATTCTCAAAAACTGTAAGAATATTAGTATTGCAAAAGCAAAGATAATATTCTAATTTTGGTTCACTAAATACATCTGAACATTGACATAATTTTCTTCTAGACATTGAATACTAATAAAACTTTAGAATATTGACATAGCATTACATATTGCTATATAAGAGTTATTCATATATTTTATTTCAAATTTAAATGCAATATTATCTAAACTGAGAATATGTAAAAATAATTAAAAATATAGACATGTGTTAAGACATTAGATTACGCTATTATTTTAATTAACTATTTTTCTTACCTAAAAGTTGTATATTCCCGAACCAACTTCAATAATTATCCAATTTGGTTCTTCTCTAATAGAGAATATTCCAGGCTGTTTTATGGTTTCTATGGCTTCTTTGATTCTTACTATAGTAGAGCCTTAACAAGAGGTCTTAGATTTATTAAGTAAAATAAATATTTTTTATTTGATGATATGGTGATAAATGCGAGAATATATGTAGATTCATTAGATCCTAATGGATTAAGAGGAGTATTGAGTTAGGATATGTATATGGTGTAACAAGTAATCCATTTCTACTAGAAAACATATTAGTAGTTTGGATGAGTATATAGATATAATAGAGGCTATTATGCCTATAGCAGGAGAGGAATTTCATGTACAAGTTCCAGGTGTTAATGGAGAGAAAATTGTTCAAAATGCAATAAAGATTCATGGTATTTCTCCAGAGAAGATAGTTATAAAAATACCTCTTAATAATGAAGGTGCAAAAGCTATAAAGAAGCTAAAAGAGAATAGATCCAACAATAAGAATAACAGCTACAACAATTCTTACAGCTGAACAAGCTATAATAGCTAATATCCTTGGCGTTAACTATATAGCCCCCTTTATATTTAGAGCTTATGAAATAGGAATTGACGATCTTAAACTAATTTCAAAAAATCAGCTATATATAATCAACACAAATCAAATATATTTATACTAGCTACCAGTATAAGAAATAGGCTATCAAGCAGTTGAAGCTCTAAGAAGAGGTGCACATGGAATAACAATGAAGTATAAATTACTATCTAGATTCATATCAAATGAATTAATAGAGGAACTTATTAATCTAATGAATAAATATTTTAAAATTCAAAAATATCAATAACTTAATAATAACATAAAAATATTTGAAAGACAATTATAATAATAGTAAATTATTGTTTCATAACATATATTGAAAGATATATAGAGAGATTCAAGAAAAGAAAATACTAGGATATATCTAGACCATCTGTCCTATGGTGAAGATCTAAATGTTCATGTCTATGGAGAAGGGTCACTGGGTTAAGGCAGCACTCCATTGTCATACATTAAATTCTGATGGATTACTGTCACCAGAGAATGTTGTTGAATTTTATAGATCCAGAGGTTATGGAGTAATAGCTATAACAGATCATGGTAAAATAACTAGGGTTTCTAAATATCACGACATACTTTTATTGCCTAGCACTGAAATTTCTATTGGAAGAAGTTTGTCTGGAGAACCTTTTCATGTCTTAGGTATAAATATTGAGGATGAGATATTTAAAGCTAGGAATGTACAAGAAGTTATTGATATAATTAAAGAATTGAAAGGAATTGCAATTATAGCTCATCCTTATTGGAGTAGCCTAGGAATAGAAGAACTTATATCATTAAAGAATTATTTAGCTATAGAGGTATACAATGGTGGTTGTGATATTGAGACTTCTAAGGGATTTTCATCTATCTATTGGGATGTTATACTCTCTAATAAAAAGATGGTCTATGGCATAGCTGTTGATGATTCTCATAGATATATTTATCCTCCAATTGATGCAGATACAGGATGGATTTGGATAGAACTTAATGATTTTAATGATTCTAATTTCTATAAAGCTTTTATAAATGGAAGGTTTTACTCTTCTATGGGACCAAAGTTATATTTCCTTAATATCGATAGTAATTGGATTGAATCTAGATTTACACCTTCTAAGAGAGTTAATATTGTGTCCAATAATGGCAAAGGATTATCCATAGATATTACTACTATACGATCTATAATCAGTCTTGATAAAGAAAAGAAAAGTTTAGAAACTATAGGAATAAATAGAATAGATATCAATAATGAAGGTGAGACTACAAAGATATGGATAGAAGGCAATATAGTTAAAGGTATAATACAGCTTGATAACAATGGAATTACATATATAAAATTGAACTCATCTAGAAATGAGAGGTATATTCGTCTAGAAATAATTGACAATAATGGTAGATATGCTTGGAGTAACCCTATATTCTTACAATAATCTTTAATAGTTATAAAAGTCTATGTATTCCTCCTAATTCTAACTAATAAATATAAGCAAATATTTATAGATATAAACCATACTTGCATTGGTATATATTTAGAATTCAGAATTAAAAATATTATTCAACAATATTCTTAGCAATGAACTCTTCTAAATCTTTCCTCATTGGAAAACCTGTTACTGCACCTCTCTTTAGACATTTTAGTGCACCTGCAGCATTTGCATATCTAACTGAAGTTTCTAGATCTTTTGATTCCAATATGTGGTACACTATAAATGCTGCTGTCCATGCATCACCTGCACCTGTTGTATCTATAGGGTTAATCTTATATGCAGGTATCTCTATCTCTTCACCTTTTCTTGTATATACATATGCCCCTCTAGACCCTCTTCTTATTGCGACTATCTCCATACCTTGATACATAGATATAAGATCTTTTGCAAGTTTTCTATAGTCACTAGCTCTAAACATTTTCTCTACTTCTTCCATACCCATAGATAATAGCTTTGTATAGCTAAGATATTCATCCATAACTTTTAAAGCTTTTTCACCACTCCCCCATATATCATCCCTATAATTTGGATCAAAAGATGTTACAATACCCCTTCTATACCCAGCAATAAAAACATCTCTAATTACATTTGATATAGGTTCAAATGCTGTTGATACTCCAGATGTATGAATAACTCTAGCCTCTAAAATACTATCTATAGATATATCAGATAGTGATAGTTCTGTAAAAGCTGTTGTATTCCATGGCTTAGCATAGAAAAAGAAATCTCTTTCCCCCATCTCCTTAAGAATTACAAAAGCTAAAGTTGTTCTTAAGTTCTTTCTCACAATATATCTAGTATCAACACCCTCATTCCTAAGGAATTCTATTAAGAAATCACCAAAAGGATCATTACCTACAGCAGCTATAACACCTGATCTATGATTGAGTCTTGAAATTCCTACACATACATTTGCGGGAGCACCACCAAAATGAATCTCGAATTCAAATCCTTCATAGTATCTTCCAATATTCTTAGGTATTACATCTACAAGTAGTTCTCCTATACAAAAAACCTCTATATCCTTCACAACAATCACCTAATACCATATATAAAAGGAGGAATATATCTAAAAACTATTTGCTATAGATAATTTCTCCAACAAACTCTAGAATCTTTCCCTGGTCTGCTTCTTCTCTAAGTTTCTCTAATTCATCTCTATATCTATACAATAGTAATGCTTTTTTATATGCATTTACAAAGAATAGCTTTGACTTCCTCAATCCCTCTACAGGGTTCATCCTATATGTAAATTGGTCTAATGCATACCATCCATCGAATCCTATATCTACAGTTGCATATAGAAAGTCTATAAATTGCCATAGATCTCCTGTTCCAACAACTCTATCCTCATCATTGCTATGCGTCTTTGCTGTATTTATATGTATTGATAGCAAAGGCACATCAAATTCTTTAGCAAGATAGACAGTATATGCAGGTTCAACAGCATACATAAGCTCATGTCCATAATCTATAGTTATACCTACAACCTTCTTACCAAGTTCATCATTTATCCTTTTAGCCATAAGTATTGAAGCATGAGATGTTGGTATAATCATATTTCCTTCCCTAGGCTCCTTAACCTTAGCCTCAATACCTAGAGTAAGACCTCTATCAGCAGCTCTAATAGCTAACTCCTTCAAATTGTTCATAAATATCTTCAGCATCTTTCCATAATTTACCTCAAAACTATAATCCCATCCATCTTGACCAGGCCAGAAAGATACTGTATCTACACCCAATGCCTTGGCTATATCCATAGACTCTGTCAATACCTCTAATGCCCTCTTTCTAAGATCTTCGCAGGGATTTGCAATACTCCCATGCTTAAACATATTGACACCAGATATATCCATAGCTAGAGCTATAGGTTTTAATTCAAGCTCCCTAGAAATACTCTTAACATTCTCTACAACACTCCAATCTATCCTGAGATTTCTATCCTTAAACTGTACATCTATAGGAACATATGCTATAAACCCTGCTTCTCTAATTCTCTTCAGTTGTCCAACAATACTAGTATCTATATCAGGATTATATCCCCCTCTCATAAACCTATCTGAAAAATCTCCTGCAGCCCATGTACCTGAAGCAAGTTTTATATTGAATTCGCTTAAGAATCTATCTATATCCTCCCCCTTTATAAACCCTATATATCTATCCAACTGACTTAGATCTAATCTAGCCATAGATAATACACCTCTCCAAGAACTATTAATAACCCCGTTTTTTATATCTTAATGAGAAGTAGTATTGAAGAAACCATCTTTATGCCTTTACAACAGTACCATCTTTCTTACAACAAATCTATTATTATCCTAGATGAACTATCCTCATCATGAAGTTTAAATGCTACAATACTATTTCTATATCCGTTCAATTCTATCACATTCCTCCCTGCAGATATATTATAACTATCAATCCTAGATTCATCGAGGGGCAACGATAGGTCGTATTCATATATATACAGCTTATTACCTTTCTTTGCATATATCTTCAATATAGGTTCTCTATACCCGGTAAGTGGAATACCTCCAAAAACTCTATTTCCTACCTGTACACCAAGTATCTTAAATCTTATAGATGGGGGATCTCTGTTGATAACATCGTGGTTCAGGGTTAAAAATCCTCTAAATCCAGCATCTATCGGTAGTGCATCATATCTTCCAGTATTAGCCATAGTATTCACAGCTAGAAGTAGTTTATTATCAATGACTTCAATCCCTGTTATTCTTGCTCCAAAAACCCCTATAATCTTTGCTATAGGAGGTGATATATAGAGCAATATACTTGGCCCAACTATGGTATTTGTAGCAAGTTTTAACTTTTCTTCTACTTCATTTGTAGGATATATTATTGCTTCTGTATATGCATTGTATGGAATTAATATGCCTCCCCCAAAAGGTTTAGCCATAGTTCTTCTAGCATTATATCCTGATAAACCGAAGTCAAACAGTCTTACAAATCTTATTGGCTCTATACCCTCATCTATAGGATTACCTATAAATATACCTCCTCTAACAAATAGAAAGAATCTTCCATAAGCACTAATACTTGCTCCTGTTAATCTCCATTCAACTCCTCCACCATCAACACTCATCTTTGAAACATCACCAAATTCTATATACCTAACTCTATTCTCAATCAAATCAATACATTGAATACCATTTACTCCATTAATCCAATCCGGAAACATATCGAAACATACATGGTCATAGAATAATGAGCCTTTCATAGCTGGAATAGAAGATAGTTGCTTATAGTTACCACCTTTTCTATCGATTTGATAAACCCCTAGATTTTTCATGCCATCTGCTCTAGCTAGAAGTAGTCTATCATTTATGGGGTCATATACTATTTCTGATACTTCTCCAACCCAGTCAGTTTCGTGGTGTAGCCCCTCCTTCCAGAGTAGAGTTATACTATCCTCGGATATATTATACTTATGTACATGGCTATACTTATTGGTAAATGATATAGTTGCTCTACGCCCATCTCTTCTCCCACTATATATCGCTGGTGCATGAACCCATCCACCAAAGAATATCTCATCATCTACAGTATCTACAGCATTATATGTATCTCCACCAGATGTTGGTAAAGGTCCTACATATTCATATCTATATATTCTTATACCATCATCTCTAACAAAATGTGCTATAGCTTCAAAAGCTAGTGTGAAATACAATGTCCCTCTATAATACTTTAATCCAAATATTCCCCCACTTCCCCATTCCGGACCATATCTTGGAGGATAAATCATATCTATATTACTTAGAAGATTGCTCATATTATCACCTAATAAAAATATATATAAATATTTTTTATCTTGGATATTGAGAGAATTATATTGATTTAACCTCAGCACTAGCTCCTCTATAGAATGTTAATGGATTCTCATCTATTCCTTTATATGCATCAACAACTCTTCCAACTATAAATACGTGGTCTCCTGTTCTAAATTCATCTACATATTCACATTCTAATATCACAGGTGATAATGGTATTATTGGAGCTTTTATCTTTCTTCCCTCTATTGGCTCTATTCCCGAGGCACTAAATTTATCTATATCCCTTCCACTTCTAGATCCAAAGACTCCATAGGCGAGGTTCTCAAGTTTTTTAGAGACTATATGGACTGCAAATGCTTTGTATTCTCTAATCAATTCATATGTAAATCTTGTTGGTGCTATGGCTACGCCTATTAGTGGTGGATTCCATGAGACTCTTGTTAGCCATGCAACTGTCATACCCCCTCTCTTACCCACTGCCTTTGGATCTCCAGCTGTTACTATAGCTAATGGATATGGTATTAGATCTAGTGCTTCAAATATATCTAGATCCTTCATAGATAAAAACCATTTTCTATATATCTATGACAAGGCTTATATATTGTTAAGGAATTCTTTTATAGGTTCCCAATATCTTTAGGAATGTTGTTCTATTCTTTAGCTCATCTACTGCTTTAGCACATCTCTCCTCATTTATACTTCCCTCAAACTCTACATAGAACATATACTCCCAAGGCCTACCTTTTATAGGTCTTGACTCGATCTTCGTTAGGTTTATACCTCTTATAGCAAATGGTTCTAAAGCTCTATAGAGTGCTCCAGGAATATTAGATGTAGCAAATATTAATGATGTTTTTAATCCAATACCTCTATCTAGGATATTTCTACCTATCACTATAAACCTTGTGAAGTTATCTCTATAATCCTCAATCCCACTAACAAGAATTTCACCACCATATAGTTTCGCAGCATATTCAGAACCTATAGCTGCTACGCCATAGGATTCAACAGCTTCTCTAACAGCTTCAGAAGTACTAGATCTCGCCTCTATTTTAACACCTTTGAGCCTTGTCTCTATAAAGTTTCTACACTGTGCTAATGCATGAGGATGACTAAGAACAACTTTTATATCCTCTAACCTAGTACCTGGTCTAGCTATAAGATTAAGCTTTATCCTAAGCTCAGTTTCACCACATATAAAAAGCTTCGTAGATACTAGATGATCTATAGTCTCACCAACACTACCCTCTATAGAATTCTCTATTGGTACAACACCATAGTCACTATCCCCCTCCTCAACAGATCTAAAAACCTCTCTTATAGATGGCTGAGGCAATAGCTCTACACCCATATCACCAAATATCTTCATTACTGCTTCCTCACTAAATGATGCTCTAGGACCTAGAAAAGAAACTCTAAGAGGTTTCAACATCTTTACAGCTAAGCCATTGATATAACTAGATATTATAGAGATATAGTCTTCATCGAGACCTTGATTCCTACCCAACAATATTAAATTGCGATGCAAACTACCTAGCATCTCACTAAACCGTTTAACTCCTGCAATATCTATTAACCTTCTCAATAATTCAATTCTCTTAATCATTAACTCTATCAACTCTCTATCAATAACATCTAGACTATTCATAAGAGTTTCAACATCTCTGCTCTCTACACCCATAGAAAAACCCTTAGCACTTTAAGACATATATAGAGTTTATATATCTATAAAAACTCTATTTCTTAGTAAAATAATAGATATTCACCATTACTACACTATGTCAAAAGATATAACACCTAATAGTTTAACCTAGTTCAATTTTCTTAATAGATATGCTTAAGAACTCTGTAGACATACATTAGAATTATTAAAAGCTGTATATAGGGGAGAGATATTGGCTAATGAGAATATTGTTAATATTATTAGAAAAGGCATAGATATATATAATAGGTATAGAGGTAGAGAAGCCCATAGCTCTCTAATTGATGTTGAACAAGATTTGGTAAAAATAAAATTTGAGGGTCATTTCTGTAGAACTTGTGGAGTATATGATTGGATAGAAGATTTTAGATATATATTAGAGGATCTAGGTATAGAGGCAGATTTAGAGGAGGTAATAGAGCCTAGAGAAGACGAAGATTGGAGAATAGGGATTTTTAGAATAAGAGGTTTTCGTATTACTGAAGGTGTTAATAGATATGAGTGAATCGATAGAGTTGGATGAAAAGGATATTAAATTGTTAGAAATATTGGCTTCAAATGCAAGAGCTACCTATACAGATATAGCTAGAGCTATTGGGATTAGCGATGTTGCTGTTATGAAGAGAGTTAAGAGGCTTGAATCTAGACTTATAAAAAGGTACACTATTGTTGTTGATCCAAGAAGACTTGGATTTAAAATAGTATCATTTACTGGTATAGATATTGAACCAGATAAACTCTTCAATATTCTTGAATATCTAAAGAATAGAGATGATGTTAAAGGGCTATGGCTAACAACAGGTGATCACACACTAATGGCAGTTATATGGGCTAGAGATGAAAATGAAATAGCGAAGATACATAATGATATATCAATGATACCTGGAGTAAAAAGAGTGTGTCCCGCAATTATTTTGAAAACTCTAAAGGATTTAGATATGGGTTTTGCCTTTGATTAATATAAACACTCCTTAAAATCTATTAACAATTTACTCCTTTTGACCGATCAATGCTTTCAATATCTGCATAACTATATCTTCTAAAGCTTTACTAGATGATTCCTTTGATATCGGTGGTGCAACCTTTTCTCCCCTCATATGCTTCTCAGCTCTCTCTAGAAAGTTCTCTAGAATAAGCTTTAGCTCAAACTCATATAAAACACCTTCATATTTCTCTTGATACTTTATCTCACCTTTTTCATCACTATATAGAACTATTGTTGTAGGTGATGCATGTACATCAAAATGTTTGAAACTTTCTGATGCTGCCGAAGAACTACATTCTCTTGCAAACCAATCACATAATACTATAACGAAGTTAATATCACTTCTATCTCTTGAGTATTTCTCAACAAATGGAAACCATATACCATCATATTTTCTACACGCAGAACACTTTGCATTATCAAAATATATTACATAGATACCCCTACCACTAGGTTTAAAGTATCCACCATCTCTTTGAACAAGTATCCATAGATCCTGCTTAGGATCATAAACATATATACCATGGCTACACTTTTCATCAACACGCTTAACCCTGATATCCATTAGCTATACACCTATTAACATAAATATGCTCTTTCTCCACTACTTAAAACCTTTACTTATAAAACAGCTAGAACATTCCACTAAAGAATCAAAATAAAGATTATAGATATATAGATAAATGAAGCTATACATTTCATTACAAGCTAAAATCATTATATAAGGTATTTCCATGATAAAATAATACTGATTTAGATAGATATCCAATATAAAAGATTTTTAGATACAGAATACAATACTTTATTAGGGAATTAATATGATTGTCTACGCCTTACTAGGTATATTTAAAGATGAGAAATTTTCATATGCAAGAACAGCAATAGTACCAGAAGCAACATTTAGTATACTTTCTAGTAAAATTGCATCTGAACTTAACTGTATTGAGAAATTAGAGAAACCATTCAAATCATACTTCCCATACATAGGTAATATTGACATAGATTCAGTATGCATAGTGGATAAAGCAATAATAGACGGTGGAGTAATTGAAACAAAAACCATTTTCCATATAGTACCACCTGAAGCCCTAAATGATTGTCAATGTGAAGCAATCCTAGGAAGAGATATTATTCTTTGGTGGAAACTTGTCTACGATAGATTTTCAGGAAAAGTAAGAAGTCTTATTGCAAAACCAATTCAATAGATATACCCACAACAGTACAACTAATCCATGAAGAATAGTTAAAGCCCGATCCCGGCTTAGGTGGGCTACGGCCCCTTTCGGAAGCCACAGCCACACCTAACGCGGCTGGCTTAACTGCCGGGATCTGACGAGTCCGGGTGTTGCCCAGCCGCTATGGCCGGGTCGGGCTAACTAGAATATTGTTTGGATATGCTTATAAGCTTTGCTTATCACTTTAGAGAATATTACTCTCTTTTCCTAATTGTTATAGGTATTGTATATATCTTATCTATAACCATGCTAGATCCACATTTTGGGCACTGTCCTTCTATTTTTCCTATAAAGTCTCCCTCTCTAAACTCTCTTTCAATAGTATAATCCTTATTTATACATGTAATTGTTGTTATAACTTTTAGAGGAGTATCCTCTATTGTAGCTCTATCCTTCTTTCTCATATACCCTATTCCTGATACAACCATATAGATAATCATTATCACTAAGACTATAATTAATAGCCATGTAAATACATCTCCACCTATCTGCATAGATATCATTAGTATACACCTACACTATTACCTATACCTGCAACTATAATAGTATCACCGGGATTTGTTCTTGTTCTTATAATTTCTAAAACCTTTTGATATGCTTTTTCTACACCATCAGCTATCTCTTTAGACATAGGCTTTATAGCTTCATCAGCACCCATCTTTATTATTACTGCATCTAGAGGTGCATTACATTTAACAGCTATTCTCTCTATCTCAATTTTCTCAGGACCTGGATCACCTATTGCAGCTCCAGAACCCTCTGCAACTGTTCCCGTCTGTTCACCCTCAAGTTTAAGCGCTGCATCAACTGTGATAATCCTTGAGACTTTATAGTTTAGCATTTCTGCAATTTTTGCAACAGCTTTTCCAGGTTTTCCAACAGTTGAACCAGGGCCTTTAGCTTTTACTACATATACCTTTCTACCATCAATATCAACAACACTATAAACAGTATCTTCATCAATATCAATTCTAGGGCTAAGCAAAGATATCTTATATGCAACTAGAGGACCTGCAGAATCACCTATAGGAATTCCTCTAGAAACTCCATCAATAGCCTTTACATATGGTATCAACTCTTTAACTAGCTGTGGCATCAATAGATATAGTTGCATTAATAATACCCAATTCTCATATTTTTTACCAAGAAGATAGTAATGCCTAAGAATTTTGTATATAGTATATAGAGCTGATGCTATGGCTAGTGATACAGCTATATTATTAAGTACATGTCTATTTAGACCAGGTGATAGACTCTCTATATCCTTCTTAAACTTATTCTCATTATTTGTAATCATATGATCCAATCTCTTAATAATATCTATAGGCTCTATAGATACAGGTTCTATAACAAAATAGTTCTCTAGACTTGTATCAATCATTTTATCTATATTCTTAATACCAAGCTTTGAAAGATAGCTTCTAACCTTATTAATACTCTCTCTCACAAGACTTTCAACAACTGCTAATCTAGATGCAACACCTCTCTCATACCTCATAAACTGAGTCTTCTGGGGAAGATCTGTGAAGAAATATAGGAAGAATACCATGTAGAGTAGTATAGATAGTATAGTATTGAGATCCGATCCACCTCCAACCTGTTGATATATGTACGTAATGATACACCTCATAAAATGCTTTAATAACTAGTATTCTGTAAGGGTTATTAAGGTATTTGTATCTCTAACAATTATCGGTAGTAATAAGAACCTCTCCCCTATCATCAATAACAATAGTATGTTCATACTGTGCCACAATCCCTCTCCCTCTTTCAACTAAGACTGGATACTCAATTAAAAGCCCTTCCCTCTGTAGAGTATTTAGATAGCTTAGAGCCTTTGCCTCTTCACCAACTAGATCTATATACCATCTAATTGTAAATGGAAGTGTCCTTCTATCACTATAAACAGCATTATAGAACTTCTGTACATCGCTAGAAAGCTTATTTACTCTCTTAGGATTATACTTCAATGCATATATAGTTACAATATCTGTGTTCTCTACATATCCAATACCATCTGTTGCAAATGGCTCTATAGCATATGCTCTACCAATCTTAAAACTCTCCCTATTTAGTCTATCCCTAAAATTAGGGATATAGCTCCCGGCATGAACCACATATCTATCTAAGCTATGACCACTTAGATTAACTATTGGTTTATAGCCATAGCTCTTAATAATAGACTCTATAACCCCGCCAACCTCGCTAAACCTTACACCTCTTCCAACAATCTTTAACGCCTTCTCTAAAGCCTCTTTCACAGCTTCAACAAGATGGATATATCTATCATTTAGAGATATTGTTATAGCTGTATCAGCTATATATCCATCTACATGAACACCTATATCAATTTTAACAACACTGTTACTTGGTATAACACTAGAATCGTTTGGTAGAGGTGTATAGTGTGCTGCAATCTCATTTACAGATATATTGACTGGAAAAGCTGGATAGCCGCCAAGCTCTACAATCTTCTTCTCCAAATGGTTAGCGATATCAATAAGCCTAGCTCCTTCTCTAACAATTCTCTCAGCCTCCTTCCTAACAATACATGCAATCCTTCCAGCTCTGATATAACTCTCAAGCTCATAACCATCCATAGAATCACTAAGAAATACTACTTAATAGAGCTATATATAGACTTTATCTGCAGAGTCTAGAAAAATAAATTCAAGAACATTTAAATAACATTTTATAGCATGCAAATTTCTAGGTGTAACCCATGGCTAGAATAAGATGGTTGGGACATGCAACATTCATTATAAAACTCTCTGGATATACTATAGCTATAGATCCATGGATAACAAATCCATTATCACCATATAGAAGTATTGATAGTTTTGCAAAGGATTATCCAGATATAGACTTTATATTTGTTACCCATGATCATGGCGATCATGTTGGGGATTCTATAGAGCTTTTGAAGAGGTATAGGGGTGCAAAGCTTGTTGCTCTCTATGAGCTTGCAGAGCATATCGCTAGGGAGGTGAGTGATCATAACAGGGTTGTGGCTACAAATATCGGTGGTCCTGTGAAGCTTGGTGGTATTGAGGCTGTTTTCACGCCTGCTGTACACAGCTCATCTATATCCGATCCAAGTGGGGTTATAGTGTTTGGAGAAGATAAAGCTATATACCATGCTGGGGATACAGGTATATTCTCGGAGATGAGCCTTATAAAAGAGCTCTACAACCCTACAGTGGTGCTGATACCTATAGGAGGGCATTTCACTATGGGTATAAAGGAGGCTGTAAAGGCTTTAGAGCTTCTCAGACCCAGATATGCAATACCTATGCACTATAACACATTTGATGTCATAAGAGTAGATGTCGATAAATTTGTTGAGCTGGCTAAAAACAGAGTACCTGAAACAACTATAGTTGTGCTTAAACCTGGTGAAGAGTTGGTGGTATAGCATATAGATATAGAGTATATGGCTAGAACCAATATCTCTATACCAATACGACACCCAGATACCATAGATTACCCTTAGCTATGACATACTAAATACAAATATTTATATTCTGTGAGAGCTGTCTATATCTTTGGAGAGAGCAATGGATGAAGTAATGATAGCTATTCTAGGGTTGTATGTAACTATAGTTGCTCAAATAGCTGTCATAGCTTACTGGCTTGGTAGAAAATTTACTAGGATTGAGGAGAGATTTAAAGAAATTGATAGGAGATTTAGCGATGTAGATAAAAGATTTGAGGATTTGGAACAGAGCTTGAGAAATGAAATTCGTAGAGCATTTGCAGCTGTTCTCACAGCTTCTATGGCTATGAATTCTCTTATAGTTGATTTCCTTGCTTTAAAAGGTCTTGTAACTGAGAAGGAGAGAGATTTTCTAAAGAGTCAGTTAACATCTATTGTGTCAAGTACTGTTATAAATCCTTTGACTAAGGAGGAGATAGAGTTCCTAAGAAAGGTATTCTCCAAGCCTGAGAGTGAAATAACAATTGAGGAACTAGATAAGGTATTGGAAATAGCTAAGAGATGGTTCTTTGAAACAGGTGAAGAGAAAGCATATAAGTTATGGCTATATACATATATGTATAGAGCTTCTCTAAAGTATGAGAGACTTAGGGAGAAAGAAGAGAGACAAAAATAGGATTACAATAAATAACTCTATCTATATGATGCAATTCTATTGAGATATTCGTTATCTATTACATCTGTTCCTGCTCCTGCTTCTGCAGGTGTTTTAATCCTATCAGCTACTATACACAATCCCATATCCATAAGAATATTCCTTAGAATCTCCTTACCCCTTAGAATTGTTGTTCTCAGACATCTTATGGGTATTGTTAGTGCTAATTCTAAGACTTTTTGATCTAGATATGGTGTTACTATATTAACATTCAATAGATTTGCTATTTCTCTCTCAGGATATCTACCATATGCCCATGTCCTTCTCTTCTCATCAATTTCATTTTCCAGTAGCTGTAGATACATAAATGAATATCCTGAGAATACCTCGTCTCCTCCAGAACCCGTATATATACATCTACATCTATCCTTAGCTTTCTCTAGAGTTGCATAAAATACTACATCATTTCTAATCTCTATATAATCCTCATGTCCTCCCCTCCTAGCAATCTCTGTCAATATAGGCAGTATCTTTGCTATATATCTATCATCAATCTCTATAAACTCTATATCAAGCCCTAATACCTTAGCTATGTTTAAGGCATATACAAGATCTCTTGGAATGCCATTTCTATAGTATGTAACTATAGCTCTAGGTATATGTCTAACCACATTAACAGATATTACAGCTATGAGCGATGTATCTATACCACCACTGAGAGCTATGCAATCACATTTTGTTTTCTCTATAACATTAGCTATTCTATCGATAATAAGCTTTTCATAAATATGGCATGGCATATTTATAACCTCCATCATATCACCCTAGCAATAAGATAATCGTTAAATACATCAACTCTTACAATTTCATATCTAAGTCTTTGTATATGTCTTGGTGTATATATGACAAGTGTATGATACTCGCCCCTCTCACCAAGAGGATCAATACCGATACTCTTAGCATATCCAATAAAATCATCAACATTGTCTATACTAAGCTCCTTTCCAATCCAACTAGATAGCGAGCTTATACCACCTATAAATAGGGTGGTAATACCATATTCCATCTCTTTATAAAGAACCTCTACAGGATCTAAACTCCATAGAGGCTCTATAAGCTTTGCACCTATTTCATCTGCTATAGATTGCATATACCTTAGATGATCATCTATATAGACATCTCCAGCTACTATAACCTTAGCTCCAAGCTTCTTTAGAGCTTCTATAGTCTCTATCTTCTCTCTCCCCTTATTAAGTTTAATTACAATAGATGGTATACCCATTAGGAGTAGCGTCTCAATGCTCTTACCAATATTTAGAAGATGTGGACTTGGTCTAGGAAATTCATATACAAATATAACACCTAGATCTATATCTCCATAGAGTAGAGCTGCATATATCGAATCCTTTCCTCCCGATATCATTGCTATCCTCATAACACTACCTCTTTCCAGCTATATCCATAATCCTACTATATTCCTTCTCAATTTCAATCAATAGAGTATCTACATCTATACCCCTATATATATGGAGTAACACTGTAGTACCTCCAGCACCTACACCCTCCTTCACATAGCCATTCTCATAAGCTTTCAATCCACTGAATCGAGAGTTAGAGAAGTTTAGCTTTGTATATATTATCGGTATCTCTGGTGCTATATCGTATACAAGTCCTTTTATATCAGATGAAGAATCCTCTACAATCCATCTAGTTGTAGCTATAGCAACCCTACCATCTAGAGATATACCAAGCCTCTTAAGAATAGCTATCACTGAACACATCTGTGTCCCTCCTGCTAATAGAACAATAGAGCCTTTCTCAATAGCACCACTGGTAAAGCCTGCTATGGATATATGTAGAGGGTCTCCAAATAGTGCTATAGCTCTATAAACATCATTCATTGGTATATTAGCTCTAGATCTCTTGATAGCATCTATAAACACCTTTTTCTTAACCTCATGAGGATTTAATGGAGATGCACTACTAACTCTTCCAATAGCTCTATAACCTAGAGACTCCATTATAGCCATAGCAGTTGTTGTTCCACCAGGCATAGACTCTCCAATAACTATAACACCCTTATTAGATCCTAGCATCATTCCTAGAATCTTTGAATAGCTAAACAATGTATATACATTTTCTAGTGGTAGAGCATCCTCAACATCAATTCTACCACCAATACTCTTCCCAGGGATATCTATATGTGGAATTCTTGGATCTATATAGCTACCTACATCTACAACAATAAATGGTATATCGAGAAGATTCAGCGATGTTCTAGTGATTATAGCTGGTGTTGGAATACCCTCAGGTGTAACAGGTAGGGGACCGCTCTTAGGCTCTCCATAGACTAAGTACTCTACATCTAGTGCAGGGGTATAGAGTGTTGCCCTAGGATTTTCACCAGCTATACTTATACCTGGAACTGTTGATACCATGGTATTAGCTATGAAGTATACAGCTATGGGATTTCTATTTGGAATCTCAGCAATAATTCTATTGGCATATCCATAGCGATCAACAATCCCTATATTATACATAGCAACACCTGGCTAAGCTAGCCATATATAGAGTTAAAAACTTTTGCATCTCTATAGATAGTGGTACACTACTATGAAAATAGAATACATCGATAATAATACAATCCTCATAAGACTTCCAAATCCTATGAAGATACTATCCACAGTATATATAGTGTCTAGCAATGGATATGTAGAGAATATAGTATTTAGATTTGTTTCTAAAGATTTCTATGTTGAGAATCTAGTTGATTATTATAAATCTATTGCTAGAGAGATAAGTATTGAAAATGCAGTAATATTTATAACTGCTACATCAATAGAAAACTTCATCCATACTAGAATAGATGAGATAGATACAGATATCTTTATGACTATAGGGCTTGAGCCAGCTGTATGTATAGAGACAAAGGTGTTTAAACCTATAACTATATCTACAATAAATATTGCTGTAGTAATACGCCAACCACTAACAGATAATGCTATGGTAGATCTTCTAAGAACGATTACCGAGGCAAAATGTTTGGCTTCTAGTGATATAATGCTTAGATGTAGAACTAGATCTTCTGGAACTGTTACTGATGCTATAGCAGTTCTAAAACCATTAGATATTGGAGAGGAGATACTGTTTGCAGGTATGGCAACAACAATTGGAAATACAATAGCAAGAGCTGTCCATAGAGCAATTGTTTCTAAGGCTTTAGATAGAAAGAATATGTTTAGCTATTTAACTGGATTAAGTGAAGAAGAATTTCTAGATCTATTTAGAGAGCTATATAGATATATGCCGATACCCAATATCTCAGATGAGAAAGCTATAGAGATTGTAAAGATGCTTCTACATAAAATTCTTAGTGATCCAAATACATGGAGTTTTATTGTAGCTGCAAGAGAACTCGATCTCCATGGACTTGTAGGAACAATACCAAATATCAGTTTAGAGGAATTTGCTAGAGATTCCCCTAGGATTATAGCTGATGAAATTATTGGTATGGCACTTGCTATGTATATAGCAGGGATAAAGGGTTTGTTCTCTATGTATTGGGTAGAAAGATTAAAGGAGAAGAATATACTTAGTCACAATGTTTTAGGGGTATTTGAGGATGATGTTATATCTGCACTCCTAGGATCTCTATATACATTACTTTACGAATATATCCAAGGTGGTACTATAGATGTATAGAAACGTTCTATGCCTTGTTATGGCTGGAGGTAAAGGCTCTAGATATGGATCGCCAAGCAAAATAGTTACTAATATATGCGGAAAACCATTGATAGAACACATCATTGTTAATATAAAGCCATTTTGTAGAGATATAATTATGGCTATATCAAAATATACATCTAGCTTTTCAGAGGTTGTTAAGCTGTGTATAGAGGAGGTTGAATGTATAGAGACTACAGGTGAAGGATATATTGAAGATCTACTATTTCTAGCATGTTCATTGCCAAAACCAATTCTTATTGTAGCTGGGGATATAGTTACACATAGAACTGTAATAGAAGATTTTATATCAAAAGCCTTGGAAATTGATAGAGATGTTATAACTATGACCATATCTAGAAATGGTATAGAGGAACCTATAGGGATATCGCTATATAGAGGCTGTGGTGGTTCATGGACAAATATTGTGTATAGCTCTACAGATGCTATTGATATAGATACTCTAGAGGATTTAGAGATAGCTAAAAATCTATGTAGAGATGTTGAAGTGGTCTAAGGTAGAAAATATGTATAGATATCACGGTGGTAGAGTAGCTAGAGATATAATTGATTTCTCTGTACCAATAAATCCCCTAGGTCCACCAAAACATGTTATAGATATTCTTAGAGATGTAATTGAAAATAATGTTAGTATCATTGCTAAGTATCCCGACTATGAATATAACGATCTTAGGAAAGCAATAGCAGAATTCTATGGGGTGAAAAGTGAATATATCGTTCCATTAAATGGTGCTGCAGAAGCTCTATACATAGCACTAGCTGTATATAGACCAAGAAATCTTATAGTCATTGAACCTACATTTGGTGATTATAGAGCTACTTCATATGCACTAGAAATACCATTGATATCAATTCAATACATTGAAAATCCAGATACATTTATATTTCCATTAGAACTATTACTCTCTATCCCAAGAGATATAGCTAGGAAATCCATAATCCTCTTATCAAATCCAAATAACCCAACAGGATGCTTTATCAGTATCAAACATATAGAGGAAATAGTTAAGACATTTAGAGAAAGTCTTATTCTTATCGATGAAGCTTTTATTGATCTCTCTGAGAAGTTCCAGGAAAATACTCTACATCTTGTGGAGGAATATGATAACATTGTTGTTATTAGAAGTTTAACAAAATCCTTCTCTGTTCCAGGTCTTAGAATAGGTTTTATGTATGTATGTGATAGATTTTCAAATATTTTTGATCTCTATAGACAACCATGGAATGTAAATGCATTAGCTAATTATCTATTTATTGAGTTATTCAGTAGGTTTGGAGATGATACGAGGAGATTCTTAGAGATTTCTAGACAATATATATCTAGTGAGAGAAGTAGAATTATACAGCATTTGAGGAGACTGGGCTTCACAGTGTATAACTCATATGCTCCATATATTTTGGTTAGAAGCCATAGATATTCTGCTGAAGAGATAAATAATATGTTGTTGAGATACGGTATCTATGTTAGAGATACTTCATCATACACCCCCTTAACAAAGTACTTCTTTAGAGTTGCTATTAGGGGTAAACACGATAATGACTATTTTATTGAGATTATGAATAGAGTTTTTGGTGAAGAAGGTGAAGCTGTTAAAAGGTATTAAGTCTCTATTATCCCTTCTCACAACAATACCTATAGGTGAAGAGGATATTGAATCTGGTGCACGTGTTTTCTATCTAGTTCCATTGATTGGATTACTCGAGGGATGTATAGCTGGAGCCATACTTAGTCTTATGAAGATTCTTCAACTATCTATAGATATCATAGCTGTTCTATATATAGCTATCCATATAGCTATAACTGGAGGGATACACATAGATGGATATGCTGATTATCTAGATGCTATAGGTTCTCATAGAAGAGGTGAAGAAGCTCTAAAGATAATGAAGGATCCTAGAAAGGGTACATTTTCTATAGCTATACTAACACTTTCCCTGATAACAAGCTATATCTCTATGAAAGAGCTAATCACCTTAGATCTCTATGAGCTAATCCCATTATTGATCTCTATATATGTCTCTGCCACAGAGTCTATGTATATTGTTGCTGCTATCGGTAGAGAAGAGCCTTATATGGGTCTTGGATATATGTTTTCTAGATATGCAAAACCTCTTAAGAACATTATAATGAATATAGCTATATATGTTCTGCTAATTCTATTGCTTTTAGCTATAAATATGAAGATACTTCTCCATCTTCTAGCTATAGTAGTACTAACTATCGCCATATCCCTCTTATCCTATAGAGATTCTAGATATAGAATAGGATTTATAACAGGTGATGTAATGGGCTTTACATATGAGTTACTAAGAATCCTAAGCCTTTTAATACTCTCTATAACAACATCCCGGTGTCTCTAATGTTTATTCCAGAGTTCTTATATCCATCAAATCCATTGATTATAGCTATATGTATTCTTCTTGCACATCTACTAGACTATTTATATCCTTATCATAGTGGATTTATGCTAACTATACACCCTGTACACACCTCATATGTAGTAGCAAGGATTTTAGGTAGACCCTATAGCTCTAGAGCAAGAGGAGTTGTAATATGGATAGCCATAGTAGCTATACATATAGCTCTCTATACCCTTATACTCTATATAGCTTGGAATATAAACATATATCTATGGATATTAATTGCTAGCTATATTATGAAGACCTCATTCTCATTAAGACTTCTACTAGATATTGTGAAGAAAGCTCTTATCTGTGTATCTAGCAATGATTGGAGCTGTGCTAGATATTGGGTTCAGCAGATAGTTCGTAGAAATGTTTATCAGATTGACAATGAACATGTTATTTCTGCTGCCATAGAATCTCTAGCTGAGAGTCTTGTCGATGGATATATCTCTCCACTCTTCTATACAGCTATACTAGGTCCTATAGGAGGATTATTTCAGAGAATTGTAAATACATTAGATAGTGCTCTTGGATACAAAGATCCAGAGTATATAGATGTTGGATGGTTTTCAGCAAAAATGGATACAATAATAAATTTTATCCCTGCTAGAATAACAGCACTACTCATAATACTCTCTTCACCTTTGGTCAGAGGTAGCATAAAGTATTCATTGGATATCTGGAGAAGGTATAGGAGAGCTACAGAGAGTATAAATGCTGGCAATCCTATATCTGCAATGGCAGGAGCTTTGAGAGTAAGGCTTGAGAAGATAGGTGCTTATACCATTGGTGAACCTATAGAGAAGCTAAATGATGTTGCTATTGCAAAAGCATTGAAAATCTCCATAAATGTGGTATTGATATGGCTACTAATTACTATAGCTATAGCTGTACTTCTACCTAGTATAATGTATTGAGATGTATAGAACCGCTCATTGTGGGCATAGATATTGTTTTGGTGTATTAAAGACATATGATATTAGATTAGGCTCCTAAATTTTCATTTGATTCAATCTTTGTATGTCTAAACTATGTCTTCTTATATATTCTATTGTATCTATATCTAGGAATACCTTGCTAATATCTCCAGCTTCCTCTCCAGTAATAGCATCAATGATGATAAGCTTTTCATGTTCTTCACCATTTTTAACCTCACTTAGAAATACTATGTAGAATGGATAGTAAATCACATAGAGATTATGGAGCTCACATCTCAGACTTCTTAACAGCTTCTCAAATTTGGGTATAGAGATATTGATACCTAGTTTTACTATACCTGGTATCTCTGCTGGAGGTGTCCCCTTGACAACCTCACATCTATATTCAGTGACAATACTATCGATATCGGTGAATATATGTGGATCAAGACCTTTGAATTCAACTATATCTCCATAGACATCAACAAGAGTCTTACTACTTAGGGTATCTAAGATTTGTTTAAGATCCTCATCACTAATATCGAGTTTGCTACCTAGTGAAGATATATTTATTGTAATTTCATTTGATACTATATCTAGAGCTTCTATAGCTTTATCAGATATGTCCTCCACCAAACTACCGATATCCTCGTATATTGCTAAGGCATTATTATGTCTAGTAACAACATAGCCATGGATACCATCTACAACAACCTTTCCCTTGACTATCTCTATCTCCTCAGCTACCACCCCAGCTCTACTCATCTCTATATTACCAACTACTAATGGGATATATACCAATGCTATATTTGAGATCTTGACCTTAGGTTTTTTGAAAAATATTGATTTGTGACTTGCTTCAACATATTTAATGACGTAATCAGCGTCTATTCTAGGCTTAATATAGTAGTATCCCTCAAGCATTTTAGCAAGGCCTTTTCTTTCCATTACTAGTTTAGAGATTGTATCCTCACTAATAACTATAAGATCTATCCCATATCTAGAGGCGAGCTCTCTTGCCTCAGGTGATACATTCTTTGTGGTTACAAGAACTATACTGTCTATAGGTAGAGTCTCCCTCCAAGCTATATATCTTTCCACTACATCCACATCGATAATTCTTTGATTAGAATTGACAAATATAACACCTATACTTATCTTCAGCCCAGGAATAGCTTCCTGCTCTGCTAGGAGATCAAACCTATGTTTAACACCACTACTCTCAACAACATAGTCTCTAACAACCGTATAGCCTTTCTTCTTAAGCTCCTCTTCAATCCATGAGAGTAATACATCTTTGAGAGAGTTAACGGATATTTCATTCTTAATGTTAACTGTAGCTGGACTTTCTTCCTCCATAACCTCTTGTAGCACTTCCTTATATCACCTAAAGTATATATCACAATATTCTTTCTTAGTATTATGAACATAGGGTAAATATGCTTTGCGGTGATGTATAATAAATTTAATTTATTCTGATTAAGATAGATCTTGATAATACTTTAAGTTATACTTTAACGGACTGTTTCACTATATTAGATTAGCTATACAGCTTCTTAATTAGTATAGGCGTTACCATTGTTGTTATAGGTATTATGAACAATATAGCTAAATAGATACTCTGATCTATAAGGCCGTAATCCAGCGCTGATGTAGCTATTACAGTCATGACTTCAGCCCTAGGCACCATACCCACACCTACAATTAATGATTGTCTGTGGCTAAATCCACTAAGCCTTGCAAAAATATAGCATCCTAGGATCTTGGATGTAAATGCCAATAGTATTACAATAGCTACAGCAAAAGCTATTTTATGTAGCTCTACTGCCAATAACTCCCGTATATCTAGTTGATAACCTGCATATACAAAGAACAATGGAGCAAATAATACTACTAATGTGCGCAATCTATCACCTAGTCTTCTCGCTATATAGCGAAAACTTGCTATGCCAATACCTAGGGCATAGGCTAGAAGAATAGTGCTTAAGCCTATCCTTGTAGCTATATAGGCTAGGAGAAGTGTTAGGATTAGAGCTGTAACTTCAGTACCCGCCTCTATGGGTGTAGTAAGAATCTTTTTGAATAACCCTCGCAACGCTTTCTCTGCCACAATAGCTGTTGCAAACCATAGCATAAAGGCTAGCGAAGCAAGTATAGCTATAGACAGTATATTGACGCCTTTTGAAGTTGGGAGAAGACCTATAAGAGCAAGGCCAATAACATCGTCAACAACAGCTGCACCAATTACAGCTTGAGCCTCTAGAGATGATAATACACCAAGTTCTTCAAAAGCCTTTACAGTTACAGATACAGATGTAGCTGATAATATTATGCCCAAGGCTATACCACTATAGATTGAAAGGTGTAGGATGGGTATAGCAATAAAACCTGATGCTATAGCACCTATAACACCTCCAATAGCTATTAAACCCACTCTTCTAAACCCCCTAATAAACATCCTAAGAGAACCCTCTAGTCCAGCTTCAAATAGAAGGAGTATTATACCTAGATATGCAAATGCCTTAACTACAATACTTGGTTCATAACCTATGTATATCCTCACTATGCTAACCAAAAGACCTGCTAATAACCATGCAACAACACGTAAAAAACCTAGTCTCACCATCAACAACTCTAAACTCTTGGCTAAAACCAAGAGCAGTGCAATCTCTATAAGCCATTCAAAACCTGTCTCCCCCATTATAAACACCAACTACTTTCCAATACCAATTTAAATATAGAGGTATTCCAATACGAGAATTAAAATGTTTAACATTGATCTAGTCTTAGAATTTTTTAATACTCATTGATATGACTATTATAGTGATTAAGTTCTTATAGTAGTTAGCCAAAATCTTAGCCTGTACAACAGATACGGCTACAGTGAATATCAATGGAAATAACATTTAGGTATATAAATGATTTGGTGCCTCATGAAGAAATTGAGTACAGTAGAGCTAGAGATATTCTAACATCTATATTAGGAATGGGATACATATATAGACCAATAATTATTGAGAAGACAAAGAATATTATAATCGATGGTCATCATAGATTCTATGCGTTAAAGATGCTTGGATTTAAATGGATACCTGTAGTAGAGGCAGAGTATAGAAATGATATAAAGTTTATTAGTAGCTGGATGTACATATCTGATAAGGTATATCTAGAGAAAAGCATTGAGAAGTTCTTTAACGAGCTTCTATACTCTGTTAAACATGGCTCTAGCAGCATATTTATGAAGTTTGGTGATAATATATATAGTTCTATGATTGATCAAATAGATTTCTATCTAGCTATAAAGGAGTTTAATAATTATAGAAATGTGTTATCGCTATTAAATAAAATTCCCCTAGACATAGATATCTGTATCTCATACAATATCTGTATTGCAATGCCACAACTAGGTGAACAAGATATATATAGAGTTGTCTCTAGAGGTATACTTCTCCCACCTAGAACCACATACCACATAACATATCTGAAATCACTACGAAGAGACATTCCTCTATATATACTCAAGAAAATGAAGTAATTTCATTATAGCTTAGAGAAAAGCTGTTGTATTACTTCCATAAAAATAGGATTAGCATCATTCACCCTGTAATTATATTCATATCTATTCTATCCACATAAATATTAGTTTTCATTCCATGTACATAATATTTATTCAGAGTTTAACTACTCTAAAACAATGCAACAATTATTCTCTACAGACATTCCTATATGCAAATACTATAAGGAAGGGTATTGAGATAAAGATTGATATTAGCTCTGGTATTGCTGCTCCTCTCGGAATTCTATAAACCATATGGATATACCATGCTATAACACCAATAGCTATAGCAATTGTTGCCAATACTATCTGTTTCATAAAATACCCATATCCAGCTAATAGAAGTGCTAATGATATGAAGAATGCTACTGATACCCAGTAATGAAGCTTTCCATATACCTCATCAAATACTGCAACAAGATTTAATAAAAATGCACAAAGTAGTAAGAGAATCATTAGAATCCTACTTATATCCTTAACATAGTTTATAGCAAATATTGTTAAAAGAAATGCTCCTAATGATAGTCCTATATTAAATATTGGAGCCACCTTACTCCTTGTTGCATGACCTAGATCACTTAAAGCATTATCATATATATTAAACCAATCCGACATTGCTATAGCTATAGATATAAATAGTAGTGGGATTACAAATGAGGATAGTGCTACTAGGATACACAGCCTATTTATTTTCAATGGTATAACCCCTATATAACTTCTTCTACAATGCTTTATAAGTGTTAATGTTTATGAAAATACATAAGTATGCAATGGTGTCTCTATTGAGATGTAATGATAATGTTATTAGGGTGGGAAAGAAGTTTTATATGAGATATGTAGCTGCTATTCTATATAAAAGGAATATTGAAAAGTGTAGCACTATTATGCTGAGAGCCCTTGGAAGAAATATTTCTAGAGCTATCTCTATTGCTACAGCTGCAATGTTTCTTGACAGTAGTCTATATCCATCTGAAGCAAGGATATTCTCAATATTTCTATCCAGTGGTGGTAGAGAGTTGAGGAAATCTGGTATAGAGTTGGTTTTAAGGGTTAGAGATTTTATTCCATAAACAATGTTTTGAACATCATAATAAACTCTAGATTGTATTGATACATAGCGAATAGCTTTATTAACCCTCTATATTATACATTAACGAGAGATTATGAGAGTGGAGAGAATAGCCTATCTAATTTCCTTCCTACTCACTTTCTTCATAATAGTATACGTGATTATAACAGTAATAGGTATACCTAGACCCTTAGAATATATACAACCAACACCGCCTATTCCCAGTAAAAATCTTACTATTGTTATTGGAAATACAGTTCTATTGCCACCTCCGAGGAAGATGACCAATATATCTGTTGAGGAAGCAATCCTTCTTCGCAGGAGTATAAGAGAGTATACTGAGGATCCTATACCTATTGATCATCTATCAATGATTCTATGGGCTGCATATGGTATAACGGAGACTAGATGGGGTCTTCGAGCTGCTCCTAGTGCTGGTGCTACATATCCCCTTGAGATATATGTTGTCATTGGTAGAAATGGTGTTTCTATAGGTAGTGAATTTCTAGATGCTGGTGTATATAAATATGATCCCCATAGACATATACTAACCCTAGTGAAGTCCGGAGATGTTAGAGAGGAGCTATATGTTGCAGCTCTTCGCCAGGAATGGGTTAGAAACGCTCCTGTAAATATCGTTATATTTGCAGTTTTTGAGAGAACGACAAGAGTATATGGATATAGGGGTGAGGTTAGATATGTACCTATGGAGGTAGGTCATGTAGGTCAAAACATATATCTTATAGCAACAGCCCTTGGATATGGATGTGTAGTTATAGGAGCCTTCTATGACGATGAGGTTTCTAGGGTTATAGGTGCTCAAAGAGATGAAGTCCCCATGTATATAGTACCCATAGGTGTACCTAAACATCCATATAGAGTAAGCTTTGAAGATATTGAGAGGTATATAGAGTCTATGAGGGGTTAGAGATATGGCTAGAAGTCTTAGAGTTGCCCTAATAATTGTTGAAATAACCTCACTACCACTACTTGTACTAATGCTTCTCTACATCTTATCTGGATACCAAATGATGCTAAGAAGCCCTATATTCTTTCCAAGGGCAGAAATTATACATACAGATCCACTACTAAGAATACTCCTAATACTATTGACATATCTCCATTCTCTAGCAGGTCTAATACTATTAATAAATAGAAGAATTAGAAATAACACCATTAGAAATATACTTGAGTACATAGTAATTCTTTCAACATCACTATTCCTAGCTTTCTGCATAGCCTTAGAACTATTTTTAAAGGGATACATATAGATTTCAAATAATTGCATATAGACCATAGTTTTCAGAACAACTAATAAACTAGCTAACACTAATTTAAAGAAAACTAACTGGTTTACAGAAATGGTTTCAGATGACGATTATGATGAAAAATCATGGAGAAAATTATTTAAAATATTTGACAATATTGTGAATCATATTTTACATGATTTAGAAAGTGAGGATAGTACCAATATATATAATATTTATGGTACTGCAAATGATGTATATGATAGAGGAAAAGATAATGAGGATAATAATATCGAGATTGATGACTATGGAGATGAGGTATATATAATAATAGATCTGTCATGGTTAAATCCTAAAGAAATAAGAATTAGAAATCTGGATAGAAATAGAATTTATCTTGAGGCATATAGTGGATATAAAACATATAGGAAAGTTATAGATATACCATTGAATGTGGATATAAAATCTAGGGAGTTTAAATATAGAAATGGATTAGTGAAAATAGTATTTGCTAAGAGGTAAACCATTTTACTGGCTTAATATAATCCTTTCCTCTAGCTTCATAGGTTCCTATGGTAAGCTGATAGTATTCCTCTCCCATCTTCAGATCTATTACCTTTTCAACCTTTCCATGTGCAACTACATATTCCCCTTCCTTAGCTATATCTATATATAGACCCTCATAACTAACGATAAATCTTATTGTATTAGGAATTGAAACTCCATCAATTATATGTACATCATCAATGACATATATTGCTGGCATGAATATAGAGTCTGTAGCATCTATGATTCTAGCTCTAATTGTTGCAAGTCCTATTGGCTTATATATCTTATCCTCCCAACGCTCACTAACTTCACTCTCTATTTTTACTGGATGTAAAGAGAATTGTCTTCCTTTATATAGAGCTCTATTCCATTTAATATCTCTATAAAGCTTCATAGCCTCTTCAATAGTTAGTGGATGAATCCTAGCTATGTCCCTAGCCCATTCTACTAGCATATCTCCAGATGGTTTAGAGAAACCACTTTTACCATCGTTAAACAGCTCATTTAATGTCTCTCTGAGTCTATAGGAATTCTCTCTACCGTATACCACAAGATCTATGTCTGAATACATAAGATTGTGTATCCCTAATAATATTGACCCTGTCACCCCAAAGTCTCTAGTCTTAACCCCACTTCTACTCGCTATATTCTCTATAAGATCTTTAGCAAGTTCCTCTAGGGAATCTCTGGGAGCTCTCAATATATCTATAGCTTTTTCCTCAGGTTTATAATGGATCTTGATACGATCTTTGGGAACCTCTATCAATTCTATAGATCTATATCTATCAAAGACTATATAGTATGGATAGTTCTCTCTTAGAAAATCCATAGTCTTACTAACACCAATAGCACTATAGAATGGCAATATTCTTCCATACTCAATACCATTTCTAGACCACTTCACCCTTATATCACTTTTATAACCTGCAACATACTTTAGATATGAAACTACTCTATCCTGTGGATGTATATTACCTATAACACAGAATACAAGACCCTCCACAGTCTCTATAAAGTCTCTATCTCTATAGCTTCTCATATCGTATCACTAATCTGTATCTACATCTACTACTCTATATCCTGACGCCTTTATAAGTCTATTCATTATTGTTATACCAATACCCTTCTCTGGATAGCCTTCAACAATAGCCATATCTACCCCGCTTCTATCAAGTTCTCTCAACACTCCAAAGAGATTTTTTGCTATTTCAAAAAGATTTTTTCTAGAGCCAAGGACAAATATCTTGATGTTAAGATCTATATATATATCAGCTGTCTCAGTACTTGCTACCACCGCTATATTTCTACCCCTAGCTATGAGATCCATAGCTATCTTCTTTACTTTTTCAGCATATCTCCTACAATCTGTATAATCTCTAGATTTAGCTATTATCAAAGGTGTTTTAGGTGCATAGTGTTTGTATTTCATACCTGGTGCCAATGCCTTCTCACTCTCTTTATAACCTAGAGCAAATACTGGAATCTCAATCCTTTTATTCAATACTTCCTCAATCTTTTCTATAGGCATGGCTCCAGGTCTAAGAAGTTTTGGTGGATCACTCAATATATCTATAATTGTAGACTCTACCCCAAAAAATGTCTCACCTGCATCTAGAATTATATCAGCTCTACCAAACATATCTACAAGAACATGATATGGTGATGTAGGACTAGGTCTTCCAGAGATATTAGCACTGGGAGCAGCTATTGGACCACTACAATCAATTAGCTTAAGAGCTACAGGATGAGCGGGCATTCTAACAGCAACTGTATCTAGCCCCCCAGAAACCTCCTTAGGAACACTCCTATTTTTTCTAAGGAGTATTGTTAGTGGTCCTGGCCAAAAATTTTCTGCAATTATATTGACAATCTCTGGAACATCTATAGCAATTTCATAGAGCTGATCTATCTTTGAGATATGGACTATTAGAGGATTGTCCATAGGTCTACTCTTAGCGATGAAGATCTTCCTTACAGCTTCTACATTATATACATATGCACCTAAGCCATAGACAGTTTCTGTCGGGAATACAATAATAGCTCCATTGAGTATAGCTTTACAGCATCTATCAATAATATCTTCATCGGGATTCAGAGGATCAACACTATGGACTTTTGTTAAAACCATTTATACCACAATGGTTTGTAGATATATAGGTAAGATCTATTCTTCTAAAAGACTCTTAAGCTTCTCTGGAATTTCTCCTTCTCCTGGTTCCTCCTGATAGAGTTTATCTCTTAGAGCCTCTAGCATCTCTATAGGTCTATTCATAAACTCTGCTGCAGTTATTATCCTAGCACCATTTTCCTCTGCATACTGATATAGCTCTGTTATTCTATCCCTATAGTTTATATCCCTAAGGAAGTGGTGATCTATCACTATATTCTTTACGCCAACACTAATAATCTTTTTTAGATTCTCAATACTTGCCTGAAGAGCTTTCTTACTATATCTAAAACCTAGCATATATGTCATAGGTCCATCAATTATTAATATATCTGGCTTCTCAGACAATATAAAATTCGTTTGTTCATCTAGTGGAGGTCCTTCTACATCAGATGTATATAAAACCTTTGTAGTTCCATCAGATACACTAACCTCTACAACATATCCAAGCCTATCATTAACTCCATGAGGAACAGCATTAGAGATTCTAATAGTTGTTTTTCCAATGACTATCTCAGAGCCTTCAGCAATTCTTATCTCCTTTGCTATAGGTTTTATAAGATTTAGAAAATAGCTAGCTCTCCCCATCTGACTTTTATTAATCTTCTCCTCAGGATTCTTAACATATACAATCTTATTCCTATATATATCCAACGGAATTAGATACCCAGGATCATGATGATCATAATGATAATGTGTTATAACAATAATCTCCGCATCCCTAGCAAAACTCTCTATCACCCTACCACACTCTAAGAGCCTCTCAATCTCTCTCCTATGTGGTGTAAGACCATATCTAGAGGGTGCAAGAGATGCAGATGGATCTATATGTAGTAACACATCATCTGTCTGTATAAATGTAGACATAGATCTAACTCCAAAACTATCAAAAGCGAGTAGCTTTATCTCCATAACCACAAACCTAAGCTATAATACTATGTAAACACATATATTAGCTTTATCTATTTCGTGCTGTGTGTATAGCTCTAATATAATCTATATTCGATCAGATTCAATCATAAGCAAAATAGATTTATGACTAAAGAAGAATTTAAAAACTCTTAATATATTGACATTGTTAGGTAATAGACTTGATTAATACAGAGAGCTATATCTATAGTACTCTCCTAGATGTCAAAGGCTTTATATCTCCTAGGAGATATATTCAGGGTCCTAATATCCTTCAATTACTTGGAAGGTTTGTAAAAATATTTGGTAGTAGGGCTTTAGCTTTTGCTGATGAAGATGTTACAAGAATTGTTAGGGATGTTGTTGCTAAGTCGTTTTATGATTATGGTATTAGGTATGTCTGGGAGATTTTTAGGAGAGAGTGTAGTTGGGAGGAGATTAATAGGCTTAAGAAGATTGGTGAAAGTGAAAATGTTGAAATGGTTATAGGTTTTGGCGGTGGTAAGGCTCTCGATACTGCAAAAGCTGTTGGGAATCTTCTTGAGGTTCCTGTTGTTACTGTACCCACTATTGCTTCTACAGATGCTCCTACAAGTTCTATCTCTGTTATATATACAGAGCCCTATCCTGGTGAGTGGGTTGAGGATGTTTTTTGGCCTAGGAATCCAGATCTAGTTTTTGTAGATACAAAGATTATAGCTAATGCTGGTGCAAGATTTCTCTCAGCTGGTATGGGTGATGCATCATCAAAGTATTTTGAGGGTTTAGCTACGGTTCAGGCTAATAAACATAACTTTGTCTATATAGAGTATAAGCCAAAACCTGTAGAACCTCTAAAAGCTCTTACAATAGGTCTTGAGCTAGGTAGAATCACTTGGAAGAGGCTGAAGACTTATGGTAGAGCTGCTTTTGAAGCTGCTAAAAAGAGTCTTGTTACCCCTGCCCTAGAAATAATTGTTGAAACAAATATTCTATTGAGTGGACTTGCATTTGAGAATACAGGTGTTGCTACTGCTCATGCAGTTGAACATGGCTTTACATATATAAAGAGGAAATATGGTGTTACACCAATGCATGGAGAATTAGTAGCATTTGGAACAATTGTTGAGCTTATTCTTGAGGGGAGACCGATGGACATTATTCTAGACTATATGAAGTGGGCCCATGAAGTAGGTCTACCAATAAATCTAAATGAGCTTGGCTTTAAGGATATAGCTGAAGAAGATCTGTGGAGGGTTGCTCAAAAGGCATCAGAAGCATATATAATAAAGAATGAGCCTTTCGAGGTAACACCAGAGATGTTATTCAATGCTATTAAATATGCAGATTATATTGGAACAAAATTCTCACAGATATTTCCAAGAGAGCCATATGGATGAGTATTATGAAGGCATTAGTAATAATAGAGCCTCGTAAGGCAGAGGTGAGAGATGTAGATATACCTGAGCCTAGAGATAATGAGGTTTTAGTTAGGGTTAGAGCCTGTGGACTATGTCAAACTGATAGACATATATATGAAGGTGAATTTCTAGCTAAATACCCTATAATACCTGGCCATGAGTTTTCTGGAGAGGTTATAGATACAGGTAAAAATGTTGATATGGTTAGAAAAGGAGATAGAGTTGTTATAGATCCAAATATATCGTGTGGAAGATGCTACTACTGTAGATCTGGAATGAAGCACCTCTGTGAAAATTGGCAGGGAATTGGTGTTACACTCAATGGTGGATTTGCAGAATATGCTCTAGTTCCACAGGAAAATGTCTATATAATGCCGAGAGATCTATCATTTGAAGCTGCATCGCTTACAGAGCCACTTGCATGTATAATTCATGGAATTGATAGAATTGGTATGGCTATAGGAAAAACTATAGCTATCTTTGGTGCAGGCCCTATAGGTCTTATGTTTCTACAGCTCCTTAGACATTTTGGAGCTTCAAAAATAGTTGTATTTGATATCAATGACTATAGACTTGAGGTTGCTAAGAAACTTAGTGCTGATTATGTCTATAACCCTAGGGATATAGACATCTCTAAAGCTATTATAGATGAGGTAAATAGATATGGTATTGACATTGTAGTTGAGGCTTCAGGTAGTCTAGAGGCATTTAAACAAGCATTAAAAATTGTTGGATATTCAGGTAGGATTCTAGTGTTTGGAGTTCCACCGAGAGAATCTGAAGTCGGTATAAGGTTGTTTGATGTATATAGAAAGGAGATATCTATTATTGGAAGCTTCGTCAATCCATATACTATGTATAGAGCCCTAGATATATTGAGAGCTAATATAATATCGGTAAACGATATAATTACCCATAGAGTGAGTCTAATGGAAATTCTAGATATATTGAAGGGAAACATACCAAGAAATGCAATAAAAATTGTATCAGTATTCTAAATTAATTATGATTAGGGTAGCTATCCCGGTAGCTACAACCCTATTTCTTAAACCAAACATTTCTTCAAATGAAATTATTTCTAATTCACTAAGTAGAGGTTTAAAGATATAGGGAGACGGTAATCGAATTATTTGATAAAGAGCTATTTAACTAGATGCTATTGTCTCTTTATAAGTAGTACTATTGATGATTTTTCATATAACTTAATATCTATAGATCTGCTGGCCACTGATATTAGATCTCCATCACCACCTATCTTTAGTGCTTCCAAAATACTTCTCTTTGATGCTATTGTACAGCTTTTCGTCTTGCCATGGTTAACAGCTATTACTATATCACTATCTCCACCTGTGTATATATTCACCTCAACCTCTGGATCACTTGATCTATACAGTGGTTCAATACCTATGTCTAGGGCTATCGATTCATAGAGCCTATGTATATTTGAGCTCCAATCAACTATATCACTTCTAGCTAAAGCTATTTCAATGGGTAATAGATTTAGATATACATTTCCTTTCCCTCTTCTCACCCTAAATATAACTGGTCTTCCCTCACTATCTTCAGCAATAACATCTGCATCTATAGCTCTTGCCTTATATGTATATATAGGTTCCATAATGTTAAGAGATATCGTATCTCCCTTTCTCATTACACCAAAATCTTTTGCAAATACTATATTTATCTGATTTACATATTTCTGTCCTACGGATCCTACTTCTAAAGTATTTTCAACACCAAATAGCTCTCCCCATAGATGTGTAGGTGATTCATGAAGTGCTTTTAGCATTCCTACACCTCTTACCATCGATACATATAGATTTCCACCATCTTCTACATACCCCAGAAGCTTTCTCCATGTTGATGCAAGTGCTGTTATTGTTGAGGGCATTATAAGCATCTTTTTATCCCTAGCCTTTCTCTCTATATCTAATTCATATATCATTGATGTCTGAAGCCCAGCAGCTTTAGAGATGATATATGAAGCTATAATCGGTTGTACCACTCCCCAAAATCCAAGTGCATTCTTATACCATATAAATTCATAGTCTTTGAATAGATAGTATGGAACTATTATAGATGTATCGATATATCTCTCATATCTCTCATTTATACCCATATCCTCAAGTCTCTCTAAATCCTTCGAGAATCTCTTAACAATATCAGCACTAGGTTTCAGCGATCCATCTTTTCTTATGATACCAAATCCGAGTTCTAGAGGTCTCCATTCATATGGAGGATCAGATTCATGCATAAAGTCAGAGAAGCACCATATAAATGCTCCTGAAGCTCCCTTAGCTAGAGCTGTATAGAGTATCTCATTTATGAATCTAGCTTGGGATTCCTCAGAGAACTGATGTGTACTAAAACCAAATTCTTCCAGTATTATAGGTATATCGTTATCATTTGAGAAGAGCTCTAGTAATGCGCTATACATATATCCATGTCTAGCAAGATCACTATCATATAGATAGAGATGGGGGCCTATATAATCAACAAGTTCTCTTACATTTGGTGTTTCCTGCATATATGAATCAGGTACATCTCCAGAGGAGATAATGTGTTTATTATCAATAGACTTAACAGTCTTTGAATATGCTCTCAGAAGAGCTAAGGCTTCATCTCTATTAGAAGCTTTTTTAACAAGGCTTAGCTCATTGCTTAGGATCCATCCACCTATAGCTGGATGATCCTTAAATGTTTTAACAATATGTTCAATAAATCTCATTGTCTTTTCAATGCTGTTAGACTTATATAGATCGTCGAATGATGTCCATGGAATAACCCAGTTTTTACCACTCATATGCCCTACTATAAGAGTTGGAAAACCTATAATACCATTTTCATGCAACATATCTAGAAACTTTCTAAGCTTAGCTATAGCATCATCTCTAACATTAGTATTTTCATCAGCAAAATCCTCATTCTTTATAAAGAATCTTATAGCTCTAATACCCAATTCCTTCATCAGCTTTAAATCTTCTCTAATGGCATTCTCATCCCAGTCCCTCCACATCCTAATATTGAGCTTCCTAGGCCAGTAATTCACACCTAGTAAAAATTTGAATTTTCCATTAGATAAAATAATGTTGTTTCTTCTAATTATCTCAACCATTTGAGACACACAAAATTCTATTATGTTCATAAAAATAAATTTTCATGAAATTATATAATCATAGCTCTACTATCTGATCTCTATCAACTATTTGTTCCACAAACCCACCATCTTTATAATATATAAGAGTTCCGCCCACCTTTGGCTTGACAATGATTCTACCATTGATATTAACTATGTTTATTGGATATGGCGGTAGAAGATATTCTTTTAAACCTATAACACTTTTCCCATTTTCTATAGGGCTAAATACAATTATCTCAGTTTCAAGGGGTTTCAATGCTATCTCTATTGTGCCATTCCTATCTATTACCCCTTTCTCTCCTTTAAATACCTTATAGTATACATATTTTTCATGGTCTACCCTATACGGTAATATATTTAAAGATATCTCCTCATTTATCTCCCTATCATCTCTATTAATATTGAATAACGCTAATACAAAACTATTGCCTATTCTCGAAGCTATCTTGAGCAGTACTGGCTCATTATATGGATCTCTCAATAATATATCTCTTGTTGGTAGCCCTGGTTCATCTGTTTTAATGACCTCACCTGTAGGTAGAACTATCTTCTTAAGCAATTCTACATCTGTTTTCTCAGGATGTCTATCTGTAATATATATAGGTCCACCACTAAAGATTCTTGAAACTGCATGAATTATTGCATAGGGATCATATGTTATCCACATATCATAATCTGGATAAGCAATATGGCTAAAGACTAGAGCATTATAGATACTGAACATTGTATGTAGCTTTGCATCAGCTTTCCAGAACGGGATATAGTCTATGGATACCCTCATAGCGTTACTCAATACAAAGTTGCAATAGTTTTCTGGTGCCATAGACATACAATTCAGAACATCAAGTTTATTATCTTCTAATGCTAGTTGCATAGCAAATTCAATATTTCTTGCAGCTTCTCCTACAGGTATAGAGCTCCAGTATAATGCATGGATACTCCACTGATTATCTATCTTAACAAAGTCGAAGCCATTAGACTTTACCCATCTAAAGAATTTGTCATAGAATTGATATGCTTTATCCATATGTGGTGGAGGGACATATGATTTCGTATATGGAAATCTATATCCATCAACACCAAGAACCCTCAAAACATTTTCCTCACAACCACTCCAATGAATATTTATTGTATGCCAAAGACCTACATACTTTATACCCATATTCTTTAACTCACTAACTGTTTTCGCTAAGCCATCTGGAAACTTCTTTTCATCAGCTTTAAGCTCTTGTAATACTCTTGTAAACCATTCCCTACCCTTTCTAAGATCTTTTTGCCAACCATCATCTATAATAACCCATGATACTGGAACACCTCTTGATAGTAAACCCTTCACTATTTTAATAACATTATCATGAGATAGATCATCTACTAGCAGTGCATTCCACGAACACCAGCCAAGCCCATCTAGGAATAGAGGTCTTCTCTTATCCTTTCTAAGCCTAAAGCCACAGACCTTTGAAGCACTATATACACACCTCTCTATAGCTCTATATGGATCAGAATCTCTACCTATAGCCACTATCCAACTCTTTGGCACACTATACTCCTCTCTACCTATAAAAACAACAATCTTTAGACCATCACCAAGATAAGAAGTTATATAGTTATTGCTAAGAGTAAGAATAGCTATATATTCATCTCCCTGTTTAAACAATGTAAATACACTATACTTAGGTATATCCATTGGCTTCTCAATAACTATGGAATATGTCCAACACGGAATTCCAAATGTATATGTTATATGATCTATATCTCTAAACTTCGGTGGATATATAGGTGCATCAGAGGGCTTCTCAACTGTAGGAGTTCTATCAACAGCTAAAGCATTGTAATACCCAAATCCTGGTCCATATATCTGCCCCACATCTATATGTGTTGTCAATACTAAAAGCCTAGAGTTAACCACGACATCAAAGAGTATCTCTATAGGCTCAAAACCATTTAAAGGTCTTACAAAATCAGCTGAAAGAGATATTAATTCATCGTAAATCTCTACCTGTACCTCACCACTTCTACACACATATCTATATATATTCCCCTCAACTATCTTCTCACTACATTCCTCAATAGAGCCATCAGCAAATTTTACTCTAACAAGCTTTATATCCATAACACAACCCAAAAGAACAATACAATAAATAATAATTATAAGCTTATATCTAGCTATTATCTACAGGTATTGACCAAATTAATATCTATAATTATCCTTTTATATCTCCATCCTTCACTAAGTAGCTATATGAAACATTGCATTTGTTTCTAATAGATTTTCAATAAAAATCATATAAAAATGGTTATAACTGGAATGAGGTGTCTATGGTTTGCTAACCACAATTTTTTCACCTTGGTATCTAGCTATAGTATCTGGTTCTGATTCTTCAATACCCACTCCCTTTCCTCTTCTAACCCATACCACTTTAAACTTTATCTCTGGTATCTCATATGATCCTTGTTTACCATGTATTATCAATTTTTGATTGTCTTCATCCCATTCTATTGGTATAAGTGCATATATCCCTTTTTCATAGTCATAGGTCTCTCCATCATCTTCATATAGTGTAAATACTGTTGATCTACCTCTATAGATTCTCAGCTCTATCTCATCTATTTTCTGCATAGAATATCTAGTTGATATTGGTGCTAGGGGTAGAATTGCACCTGCCTTTACATGGAGTGGAATTATATCTATAGGAGCTTTAACCTTGTGGAATCCGTGTTCCAATAGTTCTCCACTCCAGAAATCATACCATAGACCTTTTGGTAGATATATCTCTCTTTCATATGTTGATGGTGTTGTTATCGGACTCACAAGTATGTATGGACCAAACATAAACTGGTCATCGATATTTAGAACCTCTGGATCATCTCTATAGTCAAAGAATAGTGGTCTCATAATAGTATAGCCATTATTGTATACCTTCCATACAAGTGAGTATATATATGGTAATAACCTATATCGTAGCCTTATATACTTAACAATTATTTTCTCTGCCTCTGAACCGAATCTCCATGGCTCTTTAGGATAATATGTTCCGTGTACTCTGAATATAGGGCAGAAGACACCCCATTGAAGCCATCTAATGAATAGTTCTCTATAGCCCTCAGTATCTGGATTACCGCTAAAGAATCCTCCTATATCTGTTGTCCAATAAGGTAGTCCTGATGCACAATAGTTTAGACCTGCCCATATCTGTGTTCTAAATGTTGTCCAATCACCTGTTATATCCCCAGACCAGTTAATAACGCCATATCTCTGTATACCTAGAAATCCAGATCTAGTTAGTATCAAGACCCTCTTATTAGATACACTTCTTTGACCTTCATAAACAGCTTTTGTCTCAAGAAGTGGATATAGATTAATGTATTTAAACATCTTTCCATAGCGCTCAGTATCTAGTTCTCTCTGCCATGTTGTATAGATGAGTAGGGGTCTTACCTCAGGTTCTGATGCATCTAACCACCAACCATCTATACCAATACTAAAGAATACCTCCTCTATTTTCCTCCAGAACCACTCTCTACACTCATCTTTAAACACATTTAGAAGTCCTGTACCTCTAAATATACATCCAATCTTCTCTGCCTCCTTAATAATCTCCGTCTCCTCACCAAATATTGGCCATATAGATATAACTAACCTTATATTAATATCATGTAACTCTTTTACCATCTCCCTAGGATTTGGATAGTCATTTTCATCAAACTTAAATGCATTCCAGCCATACTTCCCCCAGTAGCGCCAATCCTGAACTATTATATCTATAGGTATATCTCTATCCCTAAACATCTTAGCTGTAGATATAAGCTCCTGCTGTGTAGCATATCTCTCCTTAGACTGCCAATATCCAAATGCATATTTGGGTAGCATAGTTGCCTTACCAGTTAGCCATCTATAGCCAGAGATAACATCGTCTATACTAGGGCCATAGATGAAGTAGAAATCTAGAGCATCTCCAGCTTCAAACCATATCCTAGCTAGAGACTTTGTAAAATCTGCTACACCCATTGAATACATATCCCATAGAACTCCATAACCCTTGCTAGAAACCATAAATGGGATAGCTATATCCGTATTTCTCTGAACCAAATATACTACTCTACCCCTATAGTTATAACCTGTATGAGCGGAATAACCAGCGTGTTGACCAAGTCCATAGATACCCTCATCATCTCTAACCTCAAATATCTGTTCAAAATGATAAGTCTTTTCACCATATATCTCAACAGGTTCTGACCTCCATAGATACTCTCTAAATATAGTTGTAGACCCAGAACCAATAGAGATACACCCATTGGCCTTATCTATTCTAACAGTTAACACACCTGTATTAACTATCAGTGCATCAGATCTATCACTAACAGCCACGGGAATTTCTATAGGTTTAGCTATAACAACAAAGCTCTTCTTATCAAAATCTACAACATCTCTAGGTATATGTACAACCCTAACAATATTCTGTCTATATATCTCAACTCTTGTAGTTCCAAAAGAGCCCTTAACCTCATATACATTAACCAACTCTAACACCACTAAAACTCTATATAACACAAATATAAGAGGTCATCTGATCCTTGCTATATAGCTATAGGTATAGAGATATTCATAGAGCTATTGCAACTCTTAGAATCTTATCCCTGCTATCATGTATTATACTATATGCATAACAGACTGAGGTATCGAGGACTACTATCTATCACATCCTGAAGAAGTACCGAGACACCTAGACCACCTTGCATAGCTATAGATTGCAGAACCATTGCATAGCTGTCCTAGAGCCTCTGAAGAAACTATAACCTGATGAGATGGACCAATGGATATTGATAAAAAATCTTTTGATATTTGGAGGCTCTTGGACTATGTTTTTGAAGCTATTAGATGTTTGGGCTTCTCACTAGTTTTATCATCTTCGCTATGGGAGCTGCAGGGAGTAGTGCGAATACTATTCTTATCCATAGAGGTAGTGGTGGAGCATCGGAGATCACTATGCCTGGCACAGCGTTTATGACTATGGCTATCCATGTGAAGTAGAGGAGCTTCACTAAGTCTGTGTACAGCTTTCCGCGGCTGACGTGCCTAGGTATGAGTGCTAGGGAGGCTACTGACAGGACGAGTATTACGGCTGCAGCAACCGCGGCCACAGGGTTCGACAGAGTGCCCGCAGTGTAAGATGCTACAACCAATGCGACAGATACTGCTAAACTCAGAGCTACAGCAACGGGAACCAGATACCGATCAATCCACAGTCCGAGTCTACTCATCGACGCGCCAGACATATACCCACCACATACATAACTTAAGTATAGAACAGTTAAAAAAATTTAACACTTAATCCCCTCTAGAAGCAGTTGCTCAGGACGTCACAAGTAGCTCCAACGCAAATGAGGTAAGCCCTTGTCCCATTCCCGAAAAGCACACTGCTATGCATGATATTAGTTCTTTTATCTCTACACCCTTGACGTTTTGAAGTTATTTTGATTTTGATTTTCTTAATAGGTATATCCAGTTTTGGTGCCTCTATAGACGCTTTACCTATGGCAAGCATTGTAAGCCCTAATGCAACTAGTAGAGATGTGAAGCGAACGTCTGGAGAGCCGCTGAGGATCACGATCCATAGGCCAATGATTACGACTGCAGCTGTAAGGAATTCAAGGAACCGCATGAACCTTGTATACGGCATACTTCTACTATACTTGAATATGCGTACCAGGATGGCTATGGATTGAACAGTCAAAGCAGCTACACATAGCATAACCAATGGGTTTAACAGATTTGCAATGTAAGCCAGTACGGCTATTGCAATAGACACAGCCAGATCGAGGACAGCAATAGCAGCGGTTATATACAGATGAATACGGGCCTATCCGTCAACACATCAGTCATATTTCTCCCCTAATACTAAACTAAATACAAAGAGATATAAATTTATCGCTTTTTCTACATATAGTGTAGCTTCACGAAATATTTTCAACTTATCTCCTCCGTCTTTAGTCTTAATACTTTTTCTAACCTCTTTATCCTTATGGATAGCATAATCATTACTCCGAGGGTAAGGAATGCTACTCCTAGGATAAGAGTAATGTATGCTCTGATTATTGAGTATGGTAGAGCTCTGTAGTAAGCTACGAAGCTAATAAAGGCGAGATACATTGCTACAAGACTGCTAGCAATAGTCCTGAGCCTCCTCCTGAGCCGATCCACTATCTTTGTGGCGATGATCAGGAACCCCGATGTAAGCATCAACGAAACACCGAAGTAGAATACTACAGGGTTCGGCGAAGCAAGACTGTCGATTACTGTGAGAATAGAGCCGATGAAGGTGACCACCAAAACCGTTATAGGGCTTTGAAACAGATTCCATGCTCTGGTTAAAGCATCCCTCAGCTTCTCTCCAACACCATATATCCTCATAAGCAACCCCATTCTACAACCTACTACCTAAACTAATGATACTCTAACAAGATATATAAATTTATCACCTTTTTCTACGTACAGTACTGTCGGTAGTCCCCATACAACCATGCACAGAAACCTAGGGGCGTTATATATGCTAAGCAACCAGCCAACTCAGTTCCAATGCATAGGAGGTACGTCCACGCCGTAAATATTGTTGCACATACAGGTATGCATGTTACTACTTGTACACATAATGAACAAAATAGATGCTACATACTTTAACACTGATATAACGCACATTAATATCCGTGCTATAGCTCTTAAGCAGTTAACTAGGTCTAAGTCCATTGCTATTGCTAGTCCTTTTGCTGGTTTGTTATAGTTTCTTGGCCTGTCTTCAACTATATTCTTGAGAGTTTCTCGAGCTCTATAGCGATTTTATTCCATAGCCATCTGGATTCACTGTCGCTCAGATATTTTCTAAGGGTTGATGCAATCATCCTGTAGTAATCTGAGAGCCTGGTGTTGTTAACCACATAAATAAATTCTGGGTTCTATCTTATTAGGTATTAAGTTTGGGAGAAATTTCATGTGAAATCTCTATGTATCGTGGTATACGGGATATTAGAAGGGTTGTTATGGGTGCTATGAGTGTTGTGGGTATGGCTCTACCTATAGTGTTTAGATTTGAGAATATTATTGAGGCTATCTATAGTGGTGCTATGAATATATATCTTAAGAATTTTCTATTCTCTAGAGAGCTCCTAATATCGTTTAGCTATATACTACTACTAACCATGATTAGCTCAGGTATAACGATATATGCCGCTGTAGTATCGTTGACCAGAGGCTTAAAGCTGAAGATAAGATAGAGCTATTTTCTACTCAATGCTATGTTTATTCTATACTCAAGCTCTTTTGCTAATGGCTCTACAAATGATAGTATCTGTGGCGAGTATTTGAGTAATCCTCTTACTAATCTAATCATTCTTACATTATCGTTTTTATCCATTGGAAGTGCTCTTATATCAGCAAGTTTTGGATGTGCATAGAAAACAGAGTTGAATGTAGGTGTCAGGATATCGCTAAACTCCCATTTCATTGCTAGAGACTGATATGCTTCTTCAACTATTCTCTTTATCCTCCTCCTATACATCTCTATCGCCATAGCCTCATTCTTTCTAAATCTAGTTAGTATAGCTCCGATAAACGGGGGATTTTCATGTGGTGGAGACCCCCTTATATCTCTAATGAGATAGTATAGTGCTGAGAGAGCAAAACTTGTTTTTGTTACAGGTGTTACAAGTATATCAACAACTTTTATTAGAGGTCCTATCAATCCATACATTTGTGGTGGTAAATCAAAAATAATGTAGTCATACATATTCATCTTATTCTCTAAATCCTTCCTCAGTCCCTGTATCCTCTCTAGGGGAACCATAAGAAACTTTGCCAAACCTATATACTCAGGTTTTGATGGTAGTATACTCAAATTATTTGTTACACTATATATTAGAGGTTCTCCGGCACCAGCAATCCACTCTAATGAAAATACCTTTCCATGGCTTTTAGATATATTGATTAGCTTCTCAAATTCTCTAGGGGGTATAAAGACTTCTGTAATATTTGACTGTGGATCTACATCTATTATTAGAACCTTTCTATTAAATCTTTCAGAGAATATTGAAGCAATTACACTTGCTAGAGTTGTTTTTCCAACACCACCTTTATAGCTAGCTATAGCCAATGTAATTGGCAACTTCTTATCACAAACGAATTTTTCCTATCAAGAGTAATAAATATTTATGAAAGAGCTTTTAAATAAAATATTATTTATTTAAATGGATTTCCATATCTATCGAGAAAAGCTATTTCTTCAAGAGGTTTTCTATTCTTTGCCGATGGACTCTCATCAGGATACCCTATAGCGAGCATTGCAATAGGTATATAGTTACTTGGTAAACCCAATATCTTTTGAATATCCTCAATATTTCTAAGAGTTTGTAGCCATACAGTTCCAAGGCCTAGTGCATGTGCAGCAAACATTATATACATTGTAGCATTTGCACAATCGACATGGTATGAATCTGGAGAGATATCTTTATTACATGCAACAACTATACCTAGTGGTGCTTTTTCTAATGGATATGCCCATCTATGTATCTTAGCTAACCTTTCCTTAACCTCTATATCTTTAACAACTATAAATATCCATGGCTGTCTATTCCCTGCACTAGGAGCATATCTAGCTACATCTAGAATTCTCTTAATAAGATTCATATCTATTGGTATATCCTTAAACTTTCTTATGCTTCTCCTTGTTAAAATGAAATTAATATATTCATCACTTTTCTGAGACATCTGCTGTGTTGACATATCTAAACCCATTATGTCATAGATATACAAGTTTTATATGTATATATGATACCATATTAGAAATACTTTATAGTTTAGATATGGATAGTAGATAGTTAGAGGTTGTGTTTTTGAAAACAAAGGATATATTCATAATTGAAGGTGGTATTAGAGTTGTAACTGAGATAGATGGTGTTGAGAGGACCGTTCTAAGGAATGTCTATGGACATGATATCTGTGAGTCTAGGTATAGGATAATAAGATTGTTGGAACTTTTTAATAATCTTAGAGCTACTATAGCTCTATATAAGTCAACTGTAAGGAGGTTTGAAACAGGTTGTATTATTGTTGTGAGTGAGGATTGTGATGAATGGAATATGTTGAAATCTCTGTGTATTGAAAAGGGTTTTGAGAAAGATGATGAGTGTATAAACCATTTAGTTGAAATACTTACACAGTTTCTATATGATATAGCTGTTTTCCAGCAGGTGGATTGATAATATGTATGAGTTAATAGTACAGACATTAATGGTAACACCCTCAGGAGCTTTTAGCCCTGGTCCTCTAACTATTGCTACTATGACTATAGGATCCAATGGTGGATGGAAAAAAGGGTTTATGGTAGCACTGGGACATACATTTTTTGAGTTTCCATATGTATTTGCTATAGCTATGACTATTACAGCAATAAAAACATTGCTAGAGGGTTTCATTGGAGATATACTGACTATAGCTGGTGCTATGATGATACTCTTTTTCGCTTATCTAACACTGAAGGATACATTGATAACAAAAGCTGGAAATAGTAATAAGAAATCAGATGTTTATAGATATATTAAGAATCCTATTGTTGTAGGATTTCTATTTACAGGTCTAAATATACATTTTCTTCTTTGGTGGATAAGTATAGGATTCACATTAATAGCAATGTCTATAACTATTGGGATTATTGGAATAGTGGTTATGTATGTATCACATGTATGGATGGATTTCCTATGGCTATCACTTGTAGCTGAAGCAAGCAGTAGGGGTTTGACAATAGGTGGTGGGAAGATATATAGAGCTCTAATGCTATTCTTCGGAATACTGCTAATAATCTTTGCAATAAATATACTCTTGAAGAGATTTATGGCTATAGCTATTATCCCATAAACTTATTTTTAACCTTAATGTAATACCCTATGATTAGATCTGTGGGGATATATAGATGATTAGTCAAGAACCACAGATTACTCCTTGGGAGGCAGAGGCATTTGTAGACTATGAAAAACTTATTAGGATATTTGGTGCAAAGCCCTTAACCGATAATGAAATCGAGCTACTTAGAAAAGTTACTGGAGAACTCCATCTAATGATTAGAAGAAGGATATTTTATTCACATAGGGATTTAGATAAATGGATAGAGGCATATATAAGTGGTAGGCGATGTGCTCTATATACAGGAAGAGGTCCTTCGGGACATACACATCTGGGTCATATACTTCCATGGATATTTACAAAATGGCTTCAGGATAAATTAGGTGTAGATCTATTCTTTCAGATGACTGATGATGAAAAGTTTTGGCATAGTGAAGAGAAGAGTTATGAGGAGATAAATGCCTATGCCTATGAAAATATACTTGATTTAGCAGCTCTAGGTCTAGATCCAAGGAAGACCCATGTGATTATAGATTCTGAAGATATAGCTTTCCTATATCCAATAGCTATAAAAATTGCTAAGAAGATAACACTCTCAACACAAAAAGCTACATTTGGATTTACAGATTCTACGAACATTGGAATGATATTCTATCCAACACTACAGATAGCTGTTGCCTATTTCCCAACAGAATTATATGGAGAACCTACAGAGGTATTAATACCTGCTGGAATAGATCAGGATCCATATTGGAGAATAGCAAGAGATCTTGCGCCATCCCTAGGATATCCAAAGCCTACACAAATACACTGCAAACTACTACCAGGCCTCGATATAGGTGGAAAAATGTCTGCATCAAAACCTGAGACAGCTATATACACAACAGATCCACCAGAAATAGCAAAACAGAAGGTTATGAAAGGATATACAGGAGGACAACCAACAGCAGAACTACAGAAGAAACTAGGTGGAAATCCAGATATATGCCCAATATACAAAATGTATGAAATGATATTTGAAGAAGACGATAAGAAGCTCAACGAAAGATACTATGCATGTAAAACAGGAAAACTGTTATGCGGAGAATGCAAAGCAGAACTAGCAGAAAGAGTTGCTCAGTTCCTAAAACAACATCAGCAAAAAAGAGAAAAAGCAAGAGATTATATAGAGAAATATCTAATAAGAACAAAATTTGAAGAACCCAGAAAATATAGAACAAAAAGATAGTATTATCAATGTCTCTTCAGATATACAGATTCTCATCCTTATCAAAGATATGCATAAATCCTTAAAATTGCAAAGAGCTTTATATCTATCGTGAATTCTATTAGAGCAATTCTATAGTTATGTCTATCCACCGTGAGCCAATGGATATAGCTCAATCTCATTACACCCGCTGGGAATTGGATCATCTAGATATAGCTGTTTATCGTTACATACAACCATAATTTCATCGTCATCAAAACTAAGATTTAATACCTTCTTCACCCTTGTAACTATGTCTCTAATAGTTTCAGATTCTATATGCTCAATATCAAGAGAGTACTTTTGGCCACTAAAACCTATTAAACGAATCTTCATATATAGCAACCCAGCTATAGCACTTGCAATTTCTCTAGCTATTCAATAACCTTTATAAATTCTTCGTGGCTTCCTATACTTCTTTCAATTTCTTCAAATATTCAATTACATATCTATCGTCTTGTATACTCATAAGTGATGACTCTATTGGAAATAAAATATTGCTTTTTCTATATGCCGTTCTAGAAGCCCTATGTATTCCTTGGCATATGTAGTGATATCTTTGATTGTATCTTGCTCTCCTTTATAGTATGTTTCTACCTAGGTTATGCTCATATGACATAACGTCTATTGATCCTCCTTCTCTTGGTATTCCAAGTCTTTCAAGTAGTGGAAATAGAACCTTCTTTTCTTTACCATGGTGACAGCTGTCTGCAAAGATTCTTAGGTTATTGAAAACATTTCTATCTATATATCTTCCCTCAGCTAACCTATTTGTGAAATTCTAGGGTTTTAGAGCTCTTATTATAATTTCATGACCCTCTACTAGTTTTTAATAGACTCCATAACATCAACCCAATATACATTCTGTATAATTCTATATGTCTTCATCTCTTTTCATCTATAGCAATAGAGCTGAAGAGCTCTGGACATATGTTACATCTAGAGGGATCTATATCTCTATCTAGTTCTCTATGGATTGAACAAACATATTTTTTAGACATTGTCTCTAGCACTATGCCGTAGAGTTTACGATAAATGGTATATCTATCTCTAATTCTATGAGATGCTATTAATTCTGCTAACTCTCTAATCCTCTTGTCTATATCACTATAAATCTCTATATTAATTGTATGCCCCCTCTGACTAGATATATATCTAGATACTGCTGCTTCTGATAACCCTAGTATATTTGCTATCTCCCTCTGTGTATATCCATATTCCCTAAGCATAATTTCAACCAATCTCTTCTTTATAGATGGGAGTATATATCTATAGCCAAGTTCAAATATAGATATCTTCATAGTATCATTATCCTCTTCTTTATCTCCTCAGGCTTCTCGACAAACTCTGTTATATCTTCTACAACCTCTAGAGCTCCTAAGAACTCCCCTCTATCATTTCTTATAGCTATAGCTAATACCCTTACAATTCTTCCACCTATTACTGAATAAAATTCATAGTAATCCCTAGCTCCATTCTTAAGATCCTCAAATATCTTCTTAATAGTTGGCTCTAACTTTGGTGGATGACAATACTCAAGTTTTCTTCCAAGTAATGTCTTTACTCTTGCAAAACCCTTCATAAATCTATTCTTTGTATAGAACCTAACTCTACCATCTTTATCAGCAAAGGTTAACTCTATTGGTATTCCCCTAAATATCCCCTTAATCTCATCAACATTTACATAACCTGTATCAAGATCTATATAACCATCTCTAATAAGTTTAAATGCATCGAATTTTAATCCTTGTTGAAGCGATAATGCTACAGTTTTAATTTCAGATGGTAATCTCTCTATAGTTTGTTCATCAAGACCCTTCTCTATTTGCCATGGATATATGGGATTCTCATGAGTTTCCCATATACTATCTATCTTAATAGCAAATCCTATCTCTTTGAATTCCTCATATATAGCTTTCCAAATCCCTTCACTAAAGATAGACCATATAGCTGGATACAGAATTTTGCTTTCTCTAAAGATAAGTTCTGAAACATCTGAGACAACAGCTTTACCTATCTCTACTATCTCATTAACCATACCCCTATTCCTTAGCAACTCCCTTAATCTCCTAATCTTTGTAATAGCCTCATTTTCCCTACCCCATAGAACTCTAGGCACAGCATATATACCAAACCTCTCTAGATATGGAAATACAACCATCTGAAGTTTTTGATAATGAATTCTTGAAGCTCTATAGAGCTTTTCAGCTAATTCAAATGCTTTTGAATATAGCTCATTCAATTTATTGTGATCAGATTCAATAGAAATACTAGTTATATACATTCCAAGAGCTTCTGAAAGCTTTAGAATCTCATCATTTTCCTTAACTAGTATATCTAGTGGATGACCATTTGGTATATCTTTTAGCTCTCTACCAACTAGATAGTCTCTAAATAGAGCTACATGAAGATCACAAAGCTTTAGAATTTCATCTATAGATATACCCTCTTTAACAAGTTGCTGCTCTATTAGAGGTATTTCAATAGGTGATATCTGCATTAACACCTGGCTATATTTTGTCTTTAGCTCCTCTACACTAATACCTCTATGTATCTGTTTCAATAGCTCTTTAATTATTCCAATCTTTTTATTCATATCCAAATTTGACATGTGTCAAACACCACTTTATACTAATGCAAAATAATATTAAAAATCCTCTGATAATGACACAACAACTATAGAAGTCAAAGATTGTTAATATCACAAACTATATAGATAATTTCCATTTAGGACATAGCACATAAATTTGTGTAGCAGAGAATAGTATTATATAAAGATGTTGAAGATAATATGACGCGTTTTGCCAAGGGATTTTATAAAGATTTAACCATATTAGTCAATATGTACTTAGAAGATTCATGTCTTACTAAATCTTTTATCTATGAAGATCTAAGATTGAAAAACTAAGATATTTATTTCTCGGTAATAGATTGATTTAATAACTCTGTGTTATAGTGCTATAGAGGCGGTTAGATATGAAGGAGCTTGAGCTTAGAATATCTAGAGCTATACTTAGGAATAGTGTTAGAGAATTGATTGAATATTCGGATGTAGATGTGGTTATTGTTGGAGCTGGTCCATCGGGGTTAACAGCTGCTAGATATCTAGCGATGAATGGCTTTAGAGTTGTTGTTCTTGAGAGGAGGCTTAGTTTTGGTGGAGGCATTGGTGGTGGAGGTATGCTTTTCCATAAAATTGTTGTTTCTAGTGAAGCCCTACCTATACTAAATGATTTTGATATTAAGTATTATAGAGATGATGAGGAGGATCTATATATGATAGACTCTAGCGAACTCATGGCAAAACTAGCTGTGGGCGCTATAAATGCAGGTGCAAAGATATTTCATGGCATACATGTAGAGGATGTTATATATAGAGAAAATCCATTGAGAATCACTGGTGTGGTTATTCAGTGGAGTGCAGTGGTGATGTCGGGACTTCATGTAGATCCATTATTTATAACATCTAGAGCTGTTGTAGATGCTACTGGACATGATGCAGAAGTTTTACAGATAGTATCAAGGAAAATACCTGAAGTAGGGATTTCTCTACCTGGAGAATCATCGGCATATTCAGAGCTATCTGAGAAGATAGTTGTTGAGAAAACAGGTATGGTTATACCGGGTCTATATGTAGCGGGTATGGCTGTAGCAGCACTTTATAAACTTCCGAGAATGGGTCCTATATTCAGCTCAATGCTTTTATCCGGTAAGAGAGTAGCAGAGATTATAGCAAATGATCTGAAGAAGAAATAGCGTTATATTATCTTTGGCATATATCTATCAATTATATACCTAGGATCTTCTCTAAGTATCTTCATAGCTTTTGACAGATACTCCATTATTAAATCTGGTGTTACTCCATCCTCACCATAATCATCTGCTGCCAAATCTCCTGCAAGCCCATGGACCAATACACCCATTCTAGTAGCAACACCTATATCTCTATACCCTATGCCATACATAGCTGCTATAGTACCTGTAAGAACATCTCCGCTACCAGCCTTGGCCATTCCTGGATTTCCTGTCATATTTATAAATATATATCCATCTGGATAACATATAGCTGTATGTGCTCCCTTAAGAACTATATATGAGTTGAGCTCTATACATGTCTTTCGTAGAATACCTATAGGATCCTCCTGTATACTTCTAATAGGGGTATTTATCAACCTAGAGAACTCTCCTAGATGTGGTGTCAACACCGTAGGCCCATTTCTCTTCTTTAGAATACTTGGATCTTTAGCTATAGCTGTTATTCCATCGCCATCAACGATTATAGGTCTATCAATAGCCTCTACAAGATCTCTTATCAACTGCTGTGTCTCATCATTTAATGATGTACCAGGTCCCATTGCAACAATATCAATATCATATTCGCTAACTATCCTAAGTATATAGTCGTAATTCGATCTTGCAATTGTTCCCTCAGAGGTTTCTTCAAGAGGTATATACACAACTTCACTAGCTTTTGATGCTATATATGGAACAATAGATTTTGGTGCTGCTAGCCTAGAGTAGCCTCCTCCAGCCTTGAGAAACGATAGTGATACATAGTATGGTGCTCCATAGTAATACCTAGCACCAGCTACAGCAAGAAATTTTCCAAATGTTCCCTTATGACCCCATCTGACCCTTTCTGGAGGAGGTACAGGAATATTTAGTTCAGCTCTAACCTCTTCTAATAGCTTCTGGGGATAGGATAGAAATGATACATATAGTTTTCCACAGTATTGATACCCAGGATAGAGAATATTTCCATATTTAGGTAGTCCAAACGTAACGGTTATAGATGATTTAACTGCAACGCCATATACCATACCATTATTTCCACCTATTCCTGAAGGAATATCAACACTAACTATAGGTTTATAGCTATACATATTGATAAGCTCTATAACCTTTCTATAAATACCTGTAACCTCACCCCTAAGCCCTATGCCTATAAGACCTACAACAACGATATCTGCTTCCTCTAGACAACACCTAATTTTATCTATATCACCATCGCTTTGAACTATTGTAATTGGTAGACCAATTCTCTTTACAAGTTCATAGTTCTTCTTAGAAATATCTGAGTATTTAGATGGATCACCAACAATAAATATATCTACTATTCCACCCCCTGAATGTAATCTTCTTGCAGATACAAGAGCATCTCCACCATTATTACCTGTACCAGCGATAACACAGAACCTCTTCCCATATACACCATACTCCCTCTCAATAACACTATAGATAGCTGATCCAGCTTCATCCATAAGCAACATATGGTCTACTCCATACTTTGTAGCTACTTCCTCATCTATTCTCCTCATCTCCTCAACACTACATATCTTCATTCTATAACTAACATTTTTCTCCATAGCCCATCACATTGCTTTCTCAGCTGTTAGCCTCTCAATAGTATCAATATATGTTCTTACCCTCTCAGGCAATCTTGATGTGTCAACAGATATGAATCCTCTTACAAGTATCCCTATAGCCTCATCCTTAGAGAAGCCCTTACTCATCAAATAGTATATCTCTTCCTCAGCCAATCTACCAATTGATGCCTCATGTGTAAGTAAAGCATTTGGTGATTCTGCCTCGAGTTCAGGTATAGTCTTTATATTTGCAGTATTTGATTGCATTAGCCCTCTGCAATCAATATGACCCCTACCCCCTCTACCAACAATACTTGCCCTCATAATAACTCTTGAATCGTCTTTAGCTATAGCTCTTGAAATTAGTTCAGCACTACTCTCCTCTGCCAGATATGCCTTAGTACCAACATCAATCTCAGAATCTCCTTGACCAAGTATTATAGATGCGGAGTATGCACGAGCATTGTAACCTAGATAGATTGTGGGGAAGGTTTGAAGTGTTTTTACATTACTGATATTGACGTAGTAGGAAATATATTCTCCTCCATCATCAACTATCACACCTGTTCTAGGTCTAACATGAGCAACTCTATTCCAGGAGTGAACCATTATAAATCTAAGCTTTGCGTTTTTACCCACATAGAACTCTGATATACCTATATGAAGACCTAGAACCTCTGGAGCTATAGTACAACCTGTATAGACTGTTGCCTCAGCTCCATCCTCAACAACAACTATATTATGAGGTGCTTGCAACCCTTTATATGAAATGAATAGACATGCCATTACCGGCTCTTCAACTCTAGTATTTCTTTTAACTCTTATGAAATATCCTCCTCTTCCTCTAAGTGCTGCTAAAGCTGTATACTTATCAATCCCAGGATCAACAAGCTTCCACACATATTCTCTAGCCTCATCAGGATTACTATCAATGAAATCCTCTATCCTTAGAACCTCGACCCCTGGAATCCTACTTATATACTTATAGTATGTTTGATCAACCTGGAGATATAATGCATTGGCAGAAAGATTTACACCAACTTCCTCAGCCTTCTTAGCATCAAACCTAGACTCGGCTAAGACACTTTCTGAAGAGTCTGATATATAGCTAGAGATATCTATGTCAGATCCATATAGAGAAGGTTTTGAAATGCTTTGCCGTGCTTTTGTATAGATACTCTCAAGCCATATTCTTAAATCCATGACTAAACACCTCATCTAGTAGATCCTCATCTCCACATCTCCTCACACTTCCAGATATCATTATACATACCTTTGTAGGTCTAATGTACTTTGATATCAATGCTGTATGAGTAACTATAACTATGGATCTATATGGAGAAACCTCAATGAGATGTTCTATTGCTTTTACAATAATCTCTATAGAGTCTATATCAACACCGCTATCAGGTTCATCAACAAGTGCTAATCTTGGTTTCTGAGCAAGAAGTGTTGCCATCTCTATACGCTTTAGCTCGCCACCAGAAAAACCTTTCCCAAACTCCCTATTGAGCAAATGCATTATACCAAGCTCATTAGAAATCTCACTAACATTACAGCCACTTCTCTTACATAGATTACTAAGAATATCTACAACTCTTACACCAAGTAGTTTTGGTGGTATCTGATATGTTAATCCCAAACCCCTAGAAACCCTATACTCCATAGACTTATCTGTAATCCTCTCACCATTAAAATAGATATCACCAGAGAGAATTCTATATATAGGCAATCCTATTATCGCTCTCAACAATGTTGATTTACCTGCACCATTAGGCCCTAAAAGAAATACTATATCGCCCCTAGATACACTAAGATTTGCATCTTCAATAACAATCTTATCTCCAATACCTATCTTTAGACGATCAACTACTAATACATCATCACTACTATACACAGTATCTTCGCCTTAATAATACCTATCCATTTGAAATACTACTATACTCAATACGGCTAATAATAGCTAAAAAGGCTTTCTCCAATAACACTAATCAAAGCTATATACAGTAATTATCCCCTCTAGACAGAAGCTATTTATCATAATGAATAATATCTTATGATCGTAATAGACGAAAAACTTATAAGTAGCTAAATCATTGAATAAAATGACTTTAGCTGTAGGTCTAAGGCCATTTTCTATCAAAATATATATTCTTTGAAGATACATTAAGAGGTATTGCAAATACATAATCAGCATCTATATAACCAAGTTCTTGTGCTGCAACACCTGCTGAAAACATTACTCTATTATCGACATTACTTATAGATGCTATTTTAACAGCAGAACCTATAGCAATACCAAGATTTACAATGCTACATACAGTATCAGCATCTATTTTCCATCTACTCGGCGTCTTTAGCCCTATGTTAACAATTCTACATCCAATTAGAACAACAGCCTTACTATTCCTTATATTCTGTGCATCTCTATTAAAGAACTCCCCAAAGGACTTTGATAAATCTTCCATCTTCTTCGCTAGAGCTTCCAACTCTTCTCTCCTATCAACTATCTTTATAACTATATTATCCATACCCCTAGCTTTTGGAGCTGTTTTTGCAGCTATAGCCATAAGCTCTGCTACATGACGTAAACCATTTTCTATAGCAGTCTCCTCATCTATCAATACAATCACCTACTACTTCTCCACCCTTATCCTTCTAACCTTAACACCATTCTCTTTACAAAATCTATATACATCATCACTAATAGTTGGTCCCTCAGAATATAGTACAAGTATGGGTTTTGCTTTCACAAGCTTTGCCTTGTTAATCAGCCTTTGAACATCATCTATAGTAACCTTTATAGGCTTATCAATAACCTCTATAGCCATAATAGTATTATTTCCTCTAGCTATAATATGTATAGGTCCATATCTCGTTGGATGCATTATTTCTACACTATATCCTGCTCCAAGATATCTACCTGCTACTACCCCTATAGAACCATATTTTTCTCTATATATCTTCTGAAGATATGCAGCTCTAGCTGTTGTCATTAGCATCGCCAATTATTATATTAGATAATGTTATTGGATAAAAAGCTTTTCAACCAATTATCAATGATTCTACTAAGAGAAGGTATCATAAATTTGGTAATACGAAACTTTCTAATTGTATTACCTAGATATTATTGTAACTATCGCCGCAGTCTCACAATAAAAATGGAGCTAGTTTACATAATTTTCAGGAGCTATAGATATCTGTAAGTGGATATGTTATGAGTCTTCAAAAACTTGGAGAATCCCTTATAGAAGAGTATTTATCTGGCTATGAATGGGCTGTTAAAGATAATGCTAACGTTCCTAGAACTATATCAGGGCTTATGAGCCATTTGCTAGGTACAGCTCTCTACGATGAAGCACTAAAGATGCTTGACATAAATGCTATTAGACTTCATGAGGATGGATGGATATATATCTATAAGCTTAGAGATGGATCTATAGTAAAGCCATACTGTGGCGGTATTGACTCAAGGCTTATAATTGAGAAGGGTCTTAGAACACCTACCATAATCTCTAGACCTCCTAAACATATGGATTCTGCTGTTGATCAGATAACAAATGCTGTATACATATTTTCTCAGGAGAGGACAGGTGCTGTAGGTCTCTATGGAGCAGATCTCACATTAACACCATTTATAAGAAGAGATAGGCTTGATTATAGATCTGTTAAACAGAATATACAGAGATTTGTATATAACCTAAACTATCCGTTGAAAGCTGGTCAAAGTCCATTCTCAAATATTATTTTTGCATTTAGCAATAAATACTATAGAAATATGCCTATAGCTATAGGCGAGAGAAAGTATAGATTTGTCCTAGATACATATGATGGCTATATAGATGAAGCTAAGATGATTATAAAGGCATTTGCAGAGGTATTCTCTGAAGGCGATGCTATAGGACAACCATTCACATTCCCAATACCTACATCTATCGTTAATGGTGAATTTGAGAAGATACTATCTGAAGATCCTGATGTATGGCATACCTACTGGGAAATGGTAGCAAAATCTGGACAGATGTATTTCCTAAATGGCTTTAGACATAGTGCAGAAGACTTATTCAGTTTTTGCTGTAGGCTATTGAGTGATATGGCTAGAGTCAGAGAGATTCTTCATCAAGCCAAAGGTGTGTGGGATATGCCTCCATCTGTAGGCTCTGTAAATGTTGTTGTCATTAATGCTCCTAGACTTGCAATGTTAGCAAGGGTTTCAGACGACAAAAGGATGTATGACCAACTAGACTACTTGCTTGAGGAATCAAGAAAGATTTTGATGTGGTTCAGAGCGAGATATATGAAGCTATTTATGGATGGTATGTATCCAATGACTAGAGAGTATATTGACCCCGTAGATCCATTTAAATTCTACTACAACACTATTGGAGTTATAGGATTAGCAGAATATGCTTCTATAATGCTTGGAGAGCCATTTCTATGGCAAAAAGCAACCCCCTCAATGATACCAGCAATAGAAAAGCTGTATAGGGATCTCCTAAGCTATATAAATTCAAGACTTAGAGAATTTGAGGATGAGGATAGCGTTCTATATAATGTTGAGGAAGTACCAGGGGAAACCCTTGGTGTAAAACTTGCGTGGAAAGATATATCGTTTGCAAAACAGCTTACAAGAAACGAAGATCTATCTGTATATATACCTGTTGGCGAAGTTGATGGAAGAAAAGTTCCATTCTATACAAACCAGTTGTCACCACCATATACAACACTTCACCTAAGATATCAGCTGGATATAGAGGCTGACTGCCAGAAGCTCTTTACTGGAGGAGTAATTAAACATATATTCATTGACAGTGAAATAGATCCCGAAGTAATATCAAAATTTGTGCTGAGAACCCTTAGAGAGAAAGACATTGTCTATATGTCTATAACCCCAACAATATCTGTGTGTCCAAACTGTGGAAGAAGGGTGATTGGAAGAACAGCTAGATGTCCATCATGTGGTACATCAATGGATATGTGGAGTAGAATAGTGGGATATTATAGACCAGTAAAATCGTGGAATAGTGGTAGAGTAGCAGAATTCTATGTGAGAAGAGATCTAAGTAGAGAATTAGAGGAACTTGCAAGATAAACAATACTAAGCAATTTTCATAGAAATCTTTTTAATTGGCATCATTCTAAAACATTAAAAATGTTATAAGATATTCCTAGGATATATATATCGCTAAGGTTTTCAATTAAGATTCAAAGCTATGGCGATAATCTATGAATGATATAGAAGATAGTATTAGAAAGAAGATAACTAAAGTTTTGGAGAGTTCTCCAGAGCCATTAGATGTAGATGCTATAGCCAATATCGTTGGAATAGAAAATCCTAGGGAAATATATGAACATCTTAGACATATTGCAAAAAGTATTAGGAGATCTAATCATACAAAGGCTCTATTAATGATACCGCCAAAATGTAGAAGATGTGGATATATATTTGATCTCGATGAACCAAAAAAGCCCTCTAAATGTCCAAGATGTAAAAGTGAATCGATAGAACCTCCCAGATTTATAATTAGATCTACTAGCTAGTATCGCTTCACTAGATTAGCTATAAACAACATAAACTATTCAGATGAAACCAGGTGTCTTCATCGTTCAGCGAGGTAACTCTTCATCATATTGGATATGTGGCTAATAATAGCATCTGAATATAATGCTATTGTATCTAGCTAAAATATTTTATTATGCTACTATTGTTAATATTACATTGTTGTTTATCTACATCTTACTCAAAATGATATTTGGTTTAGTAAAAATAATATTAATATTCTATGTTTTACAAAAACCTAAGATCAACTCCCAATAAACCCATAGATCCTAAGTAAGGAAGCCAGTATTAATGATTTAATAGAGCTTTTATAGCATACAATATTTGATCTATAATAGAACTCTGTATTTCCATCTCTATTGACAGATCTATACAAACCTTAACATTTCTATTTTTATATTCTAGGTTGTAGGAATAATATGTTCACGTAATTCTTTTCTAATGTTTCTTATGATTATAGCTATTGCTATAACTGTTATTATGAACAAAAATAATGTTAGCGCAAATTCAAACCTGTCATACAATGAAGATGCAGCATAGTATACAATTACTATTATCTCTAAGATTAAGGCCCAGAATAGCATAGTTAAGAAGTATCTATAATGATCTGCGAGACTCAAGGTTTATCTCACCATTCCATAACAATTTCCTACTAAGCTATAAATCTTCTTTATATTTTTGTATCTCAGATTCTTAAACATTTCGCTAGGTATTAGTATCATTAATCTCCACATATATGTTTTTGTCTCAACAACAAACACCCTTTTACTGATAAGCTCATTAAAGCATCATATAACATTACGAATGACATCAACAGGTTAAGATCCCTTATTTGATACTCGTAAAGCTCTACTAGACCTTTAATGATAGATAAGTATCATCGAGTATTAGATCTATGGATTGTTTGTACTAAAAGTAATCTATAGCCCTGTAATTATTCTTCTAAAGATATGATATTATAATATGATTCGTAGTGGGATAGACTTGTATATCAATAATACTACTTTCATTGAGATAAAGTTTTTAAGGTATGGTTAATGTTAAATGTTTGTGATAAGCCTTGAATATAGTAGTTATTGGTGGTGGAGCTGCAGGTTCTGCTGCAGCGGCACGAGCAAAGAGACTTATGCCTAATGCTAATGTTATACTTATTGAAGCTACTGATATGATTACTCATGGTCCTTGCGGTATACCGTATTTCATTTCTGGTATAGTTAGTAGTAGAGATAGTCTTGTCACATATACGCCAGAGGTATTTGAGAGGGAGAGGGGAATCAAGGTTTTAATTAATTCAGAGGTTATAGATATAGATATTGATAAACATTTTGTAGAGGTGGTGAAGAAAAATAATTACACCAAGGAGAAGATTATATGGGATAAACTTATAATAGCTACGGGTGCCATACCCATAATACCGAGGATTCCAGGTATAGATCTTAAGGGTATTTATGCCATTAGACATCCAGCATATGTACACCATCTTAGGGATGAGTTATCTAATCTGAGGACTATTAGTATTGTTGGTGGTAGCTATCTAGGTATAGAGATGGCTGAAGCTCTTTTAGAGCTGGGGAAAAGGGTTATATTGTTTGAAAAAGAGAGTAGCTTGCTTCCAGCATCATTAGATGAGGATATGGCTAAGATTGTAGCTGATGAACTCATAAAGAAGGGGGTAGAGGTTCATCTAGGTGAACAGGTTATAGGTTTTGATGGAAGGGAACGAGTTGAAAGTATTGTAACTAATGTGAATAGCTATAGAGTTGATGGTGTTATCCTAGCTATGGGGGTTAAACCCAATGTTTCTCTAGCTCAAAAAGCTGGTATAAAAATTGGATCTACAGGTGCTATAGAGGTTAATGAGTTTATGGAGACTAATATAGATGACATATATGCTGCTGGAGATGTAGCTGAAAAAATACATAGAATTACAAAGAGAAGAACATGGATACCTCTAGCACCTACAGCTAATAAAGAAGGTGTTGTTGCTGGTGCAAATGCTGCTAGAGGAAGAATACTAAGATTTCCAGGAGTCATAGGTACAGCTATTACAAAATTCTATGACTTGTATATTGCTAGAACTGGTATTAGTGAAAAAGAGGCAAAAACTCTAAACATTAAATATGAAGCGAAGATGATAAGAGCGAAAACAAAGGCTCACTACTATCCATCCTCTAAAGATGTATATATCAAAATGATTATAGAGAGTAGCAGTAGTAAGATAATAGGTGTACAGATCGTGGGGTGGGATCCTATTGTCGCTGGATATATAGATATTGTTGCAATAGCTATTGAGAGGGGGGTGACTATAGAAGATCTATTCTTCTCAGATCTAAGCTATATGCCTGCAACAGCTCCTGTATGGCATCCATTAATAGTTGCTGCAAGAGTATTATCAAAGGGTATATTGTAGCATAAAACTATATTGTAATGATATTTTTAGCGATATTTTTAAACCATTCCTTATCATCAAAATCTATCCTTAGACAAGCTGCGCCCATATTACCATAAAAGCCCTTCATAGAGAAAATAGTCAAAACTCTATTGTCATGATTAAACTTATAGCCTTCATAAGAAGGCTCGTGTCCCCTAATAATCAGCTCTATACCTAGTTTTTGTAGTGTAAGCATAGTTATCTTCCTACCCCATAATTTACCTGCACCACGATAGCTATAAACATATTCTATATCTTCATCTATAGGATCGCTCCACAATATCTCTTCAATAGCCTCCTTATCATTCTCAATGCTGAATATATCATTAATATCATCATATCTCAAAACTCTTGAAATTGGTGGTCCTCCATGAACAGCCAATACCTTTCTAGGGATGTAGAGAGCTAGTGGTAATAAGTCAAAGATTGTTTTCATAGTCTCATAGATTTCCAAACCCTTTCTATATCCAAATCTCTCCATCAATATCTCAGGAAAGTCATGGGGAGATGGAGGTAGCCACTCTGGTGGTTCGTGATTACCTCTTAGCATTACTATACGATCTCTCCAAATAGACTTTAGAATAGCTAAAAACATTATAACCTCTAATTGATAAGGTCCTCGATCTATATAATCCCCTAGGAATACTAGATATGTACCTCTCCTAAGTTCATTATCTATGTCTAAAATCCTTAGCAATTCTATAAGTGTATCCAAATCTCCATGTATATCTCCTACAAATATAGCTCTAGAAATCTCTCTTAGATGAACTAATCTTCTATTCATCAAATTATACTCAAATATCAATAGATCTCTAAGATTTATAACAGTATTAACCACTTCATCATAATTATCTACAATATTCCTAAGCCTAGCTATTGATTCCTCTAAATATCCAGTCATCTCTATTCACTAAGACAAAATTTAAAGTTTGCATATGTTGAAATATGAAGAGTCTGGTTAAAGAATGTTACATATGTGAGAATCTATGAGGAGTAGCCATGTTGGAAGCTTTCCACTTAGTTATAGTGATGAAAATATTAGACGTATTATTGATGATATGGCGAAGATAGGTCTAGATGTGCCGCCATATCCCCAGCTAAGAAGTTTCATTGAAATCTATCTCCAGCCGTTAGAAATACATGGAGTGGTATATAGGAATAGAGAATTTTTCTTCTCACGAGAAGAACTATTAGATCTAACAAAAGTTAGATATTTTCACATAGACGATGCAGAAATAGCGATGAAGTATATTAGAGAGAGAAACATTGTGTTTAAGGGTATTAGAGCTCCAATAACAGGGGCATTCACATTAGCTTCACGTATCTATCTATCGGAGGATATCTCCAAGGGAATTTCATCTACAGCTTTAGCTAATAAAGATATTTTAAAGATGTTCTTCATAGGATTCGTTGAAAATATGGTTAGATATGTAGCTGAACTAGGCTACAATATAATATTTATAGATGAACCATCGCTATCTCTTGTAATTGGCAGGAGAAGAATGCTGTTTAACTATAGGGAAGAAGATATAGTTGAATATCTGGATAGGGTAAGCAGTATAGGAGGTGTTGAATTTGGTATCCATATATGTGGACCAATACATAGGAAAATCCTTGAAGTAGTAGCACAAGCACCTAGGATAAGATATATAAGCTTAGAATTCCATGATACATCGGAAAATCTTGAAGTTATAGATAGAACAATTATTGAAAAATATGATAAGATTATATCGCCAGGTGTTGTTAGTGCAAAGAAGATTCAGATAGAGGAGTTAGACAACATCTTAGAGATATTGAGAAAATCTTATGAGAAAACTGGTGGTCGTATAGATCTTATCTCTGGTGATTGTGGTTTTGGTGGCTTTAGAGGTGTGTTAAAAGATGAGGAAAGAGAGTATATGGTAGCTATAAAGAAGCTTGAGAATATAGTCAAAGCTATAAAGCAATTCCACATATCTTAAACCGAGGTATAGGGATAAGGTGGTTGTTGACAAAATGGAGCTTCAGGATAAAGAACCTACAATATCAATAGATATTGAGATGCTGGGGTTTAAAAATGTGAGAAGAAAACTTGTGCTAAGGACAGATAAAGGTTCTATTGCATTAGATGCCGATATAAGTCTATATGTAGATGTTGATAGTAGTAGGAGGGGTGTACATCTATCTAGAACTGCTGAAGCTCTATTAGAGGTTATTGAAGAGAGATATGAGGCTAAGACAATTGAAGAGTATCTAGATGCAATGGCTCTAAAACTTTTGGAGAAACATGAATATATTAAGAGAGCTATTGTCAATGCAAAACTAACATATTATATTGAAATAGAGTACCATGGAATTAGAGGACTTGAACCAATAGAGATAGAGGTAGAGGTAGAGAGGCTAAGAAATGGCGAGAGATTTTGGAAACTTAGTGTAGGGGTAAAGGGTATAACAGTATGTCCCAGCGCTAAAGAGTCAATAGCATCAATGTTAAATCAAAATATTGAGATTGCTCCTAGCCATATGCAGAGAGTAGTGCTCAAAGGTAGAATCATATCTAGGGGCAACTTCATAGGAATAGAAAAGATAGCGAGAACACTATTTAATAGTGTCTCAGCACCTACATTCACCCTTCTGAAGAGAACTCAAGAAGCTAAACTTGTTTTAGAAGCTCATAAGAAGCCCATGTTTATTGAGGATGTTGTAAGAGAAGCGATATGGAATATAGGTAAAGAGATAAAGAGTTTTGATAAACAGACTATTATAGAGGTTGAAGTTGAAAGTTATGAAAGTATACATCCACATAATCTCTATGCATATAAGAAAACAACATTAGAACAACTAATTGAGTTAGGCCTCTAGCATCCTAAGCTTATTAAAACTCTAAGTAAATGGATGAATGTAAAGCTCTGAATATGAAGAGAATAAAATACTCCACACTCTTTACCTCTTCCACCAATGCAAAAGGTGGTCAAAATGAACTGGTATATAGATCGTGATGAGTGGAATAAGATATACCTCTGGATTAGAAGTGTTCTTCCACTAAATTTTGATATGGATCAAATCTCAACAGATACTCTAAGCTCTATTCTTCAAAAAGCTATTAATGTGATACACCCTAATGATATTTCTAGAATAATTTCGGCAAGAGGAGTAGCTATAGTCTTTGGTGCAGGACCAAGCCTTGAGAAAGATGTTGATGTTGCTGAGAAAAATGATTTGATTAGGAATATCCCTATATTTGTATCTGATGGTGCATCTTCATATCTATTAGAGATAGGGATTATTCCTACAGCAATTGTTACAGATCTCGATGGAAATCTAAATGATATAGAGTATCTTAGTAGATTTGGTGTATACATATTTGTTCATGCTCATGGGGATAACATTGACAGACTCTTTAATGTATTGAGATTCAAGGGATATATCATAGGGACTACACAGGTAGAGCCAAGGCCATATGTATATAACTTTGGTGGTTTTACAGATGGAGATAGAGCAATATATATTGCCTATGGTCTTGGCGTTAAGAGATTTATTTTAGGAGGTATGAATTTTAACGGGCCTATCGGTAAATATTCAGCTATAGGAAGAGAAAAGGATCCAAGGATTAAGATGATAAAATTGGATATAGCTAAAAAGCTTATCTTAAGGCTAATTAGAAAAGGTGTAGAGATGTATTCTCTCTCAGATACAGGTATCAATGATATTAAGCTGATACCACAATAATTTCCAATAAAATATGTCCAATAAGAACTTGGTCTTCAAAATATAAGTTATTCTTCCCATGATATCTCCGCTCCATAGTTCCTCGCTCTAACAACCATATAGTGACATTCAAAACCCTTTCTATAGATATCGTTAAGAACCTTGTCTAGGATTCTCAATGCTCTTTTTCTCCCTTCGACAATGCCATATGCTGTAGGTCCCCAGCTACTTTGTCCAGCACCATGAGCACCGTGGCTCAATAGCGAATTTATGATTATCTCTGTTTCTTCACAACAATATATACCCTTTTGATACCTAGAAAAATATGTTCCAACAATAACCTGTAGCTTGGTAATTGCCTTACCAAATACAACAATATCTCTTCTATCTATTGATGGTAAGATGTGTAGCAAAACCAATTTATATAATTCGTACTGCAAATCCTTTGGAAGAGGAGAGGGTTGATCCATAGCCCTCCTCTCTGTTACTTCATCCAACCCTCTAATACCTTTTGGAATAAACACAAGAAAATACCAGTTTCTTGGAATAACCTTTCTGATTATGGGTAGTGGAAGATCTTTAAGATCTTTAGGGGGTTCAACTATACCATCTATCCTTCTCCCTGAATCGACAACAAATCCTCCTTTTTCAAAAACAGCTATACCTATCCCAGAATCTCTTCCCCTACCAAACATAAGTGCTATATCCCTTACACTATAGTTAAAGTTGAATAGCTTAGAAATACCATACCCAAGACTTAATATCCCTTGAGTTGTAGAACCTAGACCTACATGTCTCGGTATAGCTTTTTCAATCGATATACCTATGTTCATGATATTAAACTTCTCAACTACTTTCCCTATTATATCACTTAGCTCTACCCCAGTCTCATTACTAATTTCAAATTTGTTTGATCTCCATAGCCTTACTAAAAATTTTGGCTCCTCAATAGCTACACCAAGACCCCCATATGCTATTCCATCCTCAAAAAAGTTATAGAATCCCAAATGCAATCTTGATGGTGCATCTACAACTACCTTCATATTAAAACCCTATTTAATATACTCCAACTTTTTAAATAATGGAAATTCCTGTATATAGTTTTTACCTAATCTTAAAGCCTCTTCAGCTTTAGCTAATTCCATCCCTAGATAGAAAGCGTGAGATAATTGTGATATTAAACCCCTTGACAATATCTCATTTCTGATAGCTTTAGCTGTTCTTCCCTTTATCAATATCTTTCCCTTCCTCCCAATATATAGAGCTTCTATTACACCTTCATCATGATTTACTCTAATCTTAAATATTCCAAGAGGGTCAAGTGAATATTGCATATCTTCATTTGTTGCTAATATAGTTTCATCAACCTCTTCACCAAAGTCTATATCGTATCTTCTCTTATCCTTAACAACTAGAAGATCTATCCCTAGATTTTTAGGAAGAGATTTTTTGACATAGGAAATAGTAGCCATTTGTGTAGCTATTTTTAGTTCAAGAGTTGAACCTCTTGCCTTAGGGCTTTTCTCAACAGTGAGCAGTATACTTGCACCAATCTCTTGAGCAAACATTGCCATTATAGCGTTAACCCCTATACTATCAGCATCTATTAACTCAGTAACATTTCCTATACCCATGAATAAAGGTATATCTGGATGTCTCCTCTTAAATTCGTAGAATCCTATTAATGAAGCTAATGTAGAGCCTGGAGGATCTAGAACTATATCAGCAAATATTTTTTCAATACCCTTTTGCTTTAATACATCGATAGTCTTCTCTAAAATTTCTATCCTTCTATCTATTGACATAGGAATAGTCTTGGTTTCAGTATCAAATGGTATAACAACTATTGCTACATCCCTTAGATACTTATATACTTCTTCGATGTTCTGTAGCGTTATATTTATAACCATATCAGCTCCTGCCTCAATACCCCTTATTATCTCACTTGGTATAGAAGTATCAATAGCTATAGGAATATCATAACATTTTCTAATGAGCTTTATAATCCTTTCAACATGATCTGGATGTGGTTCTAGTGCTTCAAAGCCTATACTTATTATGTCAGCTCCACTATCTATATACTGCTCTACCTTCTTAATGATATCTTCATCTCTATAGATATGAGCCTCACAGACCTCTGTGGCAATTCTCATGGGAGGTGGTGTTATGGGGACCTTTAGCTTTCCTATATAAATACATTCCCTCTTACATACCTCTCTCTCTACATCACTTAGTAGCGATTTTGCTAAGGATCGTAAAACATTACCCATAACGTTATCTGCAGGTTCATCTGGAGATAATAGGGAGAAGTCATCTAGTTTTAAAACCTCTAATAAATCATAAGCATTTGTTGGTCCCTTAACAGCTTTTACACCGAGTTTCTCTTCGATAATCCTAGCACTTCCTTTGCAGAGTCCAGGTAGCATTATAATATCATAGCTTTTTACATCTATATTGCTATTCGAAAGAATAGAGACGACATATTCAGGTGTAATAAAAGCAGCTATAGGTACTGGTGCAACAAATACATCTACCCTATGCTTATCTACCCTCTTAACTATGTCTCTAATCATAGGTTCTGCAACTTTACCTGTAACAATAAGTATTCTTGCCATATACTATACTACCTATAACAATAAAACATTTGAAGAAATATAGATCTTTATCCTATCAAGATATTGAGGTGTTATACATTGAAGTCTATAGCCTGGTGTATAACTGGTGGAGGAGCAAACTTGAGAGAGATAGTCAAATCTATGGCGAATATCAAAAACATCTATAATATCAAGATAACAGTGTTTATGACTAGATGGGGATATGAAGTATCTAGGATATTTGGTGTTCTGCCTATTGTTAGAAATATAGCTAGTGGAGGATATTATGAAGAGTTTCTGGTTGAGGACGAAGGTATGTATTATATTGGACGTCTAAATCTTAGGAGATATACTGCTTTAGTAATAGCTCCTGCAACTGCAAACACTATTGCAAAAATTGTTAATGGAATTGCAGATAACATTGCATCAGCTCTATATGCTCAAGCTGTAAAAGGAGGTGTCAATGTGTATATTCTTCCAACAGATATACCTAGTGAAAGCGGTTATATTGTTACTGAAACTCCATGTCATGTAGATAGAGATGTGTGTAAAACATATAATTGTACTAAATGTCTAGCTAAAGATATTTGTCCTGTAAATGCCATTACAATTATCGAGGGATTTCCTAGGATAGATCTATCTAAATGTATAGGTTGTGAGAAATGTATGTATGCATGTCCTTTTAAAGCTGTGAAATGTTGGGAGAAGATATATTTAGAGCCTAGAGATATAGATCTTAGGAATATAGATATTCTTAAAAAACAGAGATATACATATGTAGCTAGTAATGTTAGTGAACTAATGGAAAAAATTCGTGAGGTAATAGAAAATGGATGAACATAGCTCTGACCCTGCAAAAATATACTTCTCTCCAAAGGTTAGCAATAGAGATAGAGCAGTTTTTGAAGCCGGTATAGCACTTGGAATGGTTATACATCAATTCATGGGTATACCAATAAAGTTTGAGGAAGAGGTAAAGCTTCTTGAAAAAGTTATTGAATATGCCATACTTTCACAGCCATTTAAATCCGAGGCTAAGGTCAGTATATCAATAGATATACCAAAGGATGATAATCCCTATAGATATACAACCCTCAGGTCAAGAAATCTTGATGTAACTATAGTTACTAGCTATGGAAAAACTAAGGTCAAGGCAAGACTAAGATATATACCAGAGCTAGACTATACCCTAGCATATATTGAGGATATTATTGAAGAAGAATAGATAGTGATAAAGATATAGCTATCGTATATAGAGTTTTTCACAAAACCTTGGATTCTTAACCAAATCTCTATACGCCTTTATAATCCTCTCCCTAAATCCTTTAGCTGCTTGATGAACTACATAATCTACAACAGTACCACATGCCTCTTTTATCTTCATATGATCTACAATATCAGCAAAATATCCACCTACAATACCCTCACCTATTGCAGCATATCCTTGACCCGCCTCCTTACTTATTACTGCACCTTTTAAACCCTGTATCCCTGCTATTTCAACATCTCTAACAAGCTCTAGAAGATGTTTAACTATATCTCTATTCCTACTATATCTACCAGTCAAAACTACTTTATCAACCCTTGGTACCACCGTCATAGCTCTAGCAATATCTTTTGCTATACCCTCAATAAAGGAGAGATATAGTGATGCCAATGGCTCTTCAGAATTTTTATAAGCTCTAATAAGATCCTCTAAATCAAATGTATTAGAAGTCCAAAATACTCCTCCGTGGAATACATCCCACCTATTCCATCTCTTCACACCAACAACTACCTCTAGATCCATAGCACCTGCTGTTAATGTACCTATAGATGCATATGTACCTCCAATACCATCTACTACTCTCCCCTCTTTTACAGCTATAATACCTATATATCCAAAACCAATTTCAGCTACAATGATATTAATATCATTTAAGCTCTTCGACTCTCTAATACTTTCATTGTATATAGCTAGAAATGCTGAAGCCAATTTATCAACAGTTCCCATATCAATCCTATTTATCTTTCTATACCACGGAACTGTTTGCAACTGTATGACAGAGGGTATGAATAGAACTCTATCTCTATAGTGGTTAACCAGATATGTAACAACCTTTGCAAGTGCATCATAAACCCATATCCCTATCTCACCAATTTTTACACCATTCTCAATATCCTCTTCCGTACTAAGCAATAGTATCTCAACAGCAAATCTCCTAGGATCTAAAATCTCATTACCAAATGTAACCGGTACACCGTATCCTGAAGGACCTACGATATAGTCTACAGATAAATCTCTAAGTGCGTCTATGAGAATCTGAGGATCTTTAGCAATTTCTATAGTCTCAATGCTCTTCTCAAATACAACTCTATCATCCTCTACCACAACTATATCAAAAGATTTAGTACCTGGATCAATACCCGCTACACGCATCTTATCTCACATCCCCAGTATATGCTATATATCTCATTGCTCTATCTACAATATTATCTATCATCTCTCTATACATATCCTTCTTCGAAGATCTATATACTATCTCTCTCATAATCTTAATCCTCTCAACATACTTCCTCTTCTCATCATCACTAACAAAGGGAAGCTTAGTATAATAAACCAGTGCTTCTATTATTGCAGCTGAAGCTCTTGTAAAGCCCTTTGGATATCCCTGAGATATGGTTATATTTACAGGTTTCAACTCAACTCTCAAATAATCCTCTCCCTGTTCAATAGATTTAATCTCTGTATCAATACATGCATCACATAACTTTCTAGGACATTTAGCCTCATTAAACGTATTGATTATTATATCCTTTCTAAAAATTGCATAGAAAAATGTCTCCGGTTTCTGTGTCAAACATATAGTGAATTTATTTGCTAACCCCTTTGATATTATGTCATAGGTTCGCGATCCCCTATATATCTTTGCTAATAAGAAACCTCTATAATCATATCTCAAACCCAGTGGTAAAACATTGATAATATCACTATTCCTCCTCACCAATACAACACTCTCAATAAATGTATCCTCACTAAAACCCATACTCAATAATAATCTATACACTTCAATTTCATCCATCATGCTTAATCACACATATACAGTACAAGGCTATGTAAAAAATTTATTTTTACTTAATTCTGATAACATAGTCACCCTTACTACCTAGGTAAAGTCTATATACTATCCTACCACTTCTAAACATTATCTTTTCAACAGTTCCAGAAGCTATAATTATATCATCCTGTTTAGCTACATCTATAAATCTCCCTCGTAATGTATATACCTCATCTATATCAATATTTTCGCCCTCAATAATCTCAATTACCTCTACACCATATCTACAAGGTGTATAGATAGCATAACGATCGTCTACCACCATAAGCTTTACAACTACTCTACCAATTTTAACACATTTGTATGTACCATAAAGCTCATCCTCTCCTGGATATCTTACTAATCTTATGAAATACTCTCTATTTCTATAAAACCCCTCCAATACCCTTCTACTCTCCTGCTTTAAGAGCTCATGTATATCTATTGGTGTTTCCTTTGATCTTTCTCTAAATAGCTTCTCAATATTATTTATGCTATATCTTCTATACTGTGAAGAACCCTTATCTATAACTTCTGAAAGATATTCATAGACCCTCCTTCCCTCTTCTTCACCATAGATAACAAGATCTATATCAGAATCCTCTCTATATAAATCAACAAGAATAGATCCTGAAACACCTATGCTCTTAACATTTGTAGCATTAATAATATCGCTAACCATATCTCTTACATCACCTATTACGCCATCAACATTTCGAAGCTCTATAATATTCATAGCCTTTGCTATAGGGTCGTAAACCCTTGATATCACTTCCATAGGTATTATAGGTATTTCTCCACAGAAAAAAATCATCATATCTCATAAATCCTTGATAGAATTTTAAGATATGGCGAATCTCATCTTCAATACCAGGAATCTTTCTGTATCTCTCACCATTTCTATTAATTCTATCCCCACTAGGATCCTTAATATACTTAGGAAACCCTATGACGCCGCCAGGAGGATTTACAATTCCCTTTACATAGAATATATCTCTACCACCAACCTCAAAAAAGTAACCCTCAATTAACATAAATATTCACCACATCACTAGTCTTAAGTCTTATCTATAAACCTTATATACTCAGCTAATTAGCTAATACATGGGATCTTTATGGGAAAAATTGGCATGAGATTTGGAGAAGCACTAGTGGGCGAAGGCAATGAAGTAGCACATATAGATTTAATCATAGGGGATAAAGATGGTCCTGCAGGCATAGGCTTTGCATTTGGCTTAGCTCATCAATCATATGGCCATACAAAACTATTTGCTGTATTAACACCTAATCTGCTTGTAAAACCTGTTACTCTAATAGTACCCAAGGTTACTATAAAGAATATGAAGCAAGCTGAATTAATCTTCGGGCCTGCTCAATATGCTGTTGCCAAGGCTGTTGCAGATAGTGTTGCTGAAGGTGTTATACCAAAGGATATTGTAGATGATGTCGTCATTATATGTGGAGTATTTATACATCCAGCTGCAAAAGACCCAGATAAAATCTATAGATATAACTATGAGGCAACAAAACTAGCTATTAAAAGAGCTATGGCGGGAGAGCCAAAGATTGATGAAATACTTGAGAAGAAGGATAAAGTGGAACATCCATTCTATAAACCTAAGTAAACCCTATATTACGTTAAAATATTTTTAATAATATTTTTCTCTATAGCTAATTTGATTTCTCTAGCAATTCTTCTACCTGTACTCATAGGCTCATTCCAATATAGATATGAGTATGGACTGCCATAGATATATATATTTGTTCCAGCTACAATCCTTCCAGAAAACTCAAAGACCTTTATATTCATATCCCTATCAATCACACTCTCTAAACAGAATGGCCCTATAATACCAGGCGGAATATATTTCTTTGTTACTTCAACAAATCTTAGTCCGTACTCCAGTATTTTTGGCAATAGGCTTTCTCTTAGGACAAGAGGTATATTTCCAACTACAGTAAATGTTGGTTCAATACCAATAGCATTTATTACCTCTAGAGGCATTCTCCTTAGCCCATCTATATCGGATTCATATCTTATATCTGCACCCATAATCTCTAACCTATTTAGTATAGGGCTATAGAAATAGTGATAATATGCTGTAACACCCACTAGATACTCCTGGATTATAGCTTCATCAATAGATTTTATAATACCTCTATCAACATAGGTCTTAAGCTTATCAAAAACCTTTTTACTATCTGAAGCTACAAAATACCCCCTTCCACCCTTTGCACCAGGAAGCTTAACTATAACAGGTCTATCAATATTCTCATCAAAACTATATATCTTTGGTATTGGAATACCTGCCTTTTTTAACAAATCCATCTTTAGATGTTGATCTGCCTCAACTCTAAATAAACCTCTGAGACCAAAAATCGGAACCTCGATATTCTCAGCACAGTCAAGCCCTATATACTCAACATAGCTACCATGGGGAACCATAACAGCGTTAGACTCTCTCAATCTGGATACAACATTCTTGCTACAAACATCTCTCCAACTATCAACAACTATATACTCATCAATTAAATGTTTAAACTGTTCATAGAACCACAGCCTATCTCTAAGAACAATAACAATAGTTTTAAAACCCTCTAGCTTAGCTCCATGAACTATCTGGAGAGATGTATGGCTAGCAAGTGTAGCTATAGATAGTTTATCGAGATCATAATTCTCTAAAATCTTATCAATATCAATCATTTTAAATCCCTATAGCATTTTTTGCATATTCTATAGCTCTATCTATCAACTCGTTATAGCTCCCAAGATATTTTCTATAGTCAAAACACTCCTCAATATCATTAACACTTAACATCTTGACTATATCGCTTGATAAAACTACCTCCTTTAGATGAATACCCTTTTCATAGGATTCTCTCGATAGTTTCCTCATAATTTCATGTGCTTGAACCCTCGGCACACCTCCCTTCAAAACGAGTTTAGACATTATACACTCGCTCATGATATTCCCTTTAGATAGCTCTAAATTCCTCATCATATTTGCTTCATCTATACTCAGTTTCGATAATATGGATAGCATATCCTCAAGCATCTGATCTATCACTAGAAATGCATGTGGAATCAGTATTCTTTCAGCACTACTATTAGTCAAATCCCTCTCATGCATAAGTGGTATATTTTCTAGGGCTGTCAATACAAGCCCCCTCAATATTTTTGCTAATCCACATATCCTCTCAGCTGTAGTAGGATTTCTCTTATGTGGCATAGCACTACTACCAATCTCTCCAGCTGAGTAAAACACCTCCGCAATTTCGTCTCTCATAAGTTCTCTAATCTCAAGAGCAAATCTATCTAGTTGTGACCCAAGTATTGCTAGAGCTGATACAAGTTCTGCAAAACCATCTCTTGGTGCAACCTGTGTAGCTATAGCATGAGACTCTAGACCTAGATACTCAAGGGCTTCTTTCTCAACACTTAGCCCCTTACCAAACCATCCAGCCATTGTACCTACAGCACCTGCAATCTTACCCCTAACAACCCTTTTCTCAACATCACACAGCCTCTCAAAAGATCTTGAGAACTCATATACATAGTTAGCCATTTTAAACCCAAATGTTATAGGAAGTGCGTGTTTACCATGGGTTCTTCCAACCATAACAACATCTCTATATCTATAGGCAAAATCAATTAGTATTTCGATAACCCTTCTAAGCTTCTTCTTAACCAAGTTGATGGCGTCTCTCAATACTAATGCCCACGCTGTATCAACAATATCATAGCTTGTAGCTCCCAGATGCACATAGTTTCCACATGGCATACCAACCCTCTCTGATAGTATTGCTACAAGAGCTGCTACATCATGTCCAAGCCTCTTTTCAAGTTCATCAATCTCTCTGGGATTTATAGCCCCTGCAACCTTGGCTATCCTCTCCCAACATCCATTGGGTGCAAAACCACTTTTCTCTAATCCTCTCATAATAGCTGTTTCAACTTCTATCATCTTATTAATGAAATTCTCTCTAGAGAAAATATATCTCATTTCCTGCGAAGCGTATCTCCATTCAAGGGGACAGATATCTAGCGTCATATCCGTACCCTATGTAATGATCTTATCAATACAGTTAAGTTCTATGCATTCTCTTATCTCCATAGCAATCCTTCTCCCCATGCTGATAGGCTTTCCAAAGTAGAGCTTACTATATTGACTACCTATACCCATGTGAACATTGGTTCCACCACCAATTCTGGGAGCAACATCAAATACAACTACATCTAGATCTGATGTAACCATTAGCTGTAGGGTGAATGGTCCTATGATACCCGGAGACTCTATAATCTTTGTTGCCTCAACAAATTTATCGCCTATCTCAAACAGCTTTTCAAGCATGCTCTCTCTAATGGTAGCCATTTCATGTCCTATTTCAATCATTTCGATATCCATTATATCTCTAAGCTCCAACTGTATATCTGCAGGCATTCTCAGAAATCCATCTAGATTTGTCTGTAGTCTTCTGTCAATGCTAATTATCTCTACATCTTTTCTAGCGATACTATTGAAGTAATTGACATTGAAATGAGCGCCAATTATAAGCTCTTCTATAGATGCTCTAGACATATCCTCTGGCTTTATAATGCCATCAGCAACAAGTTTATTGAATCTCTTCTGAAAGTCATCTCTATCTATAGCTATAAAGAATCCTCTTTCAACCCTCTTCCTAGCGTGTGGAAGTTTGACCATTACAGGTCTATCAATTTCATCTGGAGATGAAAATGTTTTTGGTCTTCTTATACCAGCTAAATCAAGTATCTTGTAATAGTTCTTATCCCCAACCCTCTCCTCATATCTAAGGAGATATCTATTACCAAATATTGGTATAGGAAACCTTGACTCAATATTATCATATCCCACATAAACAGCAAAACTTCTATTTGGAATGAAAATAGCATTGTTTTTTCTAAGCATATCAATAACATCTTGTTTAATAACATCAGCAAATCTATCCAGTATTATAGGCATATCAATAATTCTCCTAAATCTTAGATATGGTTTCTCCCTACCCCTTTGACATATAGCTATAGTTTTAAAGCCCTCGTCCTTAGCACCATCAAATACATCTAAAGCTGAATGACTTGCTATAGTTGATATAGATATAGACTTAGTGTCGTATCCATTAAGAAGCTCATTTACGGAATATCTAGAGCTCAAGCTTCTCACCAAAAGGTGTATCTATATAGATTGATCCTGAACCACTTACAACTTCACCAAGTTTATACGCATTAAAACCGTTTCTCTCTATCAATTCCATAAGACTTTGAACCTTCTCTATAGGAGTTGTAAATACAAGTCCTATACCCATATTAAAAACACTATACATCTCAGTGACAGGGATATTGCCTAGTTTCATAATCAAACTAAATATTTTTGGTGGTTCAGGCATCCTGATATACATATCGAGATCGTCTCCCAGAACCCTTTTAACCTTTCTAAAAGCACCACCAGTTATATGGGCAATAGAATTTACAAGCCCTTGCTCTATAGCCTCCATAACAAGATTTGAATATATTGCTGTTGGTCTAGACAATTCCTCTCCAAGATCTATACCATCTATAGAGATATTATAGCTATTTACCGTAGACTCAATAACTCTTCTAACAAGTGTATAGCCATTTGCATGAAGACCCCAGCTATTTACACCTATAACAATATCTCCTCTTCTAGCTCTATTAACAAAACTATTTCTCTTTACCGCAACAACCATACAGATAGCATCAACACTATTTACAAGATCTGGCAATATAGCTGTCTCCCCACCAACAACAGCTACCCTCGCTATTCTCGCAGCATTTATAATACCATCAAATATCCTCTTAAAAATCTCTTCATCATCTCTAGGCATAGCAATATAATCTATAAGAGCTAGAGGTCTAGCACCATCACATACAACATCATTTACGTTCATAGCCACACAATCCCATCCGATAACCTCATATCTATTCAACTTACTTAACACAATTGTTTTTGTTCCAACACCATCAACATGCAATGCTATATCAACACCTTCAACACCTATAAATGTTGTGTATGACCCTATATTCTTGATGTTAATCCCTAGCTCCTTGGCTAGCTTAGCGATGTTCTCTAAGGCATATCTATGCATAGATCTATGCTTAGATAGATCTATACCCGCTTTAGAGTATGTCCAAATATTATTGCCAGCCATATCTATTTCTCCATACAGAGTCTTAGAATTCTGATAGCTAGATATGCAGCATTTTCAGCATTGTCTATACCTACAGTTGCTACAGGTACTCCTCTAGGCATTTGAACAATACTCAAGAGGGCATCCAATCCTCCTAGAGCCACATTTAGTGGAACTCCTATAACAGGCTTCTGTGTTCTTGACGCTATAAAGCCTGGTAGATGTGCTGCTAGACCAGCCATAGCTATGAATAGATCTACATCTGCTACATTTATGTATTCCTCAAGCTCCTTCGGATTTCTATGTGCACTCAAAACCTTTATCTCATATTCAATTCCATGTTCTTTTAACACAGCTGCCGCTTTTTCTGCATGGGGAAGATCTCTCTGACTCCCAACAATTATAGCTACTTTACCTTTACAGGGCATGGGGATCACCCCACAAAAGTGTATTTAGAGGCATTTCTAACTTTCTCAAGAGCTTCCTCAACTGTTGATCCTCTAGCTAGCAATACAGCCATCCTCCTACCTTTATATGTAAACGGCTTTCCAAATATTCTAATATCTACACCAGGTATCTTCAATGCATTGTATACCCCATATACCTTTGGAGCCCATATACCATCTTTATCAACATATATAGCGAGACTGGCCCCTGGAGATATTACTTTAGGCTTTGGAACTGGTAGACCTATAGCAGCTCTTACATGTATAGCAAATTCGCTAAGCTCTTGACTAACCATCGTAACCATACCTGTATCATGTGGTCTTGGAGCAACTTCACTAAATAGAACTCTACCATCTTTTGTAAGAAATATCTCTACACCAAATATACCAAAACCTCCAAGACCATTTGCAACCCTTATTCCAATCTCCCTAGCTTTATTTAGTATATCCATAGGTTTTGATGATGGTTGCCAAGACTCTATATAGTGATACTCTCCATATCTCCAATGCTCTACAGGTTCACATGTCTCTGTAACAACACCATTATCTGCTACATATCTATATGACAGCACTGTGAATTCTGTTTCTAGCTGCACAAACTCCTCTACAATTACCCTCCTACTCCTTCCCCTAGCATGTGAGACAGCATATTCATAAGCTTCCCTTATAACCTTTGGCGATGGATCCAATACCTTTGCATGCCCATGTCCACTACTACTCATCTCAGGCTTTATAAGACATGGTATGCCGACTTCCTCACATGCCTCAACAGCTTCATCAGGATTTTCAGCAAATCTATATCTAGTTGTTGGAAGTCCTAGTACCTCAGCAGCAAATTTTCTAAGCTCTATCCTATTCATAGCTATCTTAACAGCTCTAGCGTTTGGAACAACATAGAATCCCTCAGACTCTAGCTCCTCAAGAGCATCTACAGCTATAGCCTCTATCTCAGGTATTATAACATCAGGTTTCTCTTTTCTTACAACAGCTTTAAGAGCATTTGGATTAAGCATATCTATAACATATCTCCTATGGGCAACATGCATAGCTGGAGCCCATTCATATCTATCTACAGCTATAACCTCTAAACCAAGTCTCTGTGCCTCTATAGCAACTTCCTTACCAAGTTCACCGCTTCCAAGTAACATGATCTTTATAGATCCTTCAAACATTGGGGTAGATAGATATTCCCTTCTATTCATAGACCACCCACCTTTATAGGTGATAACAAGGGGTTTGACAAAATCCCCTGCCCAGGTATCCATACCATGGCCTCGCCCAACAAACCCCTCCTAGCTCTAGACAGATATACCCTTCTAACCCTCTCAGCAACTCTAGATCTATACTCAAGAAGCTTCTGTGAACCTATATCACTCCTGTAGAACAATGGCCATCCATCTAGTGTCTGAACATATCTAACAGCTTCCTCAGATCTTCTATATGCATCCTCATAGCTATTACCACTACACACAATTTCTATAACCCTAGAACCCTTTGTATAGAAAACACCATTGCTAGACATCTCAATACTTGCATAGAGTGGTATACAGCCTTTCTCCCTAATACCTCTATCATCTATAGCTATTGGATGACCAGATGCAAGCTTCTTGCTATCTGGATAACCAGCAGGTGCAATTGCTTTTACAATAACAACCTTCTCCTCATCTATAGAAAGCTTCACCCCTGCAAGCCTACCCTCAGCAGCCCTATCTAGAATTTCGAGAAAATCACTTTCAACAACAGGGACAAGATTAGATATCTCCGGATCTCCAAACCTACTATAGAACTCTATTATTGTCGGTCCCCATAGACCCGTCAACATCATCTGTCCTGCAAAAGCACCACGATACTGATCTCCAACCTCTTTCTGAAGAGCTCTAAGAACCTCTTCAACAATCTCTATACTCTTTCTATACTCATCAGATGTTATGAAGGGTAAAGTCCATCCAGGACCCATTATGCTCCCCATACCACCTGTCTCAGGACCTACATCAAATTCATATGCATGTGGATGATCCTGTATTACGGGTAGGGGTAGAGCTGTAGAACCATCTGTAACCACTTGTACTGTATACTCTACACCCTCAACCCTCTGCTCAACTAGAATTCTATAGTCTATATCTTTGTATTCCTCCATATGTCTATGCAAAATATCTATATAGCTCTTCTTAACCTCACCAACATCTCTAGATAGATATGCCTTTGTATCTCTAAGAACCTTTACACCCTTACCACCAGCCTGTCTAGCAGGTTTTATAACAACATCACCTGCATATTCAATAAATGTTCTAGCCTCATCAACATCTCTAAAGGCTTTGAAAAACAGTCTCCCAGGTATAGAGTATTTCCACATAAGTGTTCTTGCAAAAACCTTACTCTTCTCAATCTCTGCACACCTTGCTCCAGCTCCAAATACCGTAAATCCTTTTTCCCTCAAAACATCTGCAACCCCAGCAAACTGTGGTTCTTCAGGCCCTATAACTATGAGGTCAGGTGAAACCTCTTCTACAATTTTCAACACTTCATATGGATTGGAGGTATTTGCTACATATAATCTCCCTCCACTCTCCTCAGACTCTCTATATAGCCCTGGATTCAGATAGTCTGAAACGACATAGAGTTTTGGCTTAATAGCACTGTATCTAATCATTGTAGCTAAAGCGTGCTCCCTTCCACCGGATCCAACAAGTAGAACCTTCATCATTATCCACCAAAGAAATTCCTACCAAAACATTTTCCGCATAACCTAATTCTAAAATCTCTTGCAATTTTATCCATAGTCTCGTGGTCTATCCATGAAATGCTATCAACATCTAGATACTTAACCATGAGAGTACTGCTAAGGTTAGCAGCAATAAGTTTCTCAACATCTAGGTTAAACACTCTATAGGGACAATTCGATATTAGTGGAGGACTTGCTATAACCAGATGTATCTCTTCAACACCTACACCAAATCTTAACAACTGTGAAACAGTCTTTATAGTTGCTCCTGTGACCATACTATCATCGACAAGAGCTATCTTCTTACCCTCTAGAGCAGATTTAATGGGGTTCATCTTTAGGTGGATGGCTATGATCTTATCCATAGGATCTACCTTAAGCATAGACCTTTGTCTAGAACCTGTAGGCACAAGTGCTAGTTCCAATGGTTTTCCAAGTCTTTGGGAAAAACCTAATGCATATGGATAAGATGTTTCTGGCACACCTACAACAATATCAATAGATTTGTCAAATCTCGATGCAAGTTCCTCCCCCAGCCTCTTTCTGAAATGATAAACACTCACACCTCCAACTATAGAGTCAGGTCTTGCTAGATAGAGTAATTCAAATGCACAAATAGCACTATCTTCAGAAACCTTTAATTTGAATACCTTGAATATGTACCTAGATATATATGCCCCTTCACCCAAATCAAAATCTTTTCTATATTCAGCACCAAGAATATCTATAGCAACACTCTCTGAAGCCACTATAGCCATATCAAATCCATAGCCACCTAAAACAAGTGGTGTAAGTCCCATACCACTTCTCCACACAATAACCTCTCCCCTATTCGTTAAAGCAATAAACGTTGGGATATCGGGATTATTAAATATAGATGAAAGAGTGTTAACTATATCGCCGCTGGGATGCTCTGTTAATAGCTTGGCGATATTATTTGCAACAACATCTAATTCGCTATATGTTCTATCAGCAAGAACAACAACCTCAGTACCACTGCTAGATGCTTTACCAATATAAATATTGTTTTCGTTATACAGAGCCACGATACCTACAGATGTATTTAGCTTATGGTCGAATATATCTAGAGAGGTAAACTCTATACATCTAATGGTGTTGTCCTTTGGATAACAAGTAATACCTTTTTCAAAGCCTCTATGCTGTAGCGCCATAGATCCATATCTAAGGTAGTTTGTTATATCCCAAAGATCATCAAATGCATATATAGCTAACAATCCCGTCATGTGTATCACCTAGAAAACATATTTTCTAGATCTGAAGCTGTATACCCATTGAATGGGTATCTCCCAGTAAAACACGCTGTACAGAGGCTACATAGACCTACAGCTCTAGTCAAAGCATCTACAGTATTATAGAGAATACTATCAGCACCTATACTCTTTCTGATGTCCTCTAGGGTCATGCTAGACCATGCCAAAAGCTCTTGCCTCGATGCAACATCTATACCCATGAAACATGGATATCTGAATGGAGGGCTTGCTATCCTTACATGAACCTCGCTAGCACCAGCTTCCCTAAGTCTCAACACAATGCTTCTCATCGTTGTTCCCCTAACTATGGAGTCATCCACAAGAACAACTTTTTTACCATCAACAACGCTTTTTATGAATCCATACTTTAGCCTAGATACATAGTCTCTAATATGTGGAGGTGTTATGAAGCCTCTCCCAAGATATTTATTTGCATATATACCTTCCTCAATAGGTATCCCACTAGCTTTGCTATACCCTATTGCAGCAGCTCTACCGCTATCGGGTACAGGTATAACGACATCTGCCTCTATATTATCCATTTTAGCAAGTTCTATACCCATCCTAATTCTCGATGTATATATGCTAACTCCATTAAATACAGAGTCTATTCTTGAGAAATAGACATATTCAAAAACACATGGTGTAGGATCATAGATCTTTCTAGCCGCTGTTCTCTCAATAGATGTTCCATCAAAGACTATGATCTCTCCAGGTTCAACCTCTCTCCAAACACCACCAACAACAGTTTCAAGAGCAGATGTTTCAGAAGCTATGTACAGTTCATCGCCATTGTATACATATGAAAGTGGTCTAAATCCACGTGGATCCTTTGCAAAAATTATTCTTGGTTCATTGGTTAGAACAACAATACTATAACCACCAATAATCTTCTCCGCTAGTACCTTGAGAGCCTCTACCACATCGCCCTTGTTCTCCATAGTTTCTATATATATGGCATTTGCAAAAAACTCTGTATCGCTAGAAACCTTTAGCCTGTATTCATTAGCCAACAGCTTATAGTTTGCTATAGTTCCATTAAAAGCTATTGCTATCTTAATACGATCACCTATAGCTATAGGCTGTGTAACTGCATCCATATAACCTCCAGATGTTGCATATCTGACGTGCCCTATACCACCAAAGACGTTCTCTCTAGGGATATCGATGTGACTATATGAGAAAATCTCTGAGACAAGACCTTTGCCACTAACTACATAGAGCCTGCCATCCTTTGTCACAACAGCTATACCGCTTGCTTCCTGACCCCTATGCTGAAGCTCTATTAAAAGCTGTAGAAGTATTGATAATGTATCGCCATATCCTACATATCCAGCTATGCCGCACATCTATACCACCTCCAGCTCTCTCTCAAGAGAGTTCATGTATATATCTACAGCATTGATGAGATCTATGGAGGCTACAACGTTTCCATTGTATCTAAACACTGTCTTTTCATAACCCTTTGTAACACCTATAACACTATACACAACACTACTTTCATCAAGAATCTTCTTAGCTTCATCAAGCCTTCTACCATCGATTTCAATAATATATCTGGCCTGTGTCTCTGAAAATAATAGAACATCCAATCTATCAACAGCTCTCATAGGAATAACGGAGAGATCTACATCAAAACCTATTCCACTAACTATAGCCATCTCTATGAGAGCTATTCCAAGACCTCCAAGACCTATATCGTGGACAGATAAAGCTATATCTCTATGTATAAGCCTTCTAACTATATTGCCATGGCTAATTTCATATGTTGGTCTTGGCTTAGGTATCTCTCCATGTTCTATTCCATGTACTCTATATAGATATTCTGTACCTCCAATCTCTGGATATGTAGTACCTATAACTACTATGTATGAGCCATATTCTCTAAAGCCCATACCCCTAGCATAACTAATATCATCAATCCTTCCAACACCTACCACAGTTAGTGTTGGTTTTACTTGAACACCTCTTGAGTCCTCGTTATAGAAACTAACCTTTCCACCGACTATGGGAAGACCAAGTTCATCAGATATCCAGGCAAGACCCTTCAACATTTCCTCAAAATACCAATAATGCTCAGGCTTCTCTGGATTTCCAGCATTAAGTTCGTCAACAATTGCAAGAGGTGTTGATCCTACAGCTGTTAGATTTCTATAGCATTCAGATACAACATTTGCTGCACCGTTGAATGGATCTAGATAGGTATATCTAGGATTTGCATCTCCTTTAACTGCTATACCTCTTCTAGACCCATCTAAAAGTCTTAGTACAGCTGCATCACCATATCCAGGTTTTATTATAGTTCTAGCACCGACCTCATGGTCATACTGTTCATAGATCCATTTCTTTGAAGCGATATTAGGTGACGATAGAAGCAAGAGAATTGTCTTCTCTATATCTATCTCAGTATCTGGTAGTATAATTGGCTCAAACCCCTTCAAAGCTTCTGTTGGAGGTTTTGACGGTCTTCTGATAGCCCTTGGTTTTGCGAGTTCTTTAGCAGGTGCTTCAACAACCTTTCTATCCATATAAAATACTTTTATAATACCACTATCATCAAAATATCCTATAATGCTATAGGGAACCTCATACCCCTCAAGAATGTTTTTCACATCCTCTATCTTTGTAGGTGGAACCGCTAGAAGCATTCTCTCCTGGCTCTCAGATACCAAGAGTTCTAGAGGTGTTAAGCTCTGTCTAGTGTGGAGCTTGTCTAGATAAATAACTGCTCCAAGACCATGATCAGCAGCAGATTCGCTTAAAGCTGTTGTGAGGCCTCCGCCGCCAAGATCCTTTATGTAGTTCACAAGATTTTTCTCTACAAGAATCTGGATAACATCTATGAGAAGCTTCTCAGTTAGGGGATCTCCAACCTGGACAGCACCTATATCTTTGTCAACATCTTCTGCTAGTGGACGTGAAGCAAAGCTGCTTCCCAAGAGACCATCTCTACCTGTTGCATTACCTATAATAAGTATTAGATCCCCTGATTTTGGACCCGATAAAACAGCTTTATCAGGAGATACTATACCTACACATGCAACATTCACAAGAGGCTGTTTATTGAAGGCTTCATCAAACCATGTGTCTCCAGCTACAGTTGGTATCCCTATCCTATTCCCATAGTCGCTAATACCCTTTACAATACCTCTTATAAGCCAATTTGCATGAGGATCTCTTGGATTGCCCATGTATAGAAGATCCAGGAGTGCTATTGGTTTTGCACCAAGGGTTAGAATATCTCTTACAATACCCCCTATACCTGTTGCAGCTCCATTATAGGGATCTACAGCTGATGGATGATTATGACTCTCAATCTTAAAGACTACTAGAACATCTGGAAAAACTTCTACAGCTGGAGCATCTCTACCCGGCCCCAAAACAACATGTTTTGCTTTTGTAGGTAAAAGTCTTAGCAACAATCTACTACTCTTATAGGAACAATGCTCACTCCACTGTGCTTCAAACATAGCAAGCTCTTCTACTGTTGGTTCCCTCCCTAGGATCCTCTTGATCTCTTCTATCTCATCATTTGTTAATGGCACTACCATCCCCTTTTAATTGAATATTCAATGCTTTTGAATATCACTCTACCACCTGGAGAAAAACGAGGTGGAGTGAGTTCTTCTTCTGAGGCTCTTTCTGGATGTGGCATAAGCCCTAATACATATCCATCTTCACTAGCTACACCTGCAATATTATAGAGACTTCCATTTGAATTCCAACCATCTTTATATCTAATCAATGGGCTTTTCATAAGGATGCTGTTATATGTTTCACTATCTACAATATATCTGCCTTCAGCATGTGCTATAGGCATATCGAGCTCCATACCATCCTCTGCAAGAGATAGCCATGGACCCCTAGGTCTTTCAACATACAGTTTAACCCATTTGCAGACAAATCTTCCAATATCGTTAACTGTTAGCGCTCCTGGCAATAGACCTGCTTCAACAAGTATCTGAAAACCATTGCATATACCTAGAACAGGTATTCCCCTATCCACAGCTTCAGCAATTCTCTCCAGAACACTTGTTCTAGCTGCTATAGCACCAGCTCTAAGCCAATCACCATAGCTAAAACCTCCAGGTATAACAATGGCATCCCAAGGATCAAGAGTAAAATCCTTATACCATATGACCTCAGCTTTAAGGCTGGTCACGGTATTTATAGCATGAGCTACATCCTCATCACAGTTAGTACCAGGAAACTTTATGACTGCTATCCTAGCCAGAGAGTCTCACCTCTATATCGTGAATAACTGGGTTGTATATCCTCAGCTTTTCACACATTGTTTTAACAATCTCAAGTGCTTTCTCAGGACTATCGGTATCTACAGAGAAGAGAAGGTATTTGCCTGCTCTAACGGATTTTATAGAATCGAAACCTTTTCTAAGAATTAGATGCTTATGTATAGTCTCAGCTTCAGGATCTCTAATACCCTTCTTAAGAGATATTATAACCTCAACTTGATACAACATCTTTCACTTCTATTCCAAGCCTTTTACAGAGTTCGATATATGCTTTGACCATAATGTTTACATCTTTAGTTTTCCTGAATATCTCTTTATCTAGATGATTACCATTCTCATCCAAAACTCTAAAGGTATCACCACTAATCTCATCAGCTACAATAAGTCTGCCATTCTTATCCCTTCCAAACTCAAGCTTTAGATCTACAAATCTTAAGCCCTTAGATGAGAATATATTGTCAAGAACCTTGTTTACTCTAAGGGTTGTTTCAACTATATAGTCAAGCTCATTTCGGCTTAACAAACCTACATTGAGAATATCCTCAGGTAGTATAAGTGGATCGTGAAGACTATCATCCTTATAGTGAAACTCTATAAGTGGAGGATCAAGTTTTTGAAGAGATTTATATAGAGGCATTCTCTTGAGGAGAGATCCATATGCATAATTCCTAACTATAACTTCTATAGGAACTATAGACAATCTCTTTACAGTTATGTTTCTAGTCCCATCATAATCTATATAGTGTGTCTCTATACCATTGTCCTCCAACACCTTAAAGAAATATGCACTCATCCTAGCAGCTAAAACACCCTTACCACTTGCAGAAGCTTTTATGGCACCGTCCATAGCTGTAACATCATCTTTAAACTCCATAACAAGTTCATCCTCATTTTTTACATAAACACGTTTACTCTTACCTTCATATAGGATTTTCAGAGACATTTTTACCACTGTACTATACTATACCTAATGAATACGCTTAAAAATACCTCATATACATAACTTAATTAAAATATACATAGCCTATGATATAAATACCATGATTTAGAATATTTATGTAAATAAATTATGGAGAAGATGAGAAGAGAATTATACTTTACCTTAATATAAATCTATTCTATGTATTTAAGACTTTTAGCATATTCTATAGCCATTCTGAGATCTCTAGCTATAGGTATGCCTAAGACCTCTAGATCTTCCTCAAGATCATCAGTATCGCTTATCCTTAAATTCACATTACCTCTCAAGATAATTACTGCTTTAACTCCATTAACTATAGCTGCTATTGCATCTATAATTTTATCTCCAAAGAATAAAACTTCGCTGGGGTTTACCCCTAGTATTCCTATAATCTTCGATATTTGTTCTATTCTTGTTCTAGCCTCTTCTCGTGTCAATACTACATGGCTACATCTATCTAGTTCCAATAGCTGTAGAATTTTCTTTGCAACATTTCTGCTTTGCATAGTCACAAAACCTATTTTGTATTTGCTACATAGCTTCTTTACATATGTTGGTGAATCATCTAGTATGACCATTTTTTCAATTGCTTTAAGCTCTTCATCTTCAACAATTTTATTTATTCTATGAAAAATTTCAGTTCCATGGTATCTCGATATTATAGCTAGAAAACTTCTTGCATCTGTAATACCTAGATTTATCAATTCTTCTAAAACTTTATTCCACTTTACTGGAAGATATACTAGTGTTCCATCTATATCAAATACTATAGCCTTAACTAACTCCATATATTTTCACACTACTAATCAATTGATGTTGTCTAATGAAATTCTCTACCTCATCTAATGTTGGGGCAGATTGAGCTCCCATTCTACTTATCTTTAGTGCTGCAGCTGCACAGGCATATCTACATGCACTAACTATATCCATGCCCCTAGATAGAAATACTCCAAGAGCGGCGACAAAAACATCTCCAGCACCTGTTGTATCAACAACATCTACCTTAAATGCTGGTACATGGTGATAAAAGTCCTTGGACACTATTACCGCTCCTCTATTCCCCATTGTAATAATAACATTCTCTACACCCATCCCTATTAATTCTCTCCCAGCTTTTACTGCATCATCAATACTATTTATTTTGATGGATGTTAGCATCTCTGCTTCTGTTCTATTAGGAACTAAGACATCTATATAGCTATAGAGCTCTTTAGGTAGGGCCATAGCTGGTGCAGGATTGAGTAATACTCTAACACCATGTCTATAAGCAATTTTAGCTGCATATACAACAGTATTGATCGGTATCTCAAGTTGTAATAGTAATGAATCTGATTGTTTTATTACATCTATAGCTCTATCAACATCTCTCTCTGAAACTCTATAATCTGTTCCTGGTGCTACAGCTATCATATTCTCGCCAGCTGTATTGAGAAGAATGAATGCTATTCCTGTATGGGCTTCCTCATCTATCGCCACATAATCTATATTTACACCTGCTGAAGCCAATGATTGTAGTGCTCTTTCACCAAAAATATCTTTACCAACACGTCCAATCATATATGTCTTTGCACCGAGCCTTGCTGCACATACAGCTTGATTTGCGCCCTTGCCCCCTGGCATCATAGTAAATCCATAGCCCATTACTGTTTCATCTGGTTGAGGAAGTTTTGGCAACTTTATATAGAAATCCATATGTATGCTTCCAACAACAGATATTATAACCATTTCTAATCACATATAGATATTGATTAGACAGATATAAAAATCTTACATCGATGGAAATACTTTATTAACCTTTAGAAAAGATATAGTCAAGAAGCCAGGTGAAAATATGTTTTTAATGAGAAGATTATTATCCATACTAATTATAATAGTGATATTTATCTATATGTTGATACCCTATCAAACTATTATAGCAAAAACAAAATATAGCGAGATATTAATACTGTATAAGGATGACAATGATATTACTTTTATAGTATCTCAGGGATGTGTCTTAGAGAGAATATATAGTGTTTTCGATATAGTCTTAGCTCTATGTCCCTATGAGAGTATTCCAAAATTAAATAGCTACAACCTGTATACTGTTCCTAACTTTAATGTATCTATCCATAGCACATTGGCATCATTTAAAACATATATGCATATAAATGAAATTAGTAATGATGCTGGATCTACTAATGCATGGTCTTGGGCTATATCTAGAGTTTCAGCAGATATTGTTTGGCAATTACTTAATAATACAGGTCGAGGAGTGAATATAGCTATTCTTGATACTGGTATAGATCCCTATCACCCATTACTCATAGGCAAGCTATCTGCATGGATAGAATTTGATAGGAAGGGTAATCCCGTTTGTTCAAAACCTCATGATACCCATGGACATGGGACATGGGTTTCAAGTATAGCTGTAGGTGGTGATGCTACACGTTATAGATTTGGTGTTGCGCCAGATGCTAAAATTATGGTAGCTCTAGTTCTTCCTGGAGGTTATGGTACTGCTGCACAGATATTAGCAGGACTTGAATGGGTTTTAAAGCCATATGATTGCAATGGAAGACCATTAAATATATCAAAACCAGATGTAGTATCTATGAGCTTTGGTAGTGAGAGTAACTACACAAATATCTTCTTACCAGCTATAAGAAAATTAATAGAGAATGGCATAATTCCTGTAGCAGCAATAGGTAACTCTGGACCCTATAGCTCAGCTAACCCTGGAAATATTTGGGGTGTTATAGGTGTTGGAGCCATAGATAAAGATAATAGTTTAGCATGGTTTAGTAGCTATGAATATGTTGAATGGCCTGAACCTCCATCTGATTGGCCATTCAAGGGAGAGTATCCATCAGTATATCGTAAACCAGATGTAGTTGCACCAGGTGTTGATATACCTGGTGCTTTTCCCGGAGGACTTATAGCTATAGGTAGTGGCACTAGTGCATCTACACCAATTGTAGCAGGTATAGCTGGAATACTCTCCGAGATACTAAAATCTAAAGGTTATTACGGATCTTCTCTTGTTGAAAAAGTATATGATATTCTAACCTCGACCGCATCACCATTACCATATAATGGATCGGGATACGGACTTATTGATGCTTTCCTTGCTACTTCAAAAGCTCTTGGAAGATCTATCAATATAATTGATTTGAAGTTTTCCCCCTCCGTAGCAAGACCTCTGAGCAGTATAAATATATATCCACAAAATCTAGATGTAAGCAAAGAGGTTCTCATCTTTCTATCTGGGATAAATGTATATAAAGGCCCATATGTTAGGAATACCGTAATAACAATTTCTATTCCTCCAACACATATAGGTGGAAATACGTTAATATTTGTTGATAAAGATGGAACATTATATAATAGAACAATAGTTATTGTTACACCTGCATTAATATTAAGCAATAGAACAGCAATTCCAGGAAGAAATATCTCTATTCTTATCTCTGGTATCGGAATAGGAGATCTAATAGTATTATATCTAGGTAACAATATATTGACATTAGATTTTGCAGATCTACGTGGAACATATCTCGCTAATTTACTCATACCCTATGTTGAGAAGGGAAACTATAATTTAACTCTAGTAGATCTTTCAACACCATCAATAGTACTTAGAGACTCTATCTCAATACTTCCACTAAACTATAGTAGGACTGTCGTTATAAATAATACCTATATAACAAAAATCTATAACCCTTCAATCAATATCTTTTCAATTCTAGTAAAAACAAAGGATTACTATACAATAAAAAGAATAGATTATTTCGATATCTCAATAAGTAGTAATATCAATATAACAAATATAAGTATCAATCTTATTAGACCTTTAGACATAGAGTTCAAGGTTCTCAATATATCAAAGATTCTTCCCCAGCTATATAGAGTCTGGTTCTATATCAATAATATTACCTCAGAGTCTAGAGATATCATAATATCAATAGAAGTTTCTACAAATAATGGAACAATAACTTATCCTATGACTCTAACTGTTAAGAGTAGAGATATTATAGCAGATATTGATAGTACAACTAGCCAAGCAATGACCAGAATTAGTATACTTAATACAACACTAAATAATGCATTGAATCTTATCAACGATATTACTTTAAATATTACAAAAATGAATAGAGATATCTCATATATCTATACAAAGTATCAGGAGCAAGAAAAATCTCTATCTAGTATAATATCAAATATTAGTAGAGGTATAGAGAATGTGAATTCGCTAAGCAAGAGAATAGAAAACTTAACAATAATATCAACAATACTATTCATAGCAACTTTAATAATGTTACTTACTACATACATAACTATTGTTAGAAGAAGAAAATAGCTAATATTTGCAACAACTCTAGCTAGCAAAAGGTGTAGTGGAATGGAGGTATGTGTAGGTAGTACTAATCCTACTAAACTCAAAGGTGTTAAGAATGCCTTCAGTATGTTTTATAATAATGTTAATATCAAAGGATATAATGTTCAAACTGGTATCCCTCCACAGCCAATAGGACTTGAACAAATAATTGAAGGTGCTAGGAGGAGAGCCATATCTTCTCTAGCTATTGGAGAAAGATGTGATTTTGGTGTTGGTGTTGAGGCAGGATTTATACCTATAGAAGATAAGTTTTTTGATGTTCAAATAGCCTTTGTTATTGATAGAAATGGTATAGGATTCTATGGATTTTCACCAATGTTTATGGTTCCTAAGACATTTGTTGAAAAGATCCTGGCTGGAGAATATAGAGAACTTGAAGAGGTTGTTGATAGCTATTTCCATACTAAGAATATAGGGGAGAAGGGGGGATTTATAAGTATTTTGTCGAAGGGTAGGATTAGAAGAGAGGATTTGGTATTCTATGCTGTTACAATGGCTCTAATACCATTTATTAATCAGAACATCTATTCCTGATACAATAATACTATTCCTATACCAGATAGAGTTAGTATCATTGGTAATATGAGATGTGGAGAAGGAATTTCGCCTAAGATTGGAATGGAAAGTAGTGTTGCTACTATAGGCTCTCCAAGTGCTATTGATGATACTCTTGAACTCTTATAGAACTTCAATAGATAATTCATAATGGTGTGACCACCTATCATAGGTATTAATGCTAATAACAATAGCCATAGCCATGAATTATATATGTATAGAAATACATTATCATTAACAGTAAAACCATATATTATTGCTATCAACGACCCTGTTATATATGTAGGTATTGTATAGCTATAGATATCAATTCTCTTTCTTATAATTCTTCCTATATAGAAATATATTGCAGCAAATATTGATGCAATAAAGCTCTCTACAACACCAATGATATCGATATCGCGTGTTATAACTGTTCCTCCAAAAAACATTAGTATACCGATATATGCTATAGAAATACCTATAATCTCTCTAATCTTTGGATATTCCTTCTCTAATACTGATTCAATCATCATTAAATGAATTGGGTAGGCAACAACTATTGTTGTACTTACTGCTATTGGAACTCTAAAGAGGGAGTCCATCCATGTAACAAAGTGTAGACCTAGACAGATTCCTGAGAAAATTACTAGAGGTGTGGTTCTCTCTGTCAATTCTCTCAAATTAAGTCTATTTTTAGTTATTATGGAACTTATGTAGAGAAATACTGATGCTAAGAAGAGTCTCCAGAAAGCACAGGAGTATGGGCTCGCATTAGATAGTCTAACAAGTATTGAAGCAGAACCTATGCTTACTAGAGCAATAATGAAAAGCATGATATTGGCAATACCATGTCTATTTAATTCTTTATCCATGATCTAAAGCCATTCTTAGAATCTCAATATTTAAAGCTTATAAATTTGTTTTTACATTAGCTGAATCCTGATGTATATGGATTTAATAAAAATTGATATCTCTATCATTATAACCTTATCAGTGCAGATATTTGCTATAATGGATCCGTTAGCAGCATTACCACCATTGATAGAGGTAATAGCTGATCTTAAACCTAGTGATGCTAGAAGAATGATTAATCGTGCAGCTATTGCAATATTCATCCTTTTAACACTATTTTCAATAGCTGGAGGGATAATTCTCTCTATATTTGGACTTAGTATCTCATCCCTTAAGATAGCTGCAGGAGTAATACTTATGGCTACAGCTATAGACACATTAATAACCGGTCATAAACCTGAGAAGATAAATGTAGGAGAATATATTATTGTTCCAATAGCTACGCCATTAATTGTTGGTCCAGGTACCATGACACTGCTAATCACGGCATCGAGACTTTATGGCATTATAAATACCTTGATAGCGGCTTACATAGCATTTATTGCAACCTATATCATCCTTCTTATTTCGCAAAATATAGTAAGGCTTACTGGAACCACCTTTGTCAATGGAATTGGAAGATTTATGTCTATAATTATAGCATCATTTGCTGTAGAAATGTTTGTGAGCGGAATTAGAGAGATTTTAGCTATTCAATAGCGAGTTATAGCTGTGCTATTCCTCTATAGTAGCTTTTTCAAACATTCTTACAGCTATAATCATTAGAATTCCTGAGAGAACCACTAAGAGTGCTACATCGATTAGTGGATCAAATGTGCTTACCCCAGTCAACCAGTATCTCATTCCATCAACAGCGTAGGTCAATGGATTTAGTTTAGCTATTATCTGTGCCCAATCTGGCAATCTACTAATTGGGAAGAATATTCCGCTTAAGAATTGTAGTGGCATCATAACGAGATTAACTATCATCTGAAACCCTTCGGGACTCGTCATTTTTGTAGCTATCGCTATACCGAGAGAGATTAATCCTAGAGATAAGATGAATCCATATACAAGAGCTGGTAGTAACCCTGTTAATCTTAGTCCTGGTGCTATAGCCTTTGATATCAATGTTATTATTGTTGCCTGTAACAAGATTGTAAGTGCATCACCTATAGATCTACCAATTATTATGCTAGCCCTATGTGCAGGTGCCACAAGAGTTTCCTTTAGAAATCCAAACTGTTTATCCCAAATAACAGATACTCCACTTATAAATGATGCTGTAAATATTGTCATTGCAACTACACCACTCGTTAAGAACGTTATATAGTCAAGACCTCCAAACTGTTGCTTCATCAATGTATCTATATATGGATTGTTAAATGTGAATAGCGATCCCATGCCAAGCCCAAAGAAGAATATCCATATAACTGGTTGTACAAATGTCGTTACAATTCTAGATCTTGCACCTATATACCTCTTTACCTGTCTATATATCATTATAGCAATAGAGTCTATACTACTCATAATGCTCACCTAAACCTTCTCATTCTCTCAATCTTTGGCGATAATGGATGCTCCTCTAAAGACTCTCTCAACTCTCTTCCAGTGAGATGTAGAAATACCTCATTTAGTGTAGGTCTCCTATAGCTGATCTCAAGAATTTTAACACCTTTCGCTTCAGCATATTCAAATATCTGTGGCAATATCTTTGAAGCATTACTAACAACTATCTCAGTCCTTCCATCAGCCAATATTTTACATTCCTTAACAAACTCTTCATCAATACACATCGGCTTATCAAATTTTGCTATAACTATATCTGATCCTATAATCTGTTTCAATTCATCTGCTGTACCCATACCAACAATCTTACCCCTATCCATTATAGCTATACGATGACATAATTCTTCAGCTTCATCCATATAGTGTGTAGTCATTAATATCGTTATCCCCTTCTCATTCTGAATCCTTGTTATATATTCCCATATCCTTGCTCTAGTCTGTGGATCTAAGCCTATGGTAGGTTCATCAAGTATCAATATCTCAGGTTCATGTAGAAGCCCCCTTGCAAGCTCTAATCTTCTCCTCATACCTCCTGAAAAGTTTCTAACTATCTTATTTGCATATTGTTTTAAATCAACAAAATCTAAAAGCTCCATTATCTTTCTATGTAACTCCTCTCCTCTTAACCCATATAACCTTCCATGAATATACATATTATCGTAGGCTGAAAGATCCATATCAAGACTTGGATCCTGAAAAATTATACCTATCCTCTTCCTCACCTCATACGGATTTGAAACAACATCATAACCTACAACCATAACCCTTCCAGATGTTGGTCTAAGCAATGTTGCAATAATATGTATTGTTGTAGTCTTACCTGCACCATTAGGACCTAATAACCCAAATATCTCTGCTCTCTTCACACTAAAACTAATACCGTTAACAGCTACAACATCCTTAAACTTCTTAACAAGATTTTCAACAACTATTACATCATCCATACTATTCACCTATAATCCTATTAACCTCTTCCTCAAAACCCCTAAACAATCTCCTTAGCTTCTCACACTTATCCTCACTCAAAGAATCTGCAATCTCAAACAAGCTCCTTATAGTTCTAAAAACCCTATCCACCTCAATACTCTTTAAAATCTTAAATCTATTAGCAACCCTTAGAGCTTCATCTACACTACTAGCCCTCTCATCAAGAAGCTTCTTCCCTTTGTCAGTAACATAATACACCTTCCTCTCCTCACCATCAACTCTATCAATACGAATATCAACCAAGCCCTTATTAATCAGGGTTCTTAAAACAGGATACAATACACCAACACTAAGTTCTTCATGACCTGTAATTTCCCTAAGTCTTTTTAGAATTCCATAAGCATGCATAGGACTTTCACTCAATATCTTAAGTATCAGGAGTCCTAGATACCCTCTGAAACCTGCTCTCCTCATAATATTTGCACCCGAATTCTAGTATATATCTAGTATATATAATATGTTACCGACTTTACCATGTTAGTAGACTTTTAAGCTTATCTATAAATCACTATTATCTCATTTAAAATTTACCTAATAAATTTAATAATTAACATAATTCCTTATATTCAGAATGTAATTCACAATAGTAATGTAGAGTTATTTTATGTTCAGAGGCATTAACAATTAGATTATGTGGTGTGATATGATATGCGTGTATCTCAAGGAAAAATTAGTGGTGATGTCAAGAGAATTTTAGTGATGAGCGATTCTCATATACCTGATAGAGCTTTTGAAATTCCTTCTAAAATTAGATTATTTATTGAGAGAGAAAAATATGATATAGTTGTTCATGCAGGTGATTTTACAGATTATAAAGTGATAGAATACGTTAGAACTCTTGGGAAAGAGACATACATGGTCCAGGGGAATATGGATTATATAGATCTTCCTGAGAAGGAAATATTTGATGCATATGGTATCAATATAGGTGTTATCCATGGTGATCAGGTTTATCCTAGGGGTAACATCTCTAAGCTATCTAGAATTGCGAAAGAGTTGAATGCTAGGATACTTATATCGGGACATACACATACGCCAAATATAGCTTTTGATTCAGGTATACTTCATTTAAATCCAGGTTCTATAACTGGTGTGTGGGGCGGAGGTGGAGGATCTATGACTCCAACCTTTATTGTACTAACCATTAGTAGTGATGGACATGTAACTATCGATATCTATGCATTAGAGGATGATTTAAAATTGTATAGGAGGGAATATATCAAATTTTCACTATAATACCTAAACCTTTATTTTTCCTCCCAATATAAGTTAACCACGATATAAAATGCTGGTATTAGTAATTCCAATGATAATTACAACTATTATAATCATATCATCATCATTATTATTAATTAGAATTGAACAAAAATTAGGATTATTATGTAAAGATGTACATAAACAGGGAGATATTAGGATTCCATGTATAGGAGGATTCTCACTTGTTATAGGTCTCTATATTGGCATAACTTTGTTACGGCTTTATAAAATCATTAGCTACGAAATATTTATATCATTTATAGTTTATCTATCGATATCATTTATCATAGGGCTTATAGATGATGTTATAGATCTTAAATCTAGATGGAAAATAATTCTAGGACTTCTACCTGTAGTACCACTAATGATATTTAATGTATATGTACCAAGACCTTGGATTCCATTCCTCGGATATATAAGAATATCATCTTTATATCCATTGCTTATGGCTGGAGCTACAACAGTATATCTAAATGCAGCAAATATGTTTGATACACATAACGGAACACTACCATTTATAACACTATCATCTATAGGATTTGCTGTGCTCCTTAAGATATATACACATGCTCCACTAAATGACATAGCCATCCCCCTGCTCTTCTCTATAGCTATTCTCTCATATCTACCCTTCAATATATATCCTGCAAAAATGTTCAATGGGAATACAGGTGCATATGTACTCGGCTCACTACTTGCATATACAGCGATTATATGTAGAGTAGAATTCTACATAGTCTTATCCACATTCCCTATGTTTATAAACGGTTTCTATTATATATCATCAGTAAAAGGCTTTCTACAAAAAGAACAAGTTGAAAGACCTACATATGTTGATGAAAATGGCTGTATCCATCCAAGGATAGGGAAAGCCCCTATAACATTTATTAGATTATTAACACTCTTTTCAAATACTCCACTAAGTGAAAAAGAACTTGTTATAATAGTATATACTATTAGTTTTCTTTCATCATTAACAGCATTTATCATAACTATAGGACTTGGTTTTAAATAGACTTAGTATATTAATACAGAAAAGCTTCGCTAGTATAATCTATGTATTAATATAGAGAGTATAGGGATCGCCTATGGTTGCAATAATAATATTCTTAGGACCTGCAGGCTCAGGTAAATCAAGTCTCACATCAAGTTATTCTAGATGGCTAAGGGAGTTCCTAGGAGCTAGAATATTTATAGTAAATCTAGATCCTGCTACTGAGTTTATCCCATACAAACCAGATCTAGATATAAGGGATTTGATAGATATACATAGAATTTCAAAGGAATTTGGTCTTGGTCCAAATGGAGTACTTGTAAAGGCTATGGATATAATAGCTAATGAAATGATCTATATATTTGAAGATCTAAAGTATATTGATACAGATTTTATTCTTATAGATACTCCTGGACAGATGGAAGTATTCATATTTAGAGATATAGCTATAAAGCTTGTTAATGAGCTTAAGAAACTATCCAATAATGTTGTCGCTGTATTTGTTCTAGATGCAGATGTTATTAAGAGATATGAGGACTATGCATTTATATCAATAATGTCAACAGCTCTACAAGCTAGAATGGGTATAGATGTAGTCCCAGTAATAAACAAGATAGATCTAGTCCAATCTCTATTAATAGTAGGAGATACCATTAGCGATATAGATATAGTGATAGAGAATATTAGAAATAAGGGTCTCTATGGAGAAATGCTATCAAATATTCTTAATATTATTTGGCAATATGCTAAAGCTACACGTGTTCCAAGAGTCTCTGCAAAGGAGTTCATTGGTATAGAGGAATTGCATAGAATTATACATGAATTGACATGCTCCTGTGGAGATCTAACATAGATTTTAATCTATACAGCAATTTCGTTATCACTTATTGATAGAATTGATAATACTAATTATATCACTACTAGATCTGAAGCCAACAAATATTATACCATAACCCTTTTCTCTATCCCAAAGAACAAAACCAGGTGTTCCATATATCCAATAATTTTCAACAGCTTCACTACTATCCTCCAACAATATTTTCGATATAGTATCATTGTATTGTTCTACATTCGGATCTACACCAACAATCTCTTTAACTATATTCCTTACCTGTTCCATGTCTGGAAGACCTATAGACTGATCCTTAAAGCTATAGTCATATACCTGTTTATATAAAATCTCAATGACTTTGAATACTGCGGAAGCATTTCTGGATTCAAGATATACAGCAATTAAGTATCTATGGATAGGTTCAACACCACTGTGAACAATTAAGTTCTTAGGAATAATAGCTATAGTTCCATTAGCAATCAAATTACTAATTTCTGGAATTGTTTCCACATAGAATTTTGCACAATATGGACAATATATATCCTCATATATGAATAGATAGTATCTAGCATTAGGCAATCCATATATAGGAGTATATGTTATGTCATGACTAGGCATAACATTTGTCTCAATAACAATTTTTTCACCTATAGACGTAAATCCCCAGTAGTAGTATAGGTAGCTAAGTAAATCTTTCTTCACTATAAAAGTGCCATTAATTTCATCAAATATTAATGGTATTATCTTTGCCTTATCCTTATCAAGCTTAGATGACACTATCCCTATGACTGGGTATACAGTATAATTACTAAGATACTGTTTTAGTTGTATAGGTAAATCGCTATATCTTACTAAGTTAACATTAAATGTTACATTAATAGCATTACTACTATTAACAGCTATTGCTTTACTAAATACATTAGATACTTCATTATATATTGTTAGATTTGGCTTGTTATAAAGATATATCACGAAAAACGTATTGTCAGGCAATTTAGCAAGATTGGTTTTAGTTATAGTTGAAACTGTAGTGCTTAATGTAGTTGACGTCGTAGTATTTTGTTGAAATAATTGTAATGGTATTCCCATTTTTATGAATAAAATACCTATAATTACTATTACTAGTATTACAGATATAACAATTAGCAGTTTATACTTTATTTCCAAATATTTGCACCAAACCATTGATTGTTAGTTATTTTTACCATTGAAGGTTTATAAGCTAAGTTGAATCCTTGCTCTTAATACTATTCAATTCCGTCTCCATATCCATTAATGAGGATAATAATTATGTTCTAACCCAAATAGGAAAATGTTCCTCTCTTAATGTTGGATTAAACTCATTTACATAGTTTGTAAGCATCATTTTTCTAACTTCTGATAGATTTCTCGTTTGCTTAAGTATCCATGACAGTTTTACATAGGCTGTCTCTGGCAACATGTCTTCGCCAGGTATGACCCCTATTTCTAGAAGCTTTCTACCTGTTGTATATACATTCATATTAACTCTACCAAATAATGTCTGTGTAGTCATTACCACTGGTATCTCATGTTCGATAGCTCTTTTTATTGAATCAATAACATAGCTTCCGATATGACCTAAGCCTGTTCCTTCAATAACTATTCCATGGAATTCCTTATCTACGAGAAAATCTATTATCTCTTTTTGAAAGCCTGGATACGCTTTAACTAATGCTACTTTATCATCAAATCCTATCTGTGCTATAACATCAGATCTATTCTTTGCTCTCCCAATAAATCTATTATTAATTAAAATGAACTCTCTTTTAATTAGATCTACCTTTGCTAGAGGTATGTCATTTATGCTTTGAAATGCATCCCTTCTACTGCTATGCATTTTTCTAACCTTTACACCTCTATGTACATATGCTTCTGTATCCGATGAAGTTGCATGCATAACAACTACAACTTCGCCAAATGGTGCTTTTAGCGTTGTTAAGACAGCTGCAAATAGATTTAATGCTGCATCGGTACTAGGTCTATCACTACTCCTTTGTGCACCTACAATTGATATTGGCATGGGTAAATTTCTTAATGCAAATGCTAGTGCAGCTGCGGTATAGCTCATAGTATCTGTTCCATGTGTAATTACAATTCCATCAACACCACTAATTATAGCATTATAGACTCTATGTGCTATTACTTCCCAATGAGAAGGAGTCATATCTTCGCTGAGAATATTGAATACCACCTCCATTTCATAGTTAGCCAATCCCTTGAGCTCAGGGACGAGTTCTAATAGCTCTGAAGGCTCCATAACAGGTTTAACAGCTCCAGTCTCATATTCTACCTTACTTGCTATAGTACCCCCACAACCAAGAATTTTTGTTATAGGTAAACCACCAATTTTTTCCATAATTGTTTTTGGAGGACTTGGAATACTTCTACACATAACTAACTCTATTTTCACAACTCTATCAATGCTTATACCAATATTATAACCATTATCAAGCTTTATAACTATAATCTCAGGCGAACTAAACTCGTGTTTTGGCATGAGAATTCCCTCTATAAACACATTATCCTTAGTAGACAATCTTATTCTACATCCTATAGATGCCCCAAGTTTCTCCAAGACTTCTCTAGTTTTACCTCGATATCCCATCAATGTATCTATACTCAGTATGGCTCACCTTTTCAAGCATCTAAGAAAGTAGGCCAAGGATAAAATAGTTTTGGGCTTCATACCAAAGCTATACTAATATTAAATAGTTACATGATGAGTATTATCTCTCTTCTCCCACCCCTGTTGTAGTCTGTGAAACTTTTCTGAGTTGCCTATAATACATCTCTAGTATTTCCTTAGTTGTAGTTATCTCTTTAGGTGACTTATCTGGTCTCCATCTCACAAATCTTGGAAATCTTATTGATATACCTACACCTTGTTTTACCATCCCTCTACAACATGTGTGTAGAGGGGATAGTGTTAGTTCTGCACCAGTAACCTCCATAACTACTGCAGGCTCAAACCATACATCAGCTTCTATATCGCTATCAACCCTATGATGCTTATGGGGTAGTCTATATGGTTCTAGTTTCTTTGGAAGTTCAGCGAGTTCTTCATCTGTAAAACCTGTTCCCACTTTACAGACGGTTTTAAATGTATCACTTTCAGGATCATATGCTGCTAACAATAGTGCTCCATATGTACCTGCTCTTTTTCCCCTACCGTGGAATGCCCCTACAACAACCAAATCAACAGTATCTGTCATCTCACTCTTGTAATCTCTCTTATACTTTATCCATAGCCATCCTCTAACCCCAGCCTGATATACAGAATCTCTTCCAAGCGATTTTACAACCAGGCCCTCGCAACCCGCTTCTACAGCCTTTAAGAAGAATGTTTCTAACTCTGCTGTATTATTAACTATCATACCCTCTGCCAATTTGAATTCCTCTGATTCATCAATTATCTTCCTAAGCATCTCCCTCCTCTCTGGAAGAATCTTAAGCGTCATATCAATACCATCTACATATAGACAATCAAATAGCCTTACAACAACAGGATACTCCTTTAAAGCTTCATGTATATCCTTCTTCCTCTTTCTATGCATCAACTCTTGAAAAGGTCTAAATTCCCCTGTTTCTGGATCTATAGCTATAATTTCGCCTTCGACAATAGCCTCTTCAGCCTTTATTCTCTTTAGCGCCATCTCTACAACATCTGGATATTGATTCGTTATTTCTTCTAATCTCCTAGAGAAAATCCATATTCTATCGCCTTTCTTATGTATTTGTGCTCGTTCACCATCATATTTGAACTCTGCTAAAGCTGGTATTCCAGCCTTATTCAATATCTCTGTTGGATCACTAGCTCGTTCTGCCAACATTGGTCTCAATGGAATGCCTGGCGTAGGTTTAATATTCTTTAGCTCTACAACACCCTTTTCTGCTAGAAGCTTTGCTATTGCACCTAGATCAGGATATATATTATATGCTCTCTCAATGAGATCCCTAGGCGCACCAAACGCTGATGCTAATCCATCCATTATCGTTGCTTCTCCAACACCTAGTCTCAACCTTCCTTCAATAAATCGAACGATATATTTAGCTTCTTTTGGATCAGCAACAGCTAGAAGAGAAGAAAGTAACCTTAACTTCATATCTCTGCTACCCTCGCCTTGAAGCATTGCTATCTTGACCAACTGGCTATATACTTCATCAACAGTCAGTTTTTTGTATACCTCTCCCTTAGCCGATTTAATAAATCCTACTAGACCTACAGACTTATTCTGCTTACCTAGTTTTAATCTCTCAACAGCTAGTCCATAGTCTCCTAAACTCTTGTACACCCTTTCAACCTCAGCTTCACTCACCCCTAGAGCCATAGATATTGCTTTCTGCACCCCTTTCTCAGCTATGCCAAGCTCTGGAAGCCCTTTCCAATCAGGCCATAGAGTTCCTTGGATGATGTAGACAACTTTATCTATAACATTAGAAGGAGTCTTTTTGAATAATAGTGCTAAAGCTGCTGCCTGTTGTATCTTGCTACTAGTTTTCTCTAATATATCTAGAGTTTGTGCCACAATTGAAAATTCCATAGTTTACCTCCTTACATATATCTTATATCTTACAGAGCAGATATACCCTACAGCATAATTAATCTTTACCATTAGATAATAATAAGTACTTAGAATGACGATTATTTAAAATAGATAGGGTTTTTAGCCAAACACAATTAAGATTTTCATAGAAAACAAAGACTTTCCGATGATGATAACCTGGCAAGAAAGAGTTAATGATATATCAGAGTTACTCTGAGGCCCCTATTTTAATAGGAATATGCTAACTGTGGATCCTATCAACTGCCCTGGAATATTAGGCTTAAAATGTGCTATTGCAACAGTATTCTTTGTGCTATGTATCTTAACTATTTTACCATTATACGTATTATCTTTAGAATCTTTTGCTATAACCTTTGAACCTATTAACTTATGAATATTTTTACTATCTATAAATACCTTGATCAAGACTTTATTATTGTACTGCCTTCCACCACCTCTTTTATAACCCAGTATCCTACCGATAACAATATTAGATTTGCTTTGCATTATCATCACTAGAAAAACATTTAGGAAAAAGTCTTAAAAGCGTTATGCAAATTCAGCTATGCTTTAGATTATACAGAGCCTGTAGCAGGAGCTGTTGCTTTCTGCTGTGACACTCCAAGTGCTGGTAATTCTGGGAATTTCTCCTTCATTCTCTGTTCAGCTACAATCTTAGCTTCTTCTAGTATCTTTCTGGCCTCAGGTGATGCATAGATATCTCCTGTTGGCATACCCAAAGCTTCTCCTGCAGATATAACTACATCTCTAAGACCTTCTTCAATCTCTGATAATTCTAAGGACATCTCAGGCATTATTCCTTTAATAATTTGCCTTAGCTCTTTTACAACACCTACAACAGGTATTAGCCCTGACATTATATCGCCCATAGTTAATACAGTATCTAGCCTTAGGGCTACTTGCTCAAGAGCTACTTGAGTTATTGTTAGCTGCTTAACCATCTTTCTAATCTCAGCAATCTCATTTGCATACATAGTTGCCCTAACTTCATCTCCCTGAGTTAATGCATCAACAACTCTTTCAAATAGTGTCCTATCTCTCTCCCTAAGTCTCTCTATAAATACATCTAATCTACTGACCATAGCCCTTATCTTATAGTCTGCCATCACAATCTTTTGCTTGATAGGCTCCTTTTTCTTGAATAGTTCTTTAAACTTTTCTCCTACCGTAGGTCCGCCAGCCCATCTTTTTTCAAAATCTGAGAGTGAAACCATATTTTGTCCCAAAAGATAATTAGCATGAATTTAGTGAGATAAGTATACCACCCTAATAAATGTCAATTAGATATTACTGTAGCTCCTCAATTAAATTATTGTGGTATTAAAAGTTTTACACCTAATAAAATTTAGATGCATATTGCTAAAAGGCTGTGTAACATTAAAACTATATCGAATTACAAAGGGAATTTAAATGAAATCCATAGGTATCTCTGGAACTCCTGGAACAGGTAAGAGTAGTACAGCTAAGATATTATCACAGTACCTGGGTATTCCTGTCATAGATCTTAGCAAATATGTTATAGAGAATAATCTAATTCTCTTCTATGATTCGGAAAGACAAACAAATGTTATAGATGAAGATAGGGTTAGACATGAACTTTTAAAGCTATATAATAGTAATGGGGCCATGATCATTGATAGTCATTATGCTGAAATAACACCTAAAGAAATACTAGAGGTTGTATTCGTTATTAGGAGAGATCCAGAAGAGTTAATGAATATTTTATTAAAGAGGGGGTGGAGTCTTAACAAGGTTATTGAAAATGTGGAGGCAGAACTACTTTCTATCTGTACGTTGAATGCTATTGATGAACTTGGAGAAGATTTAGTAATAGAAATTAATGCAACATCGAGAAACAGCGAAGAAATAGCATTAGAAATCATAGAAATTCTCTTTGGTGAAAAATCTGCTTATTATGGACATACAATAGACTGGCTTTCGATTTTACCTCAAGAGAAACTTTTAAAAATAATAGAATTGTTAAAACGTTGAAGAGCTAATGAGCCGACATATTTAATTATGTACTAGATAGAGATATTTCTTAGGTGACAGTATTGTCTGAACAAAGTACATTACAACCTGAGACAAATATTATGCCAAATCATGATCTGATTGAGTTGAGAAACTCCATAGATGCTATTTTGAAGAAGATAGAAGAAATAGTAAATTCTCATAATGAGGTTGTCCAATATATAAACACAATAAGAACTATCATGAATATCGTAAATTCCTTAGGAAACTGGAGATGTTCTACATGTAAGTTTAACAATAATGGTCTATGTATGGGATGGAAACTATCTAACGATGCTGTTGATAGTTTAAGAAAGACCTTCGGTATTGATGCTGTCAATGAAGTTGAAGGTACTCAGAGAATTAATATTAGAAAACTCTCTTTCATTGGAGCTCTATGCCCTATATACTCATCAAAAAGATAGTGGCTATTTAGTATTTACAGATAAACAATACTATATTCTCTCTAGATTTTTCTTTCTTTGTTCTCGGAGCTCCTTTAAATGCTCAATGAATTCTTTTTCAGCTAACTTAGCTGCATTTTCTAAATCTTTTGGATCTAAGTATAAGAAAAGATTTTTAACGAATTTTAAGGCGCAAGACTTTGAATGAAATGTATATTCTTTTCCAGCTATACTTATCCTTATACCCTGTCCCTCATAAAAAATTCTGCCACAAACTATACATTCCATTTTCCTACTTGGCATTTCGATCTCCACTATCGCCACTAATTTTTTTAACGAGTTTTTTATCTAGTTCTAAACGTTTTATTATATCTTCTGCTTTTTTCAGTGCTTCTTCAACATCATCTGCAGAGACATTAATGTATATATTTGTATTTCTGATTTGGAATCTAAATCTTTTACTAGGGATTCCCTCATATCTATATACTTCAATAAGCTCAAGTTCTATCTTCAAAAACTATCACACAGAGGCTTTAATTGCTTCTTCTAGAATATCTAATCCTATTTTTATCCTTTCTTCATCGATTATTAATGGAGGTGCTATTCTTATCGAGCTCTTTCCACATCCAAGTAGTACTAGTCCTCTCTTCAATGCCTCGTATATCACTCTATCTCTAGTTTTAATATCATGTTCCTTAGTATTCCTATCTTTAACAAATTCTATTGCCCATGCAAGTCCAAGACCTCTAACATCGCCAATAACATTATATCGCTCTTTTAAATCATATAGCCTTTCTTTGATAATTTTGCCTAGTGATAAAACATTATCTAAATATCTTTCAACTACCTCAATTGTTTTCAAGGCTACCATACTCATTAATGCATTTCCTCCATATGTATTACTATGTGCACCTGTTTCGAGATCCATTTCAGCTCTAAATATTGTTGCTCCTATTGGTGCTACACCTCCACTTAAGGATTTAGCCATAGTAATTATATCAGGAACTATATTGAAATGCTCTATTGCAAACATTTTACCTGTTCTTCCAAGAGCCATCTGAACTTCATCATCTATCATTAGAATGCCATATCTTTTTGCAAGCTTTGAAAGTTCCTCAAAGAAGTTTTTAGGAGGGACAATATATCCTCCTTCACCCTGTATAGGCTCAAAAAATATTGCTGCTACCTCATCTGGTGGTACATAGTGTTGCAAAACCCAATAGTCAATGAATTCTATAACTCTACTGACAAGCTCATCAGGATGTTCATATCCATCAATATGCCAAGGATTTCTATAAGGATTTGGAAAAGGTACATGAATAACACCGTTAAGCATAGGAAAGAATCTCTTTCTTTGTACAGGTTTAGATGCTGTTAGACTTAACGATCCCATAGTTCTTCCATGGAAAGATCCTATGAATGCTATGAAATACTTTCTATTCGTAAAATACCTAGCTATCTTGATAGCTGCTTCATTAGCTTCTGTACCACTATTACAGAAAAACACTTTTTTCTTGTGGCTACCAGGTGATATCTTTACTAGTTTCTCTGCGAGATATATTTGATATGGATTGAAGAAATCGGTTCCTGCAGCATGTGCTAAGACTTCAATCATCTTGGTAACAACATACTTAATTTCATCATGTGTAGGATAGCCTAAATTATTAACAGCTATAGATGATGAAAAGTCTAGGTATACATTTCCATCAACATCTATAAGCCATACACCTTCACCCCTTTCGATAACTAGGGGAAGGTTTTCGGGATCATGTGTTGTTGTTGCTACGAATTCTCTATGTTTCTCTATCAATTCTCTAGCTTTAGGTCCCGGAGGTATAACCCTAATTATTGGTTTACTAAACATATCTATAACCTATTATTGATAGATTGAGGATCTACATATAAAGGCTTATCTATTTCTAGAGGAAAGATACCTCAGAAAGGTTTATGTTCTCTGAGAAATATTTAGTACTCGGGTGACTGGATATATGCCTAGGCTAAGCTCAGGTTTCGTTATAGCAGGTGCTTATGCAGATAAGATTAGGCGTACAATGTTTGCACAACTAAGAGACTATGTACGTAGAGATAAGGAATGGAGCCAAAAGATAGCTTTTGCCGTAGCACAACTAAACAGATTTCTCTATACAGTTCTAGTTGAACAAATAAAAATCGATAAAGGTGATGTCGTTAGAATTAGAATAGACTATGATATTGATGAAGCTAATAAAAATATTGTGTGGAAATGGGATACTATTGTTATTGAAGCCTTTAGAAGAATTCCTCAAGAGGAAGTTGACAATATAACAAAGAAACTTATTTCAAAAGCTGTTGAAATTGCAACAGCAGCTGTGGCTTTTAATATAGTGAAAATTGGTGAAACATTCGATGGTGATATAATATATGCTCTAAGATTAAATGATAGAGATGTGGGTGCAGCTATTGTAACACCTGTAAATGAGGCCTTAGCTATACTAAAAAGAGGGGCGGTCATAGAACCTACACCAGCTATATTTGAAAAAGTTAAACTTGAGATACCATCTGGCAGAACTCTTGAAGATGTACTTAGAGATACTCTATCCACTGTCGTTCAAAGTGCGAGACATGTAAGTGCTGATGAAGCACTAAAAATGGTTAATGCAATTAGAGAAAGAGCTTCTATAGCACCAATAGCTAAATATGAAGAGGTTGAAGAGGAATCCGAAGAATAGAGATTGAAACTAAATCTTAACCCCACTAAAAGATATTTTTAATTCTAAATCTTCTATGTATCCATAAGGCATAGCCGGAGTGTTATGAACAGCTACTATCTCGCCTCTTAGATCTAAACAAAGTATCCCTGCATTATTATCCCCATAAATTGATGTCAATTCTCTTATAGTAGTAACACAAGCAGTATTAGCATCTAATCCAGAGATCATTTTTTCTACAGCTTTCCTAGTCAAACCATACATTATTATGACTTCACCTAAACCTGTTGCAACAGCTGCTCCCCCTCTGTTATCAGCATAGAATCCTGCTCCAACAATAGGCGTATCTCCAATTCTACCAGGAAGCTTCAACCATACCCCACCTGTACTTGCAGCGGCTGCTACATTACCTTCATCATCCATTGCAACAGCTCCTACTGTATCTCCAACTAAAAATTTTGGTAAAATCTCTGGAAGTTTTTTCCAATAACCAATACTTCTAGGGTTCTTTACCAACTCTCTATATTTTGCAACTATCTTACTAGGTATGTAATTATTTCTAGGCTCTAGACGCAATATTTTTGCTAATCTATCAGCACCTTCACCGACAATAATAACATGATCTGTATATTCCATAGCATATCTTGCTAAAACTATAGGATTTTTAGGATATCTAGTAGCTCCAATACCTATAGCTCTCAGACTTCTACCATCCATGATACCCGCATCCATCTCAACATAGCCAAGAGCATTTAATGCACTTCCAATACCTGCATTAAAAATCTCTGAATCTTCTAATACCTTTACAGCTTCAACCACAGCGTCTAATGCTTTTCCACCAGATTTCAATACATTAAATCCAGCATTAAGAGCATCTCGCAACGATCTATAGACTGCCTCTCTAGTATCATTATCCAAATTCCATCTTCCAGCACCACCATGAACCGCTAATACAAGTTTTTTGCTATTCAAGATAATCACCAATATGATAATTATCAAATTTTTATATAGATGAATAAGTTAAATTTTAAATATTATTGAACGAGTATCTATAGTCATCGTCTATATCAAGCATAGATAGATTTTGTCATATATTTTGAATGCTATGTCCTTTTCTTTCTCACAATTAATGTGAAGCCCTTCCGCCCTATTACTTCAACTTCTTCACCAGGTTCTATGACCTCATCAGATTCAGCTGACCAATATTCTCCACCAACCATAACCAATCCTTTCTTATTAGGTTCTATTTTCTCAACAACTTTACCGATCTGAGCTTGTACAATGGACGAGATTTGAATATGTTTTCTTTTCCTATTAGTTTCTAAAATCTTATACATAATGAATGAAAAGAGTGCTCCTAATCCTCCACCCAATATTAGAATTATTATTCTAATCGATTCAATAACACTCGGATAAAGATATGTTGCTGGTGCCATGGGCATTAATAGAAAACCAAATGTTAAAGCTATTATACCACTAATTCCTAAAATACCATAACCTGGTGTCACAAGTTCTATTGCAATTAATATACTTCCTAATCCTATAAGTAATACAGATACCACATTTATATCCATACCCCCTCCTACAAGTGCTAACAATAGAAATACTATTGTAAATGGTATTAAATCTATTCTTCCAGTTAATAATAGTATAAATGTTCCAAAAAATCCTATGAACCATAATATAGAATTTATTAGTGAATCTCTTAGATATGCATATAGCTGTATCTGAAGCCCTGGCTCTATATACTCATACCCATCTATTCTTATTGTAACGTTATATCTATGATCTCCATACGATATTGTTACCATTTGATTATTCACTTTATTTATAAGATCGTCTAGGTCATTTGCAATAATATCTACAACATGATATTTCACAGCTTCCTCCCCTCTTAAAACTAGGTTTCTTCGTATAAACATCTCAACAGCTGTCTTATTTCTTCCCCTAGCTTCAGCATATCTTGTGGCCAAAGCAACAATACTATTTATAACCTTACTCTCATTTACATATTCATATTGTCCTGTAACAGGATTTATTTGTATGGGTTGTGCAGCACCTATAACACCATAGGGTGTTATCGCAACTATATGCATAGGCTGTACAACTATGCTTGCAGCACTAAATGCCTTATCGGCTATGAATCCTATTACAGGCACCTTGGCATTGAGAAGAATATCAGCAATATTTATAGTTGATTCTAAGTAACCTCCATAGCTATTCACTATTATTATTAATGGAACACCTCTATCAGTAGCTAAACTCAAGGCATACCTTACATAGTCCTCTGTTGGCTTATCTATAGTCCCGACAATACCATCTATTCTTATTAAAATAGCTTTTGTATTGAGAGTTTGTTGAGAATATAAAAAACTTACATGGACTATAAATATGGTAGCCATGAAGAATAATAATATCCATAAAATTTGTATTTTGGATTTATTCATATTCTATACCTATTCTTTCTTCCCTTCTCCCCTTTGAATAGAAGTAGTCGCTAATGCTGTAGCTATAGCCTCTGCTGTTGTCTTAGCACCTAGACTCTCTGTTATTATTATAACATTTTTCTCCTTAGCTATATCAACATAGGTTTGAAGTTCTCTAAGCCTAAGAGCTATAGGATGCTTCTCATATATTAATGCAGCGTCTGAGAGAATAGCTGATGCTGTTCTCTCAGCCTCTGCTTCTATAATTCTAGCACGTCTAATTCTTTCAGCCTCAGCTTGATATGCCATGGCTCTTATCATTCCTTCAGGTAGCTCTACAGCTTTTATCGTAACCATAGATACTTTTATACCCCAAGGCTCAGTTATACCATCAATTATATTTTGAATTCTCTTATTAATTTCCTCTCTCTTCGATAAAACATCATCTAACTCTATTTGACCAATAACATCCCTTAATGTTGTTTGTGCCAATAATGCAATTGCATAATTATAATCCCTAACCCTTAGTATAGCTTTCTCAGGATCCACAACTCTATAATAGACTACTGCATCAACTTTTATTGTAACATTATCTTTCGTTATAACCTCTTGTTTAGGTACATCAATAGTATGAAGCCTTATATCAACAATAAGACCTCTATCAACAAATGGTACCAACAGTACTAGTCCAGGACCTTTAATACCTACATATTTCCCAAGCCTTAAAACAATTAATCTTTCCCATTCTCTAACAACTCTTAAAGATCTAGAAAGAATTACTGTTAATACTATTAGCAATAACAATATTCCAACTACTTCAGCCGCTCCTATAGGCATATTCTATCCCCAGCCGTATATAGTTTATATCTAGAAGAGATATTATACTTATCGTACACAAATTACAAGTTTAATGGTTTAATTAACTGCAAATGGTTATTATAGTGATATAATTGGTATATAAACAATCTACAATCTGCTATAGTTTATCTAGTTGTAGTTTCTCTCTATAATATCTAAGTATGTCTTCAAACTGCTCTGCTATAGTACTAAATTCATCTTGTTCAACTATTGTAAAGGGGATTACATCCTTTATACTAGAAAGTCCTAATAGCTGCATAACAAGTCTATAAATACCAATTCCAACGCCAGCTGTAGGTGGCATACCATATTCAAGAGCCCTTACATAGTCTTTATCCATGGGATGATATTCTAGATCCTCTTTAGCTCTAGCCCTAGATCTTAGATCCTCCTCCTTTTTAAAGAAATAATATTGGACTACAGGATTGTTTAGCTCACTATATCCATTACCTATCTCTAGCCCCATTAAGAATATTTCAAATCTTTCTGAATACCTTGGATCCTCCCTATAAGGTCTTGCTAAAGGAGATATATCTCTGGGATATAGTGTTATATATGTTGGTTGAAGTAGCTTGGGTTCAACTACCTTTTCAAAAATCTTCTCTATTATTTTCCCTCTCCTTGGATCATCTATTGATATATCAAGAGATCTCGCTATTTCTATGAGTTCATCATATTCTTTATTCTTGATCTTGATCCCACTAAAAATTTCTATAGAATCTTCTAGTGATATTCTCCTCCATGGAGGTTTGAAGTCAAGCTCTACTCTTTCTCCAGTATCCCTTAATACCTCAATCTTATAGTCTCCAAATGTCTGTTTAACTGCATATGCTATCATATTTTCTACAAGCTCCATCATATCATTCCAATCTGCAAATGCTTGATAGATTTCTATCTGTACAAACTCCGGATAGTGCTGAGCATCAATATCTTCATTTCTGAAACACACAGCTATTTCATAAACTTTAAAAAGATTTGCAACAACAGCTCTTTTAAGATAAGTTTCAGGTGCTATACTTAGATAAAGTGTCTTATCAAGTGCATACATTTTAGTTATAAAGGGTCTTGCAAGTGCTCCACCATAAATTGGCTGTAGCTTTGGGGTATGAATCTCTATGAAGCCTCTTGAATCTAAGAAATCCCTAAAGGCTTTCTCTATTTTATATGTAGAGATTATGGCATTTCTAACCTTTTCATTTAACATTATATCTAGATATCTAAGCCTATATCTCTTCTCAGAATCTACAATTCCATGCCATTTCTCAGGATAGTCCCTCCATGTTATAGAAAGCACTCTAAAATCTTCTACAAGTATAGATAGTTCGCCTCGAAGCGTTTTTATAGGTCTACCCCTAACACCTATAACGTCTCCAACATTGAGTATTTCAACTAATTTCCAAAGCCTTTCTCCAACGATATCATATCTGAATACTAACTGTATATTTTCAGTACCATCACTTAATACCCCAAATACTATTTTACCATGTCTCCTCAGACCCATTACTCTTCCTGCTATAGAATATACATCCTTCGTCTCTTCACCACTATTAAGATGTGCATATCTTTTCCTTATGTCGGCTATTGATGCTGTTACCTCATATCTATACTCAGTGAGATATGGATCTATCCCAATATCTATAAATTTCCAAATTCTATGTCTCTCTAACATTATTTATTCCTCATCTTGTCTCTTATCTAGATACAAGAGTAAAAATATATAGATTTTCAACAATATATGTATAGCTCAATAATATCCCCATCCTTTAACTCTAGTAATTCCCTAAGATTTTTATCAGAAATTATCTCTATAATATTTGCTCCATGCCTTGTCTTCTCGGGTCTAATTACATATACTTCCAAGTCTTTAAGAATAGATTTTAATGCAAATACTCTTCCATATCTATTGCATGGAGGTTCTATAACATATACCTTCCCTTTCTCAAAACAATTAGATAACTGTTCTATATATTCACTCCTAATGGCTATGTTTAAAGTACCCTTATAAGGTTTTATTCCTAGTACTTCATAGATTCTATCACTATATATATCCACATACTTTTTTCCTTCACCTAATCCACTAACAACATTACCTATAACTTTAACAATCATTTCTTTCATTTACTCTAACCTATTCTTTACTCATTAGAATGGGATGTGATAATAAGCTTTTAACAACTATGTCTGAATTCTATGAATATAGTGTGATATAGATCTATGGAATTAGTGCCCTGGATACCTACACCACATGCTATAATAGAGTACCTGGTAAATAGCATTAATATAGATAGAGATGATACTGTATTAGATATGGGATGTGGAGATGGAAGAGTAATACTAAGCTTTGCTAGGCTTGGTGCAAATGGAATTTGTATAGAGATTGATAAAACTCTATGTAATATTGTTGAAATATCTTCACAACTCCTTAATGTTAAGGATAAGATAAGGGTTATATGTAGAGATTTCTTTACAGTATCACTATCTGATTTAGAGCCTGCTCCTACAATCATCTACCTCTATCTTTATAGATCTATACTTGAGGAAATAGCCAAAAAACTAGAAAAAGAATTATCCATAGGCACAATTATTGTTACACTCGATTTCCCCATAAGTAGTTGGAGTCCCTTCTTTGTAAAACATATTGTAGATGAAAATGGATTTGATAGATTTCTATGGTTCTATGTCATAGGAATCTCTAATCCAATGGCTAGAAGATTTGTATTTACTGAAGATGAGCATATCAATTTAATACAAACTAGATTAGCCAAAAGAAAACTCTATCTATATTAATGCCATAAGGAAGGTCAGAATATCGACCCTTCGTCACCACTCCACATACGTCGACAACATCATCCCAACATTTCACTCATTATATAGCATAAAGTTTTTCCCTTATCTTCTCAGGCAATTGCTCTTCTCTAATTATAGTTGCAGTTGGAGGTACTTTATGTGTCTTAGGCCCTATAACTATATATTTATCTTGATCTTCATCTCCCCTACTCTTCAAAACCCTTACCTTAATATAGTAACCATCACTTCTCTTAACATATACATACTTACCATGTTTAAGCCCCATAGATCTGCGCCCCACTATAGCATAAGATATATCTATAGCATAGGGATAATAAGCTCTTTTAAGCTAATACATATTTCGTCTATTCTATGGTATTGAAATGTAGACAGATTAATTGTAAACATTTATAAAGATTTAATTGAAATACCTCTGAATATTTCGTACAATCAATATCTGTATGAGGATATGAGAGACCGTCAAATAGAAGATATGTAGTATCTATCTCAATAGAGCTCTGCGAAACTTGAATAAGGTTGTTTAAGATTGGAAGCTCTATGAATTGTTTGTATATCTGAAGATATTTAAAGCGGTTAGATATAAATACTGTAACATCTATGTTTCTTATTTTAGACATATGTTTTAGGTTGTGAAGATAATGTCTTTAGATTATTCATGGCAGGAACTAGAGAATGCTATTAGAAACTGTACAAGATGCCAACTATATAGAAATAGGAAAAACGCTGTACCTGGCGAAGGCCCTAAGGATGCATTTGTTATGTTTATAGGTGAAGCACCGGGTGCTACAGAGGATGAGATGGGTAGACCATTTGTAGGTGCTGCTGGAAAACTTTTGACTATGATTATGGAGAATCTGGGTATTTCTAGGGATAGCGTATATATTACAAATGTTGTAAAATGCAGACCTCCAAATAATAGAGAGCCAAGTGATGAAGAAATTGAGAAGTGTGGCATATATTTAGAAACCCAGATAAGGCTCATAAAACCTAAGATAATTGTAACCCTTGGAAATATTGCTGGAAAAACTATTTTCTTCATGGGTAAAGAGAGATGGGAAGGAATAATGAAGATGAGAGGAAGGGTCTATAATATGAAGATTTTTGATCTTACAGTCTATGTAATACCAACAATACATCCAGCTGCAGGACTATACAATCCCAATCTCAAGAACTTACTCATACAAGATCTTAAAATTGTAAAGGAATGCATCGATAAAATGTCCACGAACCCCCAAGACATGACTGCAAAGCCAAAGACGTTGCTTAGCTATATGAAGAAATAAAAGAAAGTATATAATACTTAGGCATTAGTTATCATTCACCACAAAAATCCTATCTCAAATTGTAGATGAAAACTCATAGATTTTTCTTATTATAGCACCCCTATCCAAAGAAGAGTTATGAATATAGCAATTTCAAGATCTAAATACGTTTATATGGCTAAGACCTCTAGAGATATAGTCAATACTGTTTGAAACTATGATGATACAGACTTAAACACTTGTACAACTTAATGCATCAGAGAGATGACGTAGAAATATAGAAATATTAAAAATATTTTATCTATATAACACTTTAAGATTTGTGCTAGTCGATGATGATGTGGGCAGCCTAAGACTGTGTGATACAGGGATGAAGACCCCAAAGGCTCACTCTGAGAATCCTAGGATATGTATTTCTCATAAATGCTGCACATCTATGGAGGATATAACATATCTCTTAGATTCCTTTACCAAGATATCAGCATTAGTATCTCAGTGTAGAATAGAAATGAAAATATTCAATGATATTAATTTGTGTAGAAATATCATAGCTAATCTTCTATCAGAATATAGTGGTATGATCAATAGAATAAATCAATTGAACGGCTTAAAATATGATGCTATATTGATTTCTACACTAACAAATATGATTAATAGAATAATTGAACTACGTAATATTACTCAAAGACTAAATGAACATGTTTATGAATGCGCCAATATCCAGAAAATGATTGATGAAACATATATAAATACATCAACATTATTGATAAAGTATTCATCATTATTGCTTTTCCTCATAAGCAAGGCAGATAGTATTGATCAAAGCCTTGCAGGGAAAATTTCTTCGGCATTAGCCTCAGCATTATTTGCTTCATTACTCGATATACACAATAGACAAATTCTAGAGATTTTGAAAACATGTATAAGAATTGCATAATATCTCTAGAATACTCATTCAATTATTAAATATACATACAAATTATATCAACATTTTAAAACCTTCATGTCCACAATTAATATCCTGATATGCTAATTATATAGTGTGAAGTCCATGGAGAAAATAGATGAGATTCATAGAATAATCAAAAATGCTCTTAGAGGAGATTTACAAAGTATTATTAATGTTTTTGACTACTTTTCTCAATTTAGCAATAATGCAATTGTTACTAAAGCTCTTTACCTATTAACATATCAAATTATCATGAATGTCTCAGTAGATACATCGAAAGAATGCGAACTTTGTGGAGGAATTTGTTGTAAATATGGAGCTTTAATACCGTTGTATTCATTTGATATAGATGATCTATTAACAATAATAGATAAGGAGAATCTATACAGAGCTTTAATATGTCATGGAGATTGTTATCTACGTAGACCCTGTCCATTTCAAGATGGTTGGAGATGTAGTGTTCATAAGTATAAGCCATATGCATGTCTTTCATATCCTTTTGCTACAGAGGAAGAACAAATAGAGATACTAAGAAGCTCAGAAGAAATTTCTATAGTGGTTCCCAAAATCCCATCTTATTGCTTAGCAGCGAAGAAAACTTGGAGTATCATATATAGTATTATTAAAAACTTTAGGGAACAACATAATAGATATCCTAGTCCTATGGAATTACTCCAATACTTTATAACTTAAGCTCTATTATCTCCGCTTAGCTATGACCTTCTTACCAACCTCTTCTCTAGGCTTCTCATGTTCCTCCTTACGTATCTTCAAACCTATTATATATCCTATGATAAGAGCTATGATAGTACATATCATAACTATGAATATTACTATCTCTGGCATTACTCCTCGGTCTAACGTGAGTATAGTGGTATGAGTTATAGTGTGATAGATACCTATAGTAGTTGTAATAGTGGTGTATACTGTTGAAATTATAGTTATGGTGCTTACTGTTGTATTATAATTTGTTGTATTTGTAGACCCAGCTATCTCCTGCCCCAAGATATTGTAATGGATTGTAGCCTCTGAATAGTTTATCAAGGTCATTACTATTATCACTATTATGAATGTTAATACTGCTCTCCTATATGACAATTTTTACACCTTTTTTTAACCATTCAATGATCAGAATTAAAAATGTTACGTTTAATTCTTTGTCACATGGCAAAATAGAATAGATGACTATAATTACGATATAAAAATATATTGTGTTCAATCTTCTAATGATAGAAGTACATGTCTTATGAGAAGAACTCCTCGAATGGTATGAAGTTTTCCGATCAGTTCTTTTATTTTAGAGCTTTCACCCTTTACAGCTATTAATAACATACATTTCTTTTCATCTAAGTGTACGTGCATTGATGCCTTTATTATATCAATATACTCATGCTGAATATCTGTTAATTTTTCATCTACCTCATCTACATCATGATTGTATAGTATTGCTATAGAACCGGCTACACTCTTTGTAAAATACCATTTATTCTCTAGTACAAATACTCTTAAAGCTTCTTGAATAACCTTAGACTTATTATCTATACCCATACTCTTCATTATATCCTCTAACTCCATAGCAATATCCTCTGGAATATATACGCCAAATTTTATCCCTCTTCTTTCCATATATTTTACCCTAATACATTTTATACATAGACAAGATATCTATATTTTATCTCGCTTTATCTAGTCTTTTAATCCTTTTAGATTTTTTCCTGGGATAAAAGATTACATCTACATGATATATTAACTCAGATTGCTCTCTACATAGATTTATAATCCTATTTCTTAGTCTATGCGCTTCAGCTATTGTGGTATTAGGGTCTATCAGTACTATAATCCTAACAACATAGAATGATCCTATTCTCCTTATATTTATATCCTTTATACTGATGTAATCAATGGAACTAATACTTTTATATAACTTATATTTAAGCTCAGGATCAACATTCATACCTATTAGTGAAAGAATTGAATCTCTAAAATAGCTTGCGAGACTGTGAAATATAAAAAACATTATAAAGATCATAGTTATAAACTCAATAATAACATTATTTGTGATGGAGGTTAAATATAAACCTAGTGTAGCTATTACTGAAGATATTGTATCTAGAATAGCATGTCTATAATCCATTTTTAGTATCTCTAACTTAAGAGTTTTATATGTTCTTTGCTGAATATATAGGGATGTTAGTGTCAAAACACCACCAAATATTGTTACCAATGAAAGGTATGGATTAGAAGTTGATGCTTTTATACTATTTGATGTTGTTAATACGAATGAATGGATGTAATCAATAAATAGATATCCATAAACAATGAATATAACTAAGACAAGTATAAACATAGATATTGATTCTAGATATAGTGCTCCCCAAGAAAATCTTCTATACATTCGAGCAGCAAAATATAATGAGAATAGTAGAAATATCTCTAATGCTGTATCGATAATCCAATGCACAGTATCTGTGTAGAGAATCATGGAAGAAGATAGATATGCAAATACAAGCTCTGTTACAGTACCAACTACCGAAAGTATAACTATTATCACCATAGTCTTGTATGCCTTTCTCAAACTGTGTACAATACCATACAAGTTTAAACACCATATCAATCAATGACCCAGAACATTTTATACAAATACACAATACATCACATATTTTAATACTCTAAATATAAATATATGTGTTTCTAAGCTAAAGTATTTTTATAGAATAGCCATAGATAAGGTTATGAAATTAGTAAAACTATCCTAATTAATTGAACTACAATAGTCCATAAGCCGCTTCAGGTTTTGGTATTTATCTTCCCAGATATTTGTCCAGTCATCCTTTAGAATACCACCTGTATCGCCACTATTTGCATTCCAGCTCCAGTAGAAGAAGTTACATATCCTATTCTCTATCAACCAATCAACAAATTTTATTTGCCATATAATATCCCTTGGATCTCCACCATGGCCATACCTTCCACCAAATTCTCCTACTACTAATGCGTATCCCAATTCAGTTTTTACATAGCCGAATCGCTCCATCCATATGCTACGCATATTCTCTGGAAATATAGGGTCATCAAAATATGGTTGACGAAATACATCTGGCCCATATGTATGTGGTGAATACACTATTTTCTCATATGGCAGTCTAACTGGGTAGTATCTAACAGCCCTAAGATTTTCTCCCCAAAATACATAATATGAATAATATGGATACCAACTCCTTTCATCTATATCTGGTCTTGTTTTATATGTCCCCTCTACAAATATTAGCCAGTGTGGAGCTACCTCAAGAATCTTTGGAGCTACTTTCTCTACTGCTAGTCTCCAATCTGTTGCTGGGTCATCTGTACCCCATGTGGCTCCCCATGGCTCATTTCTAATATCTGCACCTATAACATTTGGATATTTTGCAAATCTCTTTGCAACACTTACCCATGTATCTATAAACTGCTGTTCACTCACTTGATCAGAATACCACAGAGGCTCTATCTGATCGCAGCCAAGCCTATGATAATCAAGCAATATATATATACCAAGTTCATTAGCCTTCGCAACAATCTTCTCCATAATCTCTATAGATGTAAGACCTTGAAGATCTGGATTAATGTTATAGTTAATCGCATTACTATTTGGCATTGTACCTTCCTGAACAGAATATGTACAGAAAGGCAATCTAATAGCATTAAACCCAAGACTCTTAATCTGCTGCAACATATCAACCCAATTCCTAGCCCACAAACCATGAACAACATAGTCCCTCGTCTCAAAACCAAACCAATTAACACCAAATAAATATATAATCTTGGGTTTTCCAGTAGCTCCATCTAATTTGTATATTTCACCATTTTTAACAAAGAAATTCATTGTTTATACCTATTTAAAAACAAAGCAGACTAGCCTTTAAGCATTAATGAAAAGGAACTGTACACCATAAGCAATATTTATCAGCTCATCAATAATTAGCTTAAATGAAATATAAGAATGATTAATGCGGGGGGTGGGATTTGAACCCACGCAGGCCTTCGCCAGCGGGTCTTGAGCCCGCCCCCTTTGGCCTAGCTCGGGCACCCCCGCATTGATCCTCAAATCTTATTTAGTTGTTACTGTATTTGAGATTATAAGGTTTCTCAGGTTATATTTTTATTGCTGTGATGAAGTACGAGCGTGGAGATATCTATGATCGATGTCAAGAGTTCTGAGCATATTATTGGTATAGTTACAGGGAAGATAGGTCTAGAAGGTGATATATGTCAAGATGTTATGAATGTTCTGATTTTTATTGATAGAGGTTTTAGTTGCAAACCTTTATTTGGTAGAGGTATCTCTATTATATATTCTGATAAGAAATTTTCAGATTCATTAACAATAGTTAGAGCCCTACTTCAACATAGTATCAAGGGTTTTTGGATAATACCAATAGATGTTGTATGTAGAGCTAGCTATGAAGATATAGCACATTGTTCATTAGAACTTATATTAACTAAGAGAATTGATAGATATCCACCTAAGATTCTTGGCAAATGTAGGAAGAGAGGTAACTATATTGATTCCTGTTCTTCTCTCTTGAGATATGTTGGAAATTATATTGAGATGATAGGTATTGCTGAGGTAGATTTTAAGAGGTATGAATATATTCTTAGAATAGAAATTATTGATAATATTGCTGGAATCTCCATATATAGAAAAGATCTTGAGCCTCTATTTAGAATTAAAAGTATATAAGTGTTTACAAGAGTCTTTCTCAACCTAGACTTTTTGCTAATTGTAGTGATGCTCTCCATATCTTATCATCGAGTCTAGAGATATTAGCAATACATTTTCCCTTACCACCAATAACAATATTATTTGAATCAATTAATGCTATACCAACAACAATGAAATATTTTTCCTGAGGTTCTAATACTCCAACAATATCTTCTTTTTTGAACATTTGATTAATTTTCTTAATTCCTGGCATCATTACATCTGCTCCACGTTTAAGAGGTTCAATAGCACCATGATCGACAACGACTGAGGGGACTATATGGATCTTGTATGTATTTAGAAAATAGTTCAATGCGTATAATGTTGGGATATATATCTTGAAATCCTTTACCCTAAATAGTGCTGGAATAGCATCGAATACATATATCTCAAAATCCTCTGTATATCCCATCTTCACATCCTCGGCATTCTGTAGAAACTCTATGAATTTCTCGCTAATCTCCTTCCTTGATATAACACTATTTAGAATTTCCTTTATGGATTTCTTTGATAGATACTGAAGTTTGATAGAGCTAGACATTTAAGATCCTCTAAATCTATATGTGCAACTAGATTAAAAATAAGTTCTAGTGAGACTGTGAACATATTGTTAAAGAATTGCAGATATGTAGTTACATCATTCAATCCTATAAAAATATATGAACATATCGATATTGTTTTTAGTGGAAATAAGATTGTATGTCTCGGTATATGCAAAGAATATAAAGATGATGAAGTAATAGATTGTAGCAAATCAATAGTGTTTCCCGCTTTTGCAAGTTCACATACACATATAAACATACCTAAGGATATTGACAATGTGGAGGAGTATTATAGAATCGTATTACTGTTGCTTCTCTCCCATGGTGTAGGTGCAATACAGTTTATGGGAGAGAACCATAGGGTTGTTGCAAAGATAGCTAAAGAACTCGGCATGAGGATAGCCACAGGCCCTATAATTAAAACTTATGGTGATCTGAGTTCTGTTGATGTGTACTCACAGGATGAGCTATATAGACCTATAATCAATATACCATCAATAGAGATTGACGAGAACACCTTTGTAAAGATTATCGAATTTGGCAAAGAGAACTCTATTGATATCTACATACCCATATCTGAAGATCTCAATAATGTTTTCAGGTTCAAGAAAACGAGAGGTGTTTTCCCCATAGAATATCTAGCTAAACACTCCCTCCTAACATCAAACATGGTTTTACTACATCTAAACTGGGTTACATCATGGGAAATAGAGATTCTTAACAGCAACAAGTCAAGAGTAGTTATATGTCCATATAAAGACGCTTTTCTAAGGTCTCGAGGTCTACCACCTATAGTTACTGTTCCTAGTAACAATATCTTGATAGGTTTTGGCTTAGACACAATAGAAAATCTGTGGGACATCAATATAGAAACAGCTATTATAACAACCCTAGCTCTATATAAAAATAGCTATAGAGATCTCAAGATAGCAATACACATGTTATTAGACATGTATTCAACTACAAACTATAGGATATTGGGATTTGGTGAAAATATCATTGAATTGGGACGTAGACCAGATATAGTTATGGTAGACATTGACATACTTAAGGAAAAATTTGTTTCTATGACCCACAGAGAAGCGGTAGACAGATATAACCATATTATTGATTTAGTATTGTCATCACCAATAACGATAATGATAATCAATGGCAGAGTTTTGCCAATATATGAGCTATTGATATGAAACTTCATTAGCATGTATAGAGGTCTCTTAGACGAAATAGAAAAATATTAAGTTAGGTATGCTAATAGGTATTGCAGAAGTGTGCTGTGAATATGATTAAGCTTAAGGATATTACAGTGATTTTTAATAATAGAAAAGTTTTATCAATATCCTCTGTTATTTTTAGTAATAACTCGATAATCCTTGGTCCAAATGGTTCTGGTAAGACAACACTAATAAAAACTATTGTAGGACTTTACAAACCTCTCCATGGTTTAATAGAGGTTAATGGTGTAGATATGATTAAGAATAGTGTACCTAGGTTAATGTCAACAAACATCGAATCCGCATATGTATTACCTGGAACATATTTAGACGATCTAGTTAAGATATATTGCAATGCATTTAACTGTAATTATCAAGATGTACAACAGCTTTTATCATACATTAAACCTAAAGCTAAAGAGTTTTGGAAACTATCTGCAGGCGAGAAGAAGTGGGTTACTACAGTTTTAGCATTATACGCAGACACAAAAGTTACGCTACTTGATGAACCGTTTGAAGATCTTGATCCATGGCTTGTTAGAAAACTTGCGGAGGAAATTCACAAAGCTTCTAAACGTAAACAAATTATACTCACGTTACATAGCATCTATTTACTTAAAGAGTTTATAGACTGGGATCTATTCTTCATGTTCGAAGGCTCTCTATACGGTTCCGTAAAATCGCAAGAGGTATTCAAGATCGAGGTTGTACTGGGTCGTGATCCTGATGCTGTTTTAGTTTTTCGAATGCATGGAGAGGAGTACTCGTTAATAAAAGATGGAAAAGGGAAGGGTATACCGTTACGTGAGGTCAGCGATTTAGCACAACTATATAGTAGGAGTAGACTAGGGTTCTGAGTATGAGGAGTGCATTAACTCTGTATTTTGCTTCGCTTCTCAAATCATATCTGCTCTCACCTGCTATGTATGCTGGATTAGCTTTTTTCGCAGGTTTTTTCAGTCTCATAGGTGCATATTTTAGTAAATTTCCTCTGCCCGGATGGTTCTCTATGACATACTTAATGTTTACCTTCGCTATAGCAGGAGGGTTGTCGAGGTCAATTGTTGTAGGTTCTGCAGCTTTCAACTATCTGATAAGACATGCAGGCATTAGCCCAATCAAATTGATTTTAGTTCTGGTTGCAACTGGTATGATTAGTCAAATTATATTTTCATCTCTATTCTTAATTATAACTATCCTCATATACTACACGGCTAATAAAACTGTGCCGATGGTAGATATTGGTCTAGTTATTTCAGCAATAATATTATCATCGCTATTTATGGCAACATTTGGAGTAGCTCTTGGTTTAATTATGGTTGGTAGGACGGCGACGGCAAAGATTGCCAACTTTATACCAATGTTACCCATGATCATCTACTTTGTATCCCTTCTAACCCCTGCTGACATAAGTTCCTATAATCCTATTACTGCTATAATGATGTTGTTGGCATACTCCCTAGGAGGTGAGAAATATATTTACATTGTTCCTATGCCCTCTACTTTAAGTTTGCCAATCTTAGTAACAGTAATATTAACATCATCGATAATCCTATTAATTCTTTCAATATTGTTAGTAAAGAGAATACGTGAAGTTAATATATATGATGTGGCTATGAGCTTTTAACTAAGGACAAAATTCGATACATTTTAGACTTAATTTTCTTTTTAATAATTTTTCCAGAATCTTCTTCCTCTGATCTATAGATGAAGTATTCAGTAAGCATTGCAAGTTCCTAGCATATCTCGGATCATGATACTTCGTGATCTGATCAAGTCCTCGATGTAAATTCATTAGCTTCACCCTCATCTCACGAAGCTCTGTTGAGCTCAACGTCATGAAACTCTCATCTGAGTTCTATAAATGATTTCAAACCCTTACAACATAACTAACAATAGCAACCAATACATAAAACTACATCAATACCCAAACAATTAAGAACCGTTCAAAGTATCTATTTGCAACATTCTAGAAATGGTCTATTCAACGAAAATGGTTTACAAAGTTGGCATTGACAACCTCGATAATCATAGAAATAGGGAGGTGGTGCCGCGGCCGGGATTTGAACCCGGGTCACGGGCTCGAAAGGCCCGCATACTTGACCGGGCTATACTACCGCGGCGCTGATGTAGATGTTTTGTTTGAATATCTTTTAAGCTTATGTATACTTTGCTTCCAGTATCTTTAATAGCTTCTCTAATATGTTGGTCTGATAGTATTTTTCTAATTCAAGCTGTTTTAAAGCTTCTTCTAATGAGCCATATCTGCCTTTGAGTTCCCTAAGTATTTCTCCAACCTCCCATGGAAAGACTATCCAGCTTTTTGTATCAGCTACATAATAATCCGGCATAGTTATAGACCACGGTTTTAAGTATAGTGTTGCTGTTCTAACATCTTTTGCTCCATGAAGTCTGACAATATCTATTGCAACCTGTAGCGTTCTACCACTATCTGCTACATCATCTACTATTAGCACTTTTTTACCTCTTAAATCATGAACAATAGGACTTATAACAATGGGTCTCTCTGCCTTTTCACCTATACCCTTATAAAACTTTATTTCTAGTGTAGATATGTGCTCAATACCAAGATAATCACTAACAAGTTTTGCAACAATATATCCACCACGCAATATAGCTACAATGGCATCTGGTACATATTTTGATAACATAATTTTTCTTGCTAATTCTAATGAGAGATCTACAATATCATTCCATGATAATACTAGGAACCCCTTATCCATAAATTCATCACACCACAGCTATATAGATTTAGAGATATACTCTATTTCCTCAGTATTATATCTTTATAGCGTTCCTAGACCACAATATTCCTAGATACTCATAAATATATTCCTAATTCCGTGATTCGGATTACCCCTATCACAAAATTATTAACTTTATCCATACCTCATGAAGCTCCATCAATGTAAAGCCATGTACTTCTCATCTGATTTGATATCATCTCCCCTGAATCTTCAGCAATAGTGAAACATAAGATAGGGAGATCCACATGCCATATATTATATCATCAATCAAGTAGCTAAGAACTATTTAAAGTATTTAAATTTTTCAACACTTCAGAAACAGCCTTAAGATTAGTAGTTGAAGAGATCGATGATTGTTGCGAAAATAGTACTAAAATCTTATAATCACTTAAAAATATACTTAATTAGTTTTATAGGATAGGGTAACAAAAATGAGCTCACAGCCAAAGGCTCCTAAAACGATAATCTTGGGTAATAGACCTTTAAGGGATTATCTACTAGAATCTATAGTTAGTCTTAATAGGGAAAGTGATGTAATAGAGATTCTAGGAAGGGGGAGACATATATATAGAGCAGTAAATCTATACAATATGTTAAGTAGTAGACTAGGCGATAGAATATCGATTAAGAATGTTGAAATAGGTAGTATGTTGATTCGTAATCGAAGAGTCTCCTATATTAAAATAACTATTCAGAGGATATAAGCTCTACTCTATTATCACTAATATTAACTGTTTCAGTGTCAGAAAATAACTGAATAATATTATTACCTTCTGTATTGATGATGATGTCTATAGCTTGTCTAACCCTATTTAATACATAGTTCATGTCCCTTAAACCTCTTTCAATTAAATCAATCTCACGTTCAAGTTCATATGTAACTTTATCACCAACTAGATTAATATATCTTTGTTCAATGATTTCACTTATTTCTTTACCTAGTTTTGTAGGTATAGTTGCTTTCACTTTTTTACTCAAGATTATATATCCATGGCGTATGTTGTTATCTATAGCCTTTGCATATGTACTTGGTCTTCCAATACCTTTCTCCTTTAGCATTCTTATTAGATCTGCAACCCTATATAATCCTATAGCTGAACCTTTCTTTACAAAAATCTTATTGGGCTTTATAAATGTAGTCTTCTCAAGATTTCTAAGATCTGGATATATCTTTAATGGATAAATACTCATAAAGCCTTTTTCAATTATATCTATGATAGCTTCAATATTAGTAAAATACTTATCTATTCCTATATTAGCCCTCAGTACTAGAACCCTTGCAGGTTTCATCTGACTTGCTAAAAATCTCCTATATATAAGATCATAGATTTTTAAATGATCATCACTAATTCTTGTGATAATACCTAGTTCCCCTCTCATAATAAGCTCTATAAGTTCATCAGCATTTATAGGATTTGTAGGTCTAATGGCTTCATGAGCATCTTCAGCATTATTTTCAACATTCCACTGCCTAGGAACATAATATTCAAGAAGATTCTCCTTAGCAAGTGCCTCACGAGCTATACTTAATCCTAGAGACGATATCCGTGTTGAGTCTGTCCTATGATAAGTTATCAACCCCTGCTCAAATAATGATTGAGCAATTGCCATAATTTTTGAGGCACTATATCCATATTTATTGCTAGCTTCATAAAGTAGTGAATCTGTAGTAAATGGTGGTGGAGGTTGTATAGTTCTTTCAATAATTTCTACATCTTTAACCTCTAATCCTTCATTAGAAATTCTATCCATTATTTTCTCTACATAATTCCTATCCACATTATTTCCTAAATATATCTTTATTTTATATCCATATAAATCACAATATAGTATATAACCAATAGAGTCGATATATTCCTTATATCTCCTAGCAACCCATAATAATACAGGCGATTGAACTCTTCCAGCGCCAAGCCAAGGCTTATTAAATTTGTCTTGAAGAACCATACTAAGTTCAAATCCTATCCATCTATCTATGATTCTCCTAGTCATTTGTGCCTTAACTCTCTTAATATCTATTCTCCTAGGATTTTTGAGAGCCTCTAGAACAGCATTCTTTGTTATCTCTCTGAATTCTATTCTAAACAAGTTTTTATTTATAGGATATAGGAGATTATAGATATCAAAAGCTATTTTTTCACCTTCTGTATCAGGATCTGTAGCAATAAAAATATTGTCAACCTCTAATGCCAACTTCTTTAGTACATTATATATAGTATTAGATGACTGTACATCGATAGAATTACAGTATGGACATTCATCATATATCCCAACTATCTGAGCACCACATCTTCTACACTTAGTTATAAAGTCATATATAGGAATATATCTATCATTATTAACACGAACACCATATAAACCCTCATCCGTCACCAAATCCGTGATATGACCTAGGGTTGCAACTATCATAGATACATAAACCTTATCCCTAGATATGGGTATAATAGACTCATATACTATAACATTTCCATATACCTTCTTCGCAGGCTTTCCAAACATCGAGGCTATTGTTTTTGCCTTAGTTGGAGATTCAACAATTATTAGAGCAGTAGATATTCCTTTCCTTATATCAATAGTACCATCTCCACTAAAGTTCAAGGATCTTGTACTTTCAGCCCTCAGCACATATTCATCTATATCTGCATCGCTTAAATTAATAAACCTAAAGCCATCGACAAATCTCTTCATCTTCTTCTCCATTAACTCTATTAATTCTTTATAATTCTCAAATACTATTGAAACTCCAAAAGTCTTAATTCCATTGAATAATCTAGAACATCTTCCACTCGCTTGAATATATGTATATGGATCAGGCTTAAGAATGACATATCTATGTCCTAATTTAACCAGAATTCCGTAATTATTAATAACGAGCTTTCCATTAGTATCTAAGAATTTCTTAGCTTCTTCATATACCCTATCCCTTATTTTTGCAAGCTCCTCCACCTTATCTCTTAGATCATTAGGATATTCACGACCATTTAAAGCTTTAGATAATAGTATTAGCTGAGCTGGAGAACTACTCTGGATAATATTTATAAGTGTCTTAATATCGTTAGATAAATCAATTCCTTGTTCATTTAGACATTTTGCAATCATATACAATAATCTTATATTGCTTAAACTATTCCACAATTCCTTCATTATTTGTGGTAATCCTATAAAAATAACGAATTTTATTCTCTGTGGTTCATCTAGACCCCTGACAAGAATTCCATAATAGGATGAAGATCCTATCAATACATCAACCTCTCCTCTTCTAAACTTATCCACAGCCTTATTACCACTCTTAACTACAGCAACTTTTATATTCATGTCCATTAACTTCTTTACAATAACATCTATATAGTCTTTATATGGACTAGAAACAAAGATAATTCCACTTTTCATTTTCTCTATTATTTCTTTAATGTAGATCATCATTTTATCATCTATTTGTGAATATATATCAACTATATTACGCCAATATTCAAATATAGCACCACTATCAAATCCTAAAAGCTCCTTTAGAATTAATGCTTTCATTCCAGCACTCCTACCAGTTGCTGATGCTACAACTAATTGTGTATTTCTCTTGGCTACCTCGTTCTTTAATATTGCTTCCATCTCAATTATTTTCCGTCTTATATTCTCGACACTCTCTTGAGATTTAGCCAACTTAGCTACATAGAAACTCTGCTTAAGTTTAACTAATTCCATAGCCAAATTAACTATCTTTTCATCGAATCCCAATATCTTTAGAACCCTATCAACACTCTTAGAATTTCTCATAATAGAATCAAGATCATCAGCAATAACTATATCTATTTTACTACTATCCACAATTACATGGTGCCTCGATAAAAATGATGATGATGTTATTAAAATATCAAACATATTTTCATTAATCAACTTAAGTATGTCTTTATGATTCTTGGATGAAGAGTCGTAGAAGATTATCCTAAGTTTATCAGCGCCATGAAAATTCTTTGAAATGGTCCTTAGATATTCAGATATTTTACTATAGAACTGCTTTGCAATTTCTCTTGTGGGTGTTATGATGTAAATTTTAGATCTATAGAAGTAAGCCCTATATAGTGCATATACTCCTAATAATGTTGATTTACCTATACCTGTAGGAGCCACCATAGCAAATGATTCCCCTGATAACAGTCTCTTAATCCAGTATGTCTGAAGAGACCAAGGACTAAATCCTGTAGCCATTCTAAAGAATTCAATGAAGTCTCTAATTTCTTTAAACCATACATCTACATAGCTATTACCATGTCTAAACCTATTAATCATTTCACAGTTTTCACAACTCCATGAATCCTCTCCTACGTAGATGCTGCTCCCACAATAGGGACAGCCATGTCTATATATCGCTAAAGTCAATTTCTATATACCTATTGAATATCTTATGTAGAATACAGTTTTTCAAAAGCTCTGAGCCCCATTGAACTATTCAAAATAAATACCATAGCCTTTACCATATTCAGTAATTACTTAACAATATTATGCTAGCTAATTCAATTAGTATATATATTTACCGCATTCTAAAGACAGACAATAAACTTTTATTCCAGAGCAATATCTAACGATAATTGCAGAAAAATCTCGGGGTCTAACAAAATGGCGCAAACACCAACAGCAGCAAATACTGTACTCGTAGGTAAAAAACCAGTTATGAACTATGTATTAGCTATATTAACACTATTAAACCAAGGAGTTGGAGAAATCGTTGTCAAAGCAAGAGGAAGAGCCATTAGCAAAGCTGTAGATGCCATAGAAATAGTAAGAAATAGATTCCTACCAGGAAAGGTAGAAGTAAAGAATATAACTATAGGAAGCCAGTCTATAACCAGCAGTGATGGAAGACAAAGCAGAGTATCCACAATCGAAATAGTAGTATCAAAGAAGGACTAAAGAACAAAAATATTAAGTATACATATACATAATGTTTTTTAATGGTTTTCTTTACACTCAATATACATAATATCGCTTAGACTTCTACCAAGCACCTCTAGATTTCTATCCATACAGTTGCCATGTACAATTATCCTTAATTCTTTTTCTATTATTTTTATAGGAGTATTCTGTGACCTCATGCTTTTATACATTCTATTAAATATATATCTAGATAATATATTAATGAGTGCTGGCTCTAACTCCATAACCCTATAATTAACTTCATTAATCTTTTGTATAAAGCCTCTTTTGGCTAATCTTCTGATAATTTTTCTAGCTATTCTTTTAGAGCCTAGATACTTAAGAATATCTAGTGCTTCGCCTAAATTAAATTGATTATATCCAAATACTCTTTTTAAGACTATATAGTATGCCAATTCTCTCTTACTTAACCATACCAATCAGAATCCCCTGCTCATCATATAATAGATGCTCAGACCTTACAAGGCTCATCATTTTACCACTACAATAAAGTAATTTGAAACAGACTCTGAATTATTTTATCTCTCTAGGGATAGTCATAACTAATCTTTAAGACTTTTTACTGGATGACTCAATCCATTCTAGCTTACCTAGATATGGCTGTTTCATTGTCATATTTATTCTAGGTAGTCTTTGCTGTGGCCCTAGCGAAACTGTGGTTATTCTTGCTCTAACTATATCTCCTTGTGATATAACCCTCTTGGTATTTTTACATATCAATGTATTTGATACAGGGTCATATCTAACTTCATCATCTGATATCTGTGAAATATGAACAAATCCCTCTATAGGACCTATCCTTATAGTTATTCCCATACGTCCAATAGTCTCAACAATTCCTTCAACTATTTCACCAACAATTGGTACATATGTCAGAACATCAAATTCCACTCTATGGTATGGAGCACCATCTCCCATAGGGATGTAGCCTATAGGATCTACCTTTATATTTGTTATAGCAAGTACTATACCTAAATTCCTATCTTTTAATCCCTCATAACGTTTCCTTAGTTCTTCAAAAGCTACTTCTTCTATTTCCCGATCTAATTTTGATGGATCTATCCTCACAACATCTCTTAGCTTATATACTCTAAACAAATGGCAAACCCCTTAAGCACCTTATTCATATGTTTTTTGAACTGTTTTAAATACTCATGTTTTAGATAAATTTTATAAATTTTATGCAACATTCATGATATGTCATGGAATTACTTCAAACTTATTTTTAGACTTTCTATAAAAAATTACTCCAATACCTTTCAACAACGCTTTATTTTTAAGATCGCTGTCCACAGTGGCTATAAAGACCTTGAACTCTTTTATTTTATTAAGAGCAAAGTTTATTAGATCTTGATCTACATTACCAGTGCTATCTATATGTACAACCGTAAAGTTATTTACAATATTATTTAGTGCCCATAAAGCCTTTTTAGACCTATTATCTTGTAAATCTTTCAATCTATTCAATTCATCTATAACACTTGAAAGTACCACTACCTCGCAACCCATTGTAGCCTCTATAAAATTGTCAAGCGAAGCTTCATTATATGCTATTAAAAGAATAATACTTGTATCTATAAGAGTTAAACATTTCTTATACATCTACTTATGCCTTTACATATCCCCATCCAGCTAATCTCCAACGTCCTTTTATGTTTCTACTAATTGCAACTGTTGCTCTATCCTGATATACTACTACAGGTTCTCTCATAGTAACCTCTAACATATCTGAAGTAGCTTTTGTAACTATTCCCATTCCAACCATAGTACCTATTGTTATTATTATAGGTTCTCGTGACTTTATTGGTTCCATCTTTTCATAACCCTTAATTCCTGCAATTTTCTCAAATAATCTATATTCGATCACTAGACTATTAACAGGATCTGGAACGTTATGTCCTAGTACGTTCCCCCTCATCCTATCAGCCTTTGTAAGTGATGGATCAAGTGTTGTACCTATAGCAACTAAGCCTCCTGGGCGTGCTTTATCTACAGCTATATCACCATACTTAATGCTTACAACCCTAGTTACTAAGGGTTCATATCTGACCTTTCCACCTTTCTCTTCTATTCTTACACCGGGTTTAATTTCAATTTCATCATCGATATCTATTTCACCCCTAATAACTCCTCCACCTACTACACCGCCAACAAGTCTTTCTGGTGGAGTACCAGGAGGATTAACGTCAAAACTTCTTGCTATTAACATCAATCCTGGTTTACCAAGAATTCTTTCAGGTTCCTTAAAAAGTTTATACATAGCTAATGCCAATACATCTATATTTACTTTATGTAAAGCACTTACAGGAATTATAGGAGCCTTTGAAAAACGAGTTGTACTAATAAAATCAACTATCTGCTTATAGTTTTTCTTTGCCTGCTCCTTATCAACAGTATCTACTTTATTCTGAACTACAATAAGTTGATTAAGTCCTATTATTTCAAGAGCTGCTAAGTGTTCCTGTGTCTGTGGTTGAGGACAAGGCTCATTGGCCGCAATAACTAGTAGTGCTGCATCCATTAATACAGAACCTGCAAGCATTGTAGCCATAAGAATTTCATGACCTGGTGCATCTATATATGATACACTTTTTAATATCTCAGCCTTTTCCCCATTAGGACATACTGTACTTGTTCCATAAGCTTCGGGAGGTTCTAAATCTCTACAATATGATATATACCCATTAGCATAACCAAGCTTTATCGTCATAGACTTTTTTAATTCTTCTGAGTGTCTAGCAGTCCATTGCCCTGTTAAAGCCTGAACTAATGTTGTTTTTCCATGATCTACATGTCCAACAACGCCTATATTCATTGTAGGAATTAATGACATTTCTTCATTCCTCAGAATTTAAAGATTTAGATTTAGAGGTTAAATCTATGTCGGTATTACTACAGCATTAATCTGTACAATGTCATCAGATATAGTATTGCCTCTAACAAGTTTTCTTCTACGCTCACCCTCTTCCTTAGGTCTGAACCCAGGTCCTTTAGAAAGTAATATATATTTCTTTACAGATCCAGAGATATCTACTCTCATTGGAAAACCAGCTAAATCTGAACCACCTCTAATCTCTAGCATTACACCTTTTAATCCTATTATTCTACCATCAATTCTATCACCTATTTTAAGTCCAATAAGCCTTGCAGCTATATCACCCCCAACGACTATCTGAAATGATGATGCTGTAAATATCTCTCCCAAAGCTTCTGTAGCACCTAGTTTTTCCCTCATAAATCCTATGGGAACTCCAACAGTCTGTATATCAGGAACATTACCTTCCTCAGCAATTGCCACTAAGTTAACCTTCTCTCTATTAGCCCTATTCTTCCATATCCTTATAACCACTACCCCAAGCCCAGGATCTAACAACTTTAGTAGCCCAGAATGTACTCTAACCTTTGGTAGCTCTCTCTGCTCCTTATGCTTATCACTATACTCTAGATCCTCTAGACCTACAACCTTAACAGGTATTACCTTCTGTTGCTTTACCCTAGGATCTGATACCACTAGTTTAAACTCGGGCATGCTATTATGACACCCTACTTACTATGACTATTTTCTGAGATACACCTAAAAAGCTATTTGGACTCTCTAAAGTCTTTATCATAATCTTATTAAATCTCTTGCTGAGCTTAATAGTATATAGTATGGTGCTAGAAATGTCTAAACATGTTGATAGAAAATTAAGACAGCCAATAGTTGTAGTTCTCGGACATGTAGATCATGGAAAAACAACATTATTAGACAAAATCAGGGGTACAGCTGTAGTAAAGAAGGAAGCTGGTGAGATGACACAACATGTTGGTGCTAGCATGGTTCCTTCTTCTGTCATAGAGAAAGTGGCAATGCCCCTTAAAAAAATTATTCCATTCAAACTTGAGATCCCGGGACTTTTATTCATAGATACCCCTGGACATGAACTGTTCTCTAATCTGAGAAAAAGAGGTGGTAGTGTTGCAGATATTGCTATCTTAGTTATTGATATTAATGAAGGAGTAAAGCCTCAAACCATTGAAAGTATCGATGTTTTAAAGGCTAGAAATGTACCATTTGTTATAGCAGCTAATAAAATAGATAAGATACAGGGCTGGAAACCTTATCCAGATGAACCAATAATTAGTAGTCTTAAAAAACAGAGTCGAGCTGTAGTTAATAAGTTAGAAACTCTATTGTATAATCTTATTGCTCAGCTCTCTAGCTATGGAGTAAATGCAGAATATTTTGAACGTGTAAGAGATTTTATGAAGGTAGTACCTATAGTTCCTGTATCAGCTAAAACTGGAGAAGGTATACCAGAACTATTGGCTATTCTTGCTGGTATCACTCAAAGATTTCTTGCAGAAAGACTAAGATTTGCCGAGGGTCCGGCTAAAGGTGTAGTACTTGAGGTAAAGGAGCAACAGGGTTATGGAGCTGCTCTAGATGTAATTATATATGATGGTGTTCTTAGAGAAAGAGATAACATTGTAGTAGCAGGCTTTAATGGACCTATAGTTACTAAGGTTAGAGCAATTTTAATGCCTAAGCCCTTAACAGACATTAGAATTGCTAGAACAGAACTCCAGATTGTTGAGGAAGTTGCTGCAGCTGCTGGAGTAAGGGTAATAGCGCCTGGAATTGAAGAAGCAATAGCAGGTTCACCATTTTTTGTGGTACCAAATGAAAATGAGATAGAAAAGTATAAGAGACTTGTTATGGAGGAAGTAGAAACAATTCGTTTTAGAAGAGATATAGATGGTGTTATTGTTAAAGCTGATACTTTAGGAACCTTAGAAGCTATAATTTTAGCTCTCAACAGAAAATCTATTCCAATAAGAATTGCCGATGTTGGTCCTCTAACTAAGCGTGATGTCATTGAGGCTTCTATTGTTGCAAAAAATAATAAATATTACGGAGTAATACTTCTATTCAATGTTAAAGCTCTTCCTGATGCTGAAGAATTAGCTCGGAAAGAAAATATCAAAATATTTAGTAATAACATAATTTATAAGCTTATCGATGACTATATTAATTGGATAGAAAGCGAAAAAATGATGGAACTTAGAAGAGAATTTGAGTCTATAGTACCGCCAGCCAAAATAAAAATATTACCAGGATACATCTTTAGGCGTAGTGATCCAGCAATAGTAGGTGTAAGCATTCTAGGAGGAATTATAAGACCTGGAATGCCTTTAATGCGAAGTGATGGCAGAAGTATTGGAGAAATACAACAGATTCAATACATGGGTCAAACATTAAGAGAGGCCAAGACGGGACAAGAAGTTGCAATATCAATAAAAGGCAATGTTATTGTTGGAAGACATATTAAAGAGGATGATATACTCTATTCTGATATACCTCTATCTCATGTAAAGATATTAGTTTCAAAGTTCAAGAACATATTGGACGAAACTTCTTTAACTGTTCTAAAAGAAATAATAAAGATAAAGTCATTGAAAGAACCAGAATATGCAGCATTTCTAATGCAGCTTTAGTACATCTATAGGCTATAGAATAGAATATACTTAAAGAACTAGTCTTGTTTGACATATATTTTGGCTTAACAAAAATCTAGAGCTTTTATCTTGCACCATAGATTTTTGTCCATGGTAATTTTCTTGGATTTCTACCAAGTCTATAGTTTTTTAAACACTTACTTGAACAAAACCACATAATACTTCCGTCATTTTTGACTAGCATCACTCCTGTCCCAGGATTAATGCTATTTCCACAAAAGGAGCATGTGTGTCGTGATACCAATTCATTATCACCCTTTAGTTTGTCTTACTAATGCTAGATTTGCTAAAGCTTATAAGCTGTTGTCAAATTTAATAAATAGGCTAAGGGTAGATGCAAATGAGTAGTCAATCTATAGCTGACAAATTAAAAGAATCTGAAGTCAATATTATTGAAAGAATCGGCTATCCTGCAGAGGTAGTTCAAATAATAGGTAGAACTGGTGTAACAGGAGAAGTAATCCAGGTTAGAGTTAGAATATTAGAGGGAAGAGATAAGGGTAGAATATTAACTAGAAATGTTAGAGGTCCTGTGAGGGTTGGAGACATAATAATTCTGAGAGAAACTGAGAGAGAAGCAAGAAAGCTTACTGTTAGAAGGTAGTAATCATCGATATATTACTTTCTTTAAACAATCACCAATATTGGTGAATCATTAAAATTCTACATAATCTCTGTCATCATTATTTTATTATTTTACTCATCATATTGTTAAATAATGACGTAAAACTATAATATAGATTGTATGATATAAAACACTGATAATTTGTTGTAGTTAATTATTTGAAAACAATAAAAACATTTAATGTTTATATCTCGAATTCTTCATTTCTCTCTAACTATCTATCTATAACTATTTCGCTGCTTTTGCTCTAAGTTCTTGGAATTTTGATGCTAATTCCTCTACCTCTGCCTTTGCCTCACCTGGCTCTACAATACATGCAGATGCTGCTGCTACTTCAATACCCGCTGCTTCTCCTAATCTCTTTTTACTTGGCACGTATAGATATGGAACCTTCTTTTCTTCGCATAAGAGAGGTAGATGTGCTACTACCTCTGGTGGATCTACATCCTCAGCTATAAACACTATTTTACATAGTCCTCTTTCCACTCCCTTTGTAACCTCATTGGTGCCCTTCCTTATTTTTCCTCCCGATTCTCTAGCTTTCTTAAGAGCCTGATATGCTTTCTCTGCTATTTCTGGGGGCACCTCGAACTTTACATAAAATGGTTTAGACATAGTTTTACGCCTCGTTTTATATTTTCAATAGTTCTTACTGGGTTCTGGTATTTAAGAAATTTTGAAACTATTACTCATGTGTATATATAATTTCCACAAGCTTTTTTCCGATGTATTCTATTTTTCCAAATCCAAGCCTAACCATCTGTATAATTTCTCCTACAGCTAATGATTGTAAAGCACTTTCTCCCAAACATCGTAGTCTTTTAATAGCTAATCCCTCTGCTCTATATAGAACAACTCTTACCATATTATCATATGAAACCCATTGAACGATCTGTGCCCCTAGTTTTTTAGCTTCTTCAATACCGCCACCAATGACTTCTGCATATATTATCCCATTATTTATCTCTTTAAAGGCTATATTAGCAAACTCCATTAATCTAATATACTTACTTCTTATTAGCATATCAGCATCTTCTTTAGAGATATAGAATATAGGAGATTTTATTATATAGGTTCTATAGCCCATGTCATGAGTTGTATGATAAGGTATCTTTATTTCCATTGGTAATTGTAAGCCAGACACTATGAGTTTAACAGGATCACATACTACAAATATTCTCTTTGCTCTTGGATCCAAGATCTTTCGATTTGATGCAGCTATGTTAACTAGACTAATTCTAGCATCTGTAGGCTTTATCCCTAATTCCATTATTATAGATCTTATAGTTTCAGGTAATATTCCTTTCCTTCGTAATGCAGCAATGGTTCCAAATCTTATATCATCTATTCCCATAAATCCTCTAGGATTCTTCAATAACATTGTCTTAATTCTTGACTTACTTAATATTGCTCCCTCTATACCAACACGTCCAAAATTTATGACCTCTGGATATCTCCAACCCATATAATTATAGATATACAATTGTTTTACAGTATTTAAAGCATGTTCCTTGCCCCTCAAGATATGGCTTACACCTAAAAGATGATCATCAACCGCTGCTGCAAAGTTATATGTAGGCCATAATACATATCTATCCCCTGTGATTGGATGAGGATGTTTTGATGTATTAATTATTCTAAACAGAACCCAATCTCTGACAGCAGGATCTGGATGATTTAAATCTGTTTTAATTCTAATGACAGCTTCTCCTTCTTTGTATTCTCTATTAAGAATTCTATCAAATCTATCCATATGTATACTTGCATCTTCATTTCTATGGGGGCAAGCTCTACCTAAATTCCTATACTCTCTAAACACCTCAGGTTTACATAAATCAACATAAGCTAAATTCTTCTCAATTAATTGTTTAACAATATCATAATATATTTCCATCCTAAGACTTTGAATATATTCTTCATCCCATTTAATACCAAGCCATATTAAATCATTACGGATAATCTCATAAGCTTCAGGCAACGGTGTCTTTATTCTTGGATCTGTATCCTCAAATCTTAAAATAAATCTTCCTTTGTACATACGGGCATATTCATAGCTTAAGATTGCTGCTCTTGCATTACCCAGATGTATAGGGAAATCAGGATTAGGGGCAAATCTTGTTACTACCATTGGCCATTTATCAACATTTGGTAATGGGGGTAACGACTTTTCTTCCCTAATCTTAGTTTCTTCAGTATCTATTCCCAGTTCGAGTGCTAATTCCCTTACTCTATCTAGAGACATAAGATTAATATTATTCACAATTTCGTCGATAATCTTTGCAATCTCTTTAATATAACTCTTTGCTTCCTTAATTTCCCCAAGAACTTTATTTAGGACAGGGCCTGTTTTTGCCTGACCATATCTAAGGCGATTTTGAATTGCATATCTATATGCCTTATTCTTTATTTCTTCAATAATAACATCTGGAGAGCTTGATGACATCTTTCTCACCTACCGTTACTGCTATCATTTTTTCTGAGTCACCAATAAACATCTCCCCAATATATACAACTAAACCAACAGTTTCTGCTCTATGGGTTCTAGTTTCATATTTCTTAGTAATTCTATAAAATACTTTAGTGTTACTTTCTACACTCTCACCACTATTAACTAAAGGTATAATTATTTTTCCCTGAGCCTCAAGAATATCAACATTACTCCCCCTCTTAATAAATAATACTATGTCCTTTGATGGAATATATATAGCTACGTCAATACGAAGGATGTTGTTCTCAAAGTCTATTGCTATCTCGGGCAATTTCTCATATACTATTTCTACAAAAACTCTGTTGTCATCTGCCATAGGTTTATCGCAAAAAATTTTCTTTTCTAAATCAACATACAATTTAGAATTGTAACTAACTATAATATCCAAATTGCTTGAATATCCCGAAGATCTGAGCATTCTAATCGAATTTATATCTATATAAGCTATAGGGTATTGATACTCCTTCCTAGCATCAGTAATTTCTTTTCACCATAAACTTTATCACATCTCTAAACATTTGAAGTGCCTCATTATCTCTAGACTCTATTTCTTCACTTAATCTAATTGCTTTCAATGCATATTCTTCTGCTAAACTATCTGCATATTCTATTGCACCACTATTCCTAATAATATTTGCAACATCCTGTAGATCTTCTAGAGTTGCATTTCTATTACCTAGTACTCTTTTCATTCTTGCCCTTGACTCATCATCTATTTTACTATAGGCGTATATAACCAATAATGTCATCTTACCCTCCCTTAAATCACTATATATGGGTTTTCCAAGAGTTTTTTCATCACCTATTAAACCCAAAATATCATCTCGTATCTGAAACGCTATTCCTGCATTAATCATGGATTCCTTGAGTATAGCTGTCAGCTTTTCATCTCCGCCAGCCAATGTAGCACCTATAGCTATAGAAGATGCAAATAATGCTGCTGTTTTCTTCTTAACCATTTCTATATAGTCATTGATAGAAACATTCTGCATCGATGGTAATAACATATCCAGGGCCTGTCCCTCAGCAACAGTTATTGCGGCATCTGTTAGTATATCGATTGCCTTATTAACTCTCTCTACAGGTACTCCTCGCTCCAAAGCCCTAAGTAGGCACCTATATGAATAGGCATATAGAAGATCTCCTGCTACAATAGCCATATCACTTCCCCATATCTTATGAACTGTAGGAACTCCTCTTCTCAATTCATCTTTATCTATTATATCATCGTGAACTAAGGTAAATGTATGTAATACCTCAACACTAGCTGCTCCTGGTATAGCTATATCCTCATCTCCTCCAACAATTCTAGCACCTAGTACAACAATCAAAGGTCTTAATCTTTTACCCCCTGCTCTTAGATAATGTAGTGCTGCTTCATATAATGTACTAGGAATACCTCTAATTGTATTCATTATAAATTCATCAACTATCTTCGAAATCCTTGATGCATATTCAATAAAACTCATTTTCACCACTAAGGTTTCTACAGCTACAGCAAGATATATAAGCATGACTATTTCTTAAGCTTAGCTTCCTACTACATATCCATTCTGCTAATCTACCCGTGATAACTATTGGTACATTTTTTAATGCATTTATATCTTTAGATGATGTAAGCATCATCGCCATCTTGAGTTGATAAATTATTTTCTCGATAAACATCTCTGCAGTATTATTCATAACTGCTTTTAGAAAAGGCTGTGCCATTCCACAAATATCAGCGCCTAACGCAATTGATTTAGCAATATCTATTCCATTCCTTATCCCACCACTAGCAATAACAATTCCTGTTCTTAGTGCTGATCTTACCTCAACAATCGATGCCCCTGTTGGGATTCCCCAAGTAATGAATTCTTTCGAAGCCTCCATAACAATATTCTTAGTGTCTTTATATCTTGCCAATTCAATTTTCACCCAATTTGTCCCACCCATACCAGCTACATCAATTATTTGAATACCTATTTCAGCCAATTTTTTCGCTAATTCATAAGAAATACCATGACCAACTTCTTTAACTATTACAGGAACTTTTACTCGCTCAACAACATTTCTGATAGCATCTATATATCCCTTAAATACTCTATCACCTTCAAGTTGAACAAGTTCTTGAAGCATATTGAGATGAATTGCAAGTGCATCTGCTTCTATAGCTTCAACAACTTTTTCAGCTATATTTGGTCCAAGCTCTATTAACTGAGCTATACCTATATTTGCAATTACTGGAATACCATGAGCTATTTCTCTTACGATTTTATATGTATGAATAGTATCTGAATTTATCAGCATTGCCCTTTGACTTCCAACTCCTATACCTATGCCATATCGATAAGCAATTTCAGCTAAAGACTTATTTAATTCATATGCTTTACTAAATCCTCCAGTCATTCCAGATATTATTAACGGAAATTTTAACTTGTAGCCGAGAAAATATACAGAGGTATCTATATCATCAAAAGAGAGATCTGCTACTGCCTGATGTACTAATACAACACAGCTAAGCCATGTATCTATAGGTCCTTGAGAATAGTCGTCGAGCGCTAAGGAAATGTGATCCCATTTTCTATTTTCTATATTCAATTTCATCAACCTATTCATAGCATTATTCTTGTTCCTTCAACACTATAACCACATATCGCTTTAAATATATTACCTTTTTCAAGACCGCTAAACACTATTACCTCTAGTATTCCTTCACATGCATAAAGTGTACCTAGCAATAACTTCTTTTTCATACCACCAGTAACATCATATCCATGTGATTTTCCTATATCAATATCCTTAATTTCCTTCAAACTTATTAAGTTTAAGAGCTTTGCCCCCTCTATTGATGGATCTCTATCATATATACCCCTAACAGATGTTGCAAATAGCAATCTAGATGGTCTAAGCTCCTTAGCTAAATACCACGCAATTTCATCTCCTGATAATATTGTGGGAATATCATCAGTAAATACTATGTCGCCATAGAGAATAGGTATAAAATTATTGTTGATAGCCTTCCTAATAGGCTTTATATTTATTTCTAGCTTTCCATTATCTATAAAAGCTATTGAATGTGTATCCATAGGAACCCCCGGAATATTATAGTAATGCAAATAATCTGTAAATATCATATTAAGTTCTCTCATATACCAAATAGTCTGTAGAATACTTTCCATAGTATCTAGTCCTCCGTGTTCATCAACAACATAATGACCAAAACTTCCTCCTCCATGTATGAGTACAATCCTACTTTTACACTTATTATAGGCTAAACCAATTTCTCTAGCAATATTCTTGATAACGTCATGTCTAAGTGAAAAAGGCTTACTCTTATCCGTTATTACAGATCCTCCAATTTTAACTATATTAATTGTTATTCCCATGACCATAACCTAGAACTGTATTAGATAAAAACTAATTGAATTGAAGTTAGTTATAGGTTTAACAAAATGAAGCATGTTTATATCTATCTTAGTCTCACTAATATAGGATGCAAATACATTTTCTATGGAATATACTAATCGTACCATATCCTTTGTCCTATTCTCAATATCTTTAACCTCCCTTAAATCACTAGATAGCTTTGAGATTACGTATGAGAATAGCTTTAGTATATAATTCATCAGGTATTTGTCAAATGAATATTTTACACATAGACATGGAACTCTTGAACATCCAACCTCAGCAACAATATCTGCTTCTATAGGTCTAAATTTAAACATAATATCCTCGTCAAATCCTTTTGATATACATAGAGATCTATATAGATATGAACATCTAAGACTCCTAATATATGTTGAAGCACCTTTAAATAATTTTTCATCAAAGAGAGATAGTGTATGAAGTATTTCTCTATAGTTAATCCTTTTCAATTCTAAAATATTCTTGATAATTTCCATAGTTATTACTGCAAATAATGAAATCTCTGGAGCCTTCTTTGCACACTGTACCTCAATTTTTCCATCAACACAAGACACATCTATTTCCGTAAGAAACATGTTTATATAAGAGAAAATGGTATTCTCAATATCACTATAATCCACATTCTTATTACACTTATCAGATGACTTTATACTAATTTTGATACTACATAAATTCGTTGAAATTGTAGAGACGATATAGGTATAAAGCTCCTCTATGGGTAGACCAATTAAGACTATTGGAGCATATATCTTCTCACTTATAATACTCTTCAACATAACCTACATCAAAAATATATTATTTGTAATAGGACTTTATATAGAAGCTTCAAATGCTTCAGGGCCTACAGGAAGGTTATCTGTTGGTCCTATGGAACCTTTTTCACGAAGTACCTGTCTTGCCAATATCCAATATAGTAATGCTAAAGACTTTCTTCCCTTGTTATTGCCAGGTATAGCTAAATCTACCCCCTCCAACTTATTATCAGTACTAACAAAGGCGACTACCGGTATACCAACCATTAGAGCTTCTCTAAGTGGTTGTGAGTCAATCCTAGGATCTGTTATTATAATTACATCAGGTTCGTAATACCACTCCAATTTTGGATTAGTTAGTGTTCCAGGTATAAATCTACCTGTAACAGGTTTAGCACCTACAAACTCTGCAAATTTTTGAACAGGTTGTTTTCCATATTGTCGTGTAGCTATAACCATTATCTTTGTAGGTTCATATCTACTTAGGAACTTTCCAGCTACACGTAGTCTCTCATCAGTCTTCCTAACATCAAGTATATAAAGACCGTCAGGTCTTACTCTAAATACAAATCTCTCCATATGTTTTGTACATGTATGTGTACCTATATGTACACCAGCTTGTAGATATAACTCTAATGGGACCAACAGATCTAGTTGCTGTTGTGATAGCATTTTCTGTTCCTCACTCATAATCCCATCCACCTACTTTATACTTCCATATCTAATGACCTCTCTTAATAACTCTATATGTGATAACATCATTCTTCTACAGCAGTAACGCCTTATACCTAGTTCATCAAGAACTCTACCAGGATCTTCCCCAGATTTAACCCTTCTATAGAATTCTTCCCATTTAGCACCTATTGGATAACCACATGTAAAACATCTAACAGGTATTATCATGTCATATCACCTATAGGATTTCTGTCTAAATCTTCTTGCACTATATCTCATCCATTTCTCTGGCTCTGTACTTCTTGGATCTCCTGATATCATTGTTCTATCATATTCCTTAAATACCTCTTTTATTAAAGGATTATTGAAATATAGTATTAATCCTCGTGCTATGGCATTTCTTACGGCATATGCTTGTGATATTACTCCACCTCCCTCAACATTAACCTCTATATCAATACTATTCCTAAGATCTTCAGATAATAGCATTAATGGTTCTAACATCTTTAGTCTTGCTATTTCTATAGGCCATATCTCTACAGGTATACCATTAACCCTATATCTCCCAATACCTGGCTTTATTACTGCTCTAGCTATAGAGGTTTTTCTCTTACCAACACATATTACTATCTTTTTACCAGCTACAATCTGAGAATATGCGCCTTTAACTGAAACCGTCTCTGTTTGTTCATTACTCATTTACTACTTCACCCTTCCATCCCAAGGCTTTTGCAATCTCACCAACAGTTACATATCTTTTTCTTTTCAAACCTTCAATATATATATCCGCTATCCTAATAATATCTTTTTCTCTAAACTCTTCTGGTATCCCTATATATGCTTTTACTCTTTTTAATGCTTCAACACCCCTCCAGCTATCCTTAGGCAACATATTCTTAACAGCTTTTTTAAATATCAAAATAGGATTTCTAGGCCTCTTAATAGAGTGTCTATATGGATTCTTATGAGTTTTTACATTAAGCAATAACTTATAACTATTTATAACCATATTCCTATCTCCTGAAACCAACGCCTTTTCAACATTAACTACATGAACTTTATATCCTAGTAGAGAAAGTTTTGCAGCATAGCTAGCTAATCTTCCAAGTACAGCACCTTCAGCATCTATTATTAGTTCCTTCAAATCTCTACTTCCAAGATATATATTCAATTCATCTATTGTTAATACTACTTGCGTCATATTATTATCTTCACCCTACTACCCTTTGGATTCTCCTTTACTAATTCTAATATATGCATTATTCTTCCTCCAGCTTTTTTAATCTTTTCAACAGCCTGCATAGAAAAAGCCATAGCCCCTATTGTAACCCTATGGTTAAGCTCACCACATCCTAATACCTTTCCAGGTACAACAATAATATCACCCTCTTTAGAATATCTATTGATTTTACTTAGATTTACTACAACTCTCCTTCTACTAGGCCTAGACAACAACTCTGCGACGTATCTCCATATCGGAGCGTTATTATCTTTAGAAGCTTTAATCAATACTCTTATGGTCTTTCTCCAAACATAATTTGTAGGACCTGTTCTTCTCATTTTACTCACCTTTTCCAACTATCAATAGATTTAGATATTATTTCTAGCTCATTTAACAAAATACCTATTGACTCTCGTAATATAGTTTCAGGTTCTAAAGCACCACTACTCTCAATAACAAGTATATATTCGTTATCTCTATAGCTTACATCTATAGCCTTTGTCGGACATGCATACATACATTGTTTACATAGTATACATTCATATTTATCTTTCACCTGTATTCTATTTTGATATACTGTCAATACATTCTTGGGACAGACTTCTATACATTTCTTACACAGATTACAAAGATCTTCGCTAATCCTTATATCTGCGACATATCTTGTAACAGCTATGGTAGCAGGGCTCCATTTAATATGTTCAATTCCTCTACCAACCCTCGCTCTAAGCTCTAAAGATATTCTTTGCCCTGGGGATAGAATTACTATTGGTATATTACCGTATACAGGCTTTACAAACTCATCCTCACTTTTGATATCTGAGGAGTAAACTGTATACTCTGAATCTTCTGCTACTGCTTCAAGAAACATATGAACATAACATTTTTCACAGACATCAGATGGGGGTTTATCTTCGCTATCACTTCCACATTTATAACAAACATCAATATCTAGTCCCTTTATTCTCTCCAAAGCTTCTTCACTCCTTAGGGGTATCATAGCTATCCTATGGGCTAACATTTCATCAAACATATGTGAAGTATTAATAACAACCATAACTTCATCAACAGCATAGGTAGGTACTTTAGCTAGAGCATACCTCCTTAAAGCATTTAGTAGAGGTAAAGGCACACCACTAATAGCTATTTCAATGATCTCATTAGACCATCTACGAACATTTATATTCACAGTTTGCTACACCCTTCTACCACGCCTCCCTCCAGGCCTCCTAGTAGTGTCATGAGGTATTGGAGTTACATCCTCTATACGACCAATTATAAAGCCAGCTCTTGCAAGAGCTCTAATAGCTGCTTGTGCACCAGGGCCAGGAATCTTTGGTCCATGTCCACCTGGAGCTCTTACCTTTATATGTATAGCTGTAACTCCCTTCTCCATAGACTCTTGAGCAACTCTATATGCAACCATCATTGCTGCATAAGGACTTGGTTTTTCCCTATCAGCCCTTACAACCATACCTCCAGAGCCTCTAGCAACAGTTTCTGCTCCACTTAGATCTGTTATATGAATTATAGTGTTGTTAAATGATGCATAGATATGTGCTATACCCCATTTAAGTTCTCTTCCAGCAAACGACATCTTTTAGATCACCATCTTATATTATGTAGCTTCCTTCTTAGTTGCAAATACTGATGTAGGATAGAAATCTATGTATGGTTCCTCATCTATAGGTACTAAATATCCTGGTGATGTCACCCTCCTACCCTTTATAGCTATGTGTCCATGGACAATGAGTTGCCTAGCTTGATGAATTGTTTTAGCAAGACCTTTTTTCCATACCAATGTTTGTAACCTTCTATCCAATATAGCTTCAACTGAAAGCCCTAGAATATCATTAATATCAACATTTTCACTCTTCAAAATACCAAGATTATAAAGTTTTCTAACAAGTTGTTTAAACTGTTTTTCTCTCTCTTCAGAAGCTAAGGATAATAATGATCTTGCTCTATGCTTAATCTTTCTCAATAGCGTTTGCGCTATCCAAAGTTCTCTCTTATTCCTAAGCCCATAATTTCCTACTAGTTCCATTTCTTCCTGTAGTCTACTCTTTATCCATGGATGACCTGGAGACTCCCACTTCTTACGAGGTTTTCTAGGATCCCCCATTTACAACACCCTATCTATTTCTGTTGCTGTTGTTGTTGTGTCTTCTTCTTCTGAACACCTACAACAGGACCAATACGTCCTGTTGTATGTGTTCTTTGCCCTCTTACCTTATATCCCATTGCATGTCTAATCCCTCTCCAACTTCTTATCCTTATCTCTCTATCTATATCCTGTCGAGCATAATATATTAATTCCGAGCTCACCAAATGCATATCATTACCAGTCTCATAATCTTTTCTCCTATTTAAAAACCAAACAGGTATACCATATTTTTGTGGATTTTTAAGTAACTCCTCTATCTTTTCTATTTCTTGATCCGTAATAAAACCTATAGGCATTGATGGATCTAAACCTAGTATTCTACAGATAGCTATAGCCATATTATATCCTATACCCTTCACTCTAGAGAGACCCCAAGATAAAGATAGCTCACCAGCTATATCTGTTTCAGCTACTCTTACAATATGTCTATATTCTCTCGACAATATCTAACACCATAACTATGATAATCATTATACTAGCTAAACTGTAAGAAAATTAAGTGAAGCGCCTTTTTAAGCTAACATAATCTTAATACCATTTCCACTAAAATAATACTGAACATTGAATTAGAATACCACTATACGAATTATATTAGACCTCATAGACTATTCACTAGAGTTTTCGAATCTTTCTACAGATCTATTATGATCTTAATCAAAAAGCTTTATAAGACGATTTATATATTATATTCTAGGGTGTAGAGGTTATGAGTAAGGATGAATTATCGACAAAGGAGATGACAATACGTACATCAAGAGCTATAGCTAAAACTATTATCTACATAGTGCTATATGTTATTGTTGCAGCACTAGTTAAATATATAGTTGAACAACTATTACCAACATTCAATATAAGTATTACTGATTACCAAGTATACATACACATTCTACTTGCCATAGCATTTGGATATCTCATTGTTAGTAGTATTGCTGAAATATTCTATTGGACAACAAGAGCTAGATATGGCCATCCCACAGCAGCTGCTGTTAGAAATGTTATAAGAATTATAGGCATAGGTGCTTTAGCAGCATCTATAGCTGGTGGTGTTGCCGGTGGTGCTGCTGGAGTTGCTCTAGGAGGCTTTATAGGTATTGTGATAGGATTTGCAACACAACAAGTTCTTGGACAAGCTATAGCAGGTCTATTTCTATTGATAGTAAGACCATTTAGGATTGGTGATAGTGTTATTATCGCTGGAGAAGATGGTATTGTTGAAGATGTTGCAACACTATTCACATTGGTGCGAAAAGCTGATGGCACAAGAGTGTTTATACCGAATAACACGATTATTGGTAGCAAGATATATCTAAAGCCAAAAACATAGATTTTTCAGCTTATGTATTCATATACATAGTCTTCTAGCTTCTGGAATTCTGGCGACCTTCTATTCCTAGGTCTTGGTAGATTTACATCAACTATTTTTCTAATTTTGGTGGGTCTAGGTGATGCATATTCAGCAGCTATAGTAGAATTCCATGCCCCTCCCCAAGCAGCTGATAATCCAGCTAAAATTCTTGGCATCATTGATGGGATAAATATTTTACTGAATTTCTTAAATCCTGATAATCTATATACAGAAGCCATTTCAAGAAGTCTTTTCTCAGATTCTGATGGTGGCGATAAAGGAACATTGAATACTATGTACCAGGCAGTTCCCTGGAACATTATAAATAAAGAGACTATTAATGGCGGTAGAATGTTGTTTAATAGGGCTAGAGAGAATATAGGCCACCAGAGAAATGCAGAAATTGAAGATAGAATTTCACTCAGTAATACTAATATGTATTTAGCATATTTACTTTTTCCATAGACATAGAATGCCGCTAATGATATAACGGTGAAAGAGATGAATATAACTATTGTTACTCTAGAAAGACTTAGAAGAAGTGCTATTGTAGCTTCTGTCCAAGGATATTCAAATATGTTTATATTTCCCAATAAGATATTATGTAGAAAATAATATAGTAAAATAATAAGTGCTATTATAGAGGTAGAAATGGTCAATCTATAAACATATTTAGAAATATTATCTCTACTAATACTCTTTATACCAATTCTAGTGGATATGTATATGATGTGATCACTAATAGAAGTTCTCCATATTTTCCTATGAGATATCATAGCTAGAAAAAGATTTATTGCAGGGTAAATAGTTTGACTACCCCAGATATATTTGCCGCTATATTGGCTAATGGATTCCATAGAAATATGTATAAGAAAATTGATATCGCTAATAAAAGCATTATGGCTATGTACATATCAATATAATCTCCCTTTGAAGCCAATTCTATTATTGTTGTTCCTATACCCCTCAACCTATATTCTGTATTACCAAATGATATTATTTCACATGCTGTTAGGAAGAATAGTCCTCCTGCCCATGAAACAACACTATTGGAGGCTATTGCAAAGAGTGCTGCAGGTATATATATCTTAAGTATTCTCGATGCTGTATTCAAAGAATAAACCTCTGATAGAAGAATGAAATCGCTAGGTAAGGATTTTATTGCTGAATAAACCCCTAGTATAAGATTCCATACCTGACCAGTAAATATCAGAATTATAGACGCCATTTCCACTCCTATAGGAGGTGGAAATATATTAACTAAAAACAATAGTACAGCTGGGAAGAAACCGAGAACAGGAATAGATTGTAATACATCAATAATAGGGTATAGTATAACTTCAAGAACTTTTGATCTGGCCATCGATATCCCAATAACAAGTGCTACACTGATGGAAAGTATATATGCGGAGAACAACCTTAGAAGGCTATATAGAAGATCAACTATTAATTCTATAATAAGCATACAATATCACCATAATCTCTCATAAAGAGTTAAAAATGCTGAAACCCTATAAGTTTAATGGTTATATTAGAAGTGAGTTCCATTCAAACAAAGAAATATGTTATTGTAGCAAATCCCATATGTATAACACCCGATCATGTACTAGGACTAATTGAAAGTGTGTATAGCTTAGGAGGTAGGATAGATTCTGAAGAGTTGAACAATATAATAGATGTTGATATGGATATACTTACACATGCTATAGACATAGCCGAGGCACTTAATCTCGTAAGATTTGATCAGGGTAATATAGAGCTTACAGAACTGGGAATAAAAGTTGCTAAAGCAACGACAAAAGAGATTAAAAAGATACTTAGAGAAAGAGCCTTAAACCTTGAACCATTACATACATTAATAAATGAAATAAAGAATAATAATGGTAGAATAGAGATATCTAGAGTAAGAGAAATAATAGCTACATTCTATGGAGAGAACAATATAGAACACTCTCTAGACTGTTTAAGACAGTGGTGGAGATATCTAGAAATACTCTCAAGACATGGCAACTACTTAAAACTCACAATAAATCCTCCATAAACTAAAATAGACCATATAATCTCATTGACCCCCTGCAATAGAGAATAAGAGTCCTAGATATTACTATGATGAAAATTTAAATTACGATCATTTCATTTAGCTAAAAGCTATAGCTAGCAACCTTTATCTAGAGCTAAATATAGATCTAAACCCTTTCTTGCCGAGATTCTCTTCGTATGAAGATCGCATCAATGAATACTCGTAAAACTGTCCATCCAAGGATTATTATAATAAGTGATCCTATGCCTGAAATCAGTATAGTCCCTTCCGATGATGCTCCAAGCACAAAACTTGTTAACACCAAGAAGATTCCATCAATAATCTTTGTAGCAAAGGTATAACGATTGCCAGTCATGTAATCAGATATACTAAATATAGTTAAGACAATGCCAAATACAAAGAGCGTAACTCCATATGCAACAACTGCATAACGATAGGAAGGACTGTAATAAATTATATTATTAGCGATGAGGAATAAAGCTATGAGAAGCAAAGCCAAAGTGACATATTTTGATACATGGGAAATATTTTGAGATGATGATCCACAGCTCACAATTTCACATCCCATGTAAAATTTCATTGCAGGATCTTAAAACCTTTTCCCTGTATTTCAACTGCTTTGATTACCTTCCTAGGTAGTTTATCCAGTTCAAAGGGACTTGAATGTATAGAGCTAACATGGATCTAGCACCTCTTATATTTTGGATATAGACTTAATGCAAAGGGTTGCACTTACTGAGAAGTTGAAGTAAACATGACTATCAGAATATGTTATTTTGCTTCTTAGAGCTATGTATCTACACTTCGAGTTCTTCGAGCTCGTCGAGAAGAGGTTCACCGAGTATAATGGAGGCATCGAAGGCTCTCGAGAACCCGAGGGCTATATTGCTAGACCATTCCTGAAAACTACCTTGATTAGCTGTAGTTGTAACTGCGAGTAAGCTTCCTCTACCATACAACATCCATAGGGCGATAATATCATCATATAGAGAGCTGGAATTCTATATTTATCCCACCCTTCACCCATTATGGAGGCAACGCCCTTACTATGACCTAGCCCAAGAACATGTCCCAATTCATGAACAGCTACAGCCGTGTACCAGTTCACATCAGATAAGCCATATGAACATCTTGAGCTTCCTAAGATTACAATAGCACATATAATGTATCTTTCTGACACATCTGTAAATACCGCTCTCCGCTCCGCAGATCGCTGGATCGTATGTTATGTTTATTTTAGCTGAGCTTGGATCATCTACTAAACTGAAGCGTACTACCCCTAATCTGTTCCATAAGTCACGAGCTCTATAAACAAAAAGTATTACATTAGTTGGGACATCACTACTTGTATAAAGAGGTTTGTATTTCGCTATTTCTCCATTTAGGCCCTCCAACATCTGGTTTATATGGGGCATAGACATACACTAATTGCAGGCTACCTATGGTAGACATTATTGAAAAGATCAGTAGTATGAAGATAAGGAGTTTCTTGTAGATCATGAATTTCACCCCTTCAATATCTTATTGATGAAGTTTTCAAGTTGCTCACCGCTAATGCTCAGCTTCTGTATTGCTATATTTCTCAACTGCTCGTAGGGATAGGGTTTCCAGTATGTATATGGGCTTACAAATAGCCTCACAGGATCAAAGCTTACGTTGTCGGGTGGTTTAACGTAGTTGAGACTATATACCCTTCCATCAAGTACTAGGTATGCCCACGGACCCCAAACATAGTCGTAGTATATGTGTATACCATCTAGTTCGGGGTCAAGGAAAACAAGGTACTGATATCCAGGTTCTAGTAGTGGGAACGGTGTTGCTACATTGCTGATCGATAAGTTGTTTTTACCAATAGATTCTCTAGCTATAAATGCAGGCACTATCACTTCAATCACATTGTTTCTTTCGATCACAGATATCAGACTATCAATTATTTCGCGTTGAAGCCTAGCTAAGTCACATAGCTCGGGAGCTTTAACACACTCTACTTCTGGGGGTAACCCTATAGTATTCTGTGGTTTAGCGATAACTTGATCAACCCTAGTTTTGTAGACAACGTAAGCGTATATGTCGTAACGCTGAATCCTGTCAACAGATAAGATGGTTACTAAAGCTACTCCGGCCCCACTATTCAAGAGGTCATGGAAGGGGTTTTGAGAATCAGCAAAAGGCCACATTAAGTCTGAGTGAGGAACAGCTCCGACAAGGGATTTAATGTACTCATCGAGTGGGGTAATCATAGCTTCAACTCCTCTCCAGCCGCTGTAAGTCTTTAGCTCAATAGACTTATTGTCACCTGCAACTTCTACTGAGTACTTGCTCGGAATCAGTACGGAGGGGTATACCAGGTATACTACTAGAATCACCGATAGAATAACTACAGCAGTTAGCGGAACAAGCAGAGCAAACTTCCTCATAGCCATCCCTCAGCCCCCTATACCTAGATTTCTGGATCGCTCAACTAGCAGATATTCACCGATCACAAGGTTTCTGAACATCACCTCTTCAGCTACACCCGTCTGAGGCGATATCGAGGGAAATGAATCCAGCTTCTCACGTTCCTTCTTAGGCAACTTGGCCAATTTATCTATAGCACTCATACATCTCACCTTCGATATTTTTCTGTGTTTCAGAGCTCATAACTTTTGTCTTACACTGAGATTATGCAACAACAACACAATAATCGTCATTTACTGTAAGTACTCCTAGATTGAGTTCGGATTGTAAACCCTCGACCAAAGCATGGAAGCCTTTCTGCCCTCTATATAACTCCTTGGTATTCTTAAATACTCATTCTGTGTAAACAAATATTTATTCTTATATTTATTTTAGAACTGATGAGGGGTTTATCCGCACAAAGCTGAGTGGATCCCTAAGGGAGTATCGCAGAAATATAGAGAACAAAATAAAGATAAGTAGAAAGGGTATGCAGGGGAGTACGGGCCTCCCCTAAGAGCCCCTGCTGTGAACGATGAAGCCTGAGGGAGTGGGGAATAAAACATAAGGGGATGAAGAAAGCGATTAAGAGTAATGTTCAGACCCGAACCCTTTCTCAACACTGGTTCGAATTACCAGCAGTCTAAGTGCTTAGAGGCCGCTTATCATAGTGGATACGCTTCCGAGCTCAAAGCGTTCTTTCTATTAGTGCAGAAAAGCATCTTTAGCTCTCAGAACTAGTACCTTCTTAGGCCGAGGTCAGTAGTTCTGATACTCTTTGTGGCTCCGCTTGGTAGGGAGGTCACGTGTGTTGTTCACTTCACACTCAGCTTTTTGAGGTACTGTACAGAGCTGTTCTGCTTACGCCTAGTAACTCTGCAATGCGCTTCTTCGGTACTCCTAGGCTTAGCAGCTCCTTTACACGCTTTAGATCCTCCGAGAGCTTGAGCCTCCTCCCAACGTGTTTACCCTGAAGCTTCGCTCTCTGCATTCCTGCCCGTGTCCTCTCACTAATCATCTTCCTCTCGAGCTCGTACAGGGTTGCAAACATCACTATCAGTACCACCCCCTAACAAGCCCAGAGCCTTCAGCTTATCCCAGCCGCTCACAACCCCGTCGAACTCCTCCTTGCTTAGGTAGCACAGAGCACCCCTAACACCGTCGTTGGGAACCCTGCACTCACCACTCAAATAACGATACAGACTAGACTTAGCGATACCCAGAGCCTTAGCAGCTTCAACAAAGCCCAGCTTCTGCCTAACCCTATCCAGAATAACCCTCCTAACATCATCACCCAGAGCACCCACAATCACCTTATCAAACCAACTACCACCAGCTCTGAATTCAGATATGAATTCCCGGCCTCTACTTGAGTCGAGAACCATAGCCATCAGATATAACTTGTCATGAGAGGGTACATAAATCTAATGGAGAGGAGAACCATAAATCTAGTTGATTGGCGCCGGGGGCGGGATTTGAACCCGCGTGGGGATTACCCCCACCGGCTCTCAAGGCCGGCCCCTTAGACCACTCGGGCACCCCGGCACCCTATTAAATTTAGATACTACTAACATTTTCTGTATTTTGTGGGGTTATATTTTCTATAGCTCTAATACTATTATTCACATTGGATTGATTATTTTCAATAATTTAATAATCTTGTTCTAATACAATAAAACATTGCATATTTACCATTTATGATATCTCCATAGGCATTGCCAATGGTTATATAGTGAAAATATTTCTAGGTATTTTGTCTTACTCTTTATATGATTTAAATACCTTGTATCCACGTTTTGATGCCACAGTTTCAACATTGCCAAAAGTCTCTTTCATTAGCTTATATACCTTTTCTGCACCTTTTCTTGCAACAATTTGTATGATTCCTGCAGTTTTAAGATGCTGTGGAGCTTGAGTTATCAATTCTTCAATGACTTGAGAGCCCGCTGAATATGGTGGATTGCTATATATGGCGTTAAATAGAATATCTTTAACGGGTTCATATAGATTTCCTTGAAATATCTTAATCCTCTGGGGATCTATCTTATTGCGTATAACATTTCTTTCTGCAAGTCTAACAGCTTCTCTATTTATATCAACCATATATACCTCTAGCTTAGGATTTAATAAGGCTACCACAATTCCTATTGCGCCATAGCCACAGCCTAAATCTAGCACTCTACCTTCACTCGGTATCTCAAGGTTCTCAATAAGAAGCCTTGTACCTTCATCTATCTGTCTATATGAAAAAAGTCCAGGAATAACCTCGAATTCTACTGTTAAACCTCTTATATAATCTGAGATGAGCATATACTGAGAAGATCTATTCTTCTTAGAGACATAGTAATGCTCCATATCTATACATCCTTCTCTATCTTATCACCACTCTTCCTCCATACACTAGGATATATATTTGGCTCCATATAAACCCTCTCTATCTTTACAGCAATTCCACGATCACTTTTCACCATTTCTTCAGAATTCATGGTAGCTCTTCCAATAGCTACAAGCTCTCCCTTAAGTGTAAATATTGCTACTCTATCATCTCTATTAATATTCTTAGCCACAATGGATATACCAGGTACAGCTAATTGCGCACCATGTGCAATAGCATCAACAGCACTATCCTTCACCACTATTTTAGGTAGAAATGCTACAATGTATTCCACTGGTAATATCATCTTTCGCAGAAATGATTCATCACCTAAATTTCTCCAGATATATAACGCTTCTGAAACCTCATGAAGTGTTACAATATCTCTATTCTCAGTAAAATGTGCCACACCTATCCTCCTCAATTCCCTCATATGAGCTTCAACACCCAATAGAAGACCTATATCATGACAGAGCTTTCTTACATATGTTCCAGACTGACATTTAACTCTAAATAATACACGTCTATTTTCAATCTCTAGAACATCAATAGAATAAATTTCACGTATTCTTAAAGACCTTTTTACAGATGATCTCAGAGGAGGCCTTTGATATATCTTACCAACAAACATCTTCATAGTTTCAATAACTTTCTCAGGCTCAACATCGCCATGTAGCTCCATAACCCCTACATACTCCTTGTATGAATGCATTAAAATACCTATAACTCTCGTAGCTCTATCCAATGCTACAGGCAATACTCCAGTTACCTTCGGATCTCCCCGCCCGACCATTCATATAATCAAACGGTCGGGCTCTAGGGTACCTCCATGACCTGCCTTTGGAATATTAAACATTTTCTTAATCCATGCAACAACCTCATGGCTTGTAGGACCAGGAGGTTTGTCTACAATTATTACACCATTTCTTATGTGCACATCGATAGGTCTTTGCATAGGTAGATAGCCATATCTAGGATCTGTATCATCATCAGACTTTACAATGTATTCTACGTTAATATTTGCATATCTATCTAAACTCTTGATAAACTCTAGACCTTTCTCCTTCAAAATGCCACACTCTGACAAAATATATTAGGTTGTCTCACTAAAATAGTATTTGCATCTCATAAATGAAGTGGCCGATTATTCTATCTCTTTAATAGCATTGGTGTTAGTTTAACCTTTATCCGCTCCTTCATAAACTCAGTAAGTCCTGCACTTTCTAACGCCTTTAGCACTTCCTCATCTGAAGCTCCTTTCTGTATATCTATCTTCTTATCTAGTACCTCTATATGATTAATATTACAACGCCTTCTCTTCACACCTGTTAAACTCTTTGGACCTGTTATAAGTACAAAGTTCTCATCTATTATATCAACTATAACACATTTACGTCCAGCCTCTCTACCCATTATTTTAACACATATTCTTCCTATCTCTATTGCAGGCATATTATTTCTCACCATGACACTAAATAATATTGAGTATCAGTATTTTTAGGTTTATCGCTTCTAAGAGCTATACACCTCCAGAGAACTACACCATATAAATGATATATTTTATTTATGATAACAGCATACAAAATTCATTACAGTTCGTATTGAGCCATATAGAAGACTTACAATTCATAAGTATTTTTGTCTCTAAACTGTAAATAGAATCCTATATCAGTTTCAACGTCTTTAACGCTGTAACTATTATCTCAGCTATAGCTTCTGGAGAAAATTTTTCACTATTGATAACCAAGTCAAAATTACTAAAGTCATATATATCAATTCCATATATTCTTAAGTATCGCTCTCTTTCTATCCGCTCCCTAAGTTCTGTTTCCTCTCTTACAATGTCAATTGGTTTTCCATCTCTCTCAGCTAATCTCTTGATTCTTACCTCTTTACTAGCTGTAACAATAACCCTTAGATGAGCAATGCCTTTTAATAACCATGGAGCTGCATGTCCATCTATTACAACTCCCCCTTTCTGTGCTTCTTTTATAGCTATGGAGTCTAGCTCTAGATCTATTGAAGGATCTCTCTGTGCTAATATACTAAAATCTATTAGTGAAAGACCTCTTTCCTCAGCCATCTTTCTAAAAAGAGCTCCTATGGATATATGCCTAAGATTGAGTCTTTTTGATATTAGTTTTGCTACAGTAGTCTTACCACTTCCAGGAGGGCCTCCAACAGCTATTACTAACTTATCCTGCAATGCTAGATCTCACCACACTCTTTAAAACCTCAGCAAGACATCTAGGACATAGAACTCCGCCAAACATCCTCTCTGGTCTCTTTAGAGATTTTGGTAGACTTCTCCTCTCACTCTCTTTTATCGGTACACCATTTAGAATCCCTCCACATTTAGCGCATCTCATTAAAGTATTCTTCCTCCTCTCATAATGGACAACAGTCCTTCCACCTGGTGTCCTTACATATATTCTCTTATATGACCTTGACCTATACATAGGTCTAACCATAGCATTCACCAAAACCATTACCAACTACATGATAATTCTAATAATATACTATCTTAAATATCTTATTGGAAATACTAAGTCTAGATACATTGGTATTTATGAAATGGAAATAGACATAATACTGATATAGAAAGTAGTTATAGCATAGCTTTACATCTGAAGAACTTTTTTGATATAGTGATCATAAAGTGGTAGAAACATTAAGAATATTAGAAAATATATCCATACAACAGATACTACACACTCATACCCAGGTTCCTTTACAGGTATCTGTATAGGTATTGGAGCAATACATGTGGATTTAAGCGGTATATATTCTACATATCCTTTAAAAAATAGAAATGATATCAACATATATAAGAGAATTGAACCTATATATGCTGTAAAAGGGATCATGAATTGATATAGGCTTAGCCTAAATATATTGCTACGAAGCTTTTTTATATGCATAGAAGCTATGGTCATCTTCTTTCTACTTATATATGCTTTTCTAGCTTCTCTATCAATTATAGAGGATTTACTATATCTATACCTTTTCGCAACATTATATGTAGCTGTAAACGCTAACAGATTTATTATAACGCCTATCGATATAGCTGTAAATACTCTTGCAAAAGATGACATACTACTCGCCAACAAGTCTTCTTAACAGTGGATACATCTCTATAGTTCTCTCATATGCTAGAATCTGATAATAGTTATAGACTATACCTACAGCTAATAGGATACCTGTACCTGTTCCAAAGCTTCCAAAGATATCACCTACAAGTGCTATTACTGCTACAATAATGGAGCTAAATATTGTTAGAGGATATATATAGCGAGCAAGATATGTGGCTAAAATCTTCGTGGATCTTCTCATACCAGGTATATCTAAACCTGCCTTCACTAAGTTTTCAGCTTGAGCCTCAGGATTTAATCCTCCTATTTCTATCCATAATATGCCAAAAAGTACACATAATCCAAAGAATATTATAGTATAGACTACTGCAGGCAAGGGTCTTACAATGAAATGATATATTGTTGGAGGTGATAGATAAATTCTTATAGAATCAACATCTATGTTGATGATATTTCTAAGCAATGTTAATATCAATATTATATCAGATATTAGTATAGAGGTTAATAGAACTGGAATGTTAGTGACATATAGCAGTTGTAGGGGTACTCTAGATCTAATACCACCATACCTAGTTAGAACTATCGGTACATTTATCTTTGCAACCGTTAGATATGTTATAATTACAATCAAAATAATAGTAACAATGAGGCCTGTTAATGTCGGTAATCCTAACATTAAGCGCCCAATAACAAAATCATATATATTAAGAGCTCCATTTCTTAGTGCATCTACAAGATAGGGAATTAAGCCTATGGCTTGTCCCTGGAAAGAATATGGTGATAGTAACTCAGAGAAAATTTTTTGTGCAACCCCGATTAGTATAAAGAGACTTACACCACTTCCTAAACCCCATCCCTTTTGTATTGCTTCATCTATCATAATAATTACTATACTGCCCCATAACAGTTGAACAAACACTAATAACTTAATCCATATACTAACCGTATGTGGAAAAGTCCAATATATTCCACTTATTACAAAGCCTAATGCCTCTACTACTGCTAGTATTATACCTAAACCTTTTGAAGCCAAAGTAAAATTCTTTCTAGCCTCTGGATCATTTAAATCTAAATTTATGATCTTTGCACCAACAAGAATTTGTAAAATAAGACCACCAGTTACTATAGGTCCAATACCGAGCTGAGCTAGGGTTCCTGCAGTCATAGCTAATACTATTGCTATAATTGGAGAGAATTGTAGCTGTCCCGCTCTTTCAATCCCATATAGAGGTGTAGATGACAGTAGTATGTATGCTAATACAGCAAGCCCTGTATACATTAATCGCCTTCCAAGACTAGGTCTTCTAACAGGACGTGGTGCTGATGGTATTACCAGACCTATTTTTGCAAGTATCTCAATAATACCCAATAATGAAGCACCCTAATTGCTATCTTAGTCCATATTATTAGAGGTATACTCTTATAAAGTTTATCAAAAATTTTGAAGATCCAACTTCTATGAAGTATCATTATAGGTATATCAAAGTAAATCAAAATTATTTATTTTTAAGTATAACAACTGTTCCTCCAGCCTTCTCTATCTTCTCTCTAGCCTTTTCAGTAATACTATAGGTTAGCAACTTTATTGGATAGCTTATCCTACCACTACCAATAACTTTATTTATACCCATCTTAGATAAATCTATAACTATCTTTCCATCTTCATAAACGGCTTTACCATCCTTAATAAGCCTATAAACTAATGAATCTATTTGAGCTAGAGTTATTTCCCTCACCTCAACTGTTTTAACAGGGTTTCTAGGAACAAACCCTTTTTTACCAAACCAATCTCTGAAATATTTTATAACCCAAGACCACTTATGTTTATGCATACCAGCAGCTCCTCTTCCACCCCTTGAGCCAGATTTTCTATGCTGACCTATGCTTCCCCATCCTCTATTTCTATACCCATGCATCTTCCTACTTTTTTTATCCCTCCGCACTACCATTTTATATCATCCTCTTAATCAGATCATTTATATCTTTCCCTCTATAACCCAATTCACCACCATCTCTATAAGGCTTCTTAATGCTTCCCTTAAAACCTTTTCTTGGTGGATGCAACCTAAATAATGGCTTAATTCCATATTCGTCGAGTTTATGGAATAGTATCTTTCCATCCATTATTTCTTTTGCAAATAGCTCAATACTTTCTATGCCAAGTACCTTCTTGAGATACTCATTAGATAGAGGCTTATTTCCCTGAACCCTGCCTCTAGCCTTCAGTAATTCTACAAGTGTCTCAAAATCTATTTCACCCCATGTAACCCAGTCTTTCACCTTCATCAACATGCCCTCTATATCCTTTGTTGCTGGATATATTACACAACAGTATTTTCTGGTCAGTCTTAGCATTCTTAATGTATCCTCAATTTCCTTACTAACACCTACTCTTCCCCGAAGCCTTATAATAGCATAGAGCTTTATGCTCAAGATTTTCACCTCAGTATTACTCCCATACCTTCTTGACCCAATCACTAGGTGATACAAATCTATTTGTGTTTCTTAATGCTTCAAAAACTGCTTTTGCAAAATTAATTGTTGTTCTTGTTTCACCACGTGTAAATGACCATACATCCCTTATTCCAGCCAACCTTAGAATAACTTTCGGTATATCTCCAACTACAAGACCTGTCCCAAGTGGTGCTGGAAGCAATTCTATCTCTACACTACCAGACTTACCAACAACTCTAAAGGGTAATGAATGTTTTTCTCTACAACTACATTCCCAGCTTCCACATCCTCTCCTAACAGGTATAATGTTAAGCTTTGCATCTATAACAGCTTTTTCTATAGCTGTTCTAAGCTGCTTTGCCTTTCCTATGCCTAGACCTACATAACCATCCTCATTACCTATAGCTACAACAACTCTAAATCTTGATATTCTTCCAGCATCTGTCATTTTCTGTACTAAAACAACATCAAGAATCTCTTGTTTTAATCCAGGTAGTAATACATCAACGATTTCTGGCTCCATTATTACTGCATTCATAGCAAATATCTGATCTATAGAAGTAATCTTACCCTCTTTAACCATCCAACCTATCTTTGTTTTCGGAACCCATTCCTCTACTCCACTCATATTTCTACCCACCTATAAGTTCCTTAATTATTGCTATAGCCTCATTCGACTCAGGAATCTTGCTATAAATTTCAATAATTTTGTTTTTAACTTCATCGAAATGTTTTTCCATATTTCTAGGATCAAATCCTCCCCGAAGTATTGCTGAAAACTGTCTTGAAAATACCTCTGGGCTGGTATTAGCAAGCTGTTCTGCATATTCCGCTATCGTCTTCCCCCTTATCCTCTCCTCAGAAGGAAACATATCCTGTGAACATGGAATCTCTACACCCGCATCTATTATTCCCTTTAAAGCTGCAAACACCTTAGAACCTTTTACAGGTCTATGTAAACCTATATCTGGAATAGCTCTTAAAATACCTAGTTTCTTAGCTCTTAGACCAGCCAACAACCCTGTTAGATATGCTGCAGGAGTATTCTTTGTACCTCCCTTCCAGCCAAATAGTTTTACAAGCTCTATGCTATGAGCGGAAGTTAGAGTATAATCGCCAATAGGTGTTGGATATACGAATTGAATAATTATATATCTATTTGTTTTTCTAACCACAGCCCTTATACCCTTACTTCTTACCATCTTATATCTTTTATGATAATTAGTCTTCCCCTCCCTCCTCCTTCTTCTCGCAACTTTATAATTAGGTCCTGTAGCCATAGATCTCACCTAAAGCTTTGAGGTAAAAGATTATGCTCTTTCATATATCTCTTAAGTGATGCCAAACTCTCAAATGCTCCTCCTTTAGCTTTCCTATAGAGCATTCTATATGTTTTACTATCAATTATTTCGTGATCCCTAAGCCATTTCAAGAACCTTCTAATTTTCCTTATCCTAAAGATCCATTGTTCCTTTGGATTTGCTCTAGCACTTGAAGCACCTTTTCTTTTACCATAACCTCTATGTCTACCTTTGCTTCTCTTTCTATGGAATTCCCTCCATCTTCCACGGCTATTACTCTTCATATATTCTGCAAATATTATTCCTTCCTTTATTAATCTTCTAATATCCTCCTTAGTTACAGCACTTTCTATCCTTTCAATGTTATTTGGATCAAATTTTATCCTCGATTCTCCAACCCCTAAAAGTTCTGCAGCTATTCTTCTCTGATAACTTAAATCCATCTCCTTACACCATTTCATTTGCTATTTTAAAACCTTTTTCTCTTGCTTTCGATATTATTTCAAGTCTTTTCTTAGTTCCAACACTACTTGCTATATAGATTATATGTTTTCTTGGATCAAGAGCCTCGAGCTCCTTAATATTAGATACTCTAATCGGGATTAAACCAGAAGGATGTAGATTTCTTATATCTCTTGGCAATCTATATCCACTATCTGGTTTTGGTGGATAACCTTTATATGAAAGTCTTACAGGATTATCCTTACCCCTAGGTCTTCTCCATCTCAATTTATTCTCAAACTTAGCGAATTTCCACCACAACCATCTCAGAAACTCTACTCTCCTATACATCTTTATCTTCCTAATATAATCTCTTAATTTCCTTCTCTGATCAACAATATTTTTATTCATAGCTACATCAACAGTCTGTTGACTCATATAGCTACACCCTTCTCATAAATATATACTCCATCGACAAACACCCTCCTATCCTTATCCTTAACCCTTGTAGCCATCTCAATATTAGCTGCTGTTTGTGCCACAGCTTCTAGATCTATACCCTCGACAATTATATCTTTACCCTCAATACGAACCTTTACATCGCCTACTATCTTAGCTCTTCTAGGTGCTCTCTCACCTAGAAAGTTTTCAATTAATATTTCATTCCCTACTACCTTTGCATTTACAGGGAAATGTGATGTGACTATCTTAAGCTTATATCTCCATCCCTTAGTAACACCGGTAATCATATTCTTAATATGAGAAGCTATAGTATATAGCAATGCCTTCTTTTCTCTATCAGCAAAAAACGTTTCAAGAATTACCTTTCTATCCTCAACCTTAATTATAATTCCATTAGCATAATCAAAACTCCTCTGCAGTGACCCTTTAGGTCCAGAAACCTTAACAAGCAGATTATCTACTTCTACAGAGACCCCTTCAGGAATATCTATTTCTTCTCTAAGGTGTGCAGCTTTTCTTGTCATATCTATATCACCATATACATTAATATACATATGCTATTAATATACCACCTATATTCTTCTCTATAGCTTCTCTATGGGACATGACTCCCTGCGGTGTCGTCAAAATTAAAAGACCTATGTCTCTTGAAGGTAAATATCTTCTCACCCAGTGGGGAAATTTTAGAAGTTCTCTATAAGTAATAGGCAATCTCGGCTTTATTGCACCAGCCTTATTTATTCTACCTAGTAATTGCACCACGATTTTTCCCCATCTTCCATCATCAACATATTCAAACTCTCCTATATATCCATATCTCTGCATAACCCTTAAAACCCTAATTATAAGCTTTGAAGCAGGCCATATAATAACCTCACTTTTTCTTCTCATTTCAGCATTTGTTATAGCCGTTAATGCATTTGCTAATGTATCTTGCATAACCATGGCCATTCATCCCTCAGTTATACTTCCTAAATCCAATGACTATAGCAACCTCTCTAAAGCATTGTCTACAAAGATACATTCCGTACTTCTGTATTACTGCATCTCTATTACCACACCTTCTACACACTTGTACTCCACGACCATATTTACGTTCTGCAGGTGGTCTAAATTTACCCATGTCTCTCACCTATAACTCTAATCCCATATAGGATTTCCATAAATAAAATACTTTCCTCTCTAGATACTCTGTGCCTCATAGGTATTGAACTCCTGCACCTTCTTCTTTTAGCCACACGATATCCACACCTTTCTATTGTTACTGAAATATCCATACCAAATATACCTATATCTGGATCGTATCTAACACCTGGAAGCAACAAATGCTCTTTTATACCAAATGATATATTTCCAGTAGCATCAAAATTCCTATATCTCAATGTATTATTGACAGCATATAAAGCTTTTCTTAAGAACTCATGTGCCTTAGCCCCACGCAATGTAACTACTGCAGCTATTAATTGTTTCTTACTTATTCCAAATTCTTTAATAGTTTTCTTAGCTCTTCTTAACGAAGGCTTTTGACCTGTTAGTTGCTCCAAAAGTCTGGCTGCCTTATCTAATCTCTCAGTGGCACCCCCCACCGATATGTTTATTGTAACCTTAGCAATCCTTGGTATTAACATTGGATTACTCCTCCACTTCTCTAAAATACTTATAACTTTATCCTTAGATAGGAAACTACTTTCTACAGTCTCAGGGATTTTTGATAATGTTATCGCATTTCCTTTAATAATGCTCAAAGTCTCAATAGACATATTCTCATCACTCATACAATTTTATTACAGGTTTTTCATCTCCTACAACCATTACATAATCCAATATTGTTTGAAATCTATGTCCATTGATATCCTCCATTGTTACTAATGCTCTTCGTCTCTTCATACCCTCTCTTACTTCAATACTAAGAATCTTACCTAAACGTCCAACATTTCTTCCATGTATAACTATAGCATATTTCCCTATATCTAAGGGTATATGCTGTATTATTCGCTGTGATGGCACCTCTATTAATAACGTATCAAGTGTTTTATAGTTCATCGCCTCTACAGGATTCCTCGGATCCTTCACCCTAATCAATATATTTCTTCCATCATGTGTCCCTAGCTGTATATGTCCATTCTTAACCGTTAATTTATTCTCTATTCTAACTAGCTTTAGACATGCCTCCTCTTTTGATATATTAATATACCATAAATACTTAGTAGGATATGGTACCATCCTTAGATACATGTCTATTTCAGGAATAGAGATACTGTCCATAGGACCTATTGGAAACTTGTAATCTCTTCTTTGAACACCATCAACATATATCTTTCCATCAAATATTATTCTCTTTGCTTCCCTAGAGGTTTTCGCAATATTAAGTACATCTCTGACTAGAATCAATAGTGGAATGCTTCTGCTTACTGGATGAGGACCAGGTGAAGGTTTTACAACCCATTTGTATTCTTTTCTAAGTATTGGCCAAAATAATGGTGCTGCCAATCTCTTTAGATGTCGTGAACCTCCCATTCTTGCCATGATGACCACCTATTATCCTGGTTTTAATGGTTTTGCTTTTCCAAGCTTTATTAGCTCTTCTCTTGCCTTAGACCTCCTTTCAATAATCCTTCTTCTCACATCATCTATTTCTCCTAATTTTATTATAATCACCTTGGATGGATGTATAGGATAGAAAACCTCAGAACCGTCAGCTTTCTTTAATGTTACACCTTCTACAAATATTCTAACTCTCTTTAGATCTACATCTACTACTTTACCTTCATGTCCTTTCCAGTCTCCCCTCATTATCCTTACCACATCTCCTGACCTCACTGGAAGTCTCTTAATATTCAATTCTTTTCTTAACTCTTGAGACAATGGTGCATTGAGTAAATGCCATCTTAAATGAAGTGGCAAATTATATAAAATCTTTCTCTGTTTCCTAGGAAGCTTTGTCTTAAGCTCCATTTCAAAATCACCATTAGACAACTATAGAGGCCATATTAGCTATCTGAGGCCATCTTTCTACGGCTTCTCTTGCCACAGGACCTCTTATCTCCTTTCCCTTAGGCGTACCTTCAGGGGTTACCAATACACATGCATTATCTTCAAATGCTACCCATGTACCATCAGGTCTTCTAAATGGCTTTCTTTGCCTAATAACTATGGCTCTCATTATTTGACCTTTCATATCTGGCGGACCCTTCTTAACAGTTACTACAACCATATCACCTACAGTTGCAAATGGCAATCTTCTTAATCTCGTCTTTACACCTATTACACCAACAACCATAACCTCCTTTGCACCACTATTATCAGCAACAACCAGTCTAGTACCATTTATTATACCAGCTACTCTTCTTCGTCTAGGAAATGCAGCCCCTGTCTTAGCCCTTTTAGCAGCCATAAACCTTCACCTCACGAACTACTTTGTTGAACAGTTTGTAACACCCCCAATACTACAAAAGAAACACTCTTAGCCAAAGGTCTTGTCTCACCAATAAGAACTATATCACCTTCTTTTGCTCCTATGCATGGTGGATTATGTGCATGTATCCTACTCCTCCTTCTTTCATACCTCTTAAATTTGCTTATCCATACAGTATACTCCCTCTCAACAACAACAGTATTTCTCATCCTTGCTTTTATAACCTTGCCAGTTAGAATAAGTCCTCTAACTCTTACATTTCCATGCCAAGGACATTTAGCATCATTACATGATCTTTGAGGTGGTGTAAGACCCGGATATTTGATTCCTATGTTCTTAGGTGCAGACATTTGTAATCATCTATACCATATTCTATCTAAACTTACCTAAATTTTAGAGCTCTTTAATCTTTTAAGCCTATCTTCAGGTCTTCCAAGTATTTGGGATCCATCAATAACCATTTTTGTATTTCCTGGTAGTGTAGTTTCAAATAAACCATATCTCTTGAAAACCGTTAGTATTCTACCATTATTAAGCAATATTCTTAATGTATTCATCGTTTCATCAACTATTCTCCCACTAACACCAATAAGATGGGGATCACTATGTGATAATATAGTTACATCTAAACCTATTAGTTCATGAAACAAAATGTTATGTCTATTCCGCTCCATTGTCTAAACCCTTCTACGTCGTTCTTCATTAATTACAGTTAGAATTCTTGCTATATTCTTTCTAACTATTCTTATCCTTGCAACATTAGTTAGAGTACCACTCCTAGCTTGTGTTATAAGACGTACAAGTTCCATTCTCAGCTCATTCAATAACTTTAGTCTATCTTCATCAGACATAGTCCTAATCTCACTTGCTTTTAGAGGTCTATCACTCATTGTTTTACACCATCTTAAGACTTTAATGACTGTTGAGAAACTTCTTGTTCTTTTTGTACAATCTCTACATGATCTGCTGTAAGACCCGGCCTTGTTATTAGAACCTCTATACCATACATACCCGGCTTTAGTAAAACATGTGCTACTGCTCTATCAACCAGTCGAAAACTTTGTTCACCAGATTTGTACACTTTACCCATCTTAAGTTTCTCATATCTTGCTCTTTCAGCAACAAGCTTACCACTAATAACTATCTCGCACCCTATAGCACCTGCAGCCATAACCCTTCTTAATGCTATAAACCCTGCTCTTCTAAAATGAATTCCTCTTTCGAGGGCTAATGCAATGTTAAATGCAACTATTCTTGCATTTAAATCAGGATTTTCAGCCTCAACAACTGTTATCTGTGGATTTTCAATACCAAATAGTTTTTCAATCACAAGTTGTATTGTTCTTAAAGTCTGACCCCTTCTACCTATTATCAGCCCCGGTCTTGCTGCATATATTATTACTCTTGTTCCAAGAGGTGTTCTAATTAGATCCACACCTGCATATCCAGCTCTCCAGAATTTACTCGCTAAATACTCATCAACAGCTACCTTCTTAATCCCTTGCTCAATGAAGTAATTCTTAATATTTACCATAACACCCCCTCACATTTCTGCTACAATGACCTCAACAGATGTGTGTGTTCTAAACCATGGCGTAGCTCTTCCAAAAGCTCTAGGCATCCATTTCTTTAAATAATAACCCCTATGTGCTGCAATGTGTACTATTCTTAATTTCGATATATCCAATCCTTTTATGCTTGCATTATTCTCAACATTTTTAAGCAACTTAAGAATATTCTTTGCCACCTTAACAGGATATCTACCTATTGGCGATCTCCAGCTATGCCATTTATCTGATAACCCTTTCTTATGAGCTATACTAAGTTTATACCTGGTATAGGGTATAGGCTCCTTAAGCTCTATAACCTTTCTTAATAATTCCTGTGCCTCCGTTAACTTCATTCCACGTAGAATCTTACAAAGCTCGTAGGCCTCCTTAAAAGACATAGCTACATCTCTTATTACAGCTCTAGCTAACTTAGATTCCTCTATATTTGATACATGTGGATAGCGCCAAATAGGCATCTACTACTTTCACCTTTCTATTTCTGCACATAAATCATCATAATTATACTTTTACAGTAAAAATTATCTCTAAACAGACAGATTATAAGCAAATATCAAACATCAAATCTATTAGTATTTATAGTGCATTAACACTTAAAAGCCATTCTGCCCTCTATATAACTCCTCAATATTCTCAAATACTCTTAACAACTTTTCTCTATACTTAGAGAGATAAAGCTTATATTCTGTATAAACAAAGGTTTATTCCTAGAACCGATGAAGGGTTTATCCACCCATAGAATGGGTGGATCCCTAAGGGAGTATCGCAGAAATATAGAGAACAAAATAAAGATAAGTAGAAAGGGTATGCGGGGGTGCCTGGGTCACCCCTAAGAGCCCCTGCTGTGAACGATGAAGCCTGAGGGAGTGGGGAACGGGGATGAGGGGATGAAGAAAGCGATTAAGAGTAATGTTCAGACCCGAACCCTAGAGAAAAGCACTATCTACACATAGCAATATCATTTATAGAAGTATATGTTTTGGTGCCTAATAAATGAACGAAGAAGAAGTCGGATCTACTACTGAAGAGGGTATCTCTGAAGCTCAGGAAAGCTATTCGGAACCTGAATACTTAGCTGAAGAAGAGGAAGAAAGTGTAGATCTTAGCCCAACCGACATAGAATTATTCTTACAGCGGTCAGAGATATGGGATAAATTAGTATCAAATGAGATAAGCATTGAAGACGCTATAAGAATTCTAGGTTCTATACAAAAACCTATAACACAAATAGAACCTCCTAAAAGAAGAGGTAGGAAAAGTTCTAAGAAAACAAAATAAATTGTCTAGCAGAGAATAAGATATTTGGTAAAACATTATCATTTATTTATCTATCAGATAATTATACCATGACAAAATATGGATATGTCTAGGATATGTAGTTCTTATGAATATATTAAAATCATCAACAAAATACAAATCCTAAAAAGACGGGCAAGTTCTTTAACATTCTATAAAGTTCTTCGAGATCCTTGATAAATCTTAATCATACTCTCTAATAACTATATTACAACTGAAAGCCTTGCTTCTAAGGTAGGGGTGAAAGTTTATAAGATGTGGTTTCCTAGCTTACTATTAGTGATAATAATTAGTATGTGAGGTCGAAATCCATACTATGCCTCTCACACGAATGTCTAATGTCTTCGGATCAATGAAGTCCATAATCCCAAGTCCTCGAAAGGGATAGGGATAATGAACTAGAGACCCAGCTTGGAGGTAAATGAAAAAGATATGTACCTCCAAACTCGTGAACCCCAAAAGGAACCATCACTCTTTATGATGGAAAGGAGTCGGGCTAAAATTTTGTCCTTAGGATAAGGAAGGAGCTCACAAGCTATCTGATGTTGGAAATGTTAATGGAGATATTTATCTTCTTAGAGTTTTAGAAAATTTGAAAACCGAAATGATATAGCTAATTGATATAGAGTTAGATGACATTTAATTCCATTTCAATATTTCTTTTAATTATTATTGAAAACCATTGTATTGGTATTCAATGAATCTCTATCTCGTATCCCATATCTCTAAGTACATTTAGTAGAGATTCTCTATCCACATTCCTATCAAATACTATGACAACACTTTTCATCTCCCCTCTCTTCAACAATTTTATTTTATCTACTAGTACTTCACCTTTTATTACATCACCTATATTCTTTCTTGGCGTTAGATATTCCTTGAATTTTTTTCTCATAACATCATAAAAGACGTCAAAGTGTTCTATCATTCTTATTGCATCATCAACATCTTCTCTACCCTTTCCTAATCTTTGTCTCAATGTCTTTAAAATTTTAATGGCATCTTCAGGAGATGCTTCAAGTGTAATATAATGTCCTATTATATCTCCAATAATTATCTTCTTTGTCATTACTGATCACTTTAACTAAATTCACAGTATTTAAACTAGCTACAGAATAAGAGTTTAGGTTGAGAATACTAAATTTTTATTTATTAGGTGGGCTAGGTGAGTTTACGAGCTATATATCCTGTTGGCAATGTTTTTAAGAAAGTATCAGCCGCATTAAAGAGTCTTGTAGACCAAGTACCCATGGTATTTCAGCCAGATAAATTCTCCATAGAAGCGTTAAGCCCTGATAAAGTGTCGATGATAATATTTGAATTACCTTCCTCAACCTTTGAAGAATACAACATTACAGAGGAAATTAGGGTTATAGCTGATAGAGATGAATTCATAAAATCCCTAAAGCGTGCTACAAAGAGAGATAAAGTAATATTTGAATACAATGCTGGCTCTAGAGAAATGATTATACGAGTAGTTAATGTTAAGTCCAATATAGAACGAGAATACCTAGTACCCCTAACAGAAGTGGGCTTTGAGAAAATAGGAGAGCTAGATATAGAGTTGGAAGTGACAGCAAGTTTACCCACATCTGAACTTATAAGCATTATAAAAGATGCTGCAGTTGTAGGTGATGAAATCACCCTAACCTATTCTTCGGAAAAGAACTCTATAAAGGTCTCAGCACATAGTGAGCTAGCAGAGTATACTACTGTTCTCAAACAATTTCAACCATTATCATATCTTGAAGCTTCCATAGGAAGTGCTATTGTTAAATATAGCGTAGATCATTTGAAAGCTCTAACCAAAATTTTAGATCTAGCAGACGAATGTACCATAGCCTTCGGTCCGGATAAACCTCTTAGAATTTCACTTGAGGTTGCTGGAGGAGGTAAAATAACAGTTTGGATAGCTCCAAGAGGCTAAGAGAGGTAAAATAAATTCATGATCATGGAGACTGTAAAAGTTGATTCAAAGGGAAGGATAACAATACCTGCATCGATAAGGTTACTACTAGATATAAATGATGGAGATACAATACTATTATCCATAGATGAAGATAATTATAGAATAGAATTAAAAATATTTAAGAATAATACATTGTATCTTTGCAAAGGACAATTAGATAGACAAACACTCTTAGAAATGCTAGAGAAGTTAAAGGTAGTATCTCTTAAATGTAGATGTATAGATGATGAATGTCAGCAATATAGATGCGAGTCCTACATAGATACGACCCAGAGAAACAACCTAGATATAGATGGTATGAACTGTTTTAGTGTATCGGGTGGTTAAAAATGAATAAAATATATGTTGGATGCTGTGGTTTCCCCGTATCTAAAGATAAATATTTCAAGGAATTCAATTGTGTTGAACTGCAAAATACATTTTATAACATTCCATCGGTAGACGAAGCAAAGAAGCTTAGATCTTCTATACCTTCAGATATTATTATCACTATGAAGTGTTGGCAAGTTATAACACATCCTCCTACAAGTCCAACATGGAAGAAAATTAAAATCTTGCCTCCAGGTAACATAGATAACTATGGCCTGCTAAAACCAACAAGAGAGAACCTAGAAGCTTGGAATAAAGTTTATGAGATAGCAAAAATTTTGAATGCCAAGGTTATTGTCATACAAACTCCACCCAGCTTCGAGTATAACGATCGTAACCTTTCTAATTTAGAATTATTTTTAAGAGAAATAAATAAGGAAATCGATAGTAATATCATAATTGCTTGGGAACCTAGAGGAAATTGGAATGAACATAAAGAAATGCTTGAAACTATTATCAATAAATACAATATAATTCACGTTACAGATATATTAAAGGTAATGCCAGCAATAAACAACATACATAGAATTGTATATACAAGATTACATGGTTTAGGAAGAGGAGATGTAAACTATAGATATAAGTATAGTGACCAAGACTTACTTAATCTTCTTGCAAAGATCAAGGACTTAATATCTCAAAATATAGAAGAAATCTTTGTGCTATTTAATAATGTATACATGTTTGAAGACGCCAAGAGATTTAAATCATTATTGAATAGCCAATCTACATAGATGACAATTTCATATAATTGACGACATTGATATAGATTCTAAAGCGTTCTCCAGACCACGGCGTTCCTAGGTATTCTGAAATATTTTTAATTCCGTGGTCTGGTTCATCACGCTTCCTCTCGGGGCCTCTCACCACAGAGACTCCACCTCTGTCACCAGAGGTTTCACAGCCCTACGGGTCTTGGAACCCCGAGGTAACAGATGTACTTAGAGGTTTGATAGCTTATAGTTTTCTGGGGCTATAGCCTTGAAAGATAATGTGTTATATACAGTAAAACTGTCATTTAATGTTGGTGGGGATACTGCTAGGAAGATACTGTCTACAGCATGGCTGTTCAAACTTGCATGCCACAGAATCCTCAGCATATCGAAAGATGTGGAGAGCTCCCTTGTTCCATCAAAGGTTGCTTGAATCAAGATGTTTAAGGATTATGCCTATAGTGTTATTCCCAATAAGAGGTATTCCTATGGAGCTGTCTATCTTGTCTATGGAATATGGGAGTTGGTAAAAAAGCTTAAGATAAGCTATAGCGATGTTGAGCTTAGTGATTGGCTAGTATTTCAGCACTATGAGAGGGAGGTAGATGGGAATGTAGTAAGAGTTTTTGGAGACGGATCGACGCTGGTCACGGTATATAGCTATGATGGATCAAAGGATAGAGTCCTGATTAGAGCTAAGCCAAATAAAGGACAATGCGGACTTCTAAAGAGAATTGTTGAATCTAGGGAGAAGTACATGCCGAGAGTTGTAGTTAGAGACTATGGCGTTAGAGATGGAGAGCTATATGTTAGGGGTGAGGTACATGTCTCCATATCCTACGACTTCTATCTTAGATATGCAAAGAGATGTTGGGAGCCCAGAGGTAGTCTGATTGGTGGTGTAGATGTCAATACTGATAGAATCAATTTAGCAATAATTGATGAAGATGGTATGCTTAGGGATAGAAAGACATTCTGGTTCTCTGAAGCGACAGCTAGGGGGTATCCTAGGAGCAGGGCTTGGAGCATCATAGGTATGAAGATCCGCGAAATACTGAAGTATGCTTATCACCACGGAGTCTCAACCATAGCACTAGAGAATCCAGAGGTTCTAGGGGTACTGAAGCTCTTCTGGATAAGGAATGAAGACAGAAGACACAGGAACTATAACTGGAGAGTAGCAATATTTAGAAGCAGAGCCATAGAGATGATAACATTGAAAGCACCACTATACTCGATAGAAGTAAAATATGTAGATCCAAGAGGCACCACAAATTCTAAGGAACATGACAAAGCTATGAAGAGACTTGGATTGGATAGACATACAGCATCAGCATATCTAGTAGCCAGAAGACTACTCACAACAAGTAATTAAGACTTATTTAGAATATCTTCGGGTTTCAATGCTCCAGAAACAGGCCCGTTATTTTATAAAACTGCTCTAAGCTAACTAATTTTTGGTAGAGTTTTATGAGTATAAGATTAACCTTTGCTGATGCCAGAATATGGAGATATGTACTAAGAGGGCTAGCAGATTTTATTGAGGTTGTTGGTCTTAAGGTTCATCCAGAGGAAGGAATCAGATTAAAGGCTATGGATCCTAGTCATGTTATGTTAGTAGATTTCTTCATACCTAAATCTGCATTTGAAGAATTTGTTGTTGAAAAAGAGACCTTATTATTTATCCATCTTGAGAAGGTTTCAAAGATTTTGAGGAGAGCTTCTAGAAGTGATAAACTGATGTTGGAAAGTGATGGTACTAGACTTTCAATAGGACTGATATCAAAAGGAGGCGTTATTAGAACATTTTCAATGCCATTAATCTCAAGTACTTATGAAGAAGTACCTGAATTATCATTGGAATTCAATACATATGCAAAGACTCTTGGGCCAACAGTTTCATCAGCATTATCAATACTAGAGGATGTGGGTGATGTGATAAAAATCAAGGTGCAAAAAGAAGGAATTTCACTCACAGGTTCTTCAGAGTTAGGAGAAATAGAGTTTATCTTTAATACTACAACTGGAACCTTAATAGATTTTCAGCCACCCCAAGAAATTGAAGAGTTTACTAACTCCTATTCATCAGAATATATAACATTCATTACACCTGTAGCAAAAATTGCAGAAACAGTAACATTTAGGCTTGGACCCGAATTACCTTGCGAAATAAGTTTAGATCTTGTTGCAGAAACAAAACTAAAGCTCTATGTAGCTCCTAGGGTGGAGTAATGAATATGCTGAGTCATGAAGAACATATTAAGCTTTTATTAAAGAATTACTATGAAAAAGCTGAACTCATATTACCAGACGATTTATATGTTCGTGAAATAGCTTTACAACCTGTAGATTCTGAGAACTATATAAGACATTTATCATTTCCCTCCATACACGAATTAAGAAGTTTCATCACCAAAAAGATTCCTAGACATCTCTACTATTCTTCTGCAAGATATCAAGAACCGGCTAACCCTTCAATGGATGAAAAGAAGTGGATGGGAAGTGATTTAATATTTGATATAGATGCAAATGACCTTTTACAATGCAAAGAAAGCGAAAATATAATTCAATTCAAATTTTGTAAAAATTGTGGATACATTTCATTTAATTTAGATGAAAAGAATTGCCCAAATTGTAATTCAATGTTAAATAAATTTGAACACGTTGATCCATATTGTATTGAGCTTTCGAAAGATTATGTTAAAAAGCTCATGGATATTATTGAAAGAGACTTCGGCTTTAATAATTATGAAGTTGTTTTTTCAGGACATAGAGGGTTTCACATCATAGTTAATCTACCTATAGAATACAAATTTATGACAGCAGAAGAAAGACGTGAAATAGTTTCATATATAAGGATAGAAGAAAATGATATCAAAGCAATTATAAGTGAACTAACAAATTATGACAAAATAAAACACTATATTTCACTACCTCCACAACTAATTGACGGGGGCCTCAGAAGGAGAATTGCTATAGAAATAGCAAAGAGATGTAACAACAAGGCAATACACAATTTTGTAATGGGATTAACACAAACTATAAATTACCATGAAGTAAGGGAGTTCTATAAGGACTTACTCAATATTATCTATGAAATAGTGAAGGAAATATCTATCCCCATAGACACTAAAGTAACTATGGATATAACTCATTTAATTAGGGTTCCTAATAGTATAAACGGAAAAACTGGATGGATTGCACATGCAATTAAGAATCGTGACCTGGAGAATTTTCATCTAGAACCAAGCATGTTATCTCCTTTTAATAATATAAAAATGAGAATAAAAATGTTGATTGATATACCAAATATTAAGGTTATTGATAAAAATTTTAAATATAAAAAGAATGAAGAACTTATTATTGATGCCTCATATGCCACATATTTTATTTTTAAAGGCCTTGCAAAAATAATAGATATAAAAAATTGACTTCTATACTAAATAGTATGAGTGTTAAAAACCATGGACGATATAGGAAAAATAATTGAAGAAATACTCTTTAAACCTTCGATATCGTCTCACTCTATTAGCGATATGTTACATCAATTAAATAGAGTAAATCTCTCAGTATTATTTCACTGCACCTCAAAATTAGATGAAACAATGACCTTATTATGCAACCATTATAAAAGTCTTATATCTAAAACCATTAATGATTTAATTAAATATATATCGCTAAGACATTTAGGTTTCAATAATATAACATTAGAGGAGGATTTTATTGGTAAAACATTGGCAATACTATCAAAAATAGTTACAGTACTGGAAAAAGTTATTGAGACAGCATTTATAGATAATGAAGGTAATGTCATGTGCAGAGTATTAAAACCTTTTCATCTTAGATATACGATAGCTACACCGGGATATATAACACGTCTACCTCTTGATAATGCTATAATATTATCATCATTAGGTTATACGGAGATCCTAACTATAGAGTGATCCCATTAACTTCTTTCATTAAGGATATTAACCATAACCCAAATAAAATACCAAATAAGTTCTAAAACTAAGAACTTAATATAGAGTAAAACAAAATTAGAAGAATCAATAGTAATGTTTCTTAAACTTAAATTAAACCATCTGCTTAAAAATTCGGAACACAGAATACATGATAAGTTACATCTATGTTAGAATACTATAGGGTTAAAGATCTATGAAAATACCTAGAACTATTACAACCTATTGTCCTAGATGCAAAACACATACGGACCATAGCGTAACAATATATAAACATGGTAAAAGAAGAACTCTTGCAGCGGGACAGAGAAGATATCTACGAAAACAGAAAGGATATGGATCAAAACGTAAGCCTGAGCAAAAACGATTTGCAAAAGTAACAAAAAAAGTTGTTCTTAAAATAAAATGTAGTAAGTGTGGATATATTCAACATAGAAAAGGTATAAGATTAAAACGTGCTGAAATAACAGAAAAAGCTTAAATCTGGTGGGAATTCCAACATATCATGATATACAGAATTATAGGTGAGATGTTGAAGAAAAGAAAAATATTGATTCCAGAGCCTAAGAGTAGATTCATAAGAGTAAAATGTAATGTCTGTGGAAATGAACAAACATTATTTGACCATGCCACCTTTCCTGTACGTTGCTTAGTGTGTGGTACAGTTATAGTTGCACCTACAGGTGGAAAAGCTAAATTAATAAATGCTGAAATTGTTAGAATTTTAGGTTAGGATAAAGATAGTTATTATTGATACTAAAAATATCATTATTAAGTTAATAGATTAAGTATAGATAGAGGTCTAGCTTATGAGCATCCCATTTAGAAAGAAAAGACTACCAGAAATAGGGGAAGTAGTAATTGCACGTATAACTAAGATTATAGATAAAGGAGCCTACGCAGAACTTCTAGAATTTGAAAAAAATGAAGCATTTATACCCTGGAGTGAAATAACCACAAAATCAATAAGAGATATAAGGGATGTTCTAAAAGAAGGTCAGGTTGTAATTGGCAAAGTTATACGTGTAGATAAAAAACCATACCGTGTAGAAGTTGATATCTCGCTAAAAAGGGTAACAGAGGGAGAGAAAAGGGTTCTTATGTTAAGATGGAAAAGATTACAAAAAGCTCAAAAAATCATTGAAATAGTTACAAAAAAACTTAATAAATCTCTAGATGAAGCTTATGAAAATGTTTGGATTCATCTAGAGAAAAATATAGATCCATTTTCATTGCTAGAGGAATGTGTAATTAAAGGTCCAACTGTATTAATAAATTATGGAATTCCAAAGGACTGGAGTGAAGCTCTATGTGAAGAAGCAAAAAAGCATATCCAGATTAAGACAGTTAAATTACGAGCCATACTAAAATTGGTTTCATTAAAACCAGATGGTGTAGAGAGGATTAGAAAGACATTAGAGAGTATATCATCATCAATACAAAGCAAAAGTGATGTTAAGCTAAGCATATACACCGTAGGAGCTCCTAGATATAGAATTGAAGTAGAAGCACTAGATTATAAAAAAGCAGAAGAAGTATTAGCATATATTAGCGATATCCTTACTAAAACAGCTAAAGAGTTAGAATTAGATGAAGCTGAGCTTCAAAGAGAGGAAATCTCTAAGTGATAATATGAAATGGTTGATGAGAAAATGTCCTATATGCAATAGATATACATTAAAGGATTTATGTCCTATATGTAAAGCTCCAACCCGATCACCACATCCGCATAGATTCTCACCAGAAGATAGATATGTAGAGTATAGAGTTAAGAGTAAACTGTCTAGATACCTACAACAAGATTAATATTCCTACCTATATGTCATAATAATATTTAAGTTGAAATAATTAGATCGCTAGGATTATTGATATATTATTGAGTTAAACCCAGACTATACCACTATCTGTTATTACAAATCGAAAGCTCTTTGCTATATTTGGTTTGACAAATTTTAGTATTCTAGTACTCTTGCTATCCTTTTTAATCTCTACTATGAAATCTGCCCATAAATTAATGATATCTATACCACTTATCATTTCCTCTCCATTCTCTATATGTACTTGTGCTGAAGATATTATATATATATCATGATCATTAAAATAGTCTAAAAGTACTAATATTTCAAGAAATTTCTTATTACCATTATTTAGTGCTTCAATTCTATAATAATGATTTATACTATCAACAACTATTGCTATTGGTCTTATATATTTCATGTCATGTAAAATTTGTAGCAATACCTCAATAATATGTGATTGATCTAGGGCCATTGCAAAGAATAGATTCTGCCTATTTAGTCCCAACCTGATAAATCTATTTAAAACTATGGATCCTTCAGTACTTATATATATAAAGCTTAGAGAGGGATCTATGCTTTGAACGCTACATTTCAATATATTAAGTATTAAATTTGTCTTGCCTGAACCTGCTTCACCATAAAAAACTATTCTTGAGGCTCTTCTTAATAACATCTCATCTAGTTCATTATTACAAGATCTTAGCATGGATAATGCCTCAAAGGTATGAGAAAAATATTTTTAGTAAAATTATGTTACTGTGTTACATATCTAAGTATTCCATTTTCACTTCTTAGTATACCTTTTCTTATTAGCATGTTTATTGCCTTAGTAATATACTTTTTATCAACAGTAATTCCATACCATTCATAGAAAGCTTCCTCTAGCTCCTTTTCATTCCACTGAACTCTGGCGTTATTTTTGAATTCTGTTTCTATAATTCTCTTAATGAATTGTGTTACATCTTCTAATCTTGTCCAAGGATATTGGAACCAAATCCATTCTTTAACTTCGAGGTAATAATAATCAGGTTTAATTTTAGCTACAGGTGATATCCATTGAAGAGTTGCTGTTCTCAATTCTTTTGGAGACCAATATTTTTTTATGAAATCTCTTGCTAATATTACTGATTCTCCTGTATCAATTATATCATCAACTAATAATGCCTTATATCCCGATAGATTAATATGATATTCAAATTTAATCAAGGCTCTTTCATCTTTTTTTGCAGCTTCAGTCCAATGCTGAGATTGTATAGAAAGTAAGTTCTCAACACCAAGAAAGTCGCATAATAATCTTGCGGGTACATATCCACCTCTTGCAATAGCTATTATTACATCTGGTATGTATCCATCATCCATAATCTTTTCTGCTAATCCCCAGCTCCATTCAACGATTTCATCCCATGTTACGAGTTTAACTGGTATTCGTGGCAAAAAGTTTCACCCAGTTTTTGTTAAAAAATGAGATATATAAAATTTAATTGCAATTAAATTTTAAGTAAAATTTTATATCTGTTGCAAAATTTTTAACTTTGATAACTATTGTTGCCCCTGCAGAGAACCCATGCTCATATTCCCCAACGGTTCATTATCGCATGGGCTGGCCACAGGGGCAATTATAATTTTTGGTTAGAGAATTTTTATCATTTTAATCTAATTGCTTTACCCCTTAATCACTGCTATGGGAACTAATCGTGCAACTGGTATTGCAATATTTGCTCTTCTTGCTACATCAACAACTCTATCAACATCCTTATATGCTTCAGGAGTTTCTTCAGATAGTTCTCTTAATGTTGCAGCCCTAACAACTATACCTCGTTTTTCAAGCATTTCAATAACCTCCTTTGGAGATTTACTTCTTATTGCTGCAGCTCTACTCATCCATCTACCTGCACCATGTGGAGCAGACCACCATGTTTCTTGAGCTCTCTGACCAGGTATTGTTATGTAACTTGCTGTTCCCATGCTACCAGGTATAAGAACTATTTGACCAAATTCTCTATGATCTGGAGGTATCTCGGGATGGCCCTTTGGAAATGCTCTTGTAGCACCCTTTCTATGAACAACAAGTTTAATCCTTCTATTCTCATATTCATGTTCCTCAACTTTTGCAATATTATGAGCTACATCATAAATCATCTTTATTCCTAAATGCTCTGGGTCTGATCCCATGGCTTTAGCAAATGATTCTCTAGCCCAGTGTGTTATAAGCTGTCTATTTGCCCAAGCATAGTTTGCTGCTGCAGCCATAGCAGCAAAATAGTCTTGCCCTTCTTGGCTATTAAAGGGAACTGCTGCTAGCTCTCTATCAGGTACGTTTATGCCGTATTTTCTCATAGCTCTCTCCATAATTACTAGATAGTCGCTAGCAACTTGGTGTCCAAGTCCTCTAGAACCTGTATGAACCATAATTGTTATCTGTCCTTCCTCATATATACCCACTTTCTTTGCTACTTCAGGAATATATATCTTGTCCACTACTTGTATCTCTAAGAAGTGATTACCACTACCAAGGGTCCCCAGTTGTGGAGCTCCTCTATCTTTAGCTCTCCTACTAACCTTTGATGCATCTGCCCAATCAAGTTTGCCACGAGATTCTGTATGGTCTATGTCGTGCTCTGTCCCATAGCCCTGTCTATAAGCCCATTGAGCTCCTTCTTCAAGAACTTGATCAAGTTCACGTTCAGTTAATCTGATTTTACCTGTAGCTCCTACACCACTGGGTATATTTCTAAATAGATATTCAACCAATTCCTTTATCTTACCCTTTATATCTCTAATACTAAGATCTGTTCTCAGAACTCTAACACCACAATTAATATCATATCCAACACCTCCGGGACTTATAACACCATCATCAACATTGAACCCTGCTACTCCACCTATAGGAAATCCGTATCCCTGATGCCCATCCGGAAGAGTATAACTTGCACCAACTATTCCAGGGAGACATGCCACATTAGCGGCCTGTTCCAATGTTGCATCTTCTCTCATCTTATTTAACAAAAAATCATCTGCATATATTATTGCTGGAACATGCATACACCTCTTATACTCCTTGGGTATAATCCATGTTACTTCATCTAATCTTCTAAGTGCCTCCACAAAATATCACCTTATTAAAACATAATTTTTTATATCTTAAATTTTATCATTGGAACTCGTACTACAGTCTTACACTATATTTTGTTACAAAGCTTAATAGGTTATTAGGATCTGAATATTTTCATCAAATTTTAATTGCTTGTAAAAATTGATATTCTTATAATTCTATAAGAATGGTATGAATAATTATGTAGAATCTCTGAAAAATGCTTACCTTAATTATGTAGGAGAGTTAATATTCCAAAAGGAGGGATTGCAGCCATCATAGAATAAGCACATCCTATTATCATGGATCTATAGATATTTTCACGCTTTATAACTAATACAGTTACTGCTATTAGCATATAGGACAAGATTGCTATGATATTTACTTCCATGATAAAACTTAGTAGGAGATTTACAACTAGAATACTTCCTATACTAATCATTAAGAAGCCTATAAAAACTCCCGTATCAATATATGTGTCTTCTATCTTCTCATTCAAGTTCTTTCTATTGAAGCTAGGATTTATAAAAAAGCGAATGAATTTTAATGAAATGATGGACATGACTATATATAGGAATGTGAATAGTAATTCTTGAAAGAATAGAAATATTAAGACATATTCTATGATGAAAGTATGTATCCTATTGATTAATAATAATCTCAAACTCTCTATACAACTGATTATAAACATTGCTACTGATATTATTAAAATAGTCGATAATGATTGAATATTACGAAAGAACTCCATTACATTAATTCCAATTCCATATTCAAGTACATCAATTAATCTAAAATTCAATGGTAATAGTGTGAATAGGTAGATTAACAGTAAACTATTTACCATAGGAATAATTCTTATTAATGTACTAATCCGTTTATTCAAAGATCTCATCTTCTACTTAAAACCTTATTTATGTCTATAGCATATTATCCTATAAAGCTGATTTAAAACTGCTTAGGCTAAATAGGTTAAACCAATGTCAATAGATAGAAAAATATTGTTGTTAAAAGATCTTATTACTAAATTGGGTTATAAGAGACTGACAGAAATACAATTACAGGCATTTCCAAAGATTTTACTAAGCGATAATGATATATTGATTTCAGCTCCCACAGGTAGTGGAAAAACTGAAGCAGCTGTTATACCATCTATTGCAAAGTTTATTGATAATCTTGCACCTATATCAATTTTATATATAACACCACTCCGTGCATTGAATAGAGATATAACTAGAAGATTGGCTAGTATTGGAGAAATATTGAAATTATATGTTGATGTATGGCATGGAGATACCTCACAAAGTAATAGAAAAAAGATTCTTAAATCACCTCCAAATATCTTAGTTACAACTCCTGAAAGCTTACAAGTGTTGCTAGTACGTCAAGAATTCACTGATTTTTTAAAAAATTTAAAGACGATAATAGTAGATGAACTACAAGAGATTATATCATCAGAGCGTGGTGTTGAGCTCATTCTGCTATTGGAAAGAATTGATAAAAAATTAAATAGACATGTAAGAAGAATAGCAATATCTTCACCTTTAGAAGCTCTAGATAGAATTTCAAGATATTTCTTTGGAAATCATAAATATGAAATTATAATTGCTAGAGCCTCAAGTAAGGTATACGATATAGATGTGAAAATGAGTTCTACAACATATGAAAATGGTATTTTTGATATAACAGATGTTGCCAATGTTATAAATAATATTGCAAATAGTAATATGTATAGACAGATACTGGTATTCACAAATACTAGGGTCAGTGCCGAAGAATTAGGATTTTATCTAGCTTCACAGCAAAGCAACTCTATGAATAAAATTGGATTACATCATGGATCTTTATCAAGGAATATAAGAGAGTTAATTGAAGAGAAGTTTAAACATGGAGATATAAAATTAGTCGTATCAACATCGAGTCTAGAGCTAGGCATAGATATAGGAACTGTAGACCTTGTAATTCAGTATCTATCTCCTCGACAAGCTATAAAATTAATACAAAGAGTTGGAAGATCTGGTCATAGAGAAGACCTAGTATCCAAAGGCATTATAGTTGTTCCTCCAATAGTTACAGAACTCTTAGAATCCATTGTTATTGCTCGAAGAACTAGAAATAGAATATTAGAACCTTTAGATCTTCACTATAATTCTCTTGATGTATTAGCCCATCAAATAATCGGTATAGCAATAGAATATGAGAAGATAAATCCTATAGAGATATGGAATATAATTTCATCAGTACAGCCTTACAACAATATAGAGATAGAAAAGATAGAGAAGATTATAAATCTTCTAAACAGCATAGGTATGTTAAAATGCAGTGAGAATTATTGTGAGGTTACTAAAAAGGGTTATATATACTATTTGACAACTAATATGATACCAGATACTACCCATTTCCATGCAAAATCAATAATTGATGACAAAATTATTGGGACACTTGATGAGGATTTTGTAGTTACATGTAATATAGGTGATACTATTGTTTTAGGCGGAAAGGTATGGAATATCGCTAATATTGATCTAGAGAGAAGAATAGTATGGCTCTCACCTCCAGAATCTTCAGAATCTATAACCTTACCAAAATGGGTAGGCGAAAATATTCCTGTTTATAGAAATGTAGCAAGAGAAACTTGTGCATTTATTAGAAGATTTTGTAATTGCATTAATGATAAATGTCTTGATAATCTATATAATTTCTATTCTATTAATAATGAAGTTAGAACTTTTTTAGAGAAATACAGGGATAAAATATGTAGAATTCATCCATCAGATTCTCAACTAACAGTAGAAATCTCATATATAAATTCATTAAATCAGACAATAATAGGTTTCTACCATTGCCTAGGAACCAGAGCCTCAGAAGCTTTTTCACTACTAGTTTCAGCAATAATAAAACAGCTTCTAGGTCTTTCTACCTCATATAAATCACATCAACTTGGATCTATAATTCTCATAAATGGTATTTTAACATCAGAATCATTATCAGCTATGCTGAAAAAACTAATATATTTAGCAAAAAATGAAGATATAATAAAAGAAATCTTATTCAAAGAAATTAAGAACACCCATATCTTCAAATGGAAATTAATTGAAGTTGCAAGAAAATTTGGTATAATCAGTAAAGATGCTGATGCTAGTGAAATTAAAAGAATGTTTGAAGGACTTATGCATATAGATTTAGTTGTCGAAGAAACCCTTAGAGAAATACTAACAGATAATATAGACATTGATGAAGTAATCAAATATCTGAAAAGCTTAATAGGGAAGAGAATAAGAATAATCAAATCTTTAAATCCATCACCATATCTAGTAGAGCTTTCATCACTCGGAACATTTGGTAGTATTATAAAGTCTTCATTATTACCTAAAGATGTATTAATAGAATTAGCAAGAAGGAGACTACTTGAAAGAAATGTCAAGCTAATGTGCTCTCTGTGTTATAACATATGGGAGATAAATATAAAAGATACCTTAAGTAAGTGTAGCGATGTATTTAAATGTTACATTACATGTCCACAGTGTGGATCAAGGGCAATAACAATAGTTAATGAAGAAGAAAAGCCAAATAAGATTAAAGAAATACTAAATAAGATTAAAAAAGGTTTAGAACTAAAGGAGGAAGAAAGACATATAGTTGAAAAACATCGTAAGATAATAAATATGATTATGGAAAATGGGCTTGCCTTTATAATTGCATTACAAGGAAGAGGAATAGGGATAGAGTATGCAAAGAAGATTTTAGCAAGATCAAAAGATCTAAATGATTTAATAATGAATATAGTAGAGCAAGAGAAAATATATCTTAGAACATCGCAATACTGGACATAAAACATTTTAATTACCAATTTATATAGGAAAGAGTCAATAGAATAACATTTAGTTTATCTTGAATTTTGCTTATAACAAATAATATATAATTGGTGATAGTTATTTTGTTTACAACATTTTTTAAGCCGAATATATTTTGGTGGAAAAGTTATGGATATAGTTGACTTGATAAAGGATCTTATAACAAAAACTGTAATTATCTCTTGGCTACTCTTCTTACTTACATGGATCATAGGATGGGCTATCAAGGGATCACCTATACCAATGGGTAAAGCTAGAAGAGTAGGACAAAGCCTAGTTGAAGATGCTGTATGGGGGGCTTTTTGGCTTGCAATTGGAACCTCTATATTCTGGTTAATAACCTATATTTCATCATTTTTAGGTAATGTCTATCCACAACCCCCAATACCACAACTACCATAGCATATCACTGGTGTATGATAAGTGTATCTATTACTAATAGCCTACTATCTCTCTATACTAAACTTCTATTTAGGAGCTCTCATATATGCATTGCCAATACCATTAACAGGTTTAAAGCGATGGGCTCCTAAATTAATTGTAGATGCATTCTTTATAGCTTCATTAGCACTTTCAATAGATGTAATAATAAATATAGCTAAATTTATACAGTACATGTTGGGAGGAAATTGGAGTATATTTATTGATACAGTTAGGAGCAATATAGCTCTTAGATCAATTATAATTATAGGTTTAGATAGCCTAGCCTCATATATAAGATTAGTACTCCCTGGTGTTGCTAGAATCATTAGAATGAGTGTAAATGTATTATCAATATCTCTCTACGCCCTAATTGCTATATATATACTCTCTGTATTTATTTATAAAAGCCTTTGGCTTCTAACATCATTAGGTATAGCATTTATGTCTATACCATTTAGAATTGCTAGAAATGGTGGTGCCTTTCTCCTCTCTTTTGCATTAGTATTCTATATAGGTCTACCACTATACTATTCATTCTTATCCATACTTTTCTCCCCATACCAACTTAGATTTACTTCACCAATTACACAGGTTTATATCGTCAATGCTTTTGATGAGCCTATCCTAGATGGGTATATTGGTATAGAGTTAAAGGATGGAACATATATAGGTCCTATCCCATTAACCTATGGTTATTCATTAATTAACTTATTTCCAAATACATTGAATGATACGATATCGCTATATTTTGATGCATCTGGACATCAATTCTATACCAATATTTCTAATACGTCCATTTCACTGCTATGTCAAGACTCTTCTTCGACATTTGGCATATGTACTATTAAGACAAAGGCATATGGAGTTCTTGCATATAGAGATGGAATAACATTACATGTATATCCAAAACCAAATAATGTTGATATATACTCATTTACTAATAACAGAATTAGTATGAAAGTTGATACGGATATAGATCTAGAAATATATATCTCTATCTCAGAAGCATATTCTATTACAAAGATGGTAATAGATAATAGTATTCTGAACAAAATTTCTGATTACCTTAAGTACCAATGGAAATGGTATGATGTATTTGGCAATACATATGTAGTTAATTTAGCTCCAGGAACTCATACTATAGATATAGAGCTAAATTATGATTCATCGAAAAAGGTTGAACCTAGTGATTCCATAATTTATTATAGTATAATGAACAGTATGCATCTATATGATAACTCATTTCTAAACATTTTTGATGAGTTCTCAAGAATTCTATACATAGATATAATAGGTGCTCCCTTATACTTATCCTTACTCCTATCAATATCTTTAGGTTTATCAAAACTTATAGGTGGAAGTAGTAGGTTGAGGGTGATAATATAGAATGTATATTCCATTAAAATACAGGTTAGTAATATACAATATAGTTCTCTTGTGCATAGCATTAACATTGATTATATACTATAAATCTGAATATACAGCTTCCATCATAGCCTCATTAATTTTCTCCGTCATATTAACATACATAATTATTAAAAGGAGAATTATTGAATCAATCCCTGAGTCATAGTATTATATTACTTAGCTTATCTAAATTTTAGCTCTATAACAAATAACTATTATTTGACCTCAATTAGCTCTACTTTAAACCAGGAGACTTTATCTGAAAATTCACCTAAGCTTTTCTCTATTTTCTGTTTTATATCATGGATACTATTATCGACCTTTATCCTAATGTAATAAAATCTATCAATGACAATACTTTGTTTTATTTCATAATTACATGAAACAGTACTACAGATGTTATCAAGTATTTCCCTTATATCACTTAGATATGAACTATCTCCCAACATTATAAATACATTGATATACTTTTGACGTAATGTTCTAGACATAGATTCTCACAGCTGGTTAACGAATTAATACTGTAGTAGTGCTAACCACAGATAACTCAATCTCGTGCTAATAAATATTTTATCTACTATAGGTGATAAACATGCTGAATAATTTTACATGAATGCTTCGAGGCGAATAGAACTATTATGTAATATGCTTTTAAGCTCTTACATTACACTACTTTTAGCAATAAATTACAATTCCACAGCATCTAAATATATACAATTATGAGGTACAATAGAAATGGGTGGTAGGCAAAAAACAACTCTTTTCATGATAAAAAGTAGTGCAGAGGAAGAAAGAGGCAAGACTCGAAAAGCCCAAAAAACTGAGAAGAAATAAAATGGGTAATCCATGAACCATACGCTAAAATGTTCGGAGGTTGATTAATCATGGCTCATAGAAAAACTCATGCCCCTAAAAGGGGCAGCCTTGGTTTAAGACCTAGAAAAAGAGCAAGTGAGATTATACCGACGGTTAAAAGTTGGCCTGAGATTTCCCTTGACAAACCTTTACCACTGGGTTTCATAGGATACAAGGTTGGTATGACTCATGTAATAATGATTGATGATAGACCTGGAAGTCCTACCGAAGGAAAAGAAATATTTATGCCAGTAACAATAATAGAAACCCCTCCAATTATACCCATAGCTCTTCGCACATATACTAAAGATTCTCTAGGCTATCTAAAAGTATTTACAGATATATGGATTGAACCTCCAAAAGAGTTAGAAATTTGGAGAAGAGTTGTAACATATAATCCTACAAGGGATATTGAAAAGAGAATTGAAATGATAGAGCGAAACATAGATATAATTAAACGTGTTAGCATTATTGTAGCTACAAATCCTAAGAATGTAGGAGGATTAAGTAAGAAGGTTCCAGACATTGCAGAAATAGCTATTGGTGGTAGTTCTATTAATGAACGATTTAAATATGCTTATGAAGTTTTAGGGAAGCCTATCCATATAAACCAGGTATTTAATGTAGGACAGTTTATTGATATAATTGGTGTTACAAAGGGTAAAGGTTTCCAAGGCGTTATAAAGAGGTTTGGAGTAAAGGAGTTGCCAAGATGGCATAAACATAGAAAGGGAAGTAGAAGGATTGGAAGTAGAAGTCCTACAATAGGTGCTATGTCAGAAACTCCTCAAGCAGGTCAGATGGGATTTCATAGAAGAACTGAGTATAACAAACGAATTTTGGCAATGGGAGACAAAGGTGAAGAAATAACTCCATCAGGAGGATTCCCACATTATGGAATAGTAAAGTCTATGTGGATAATGGTACAAGGAAGTACAATAGGAGTTCCAAAAAGACCTTTAATTCTCAGATGGCCTATAAGACCACCTAGTTGGATTCCAAAGGGTGCTCCTCTAATTAGATATATAAGTCTTGAGAGTAAAATTGGTTGATAATCTATGTCTAGATTTATCTATATAAATATTTATCCCATAGAAAGAAAACGAGCTCCGTTATTTGATATTGATGGAAATCTTGTGGGAGTGATAGACCTTCCTCTAGTTTTTAGTTTACCAATAAGAGTAGATGTTATAAGAAGAGCTGTTCACTCTGCTCTCACTGCTAGAATACAGGTAAAAGCTAGAGATCCTTTAGCTGGGAAAAGACGTGTTGGAGAATCCTGGGGCATAGGTTATAGTGTAGCACGAGTGCCTAGACTTGATAATGGAAGAGCTGTATTTGCACCTAATGTAGTAGGTGGGAGAAGACAATTTGCACCAACAATACTAAAGAAAATTCATGAGGAAATCAATAAAAAAGAAATGAGATTTGCAATAATGTCTGCACTCTCTGCCTTAGCAAGCAAAGAGTTTGTGCTAAGACGGGGATACGAACTGCCCCCGAACATAGAACTATTACCAATAGTCATTGTGAATAGTTTTGAAGAAATATCGTCAACGAAAGAACTAAGAGACCTCTTAGAAAAAATAGGGCTTTGGAAAAACATAGAAAGAGCTCAACAAAGAACAAGGATACGTGCAGGTAAGGGAAAACGAAGGGGGCGTAGATATGTAACACCTAAGAGCCTATTGTTTATAGTATCCAACACAAGAGCTCCAATTATAAAAGCTATTCGTAATCTACCAGGTGTTGATTATTCAACACCAGATAACCTTAACATACTTACGTTAGCTCCTGGAGGAATGCCTGGACGACTAGCAATAATCTCACAAAAAGCTTTAGAGTTAATTGATCAAAAATATATGGTCGTAAAGCCATGAGTTCTGAGATAAGTCCTCAAGAAAATATTGTTATTAGTTTTGTGACAACAGAAAAAGCATATATTTTGGCAGAAAGACAGAATTACATTATATTGAAAGTAGTGCGTAATGCTAATAAAAAACAAATTAAACAACTCATAGAGAAACAATACAATGTAAGAGTATTAAAAGTAAATACTTGTATTGATAGAGATGGAAATAAGAAAGCCTATGTTAAGTTAGCTCCAGAGTATAGAGCTTTAGATATACTTGAAAGAGCGTCTAGGTGAAATCAATGCTTATAAACTTGATTAGTATTAATAAAAAGCTTAAGAATATATATGAATTAAAATCATTAAGTACATTTATTATGGTGTAAAGAATGAGTAAGCAATGTTTTGAAATTCCTATTGAATGGAAGAAATTTAGATATAGAGGAAAAACATTTGAAGAATTGTTAGAGATGTCTATGGATGAATTAGTAAAGCTTTTACCTTCAAGAGCTAGAAGAACATTGATGAGAGGATTTTCTCCTAGACATAGAAGATTGCTTGAGAAAATCATTGAAGCTAGACAAAAGCTTATCAATGAGTGTAAGGAGGTTGTGATAAAGACCCATGTGAGAGATATGATAATATTGCCAATTATGGTTGGTTTAACAATAGCTGTATTTAATGGCAAGGAATATATTCCTGTTAGAATAGTCCCTGAAATGATAGGTCACTACCTTGGGGAGTTTGCTATAACAACAAAACAAGTTAAACATGGTGAACCAGGACTTAAAGCTACAAGAAGTACATTGTTTGTAGCATTGAAATAAGGTGGAAATAAAATGGGTAAACGTATTCTTGTACAAAGAATGGGTAGAGGAACTTCAACCTTTAGAAGTCCATCCCATCTAAAAATTGCTCCAGTTAGATACCCTCAACCAACTAGTAAAACTATGAAGGGTATTGTAACTGAGATATTACATGAGGCTGGGAGAAGTGCTCCTATAGCACTAATTAAACTAGAAAATGGCGAAATCTTCTATAACATAGCTGTAGAGGGGATAAGAGTAGGACAGATAATAGAGATAGGTTCTGAGGCAAGTCCAAATACTGGAAATATATTACCCTTAAGAAATATTCCAGAAGGAATGTATATATGCAATATAGAAATTAGACCTGGCGATGGCGGAAAGTTGATTAGAGCTGGTGGTTCCTATGGAATATTAATAGGAAAGACTACGACACATGCAATTATAACACTCCCAAGTGGAAAACAAAAACTCATTCCCTTAGATTCACGTGCAACTATAGGTGTTGTTGCTGGAGGTGGAAGATTAGAAAAACCCCTACTAAAAGCTGGTAATGCATATTATAAGTGGAAAGTTAGAGCGAGGAAATGGCCTAGGGTACGTGGAGTTGCTATGAATGCTGTAGATCATCCCCATGGTGGAGGCTCACACCAAAGCGAGTCTAAACCAACTACAGTATCGAGAAGAGCACCACCTGGGAGAAAGGTTGGACATATAGCTGCAAGGAGAACTGGAAGAAAGAAGGGGGCACACTAAACTCCATAGAATTTTCTAAGCATTCTTTCAACAGATTCATATCCTTCATCTATGCTAAGTAGTATCTTATATCTATTTTCCCATTCTGCTTCAATATCGTTTATAAGCAATCTTTTCGCTAATCTCTTAATTATATAACTATTTTCTATTCTATCTATTTCCGGTCCATAAATTTCTCTCCATTCGTCTGAAATATTTTCATATACCCTCCATACTTTTCTTTCAGTTTTTCCACCACTACGAAACCTTGTGACAAATACAAGGAGAGCTGTATTTAAAGTCAATAATGAGTAAAGATCCTGAGGTAATAGGTTACGTATAGCCATTTCATATTCTTCTGGTGTTGATGCGTGAAATGATGTTATAGATCCCGAACCTGAGGCAACAGCTCTAACAAGAGCTGATATCTCCCTACCTCTCACTTCTCCAACAACTAACATATCGGGTCTATATCTAAGAGCTGTAAAACATCTTTGTAAAAGTTCTTCGCTTGACTCTCCAAAAAACTGTATAAATCTAGGTCTTAATGGCAACTTAATTTCGGGTATATCTTGAACAACTATAATCTTCCAATTAGGATTTGACAGCTGTATCAATGCATTGAGAAGTGTTGTTTTTCCTGTACCACTTCCACCTATAATAGCATAGAAGAGTTTAGCGTCATTAACTAACCATAGGAGAGCTGCTACCTTTGCATCTATAAAATCACTTTTTATCAGTCTAACTATATCAATGGGAATTGACGGCAGTTTTCTTATATCTATAGTAGGACTTACACTTACTGGTTCACCTATAGTAGCTGCAACCCTATATCCCTCTGGTAATACAGTATGAATCTCTGGCTTTACCAATGATATTGCCTTTCCACTCTTTAAAGAAATTCTCTCAATATAGCTTCTAACCTCCTCTTCACTATCAAATACTATATTTGTTACTAAAGCTTCATAACCAAGAAAATCACTATGAACAACCGTTACAGGTTTCTGCCAATCCGATAACTCTATATCCTCAATATTCCTATCTCTTATAACTGTATCTAAAATGCCATATCCAAATGTATCCCTAACTATGTAATACAATAGAGTGTCATAATTCCTAATAAGACTTTCTTCAAGCTTTAACTGCATAGCTATCTTCTCAATAGCATACTTCAAATCATCTATATCATTTATATCTAAGACAGATGTATAGAGATATTCCATGAAAGTCTCATAAAGTTTAGAAACTTCTCTGTTGATCTTAGGCTCATTGACAATATATCTAGCTAGACCACTTTTATCAATACATATGACAATCTCACTTTTATCTACATTGTATCTCCTTAATATCTCAACACAAATATCATCAATATTATCTAAATATAGACTCTTCAATCTTCTTTTCACAATAATGTTATCTCCACGAACCTTTCTATAAAATCGAAAAATCTCTTTAAAATCCATAAAACCCCAAGAAATAGAAAGCTAATAAAATGTCACATACAAATCCATTACTATAACCGATATGAGAATCTAATACTTTAGTCCCATTGATATATAATTTCATCAGAATTTCCGGCTCTCTTCATCGTATACTCATGAGACCCTCTGCTCATCATTCACAGCAATACTTATGTGGTAGCCGGGCGGGGATTCGAACCCCGGTCACGGGGGCCAAAGCCCCGCATCCTTGGCCGCTAGACGACCCGGCTATTACTACCTTAAGTTATAGAGGACTAAAAAGGTTTACTGAAATTATCCACCGTGTATCAAGGCCTTATTCATATTTACTTTGAATCACCTATCTTATCCCATCATGAACAGCTTATTATCCAGGCTATAAACACTATGAGCCCTATAAATATCGTAACCCTTAGCCTCTTAATACCGATTTGTGTTATTAATTGAGTTGTCCATACAACCGTTACAGAAAGAAGTATTACAGCAAATAACATTAGGTCTGAAAACCATATTTTCAATCCCTTATTCTTTTTCTGACTTTATCAACAAGCCATAAATAAATCTCTTTGAGTTTACCAGAAGTATATTATGCTTTCAATATTGTTTCGAACATAGGGAGCCGCTATAGAACTGCAAATGTTATTGCAAGGTTTCCTATTGATGATAATATTAAATTGGCATAAGGAATACTAGTGGTAGTATGCTCCCCGACCTCTGATATAAGTAGAAATGATGTTATGAATACCGTGGCCAGAGGTATGTGATTTACATCCAATATTGTGTCCCAAGATATTCTACTTACGCTTCTTAGCACTTTTTCCAACGCTGGTTACAGGTTTTGGAGATGGTTTTGGTACAAATCTTAGGGCTAATACTAAAGATATAACCATTGCGAGTATCCCTAATGACATAAGTACTGTTGCTATAACCATATATGTAAAGTCTACTCCACATATATAGTCGATACTATACGTCCTAGAGGATGATGGTGTTACTGTAAGCGTTAGTGGGGGTATCTGAATCTCTTCTGATGATATTCCTTGTATCTGTAGGAGATCTATGTGAGCAGAGGTGTTGAGGTAAAGCTCTAGCATGTAATTGCCTGGTGGAATAACATATTCGTATATCCATCCCATGCTGATTCTATTTCTTTCAAAGCTATCTGCAGATGTGAAGCTGGCATTCCATAGCCTAGTTCCATCCTCTGTGACTATTCTTATTATACCCCTATAGCTCGGCTCTGAAGGTGTTCCCAAAAGTCTTATTGTAGCTAGATTTATAGTGGACTTGACTGCAAATCCAAAGCTTTTGATGGTATTTGGCTCTATATCGATATTCGTGATGTTTAGAGGTGTCGCAACCTTGGCAACAGTTGTAACATTAGATGTTCGGGCCTCTCCCCCAAATCTATCATATATAGTTATTAAATTGCTACAGACCTTAAACCTTACTCCGTTTAACTGTAGACACCAGCCAACTGAAATAAGAACAATACCAAGTATGGTTAGTGCAATGATATGGTTCCGATTCATGTTAGCACCATAGATATTCAATATAATTACTGATGATATGGAAATATAAATCTATCTATCAATGAGTCTCAGAACCTGGTAATGTCGGTAACATCATCTCTATATCCCTAAATTCTCCCAGGACAAAAACGATTACGTTAGAGATGTATATGGCGGATTTGAGGTGTTTGCAAGAGTGTATAAGATCCAAATACTTGAGAGATAGTAATAGAGATCTGTTCACAGTATTTACATGGCTCGTTGAAGAAGTTTGGGTTCGCCGAGGCTCTGTTGAGCAGTGATAAAAACAGTAGTGAGGATGAGATAGTAGATGTTTTGGTATGAACAATTAATATTATGAGTCTCCTAGACATAGACATTGTGAAGGATATTTTCAATGAATACGACCAAATACATAAGTTATTATGTAATGTAATTCTTGTGTAGAATTAATAAGTTTATATTATACAGGCTCTGGTTCTAGATTCTGAAAGTGTAAAGCCGGTGGGTGAATAGTTTTGAGTCTATTCAGTAGTAGAGTCGTTGTGTATGTACTAATCGCAGTAATGCTCTTGTCAACGGTATTTAATGTTGCTCCTAATGGTTACGGCTTTAACGTCAATAGTGCAGAGCATATCATCATATATGAGAATTTCGATGATCAAAACGTTAGTGATATCAATGCCACTCTCCTAGCTCATGCAAGTATCGCTGAAATTGATACCGGCAACTATGTGTTGCTGCTTTATTCTGCCGGTGCTAGTGATAGAGGTGGAGCTATAGAGATTCCGGTACGTATCGACAAGTACATGGAGATAAACTTCACAGCGCACTTCGCTAATCCAGATGGCATATACGTGTTTTTATCGCCGTATCCGGTAGACGATTTGATCAATAGATGCCCTAGCTGTGCATGGGAAGACTACTCAGATAGAAGAATCCTCACAATAGGATTCGATGTATATGAAAACAGGATTAAAATTGATGGACGAGAAGCAACCTCTTACCTATTCAACACCTCTAGTCCAAGTACAGTCAGCATAAAGATTAGAACCCCCATCATCTATATCTACATTGATGGAGAACTCGTAGCTATCGCTGTGCACAACTTCAGTATAACTAAGGGCTATCTGGTTATTGGTGGCAGAGTTGGTGGTGGCACGTCCGGCAACGATTGCTGGATAGACGATCTGAAGATATACATATCCTCATACACGCCACAAATACCTCTTTATAAACCTGTGGATTCTTCCGCGGTAACCCTTGGAGTGCGGTGGAACTTCACTATCGATATAGATGCACTCTACGGAATCTGCATAGCTGGAGACTACCTTATCGCTGTTGGGCATACTGCCAATCACGATGTTATCGCAGTGTTGAATAAGACCTCGGGTGACCCCGTCAACATCAAACTGGCATACCATCAATACACAGGGGATGAGTATAGTCCTTACGGCTTTATCGAATGTATCTATGCAAGCGGCTACATCTACGTACTCTCCAGCAGCGGAGCCATAGTGGTATTTGACCTCCAGCTCACCAAAGTGAATGAGGTTTGGACGGGTTTAACATTCCCTGAGTCGTCAACGGATTCCCATATAGTTTTCGACGGATACTACCTGTACGTGATGGGGTGGGAGCAAAGCAGTAACACCATCCTAAAAGTCCTCAAGTACGGCATCAGCGGAGCAAGCTTAAACCTCGTCACATCGTACAGCTACGGCAATTCTTATCTAGGCGTAGGCACAATCGAAGTAAACTACGTATCTAACAGCATCTGGATCGCGACTATCAACGCAGATCAAACGGAGAATATCATAGTTGTACTTGACAAAGACCTCAATCCAATCAACGTAATACGAATTCCGTCTACAGATGGGCTTTTCATAGGTACTCCAAAGGCTGTTACACATAGCGATGATGGAGATGTATATGTAGCCGGATCCAGAGGTTTAATAAGAATAGACACATCGGGACGTATAACCAAGCTCATAGATAAAGACGTCTGCTTCCTACACTATGCCGCTGACCTATACATAGGTATCTATAGTGCTGATCACAAAACACACCTGCTAGCACTATATGACGGAACAAGCGTATTGTATGTTACTGATCAAAACGGCTATCTGGTAGGAGCAGGTCCCATGCTGAGCGACCTCCTCACAATCTACGTAGCTGTAGCTCCATCTGCAGGCGGGGGCTCCAAAATGATAGTAGCGTTGAACAGATACAGATACGGATGTGGCTTCACATTTGAGCTGAAAAGCGATGCCGGCATAATGAAGATTACAGTAGAGAAGGAGAGGATATACAGTACGGAGACATTCCTCCTCATCGATCACCCCAATGATACCATAGACTTCAGGAAATTTGAAGGAGCTATAACACTTATCGTAAGGAATACTCCGCCAGAGTTCTCAGTATCTTCAGCTGAGTACGGTTACCGAAGGTATAAGGTGCCGATATCTGTACCGCCAAACGCATTAACATACTTCATAACATCTGACGACTTGAACCGAGACCCACGCTACTCAAACTTCGAGCTGTATATAGCATATGTAAATAACAGCCTCTATGTATACTATCTCTACGGGTCTGGCAATTATAGGCATGAATATAGATTCGTGTTCTTAGATCGGGAATATATGTATAGGAAAGAGCCGGGGGCTGAAATATACAGCAAAGAGAATGAGGATTTTGTCCCAGTACTATCATTTACATACAATTGCCCCTCATGTGTGCCATGCTATATGGAGAGTGTGGCTGCTCCATGTATAAACTGCCTGAACATAGTGTTCTCTAGTCAATATCTGCAAGCATATGTGCAACTCAAAGGAGGTGCGGCAGTATCTGGCAATGCAACGCTTCTCACCGTAGATTATGGTGATGGCGTAGATTACTCGGAATACAGCAACTACAGCGTTCTGATCGTTAAAGATGTTCCAGATACGTTTACGGTTCATTCGCCTACATATGGCGTTAGAACATACAGGGTTCCTCTACCTCAAAGCAGAAACATCGTCACATATTTTGTGGCCATAGATGATGGCTCTGCCGAAGATCCGTATCCAGATTTAGAGCTCTACATAGCTTTCACAAGATCCAGAATCTACATCTATCTACTCTACGATCATGGGGAGAGCTTCCACTCGGTCAACTTCATATGCGATAACTATAGCTACTCCTACTACAAGCCCAGCAATGCGACACTGTACAACAATGGTGTTCCAGCGATGACCTTTGAAATACCTGCTACATGCCCATTAGAAATGTGTCCAGCTACAACAGTCACGCTCACCACGACCACTGCTATTAGAGCAACCGTAACAACAACTATAACAACAACCGCAATAACAACTACAACTACGACTGTCGAGAAAACAATTACCACGACGATGACGTATACATCAAGCTATACAACTACTGTAACAATTGAATCACCAACAACAATCACTACGATAACTACATCTACAGCTATAATAACTACGGAGTCCTTATGGAGCTGGATACTCATAATAATACTTCTGATAGCTTTAATGATATGCATCATCGCCTGCCGTAAGCAGTGCAGAAAGTCCAAGAAAAGAGAAGAAAAACAGGAAGAAAAATAAATGGTTTTTGCGCATACTGAAGAAATTTGAGCGAAGGACCAAGATTCTGTTCGACTACTAGTCGCCAGAATAAATGCAATCTATAAAAGCCTGCTTCACCCCCAAATTTCTTCCAAATTAAATTTCTTTTAAAGATTAGCCTACCGTAACTTACCTCAGAGAGTAAGGAGAGTTAAGCCGTCGATGTCTATCGGCCATACAATGCTTTTAAGCTAGCACCATCACTTTGGAGCCCGGCGTGAACCCCCGTAGCATGCCCTGGTACCCTCCGAGAGCGAATGTCACATACGGTCTACGCACACAGACAGGTTCGGATACCTCGTCTACATCTCTGCCCCCATTAATATCCATGAGTCTGTTGTATAGCCACCAGTTTTGTGTTTTAGGTTTCGGCAAGCATAGCAGAATTTGCTCAAGCACTCTCGCTGCATCTTCCGTTTCAATAATCTTTCAGCTCCTCAAATACTAGCTTCACCAAGATTGAAGAAAGGCTTACATAATATCGACTTCTTTGGATTTTTGAACTATTTCTCATCATTTTATCGGCTTCGACTACATGGTCTACTGCAAGTCTGAGCCAAAACTACTAGCTTATCTCACCATGTACCCCCACCTCTTTATTTTCTTTAGATGATGCCTTTACACTGATGTAGCTACCTCATTTCTACACGTGGTTGATGCCACCATCGCTATGAAGAAAAATATATAACTTAGCAAGGCTATTGCACTATAGAATGTGCTCGGACTGTATTCCAGCAATTTCTGATTATTTGAGGTGAGCAGTTCATACAAATATATAGCAGAAATAATGAAGATGATTGTGGCTAGTACATAGAATCCTCTTCCTAACATTTTGCTAATTCTTGGAAACAATTTAGGAAATTCAAAAATCGTCTCCATAAAAACTGCTATTACTACGATAATATTCAAAATCAGGTAGACCAACGTGTTAAACGGGATCTGTCGAATATTGATAAGGTGTGCTTCTGTGAGTAGGTAAGAAATTATTATTGAAGCTGGCATTGAAAAGATGAACCAGAATGTTAGCTTTCCAAGAATGTAGCTAACACTCCTTTCAGAAGTGGTTACAACGAGCCTTAGACCTATTAAGAGGTCTCTCCAAGATAGTACGTACTTCTCGTAGCATTCCATAACAGGTAAAAGCGAAGAAGTCAATACGAATATCAGTAACGCTAAGAATGAAAGGAGGTGCATAAGAAATGATTGAACACTAGAGGAATATATAGCTAAAAGCCAAGACGTCAAGAGAGACGTCATGTACGCAATTAAATAGTTGACGCGATAACGCTTATCGCTGCGGTTTGGAAATATAATTGGAAGTAGGAATAATAAGGCGAAACAACAAGCTACAATTATCGTAAGTATTACGACGTAACAGAGCTCCACAAAGGGAGGAAGAAGCCTTCCTATGATGTTCAATAGTAAAACTAAAATTAATGCGGATATGAAGAACGTGATAGGCACATTCTTCAAGTTCACTTTTACGAAGCCCATTAAACTATCATCTCTGTCTACGATAACATCGATATTCAGTATTTAAACATTGCTACGCAATGAGGAGCAAAGCTCATATGCTGGTTTGAAATCAGAAGTGAAACGCGATTTTATGCAATTTGTCGAATTCTTCTCTCACCATTTAATGTGTAGACGGATCTCCGCAGGCAGCGTTTTGACGTAATATCTATAGAGCATATCGTATGATTTGCCTTCATCGCGTTCCACTATCAAAATTTATTGTAACTCTCTTAAGCTATATTCGTGAAAACACAGTAATCGTTGTTTATCGCTGTACAACTGTTTAGCCTTAAGCCGGGTACTATGAACTTTCAGGGCATCTGGAGGAAGACATACCAGGAGGATGTAAAGCTATTCCGAACGCTTTATTAGGCTATAGCAGACTTGATGCGTTTATGAATACTGCGTGAACGTATAGAGTACTTGATCCCCTCATTATAGCTATTAATGTAGCTCAGATGCATTCTGCTTTGTTATTGGTTCCGATGCTGCACATGTTTAGTAGTGTAGATCCCAGCTTCTTCTCTATGTGCTCTATGTATGATGGATATAGCCTGTCTGCTTCCTGCAGTAGGTCTAGGTAGTGTCTTGCGGATACTGATATAGCTCTCCAAATTTACTTGTTATGAATCTCCACACATCTGTATCACCGAAAACAGCTTTCATCTCCCTCAAAGCAGATACTCTAATCATCTTAGGCTTCAGAATGCTGAGGTTTGATACTATTCTCTCAATCCTCCTCTTATTAGGTAGCTTCTCCCTATACCTCTCTATTAGTGCAAGCAGCTGTTTAGGGAAGTAGGCGAAGCCTGTGGGCTTCTTATCTGTTTCCTTACCCATGTAGTACCTGCAGAACATATCGAAGCATTCAAGCCTCTTAACATTCCTATTGAGGTATGAGATGTAGAGCTTTTCATCGGGGTTCCACTCATCGAAGAGCCTCAGGGCGTGCTCAAACCTCACAGATGAGTAGAGCATGAAGAGGTAGAGTATGTAGATATCGGGCCTCCTATCCTTTAACACCTGGAGGCTCCCAACAATATCTCCGACCTCTATAGCTTTTTGGCTGAGCCTACGCCCATAACGCCTTCCAGGTATTGCAAGTAGAAGTCTTGTATATGTATCATAATCCAACTTTCCAACAGCATATAGATACCTTATGTAGTGTCTAAATATCTGCCTAGGCCACGAAGTTGGGTGGTACACACCATCGCTACAGAGCATCTGTTTACCTTCTAGCTGCTTCAATAAATGCCATCCCAAAGCCTTACCTTCAAGACATTTGAACCAGATACTCCTGTAATCCCTCAGTGTGCGTTCCGAAATCGGCTTAGACTTCTTCTCGGTCAGCCACTTCTCAAAGTCTTCACTCCACCTGAGCTCAATCTTTGGAAGTGCCTCAGATAACCTCTCCTGAACATCCTTCTTATAGTACTTCAGAATATAGTTCAAAACCTCATCCTTAAGAGCTTCATCCTGCATCAACGCATCGATTAGTGCCAGTACAACGGCTTTATTCAGCCTGCCCTCAGCGTCTATTAAGCCGTACCTCATCAGAATGTCTCTACCTTTAAGAATCTTGAGGAGCTCCTCCTCCGAAACGACTTCGCATAGCTTGATTCGTAGAATCGCTGGAGGCTTCTGCAAACCTTTAAGAACGCGGTGAATAGTACTCCTACCACACCTAGAAGCTTCTCTAAATCCCTGATACTATAACCCCTCTGATGCAAATTACGGAGGATCTCAACAGCCTGATCATCGCTTAACACACATATGCTCTGTCCCATGCTCACACATAAAACCTGGGACAGATAAAAGAGTATAAAAAGCTTACATCCATCACAAATCAATTATTTGAAGAGTTTGTGGCGGGCCCGCGGGGACTTGAACCCCGGACCACCGGCTCCGGAGGCCGGCGCTCTATCCAAGCTAAGCTACGGGCCCTCTATATGTTCTAATAGGCATGAAATTTTAGTGTTGTGGAGGACTATTGAATAGTTTATGCTGGTTAAGTTTTTTATGTTTGTGAGGTGGCATGTTTATATGTTTATCAGCATCAATAAGTCTTGGAGAGGATAAGAATATACATCTATAGTTCGTTGGTTATAGCTGGAGAACTTGAAATAATGGGTATGGATAATTACTAGAGATAATGGTATTAGATGATGAGGTAATAAAAATATGAATAATCAATTAGTATTATTTATATGCTGCTTTTGCTACTGCAGCCATATCTTTAATTACTTTTTCTGGATTTTGTGCTTTCATTATAGCTGATGCCACTAGTACCCCTGCTGTTCCTAGTCTAATTGCGGCCTCAACATCTTCTGCTGTTGAGATGCCTGCGCCAGTTAAAATTATTACTTCCTTATTCACTTCTCTAACCCTCTGTACAGTGTTAGTTATTACTTCGGGTTTTGCTTTTGAAACTGCTATACCTGTTCCTATAAGTTCTGGGGGTTCAACTGCAAGTGCGACAGGTTTTATTGCTGCTATTGCTGCAGCAGCTATTGGTGTATCTGCACATACTAGTGTCTCTAGCCCATATTTTTTTGCAGCTTCAACTATAGCTACTATCTCATCTAGTCTAAGTCTATGTTCACTATGATTTACCAATATTCCTCTTACACCTATATCCTTCAATGCTACCACAGGTAGCCAACCAGTATAAGCACCATATTCATAAGGATCTGCATGCTGAGCATAAACTGGTATGCTAACGCTTTCAACTATTTTCCTAAGTTCTGTTGCTGGTGGAATAACTATAACCTCTACACCATATTCTTGCGCCACTTTTTCTGCAGCTTTAGCTATTTCAAGAGCTTTTACTCCAAATGATGTAGGATAGGCTTTGAAGTTTATAGCTAAGACAGGTACCTTCAAATGCTTCACCAGATCTAAAATCCAGATCTAAAATGATGTAGAAATAAAAATATTGGATTATATCTTATTCATGAAGGAGCTCTGTTTTCACTTTAGGTCCTTTAACCTCATATAGTTTTGCTTCAACAAATCTATTCTGTAGCTTCTGAAGAACAGCTGGTAGGGTTGTATACTCCATCTCTTCAGGTCCTAACCTATGTGGCATAAATGGTCCATGTCTTCTCATATATTCTGCAATAGTTTGGGCCAATCTTCTTGTCTCATCATATGCAGGGTCATCGAATAGATCTGCTGGACCTATTAATCTAGCATTCTTTATCTGGAATCCTAGTGCAACTACTCTTGGTGGTCCGTCAAATCTTGTACATCTTGCATTCCTCTGACTAACAGGCATTAATGGTCCAAAGTGACTTCCTCTCATCCAACCTGCAACTAGATGTGGAAATGCAAAAGCTTCTATAACTTCACCTACAGCAGGAAATCCTGACTGTGCTCTTACAATAGCTACGGGATCGTCTTTACCGACATATTGTCCTGCAATAAGATTTAGCCTCTCTACAGATACTACTGCTGCTATTTCATTGTCACTTTTTCTGTATACCCTCCTTACTACAAATCTTCCAGGGGTGCCTATTAATGCAAGGAGATCATACATTTCCTCGGGTAGATTCATTATCACATATTTACCTCCAATAACATCATAAACCTCGAATTTGAAGCCATCATGAAGCTTAGGATCTATTACAAGGCCTGCAGTATTGAATGGATCTCCAAAGACTCTAAACAATGGTAAATTAAATGCCCCAGGTTCTGTTTTATCAGCCATGAACACAATCACGGGTTCAGCAGGTCTCTCTACAAACTCCATTTCTGCAGCTGATGGACCTAGACCCCTTACATTGCCTGAGAAAGCATCTGTTAAGAGATCTTGTCCTGCTGCATATAATCCAAGCTCTTTTGCAACTTTTGCAGCCTCTTTAAAGGCATTCCAAGCTACTTCATGTACTTCTGGTGCATCTACACCTTTTCTATGGGTCATTATCAATTCTAGGTCGTCACCAACATGAGTTATGTAATAATCAACTATAATACCCTTACTCTTAGCCTCCGCAAGAACCTTTGCTGCAGCTGCCATAGTATCTGGATGAACTACATGATGTCCTGCTAATGACCCTATATCTGCCTTTATAACAGATATTGTTGTTTTAGCTTTTTCCGACATAGTATTCTTCCCACAAAAGATAATCTTGTTTAAGAACAAAAATAAAGTTAACAGGTATACTCATTATTTTTTTACATAACGTTTATACTATTAAGACTATATAGTTATTATTAAACCACTCATTATTTCTCATAATAGAAAAACATACCTAGTTCTCTCTGATATCTATCAAGATAACTACCAGGTTTATTTATTCTAGGTCTACCACTCTCCTTATCTCGTCTTACAGTCAAACCTAGTTCTTTTAAAAGTTCATTGAATGCCTTTCCTACAGTTGTAGGAGACTTGCCATAGCCTTTCTTAGTTGGTATACCAATAAATGTCATTAATCTATCTACTGCATAGTCTATCAATAAGAAATTGTGATCTACAACAAATATCGCTGCTTTCCTTAGTCTAGCAATCTTTTTTATAGCTCTAGCCACTGAAAGTTGATCCTCTACATCAATATGTGATGAAGGTTCATCCAATAGATAAATATCTGCGTCTCTTATCAATGTTTGAGCTACATAAAATTTCTGAAGTTCTCCTCCACTCAGATTTTCAATCTCCTTTTTAAATAATCTATCAACTCCTAATCTCTTAATAACCTCTTGATATAACCAGTGATCCTCATTAAGAGCTTCCCTATTAATATCTTTCAGACACTCCTCTACAGTTATACAACTATCAATTTTCCTCTTTAAGTATTGAGGCTTATAGCTAAGTTTTAAAGCTGTTGAGGTTGTGAATCCCTCATCAGGTGTTAACTCTCCTACCAATATCCTTATAAAAGTTGTTTTTCCAATGGCATTAGGACCCACGATACCTATAACCTCACCTCTGTGTACTTCTCCATGTTCAACAGTTAAAACAAAATTATCTAGTTTCTTCACAAGATCACTCCAAGAACATAGAACTTCACCTGTTTTCTCAATGTATGTAAATTCCTCGCGAGTTTCATGAAATTTGAATGATACGGCTTCATCTCTTATCTTCATATTCTCTGATGGAAGATACCCATTTAAGTAATAATCTATTCCACTATTTGTAGAATAGACCTTTGAAAAAATTCCATAAACACCGGGAACACCGTACGTAATAACTATTTGATCTGCTAAGTAATCAAGAAGCATTAAATCATGATCTACTACAAATATGTACGAATCCATAGGTAGAAGTTCTCTTAATGTTATTGCCATATTCAATCTTTCCTTTAAATCCAAATAGCTAGAAGGTTCGTCAAATATATAGATATTACCATCTCTAAGTAGTGCCACAGCAATAGCGAGTTTTTGTAACTCACCTCCACTCAATATTGATACATCCTTATCTAACATCAACTCCATATTAAGAAACTCTATAACATCCTTCTTCATTTTTCTTTCATCAACTTTATCTAGAATTTCTCTAACAGTACCCTTGCGAATATATGATGGAATTAGTTCTATATACTGAATTTTATGTACAACCTTTAATTCTTTAGCATATAACTTCTTAAAATAGTCATAAAATATTGTTCCTCTAAACTTATCTAATACTCTATCAATACTCGGAGCAGATGTATAATCTCCTAAATTCGGTATAATACCTCCAGAGAGAATTTTCATAGCAGTAGTTTTTCCAGCACCATTAGGTCCTAGAACACCAACTATCTTTCCTTTTATTGGTACTGGAAGTCCATATAACTTAAAACCATTTTGAGCATATCTATGTATAAGGTTTTCCTCTATCTCTTCTGGTAGATTAACAATTCTTATAGCTTTAAATGGACATTTTTTTATACATATTCCACAAGCTATACATTTATCTTCATATATAATGGGTTTTCCTTTTTTCTCACTACTAATCTCTATAGCTTTGTATGGCTTTGTTTTATTTATAGGGCAAAAACGAATACAAGGTATACCACATTTATCTGGATGACAAAGCTCATAGTCGATTACAGCTACTCTAACCATTTTATACAACCCAACCTTGGTGTAGAAATATGGATTACAATAATCTAAAAAATTTCTTGACTTACTTATAAAGTCTTCTTCCTACCATTCCTCTTCTTCCCATTCTTCTTCTTCTTCCCACCATTCCTCTTCTTCTTCCTCTTCCCATTCTTCCTCAAATAACATTTATTGCACCTCTTACATTATCACTTCACATGTAGCGAGATATATAAATATTATCTCTGTCTAGCAGTTCAATTATTAAATATATTTTCTATGATAGTATAGTACTACAACCAGAAGTCCCTATTAGCATATATCTCTTTCTTTTTATACTGCTTATCTCACTATTAGATAGACCAATATTAATATCATCAAGAGGATTTATAATAGTACAGCCGTTTTTCAATATATTGTGATATATTGATTCATCTGAAACATCATCGCTACAATACATTAATAGCATATTACCGTGATTTAATGATAGCTTAGCTATCTTATCCATAATATGATTAATCTGTCTCTCATTAAAAAGCCTTATTAGGTATTCTACATCAAACTTTCTTGCAATATTTGTATTAGTTCTAAAGGACTTTAATGTATTAATAAATGCTAATATATGACTTTCCCAAGGCATTTGATATTTATGGGTAATAATCATTACACATCTATTATCAAATAATTTGGATAGTTCGTCTCTTAACTTTAGTATGCTTTCATAGTCGCATAGTATCTGTGTTAAAATGATCATTATTATATATACCTCCATGTGTTATTGGTATTATATCAATTTCGTCATCATTTTCAATATAAATTTCACTAATATCATCAAACACTCTTACATCAATACCATTTACTAATATTAAGTAATCTTGTGATATAATGTTTCTATTTTCCTCAGATAATAGTGAAATTGTTGGAAATAATTCATTTATCATTTTTAAAACTACTTTTAAGTTCTTCTTTTCAGTTCCAAGATCAATATCTATACTACCTTGACCTATGTGTGACTTTAAATGTCCATAGACCCTTATTTTTACTATGTGTAACACCCAAGATCTATTCCTGTTGTGTCTCCTGTACATTCTTTTTAATTGAAACTAGATGTGTGATATAACCCGCTATCTGATTTAAAAGTTTTTTAGATGGTGTATTTACAAGTTTTCTTACAACTTCTTTATTGTGCTGAAAATCTTCATTGAATAAATCTGGATATGTAGATAATAACTTACGAGCAGTTCTTTTTACGATACCTATTCTTACTTTGCCCACTTCTTGCACCTTTATCTACTTTTCTGCTAAGTGATATAGCTTTTATTGAAGAGTATATAAGGTTATTTACAACTGACAACAAACAGCCTAATAATCTGATTCTCATAAAAACTTATATAGAACCTCTGCAAATGGTCTGAATACGGGTGTATGATATATGGCAACAGTTCAACCAGGTGCTTATGAACCTACAGGAATACCTGTAATAATATTAAAAGAAGGTACATCAAGAACTGCTGGTAGAGATGCACTAAGAGCTAATATGATGGCTGCTATGACAATAGCAGAGATAATTAAAACAACATATGGTCCAAAAGGCATGGATAAAATGCTTGTTGATGCATTAGGTGATGTTACCATAACAAATGATGGTGCAACAATATTAGATAAGATGGATGTACAGCATCCAGCAGCCAAAATGTTAGTACAGATAGCAAAGGGTCAAGATGAGGAGGCAGGTGATGGAACTAAAACTGCTGTTATATTTGCTGGAGAGCTCCTTAAGAGAGCTGAGGAACTCTTAGATAAAGGGTTGCATCCTACTACAATAGTTTCAGGATACAAGAAAGCATTAGAATACGCTATACAGATGGCCTATCAAATAGCAGAAGATGTTAATGTAGAGGATAAAGCTTCAGATGAATTACTAAGAAAAGTAGCAATATCAGCATTAACTAGTAAGGCTGTTCATGGTGCTCGTGAATATCTCGCAGATATTGTTGTTAAAGCGGTTAGACAAATAGCTGAGAAGAGAGGAGATAGATGGTATGTAGATATAGATAATGTACAAATAATCAAAAAGAAGGGCGGTAGTATCTTAGATAGTCAGTTAGTCTATGGTGTAGTACTTGACAAAGAGGTTGTCCATCCTGCTATGCCTAGGAGAGTTGAAAATGCTAAGATAGTATTACTAGATGCTCCATTAGAGATAGAGAAGCCTGAAATTGATGCAGAGATAAGAATTAGTGATCCCCTACAAATGCGTAAATTCCTAGAAGAAAAGGAGAACATATTAAGGGATATGGTTGAGAAGATTAGTTCTGTTGGTGCTAATGTTGTTATTTGTCAGAAGGGTATTGATGATGTTGCTCAGCATTATCTAGCTAAGAAGGGTATTATGGCTGTTAGAAGAGTTAAGAGAAGTGATATGGAGAAATTAGAGAGAGCTACTGGAGGAAGAATTGTAAGTAATATTGAAGATTTATCGGAGAAGGATATAGGATCCTGTGAACTTGTTGAGGAGAGAAAGGTTGGAGAAGATAAGATGGTATTTGTAGAGAGATGCAAGAATCCAAGAGCTGTTTCAATAGTATTGAGAGCAGGTCTTGAAAGACTTGTTGATGAGGCTGAAAGAAGCATTAGAGATGCACTAAGTGCTGTAGCAGATGTATTTAGAGTGCCAAAGATAATATATGGTGCAGGTGCCTTTGAAATGGAGCTTGCAAAGTATGTAAGAGACTATGCTAATAAGATTGGTGGAAAAGAAGGTCTAGCTGTAGAAGCTTTTGCAAGAGCTATTGAAGGAATTGTTGAAACACTCATAACCAATGCAGGTTTAGACCCTGTTGACATGCTTATGAAGCTTAGAGCAGAACATATGAAGCCAGAGGGTAAATGGATAGGCATAGATGTATTCAGTGGAAAGTTGACAGATAGCAAGGTACTTGGTATTATAGAACCATTACTAGTAAAAGTTTCTGCACTAAAAGCTGGTACTGAAGCTGCAACACTAATATTAAGAATTGACGATGTAATAGCCGCATCTAGGAGGAAAGAAGAAGAGAAGAAGGAAGAAAAGAAAGAAAAGGAAGAAGAATAAGCATAAAATAATTTTTAACTACTAAATTTAGTTATTTTAATCATCAATGGTTCTGAGAGCTCTGGTATTACTAGTAATGCTTCACCAGGCATTAGAGATGTAATAACTTTTTTGTATTCATTTCTTATTAATGTAGATACAAGAATTGTTTCAATATCGCTATACATTTTTAGAGCATGAATAATTTTCGTATTAGAATTCTTTAAAACCATAGGTGCTAACATTGAAGGTGCTTGAGTAGCAACAATGAATCCTACACCCCATTTTCTAACCTCAGCTATTAAGTTTGAAACAGGGTTTTCACTTGATAGAACATTGTGTGCCTCATCTACTACTATAAGGAGCGGCTTTGATATAGTATTGTATTGTGCTTTTAATACTATTGATCTGATAAGTAATGATGCAATTACTTTTTTAATTCTTATATTTGGTATCTGAGAAATATCAAATATAATTATATTACCTTTCTCAATAGGAAACATTTTCATATCATTCCATTTAATCCTTAAATATTGAGATGATAAAGGCTTAAGTTTTCTAAGTAATGCCTCTCTTGATTCGGTAAACCATCTCGACGATGTTGAACTATTTTTAACTATATCTATAATTAAATCAATACTATAATTACCTATTACTTTCCTTTGAGCCAACATATTGACGGCATCTTCAAGTATGTGTGCTTGAGCTGGTGTTAGTTCAAGTGCACTTTCTATGACCTCTATGAAGGCTAGGGGCTCCGTTTTTATAAGTTCCTCTAAGTTAAGAGGCTCTGGTATAGAACCGTCATATGGATTTGTATAAATAACATTTCCTAGCACACCTAGTAAAGACTTATATTCTCCATGCCAATCAATTATGATAACCGCATAACCATTTTTTGAAGCCTCTTCAGCTATAATTGAAGCTGTTGTTGATTTACCACTACCTGTAGAGCCAACTATGGCTATATGTCTTAACATATGATCATCATTTAAAGATACTATTATACTTGGATTAGAATAAAGATATCCTATCTTGATTTTTCCCTGGCTAAATATACTTGATATATAAGAGTATTCTTCAGCAGAATTAAGTTTATATAGGGGTTGATATGCTAATGGATTTAATATGATTGAGTTATTATTATCTTTTCTTAAGATCCTAAATAATGATTCTACTAATGATCCATATTTACTATATGAAAAACAATTCCCTAATATCCTTATTGCTTCCTCAGCAGATTTGTAGAGACATTTAATGCTATTCTGACTAAGTGTTTCTATTACTGAGCATAATACATCTAATTCTTTTAAAACAAAATCATTATCTTCGCCTATAGTAGCTATATATGTGCACAATCTATTGGTATTAATACAGGATAATAAAATATAACTAACCTTAGATAATTCTCCCCTCGATTCTATTAGATTTACACCTTCACTAATCTTCATAACATACTCTTTATCCGTATCATATTCTTTAGTCAGTACTAATTCTGATAATCTTAAGTAAAATATTTTATTAGATGGAATTATCTGAAGCTTAACTAGTTCTCTATCTATACAGTCAAAGATAAAGCCAATAGTCTTACTACTATGAAGATATTTCATCACTCCCTAAATTAACATCTAAGCATATATAGTGTTACAAATAAACTAATTCAAGAATTATGATATAAATCCTAATACAGTTGGCAAAATGATTATGAAAATTTAGAAATGCTTTCCATAGATATGAATCTATGTTAAAGAAAAGAGATTAAAGATAATACAATTTTTAAACAAGAAACAACGCAATATCGTAAATCACTATGAATTTAAGGTTTTGAATAGTTTGGATAATAATTGTTAGTGCGGGGGGTGGGATTTGAACCCACGCAGGCCTTCGCCATCGGGTCCTCAGCCCGACCCCTTTGACCTGGCTCGGGCACCCCCGCAACAAATTTTTCTACAAAATAACTGTATTTTGTTCTGGTCTAAAAAGCGTTTATATGCTATAAAATAATCGATTTTAATGTTCTAAATCTATTCTATGTTTGCTAGCACCTTAGATTAATTGATGAAAAACATTAGATTATAGCTTCTGCAACAATCTATATCTTTCTGTGCATTTAATAGCCACTTATGCTAATTTTATATATCTATCAACTTATCAACTCCTAGAGAACTTTGAACCCTTAGTAACTTTCGAATTCTCTAAGGAGGAGCTATAGAGATCTCTAGATAACCCTTCCTTAGCTACATTATATGATTCAATAATTCATTGAAGGGCTGTTACAGCGGAGAACTTGTCTTTTAGTATTGAGATGAAGGGTTCGGGTCTGAACGATGCTTTTAATATTTCTCAAATACTTTTAATTATTTTTCTCCATCTTCTCATCCCTCATTCCCCTACTCTATCTCGCTTCACTCTTCACAGTATGGGCACTTAAGAGCTGTCCAGGTACCCCGCATGCTCTTTCCCCATTATTTTTGTTCTTTATTTCTACGTTATTCCCTAGGAATTCATCAATTCTGAGATGGATAAACCTCTTCATCAGTTCCGGGAATGAATATTTGTTTACACAGGATACAAAACTTGAGAGCGTAGAGAAAGTTATTAAGAGTATTTGAGAATGCTGAGGAGTTGTATAGAGGGCAGAGCAACTAGACTATTTTGTAATTACATCTTTTGACTTTAATAAAAATGAGGTAAGCGTTCAATGTATTGCAATACATATATTTTATAGATGTTTAGGTAATATAGTATAATGAATAGATTATTATGTTATAGCACTTACAATGCTATCTGCTTCCCTAATACTTTTCACTGTTATTATGAATACTATAGGTTTTCCTATAGGTGGTATTTCAGTACACTTTATTTTACCATTTTCATCTACGTGAGCATATCGACATTTTGTTTCAGGAGGAGGTGATGATATTATAAATATTTGTTCATCGCTTGCACTAATTATTGTAAAACAATTTTTCTCGCTACATAATAGGGATGATGTCATGCTTACAGCAGTCATTCTCGAATGTAGAAAAAGTATCATATCTTCAAATTTTTCTAGCTCAATTATGGATATCTTTGCCATGTCTAAACCCTGTTTAAACATTTAATATTTATAAGCTTTATAAGTATGTTTAGAACAAATATTTCTATCTTTCATATATTCTATGATTAACTACACGTTTACCTAATCTAATAATTTCTCCTAGCACCATTCTATCACTAATTATTTTAGTAATCCTCACTGTTGCAATATAGCCTATAAATCTCTTTGCTGTTTTTATTAACGTAACAGGACCGTGTTTTAATGGATATGCTACTAAATATCTTGGATCTCTATTATATGTAGATGCAATTATAACGTCTATTTTTCTATATAGCATATGTCTCTTTTTCTGTGTATTGAATTCTTTAACTTTCTCATATAGTTGTTTAATAATTCCATTATTTGTATAAGTATTTACATTCAAGATTTTTTCTAGGGGTGTATAAGGCAAGGGTCTAAATTTATATAAAACTATTCTTTCAACATATGAAAAAATAGGGTCGTCTAACATCTTTATAGTAATATCTATATCTTCTCTTGTTTCAAGGGGAATTCCATACATTAGATATACATATGGTCTTAGACCATATTTACTTAATAACTCTATAGCTCTTAGTGTGTCCCTACATTTTGAAGGTCTTCCGATAAGTTCTAACAACTTATCGCTACAGCTCTCTAATCCAATATAGATAGCTGTATCCCTAAGATATTTGCCAAGTATTTCTGCTACATATTCGTCTATTAGACATGCCTTTACGTTCTCTATAGATACTGTAGCTTCACCTTTCATAATCTTCGGAATTTTTGTTATCATTTGTAATAAATGTTCAATCATATCAATATTTGGTGGTGGATAGCAGGGATCCGTCAAAGGCCCATTAACAAGAAGCTCCCTTCCATAATCCAGGAAATCGGGTGCGCTAAGTACTATTCTGGTTGCCCCAAGTTTTAGTAAAGCTTCAACTTCACTTACAATCTTATATGGGTCTCTAGATCGTGGAAATCCATGAATCATAGGCACATTGCAATACCCACAACCAGGAGGAATATTACTTGGACACTTAATCCTGGCCCCAAGATCTCCAGATCTACATATGTTACACACCCTACAAAACTCACTAATAGCCTGCGGTCTATAAAAATTGCTACACCCTCTAACGGTTTCAACATATATACGAGAAGCCCAGTAGAAGGGATAATTTCTGATACTCTCAATATCAGGCATAATATTGTTGATTACCTCCTTTGGAGTCCACGGACTAATACCACCATCTATTAACTTATCACCTATTTTCAATGCTAAGCCATTTATAGTATTCGGATTTTTTATTTGAGCTAGATAGAATTCATTAAGGCTTTTGTATTCTTTAAGTATCTTCAATAGAGTTATTTCTGCCTCTCCCTTAAATGCAATATCAAAATTCAGCGTTGATAATCTATTTGTATCTAGAGTTCCAGGACCTCCAAGAACTACTAATCCGTTATTCATAGATCTCCAGATGTTTATTATCTTTCTAACAGCGGGAAAATCGCTTACCATAAAAGAAATTGCTAGTACATCGAATTCATTTAATATGGATTTATTGTGAGTTATTTTTTCATAAGGTTCTAACTGTACATAGAATCCAAAGCTCTTTAATATAGACACAATGATCCTTGGCCCAATACCTATAACATCCAGTGTAGCATATCTTATTCCTTTACCTCTCGCATTTGCATCTAAAACTAGTATTTTCTCCATAGATATCAGCATAATCAAAATATTATTTATACTTAACTTTTCTATATATTTTTAGAATAGCAGCTGTAGCCTCAGCAACAGCACTAGAAAGACCTGGTAGAAATTCTGATATCTTTGCACATCGACCTAATGCTAAATCTTCTTTTGTAAAAGTTGCTTCACCCCCCTGAATAACTATTGCTATAACATTATTGAAATCTATTTGAAGCTCCTCCAAATCCGGAACATTATGTGAGCTATCTACAATAAAGATTATATCATTAATTATTAAGGTCTCTCTTAGATCCTTTATACTAGGTAGAATAATTAACTTTTTATCTAATTTATATGCAACTTTACTAACTTCAGGAATACCTGACTGTGCAGCCATACCAATAGGCTTTACTATTATTAATCCGCTAATTATATTGCTATAGAAAGCTAATCTTGCTATATCAATTAATCGTTGCGGACTTGATGGAGCATAAACTGTGAGATATATATGGTATTCCATATACATCATCACACACTTACTCATGTTCTTATAATGTAAATACTATTATTATCTAGTGTAAAAAACTTTAAGATCTAAAACGATATATCCTGATATTAGTTATTCTAATATACTATGATATTCTTTATAAATTCTGCTATAGCAAATGATAATGGGGGTGGCACAGATTCTCCAACTTGATTAAATTGCTGGTCTCTACCTCCATAAAATATATGATGGTCTGAATATCCCATTAATCTTGCTTGTTCTCTAACTGTTAATAATCTATCTTCAAAAGGATGTATAAATCTTGAACTACCTAAGACAGTAGGTGCAATATCATCAGGATTAAGCCTGATATAATTAGGTAATCTACGTGAATATCCTTGATAAAAATACATAGCTTTTCCATGTTTAATCTTAGCGATTTTTCTAGCTTTTTTATCTGAAAGTGGTACAAATTCATGATTAGGAATATTAGAGAATTGTGGTGGAGGTAAATCACGTAAAGCTTCCTTTACTGTAATTCTCTCTTTTAAGGCTGTAGGTCTTAATGGAATATTGGAGATAAATACTCTTAACCTATGACTTGGAGTACCAAAATCTTCAGCCTTTAGAAAGTTAAAATAGATATTTGGATATCCTATGCTTTTAAATTCTCCTATTAAAGCCTCTTTAAGATCCCCCTCAATTATTGCAGGGACATTCTCCATAATGAAGATCTTTGGCTTTAATTCGCCAACAATCCTTATATATTCAATGGTTAGTTGACCCATGTGATCTTTATATAATCTATCAATAGGATCTTTCATTCTATTAGGATTGGCCCCTGTAAATGGTTCACAAGGAGGGCTTCCTATTACGATGAGGGGTTTTTGTTTTGCTAAATGTATAATGTCGTTACCATTAATATTTCTAATATCTTCAACGACAACAGTTGCCTCTGGAAAATTTGATTTATAGGTTTTGGCACAGGCTGGATCGTTATCAATTGCTACTAGTATCTTAAAACCTCCTCTCTTAAATCCACAAGAGAATCCTCCACCACCACAGAATATATCAACTATGCTTAGACTGCTCATATTCATTCACAATTGTCTGTAATCTTCTTATTAATTCTAGGAGATGTGACACAATCTTATTATTATCAACTTCTATAAGCTCACCACCACAACTTAGACATCTGAAATTATTTTCAAATGCTTCTTCAAATGTATATCTTGTATTATCGTTAGGACATAGGTAAAAAGCTTCTGATTTTTCGTATTCTAACCTTTCTTGTAATATTCTAATAATCTCTTTTATTCTTTGTATTATCGCTTTATTACTCATAGATTTATCGGTATACCAATAGAAATTATACCATCTACTATCACCTTTAGTTGTCCTTATATATGAAACAAATCCATATTTTGCTAATTCATATAGTATTCTTCTAACATCATTTACCTTCATATTTAGTTCTTGAGCTAATTCTTCATCACTTTTTCCTTGATGTGCCAATAATAATCTCTCCATTATTTTCCTTCCATTTTCCCCTGCTATAATCTCTACAGCTCTAAGTATGTACTCATCACTCAACTTTTTTCACCACCTTATTTTTCTCACTAGGGATAATATAGTATTGTGCATCTGAAAAACATAAACCTAATTCTGCACCCTTCCAAAGTCTATCTAAGAATATTGCTAATGCTGCTACTTCAGAATGAGGTTGATTACCTATAGCAATGTTATAATCAGATATCTCATAGTATATCCTTTCAACTTTTTCTGCTCCAATTACAACAAGAATCTTTTTACATTGATGCCTTATATTATCAATTATTGAATCTATATGTAGTCCATACATCGTTAAATGTACTATGCAAAAACCTTCAGATTTAAGTTTATAGATTATTTCAAGAGGCTTTACACCCATGATGAGCTCAAAGTATTTCCCACCCCAACGTTTCACTACCTTAGATAGTGTTTGAGAAAGTACTGGATCAATAATATCAGATATATATACTCCTTTTGCACCAAAGGCTCTAGCCACTAGAATTACATGTGTTGTAACTCTGCGATCTCTTTTTGGTCTATGACCTAGTCTAAGGATGTATATCTCCTTATCCATTAATAGTTCTTCTGGTGTTATTCTGCATATTTGCATAATACCTCCTTTACCCTATCTATATTAGTTCTATTAAGAGCCGATATAGGAACATAATCTATAATGTTTATATCTTTATCTTTAACATTCTTAAGAACACTATAAATCTTTTTATCAATACTATTATCATTTACTAAATCAATCTTATTTAAAATAAGTACTATGGGTTTACCTATGGCACCAATAGTTCTTAGAATTTCGATAGATGTATGAATTTCATCGAGAAGCTTCTCTTCATCTTTACTTATATCTACAACTAAGAGAATTAAATCTGAGTAACTTATCTCCTCTAGGACTGCCTTAAATGACTCTATAATTGTTACGGGTATTTTTCGTATAAAACCAACAGTGTCTATTAAAGCAAAAGTCTTTCCACATATTTTCAATGTACTTATTTTTGTTGATAGTGTTGTAAACATTTCTGTTCCTGTAGGTTTATCTAAGTTTGATAACACATTGAATAACGTTGTTTTTCCAGCATTTGTATATCCTACTATTGAAACATGGATAAATCCTAGATCCTTTCTCTTAGCTCTTTCACTTTCTCTCTTTATTCTCATCTGTGCCAATTCTTTATTTAGCTTAGATATTCTTCTCTTTATATGTCTATAATAGACATCTATAGCATATCTACCAAGGCTAAGAAAACCTGGTAGCTCACCTGTCTTAGCTCTTTTAATCCAGTCTCTAATTAATGGAATCTCGTGCTTAAGTCTAGCTATCTCTATCTGCATTAAAGCTTCTTTAGACCCTGCATGTCTCTGAAAAACAGACAGTATGAGCATAACCCTGTCAATTATATCTATACCCAATTCTTTTAGAAGACAGCTTACTTGTCTTGGCTTTAAATCATCATATATACATAGTTTCTTTATACCATTATTATTTATGAGATATTTGAGCCTAAGAATCTTACCCGGTGTTAAGAAACATCTACTATCAATCTTTTTTATGGTTAATGTCTCTTTGACTTCTAATCCAGCTTCGGAGGCTATAGATAAAATCTCATCAATGTATTCCAAGTCATCATATCTTAATATCAATATTGCTGGTTCCTTCATTAAATATACCTGAGTATGACATAATTATTACTTCGATTCTCTAATATTAACAATTTCTCCTAAGGTTATATATTTTTGTATCTTTTGTTTAGATACATCCTCTTCTACAGAAGGAACCAAAAGCTTTATCTTCAATACATCTTCTAATCTCTTTGCCAAATCATACGTAGGTCTTAGCTTACCACTCTCTATTCTCTTTATTATATTTTCACTAGTTTTGACCTTCTCAGCTAATATGGCTTGGCTCCATCCAAGACTTTCTCTTGCTTTTCGGATTTTCTCAGCATAATCCTCTACTAGTTCATAATTTTCATACATTTTAGGCTGTATTGTCCCCTTATTTCTAGATATAGTGCTTACTGAAGTATTTTGAGTAGGTTTAGAAGAAGAAGTAGGCTTTCTGAGTGAAGATTCCTTAGTTTTAGCTATATCTGGAACTTGTTGAGTCTGATGTAATAGTTTACCTTTAGATGCTAAGCGAGAATAGCAAGAACTACAGACATTTAGAATTGTACCTTCTATGTTTACCTTATACATATTACTTTCCTCTACTTCCATACCACACATTTCACAGTATCTCATAGATTTATTTGTTTTCAGGATTTTTCACCAACATTATTTATCTGGTAAACTATTTTTAGCTTTAAGATATTTAATATGTATAGATGGCGAGTAGGATGGCACTAGAAGATAGTGGATTTATAAAAGATGTTAGTAATATAAATTATGAGAAGAATTTAGAGAATAGAGTTAGAGAGTTAGAAATAGAGCTATCAATGCTTAAGGAGATTATAGCTAAATATAGAGAAGAACTAGAATACTATAAGTCTCAAGTAGAAAAATTGATGGCACCACCATTAATAGAAGCTACTGTTATAGAGGTATTAGATGATGAAAGAGCCTTAGTAAAAAGTTCTTCTGGCCCTACTCTAATAGTTCGTATTCTTGAGACTATTGATAAATCTAAGCTTAAACCAGGTACCTCTGTTGCTTTAAATCAAAGAGGTTCCACTATTGTTGAAATTCTACCTAGATCTGAAGATCCATATGTTCAAGCATTTGAAGTAATAGAAAAGCCTAACATATCTTATGATGATATTGGTGGATTAGAACAACAAATACAGGAACTGCGTGAAGCTATAGAACTCCCACTAAAAAATCCTCATATATTTAAAATTCTTGGTATAGAGCCCCCAAAAGGAGTATTACTATATGGTCCACCAGGATGTGGAAAAACACTTCTCGCAAAAGCAATTGCACATGAAACAAATGCTACATTTATACGTTTAGTGGCTTCCGAACTAGCCCAAAAATTCATTGGTGAAGGTGCAAGAATAGTTAGAGAGGTTTTTGAACTAGCTAGGAAAAAAGCACCATCGATAATCCTAATTGATGAAATAGATGCTATTGCTGCTCGAAGAATAGATGTTGGGACAAGTGGAGAAAGAGAAATACATAGAACTTTGACGCAATTACTTGCTGAGATGGATGGATTCAATCCTCTTGACAATGTAAAGATTATTGCAACAACAAATAGATTAGATATTCTGGATCCAGCAATATTAAGACCAGGAAGATTTGATAAAATTATAGAAATTCCTCTACCAAACACGAGAGGACGTTATGAAATATTAAAAATACATACTAGAAAAATGCCTCTAGCAGAAGATGTTGATCTAGTTAAAATAGCACAAATAACAGAGGGAGCCACTGGAGCAGATCTTAAAGCTATATGTGTAGAAGCGGCACTTAAAGCACTACGAGAGAATAGATTTATTGTGTCTATGGAGGACTTTAACTATGCTATTAAAAAGGTGATTAAAAACAGATATCGTCCCTATGCACAGATACTTTCAAATAATATTACTGCTGTGATGATGTATCAATGATGGTAAAATGTAGAGAGGTAAATAAAGCTGATATTAGAGTTCTAAGGGATCTAATATTATATCAATATGGTACTGAATCTATTAAAATATTTGATCATCTAGATGTATCAAGGATGAAGATGTGTTATTCTGTTAATACAGGAAGATTGAGAGGTATAATATATGATGATAAAATTCTTGCAACAATACGTGCATCTGATTTTACTCTGGTACCCCATCTATCTTTAGGGGTATTGCTACATAAAGTACTTCCCTATCCAAAATGGCGAATAGTAATTATTAATGAGATTGTAGAGGATCTATTGAATGAAGGATATACAGTATTTTCTCGCCACATTATTGACGGAGATCCAAGGATAAGAGCTTATGATGAAATACTAGTAGTTGATGAAGATGATGAGCTTATAGCTGTGGGTAGAGCTTTAGTAGATTATGAGACCATGATAACATCAATATATGGTGGTGCAGTACAGATAAGAGAAAAGGTTGATAAATATGAAAAGAGTTAAAAGATATACCATTAAGTATATAAAAACTGTTACAATGAAAAAGAATAGAGTTATGATAACAGGATTCCAAGGATTTGGAGCTGTGGGATATTTAGCACCAAGATATATGGTTTCAAAACTATCGATGGAATTGATTGGATATATAGAACCTCCTATATTCCCAGATTTCACATCTATAGAAGATTATGGATTTAGCATGCCCCATGAAATATTTATTAAAAGCTTGGATGATAGAGATATAGTTGTGCTATTGAATAGAGTTAATCCGGATAGAAAGTATATGAATAGCTACCTAAATTCTATAGTCAAAATAATATCGGACCTAAATATAGAGGAAGTATTTTTAATAGGTGGTCTAGATTCAAGATTTAGAGAAAGAGAAGAGGAATATAGATGGTTTAAAACTAGTAATAACCCACGTAATATAGAAGCTCCATATTTTATGAAAGGAGCATATATAGTAGGACCTCTTGCTTCACTGCTACTCTATTTGGAGAATCTTAAAATTCCAGCAACAGTATTATTGCCATATACAGAGCCAGAGAGCATAGACCACAAGGCAGCAGCTATAGCAATAAAGGTTATATCTAAGCTCTTGAACTTTGATATAGATGTAGATGAGCTATTGGGCTATGCAGAAAAGGTAGAGGAGCTTGAGAGAATACTTCAAAAAATGTACTTGCAACAGGATGAGCGAAGAGAGAGTATAATGCATACATGAAATACCATATATTTACACAGTGTATTATAACAAACACTGCTATGCATCATTGCGACAGATATCCACTACATTCATACTTATTTTATTAGCAAGATGTTTTAATAATAGATGCAATTCTGTTGCAAAGTCCATAGTCCATCTATCCTTACTACATATATATACCTTTAAATTAAGTATATCATGGCTAAGATTCATATATCTAATTAAGACCTCTAAAGCAAAATAAGTTAAATCATTGATAATCTCTCTTGAAAATTCTATGCCAATCTCATGCTGAGAGAAAGGATATCGTGATATCAAATTATATGGTATTAATCCAACAACTGGTTTATATAGATAGATGTCACAGTAGTTCTCATATTGATATTCAAATACATGTAAATAATGTTTCTCATAGTCTGCCTTTATATTGTAAGGCAGAAATATTATACAGTTAGTATCTCTAGGCATATTATCTAAAACTTTTCTTCTTGATAATACTAGCTTAGGATTATATAGAGAGTCTGTTGATAATATAAATAATGCCTTCACATTTGATCTATTAATTGGAGTTTTACGATAGATATATTCTAGATACTTTTTTATGCTATTAAACGCTTTTTTAACTGCTGGATGACTATTTATACGTTCCTCGATATATTCCCATAACCTTCCCTCTCTTATTGCTTGTTTTGTTTCTCTAATTTCTCTAGCTATGGTATATAAATTATGAAGAGCCAACATCCTAATTTTATCATTCTTAGGCATTTTCATAAGTTCTTCAGGACTATATCTAGAACATACAGGGCATTCACATGGAAAATATTTAAGTTCTTCTAATCTATATGTAGATCTGCGGGTCATGTACCTAAAATCCTCTGCATATAAAATGTAACTAGCAGAATCCATAAAATCAACCCCTAAGGCTACAACTAAGGGAATTATAATTGGATGGCCTGCACCAAAGAGATGTAATGGATAGGAAGATGGTATGACACTTCTAACAGTATATATCATTTCAATCAATTTATCAAACATATAGCTCTCTAAGAGAGTTGTAGGACTTCCAAGAGCAAATATGCTATAACCATACCCTGCAATTTCTACAGCTCTTTTAGCTGCATCCCTAAGTATATCGAGATATACACCACCTTGTATTGGTAAAACCCAAAGTGTATCCCTACATTCTTGAATAATTTCTTTTACCTCAAGAGCTCTCTTTAAAGTCTCCTGAGCACTCCTAAAAGCTTCCTCTCTGCTGGCATCATACCTCGTAGGTATATCAAGTATCACCCCTATGTCGCTCTTGATTTTACATTGATATGTCACTATATCAATATTTGATACCTCAACATCTCCATACTGAAGAATTTGATATGCTCCAGAGTCTGTCATTATAGTATTAGGAAACTTTAGTATATTATGAATATCGTCATCAATATTTCTATTCTTCTTAAGAATATAGGCATTAGTAATTATTGCATTAAATCCCATATTTAGTATTTCTTCAAGACTAATGTATTGATTTCTAAGCAATGGATCTATAACAGGAAAAAGATAGGGGGTTTCAATAACTCCATACTTTGTCTTTAACCTACCTATTCTACCTGCAAGATCTTGCTCTTTTATTTCGAAACAAACCTATCTTCCACCTCTTTTCTTACTCTCTATATACTCTGTATAAATCTCATAAATCCTTTGGGCAAAGCTACCAGTACCCTCTACACCTGCTTCTGTAACCTTAATCCTATCATAGATTATTACAGAGTTGGTATCAGAAAGCACCTTTACTACATCGGGACGTAATCCAAGTTTTGATATAACTAATGAAGCAAATTCCTCTGCATTAAATATTGGTTGTTCTTGAACCAATAACTCTGAAACTCTAGAACCGCTTATAATAACCCTATGTAATCTTAATCCATCACTACTTTCAGCATCGCCCAATACTATATGCAGAGAAGTTGGATCAAAGGAAATTAACTTACCACTATATGATTTACCATCAACTAGCCTAACTATAACCTTTTTATCAATAAGCTTTGTTAATTCACCAGCTACACTTCTAATACCATAGCTCATAATATTCACCTACTTTTATACTGCAAATTATTTCTGAGACTTTAGATAATAAGTATTTTTAGCATCAATATCAATAATGATACCATTTGAACACCCCTCTCTAATTATGTTAAATACTTTTAAATCAAACTAACACATCTATTGAAAGAACTAATTGGTGTATATTATGAGTATAACATTTGAGTGTAGAGTCAACAATATTAGTAAATCACGTCTACCAGATATAGATATAATAGACTTCATCTGTAATAATAACACAGAAATAAAAATGGATATCCATAGAAATATAAACATAGTTAAAGTAAATGATAAGGTATATATAGAACTATCAAAAGAATTGCCCAAATATATAGAGGGAAAAGATTTTGTTGGACATGGATATGTTATAACAAAAAGACAGCTTGACAATAAAATAAACATATATATAAGTCTATGGGGATTCTTAGTAATACTCAGTACTACAAATAGAGATCTTGATAAAAGTTTAAACTATATGGATAAAATATATCTGAAGATAGCAAAAGATTGAAATACCAATAATATTGCAATTTCGTATTCTATAAACAATAAATTCATAACTAGTTGTTAGAAAATTAAGATGGTTTTAATTTAGCGAATCTTTTGAATTCTTGTATTACAGATGAAATAACTGTTTTAATGTTATTCCATGTTACTTAATATTTATGAGATATGAAATGAGGCGCTAAAATACCATTATAATTTAAAATATGTTAACTATAATAAGTATAATGTAGCTAAAGATGGGGTGAAGATCTTTATGTCTTATGGTTGGGAGGCTAAGTGGATAAAGAAGAAGTTTAAGGTTGTAGGAGGGCTTGAAGTTGAGACATGTCAGGACTTATCTACAGGACTTATTCTATGTCCACTATGTACTGATATTTCAAAAATTTGTCCTAGTCCTACAGAACCTTCTTCAACACCTGTATCGAAAGGAGTATATTTCTTTTCAATAGAAGATTTATATAGACATATGATAGCTCATACTAGAGCTAGTGAATGGGGAAAATATGTTACTGTTGGTGAGGAGGAGGGTGAAGAAGGAGATGAAGAGGAAGAGGAGGAACTAGATACAGATACTCTCTAAAACTGTTTTGTTTAATCTTAAAACTGCTATAAGGATATACCTATATATCTCTACAGATGATTCTGGCGAACCCCCCAGACGTATAGGTTGTGATAAGCCTACATATGCAATACTATACATTGTTTGATTTACCCTATCAGCTGTTAGTATTCCTCCATAGATAGATATTGGCCACGGTACTAATCTCCCCTGGTTATCATAAACTATTACCGATGGAATTGCATATATTTCATACGTAGGATATAACCTTTTCAATGTCTCAAAAGCTGTCCATAGAAATAGCCTTGGCATCGTTGCATTCAATGCCTTTTCTGAATTTAGATTTAAGCCTACAAAACTAGTAGCCCAATAATAATTATTAATTAACATGGATCCTACAATCATCCAATCATTACCCCTTATATTGAATTGACCAGTGGGATCATTATATAGTATTGTGTAGTTTCCTGAAGATGCAGATATACCTGTTGCAAGATATACTATTGCACTTAAAAACTTTGGCATATCTCCAAAGCCTAGAGGTGAAATTGTAGGTGAGAAATATATTGTAGAGGAATTAACATCTACATATAGGTCAATAGGACTGAATATAACTATATATGTTTCATCCTTTCTACATGCTCCTAATTCCCTTAAATACTTCAAAGAGCTATTTATATTCTCTGTAAAGAATTTTGCCAATATATGTATTCTTGTTCCATTAATAGTTGCTCCATCTGCAACTGTAGATCTATTCCCTATAACTGATAGCCAATAGCCATAATCCCACCAACTTATGATAAGAGAATTTGGTGATGTATTTCTACGAATATAGTTTAATGTATCTAACCATACTGTTGTGGGATCAACCGAACCTTCAGCTCTTGCAATCATTGTATATGAGGATTTATATATTGGAGATTCTCCATAGGATATCCATAAAGAGGGTATAGCAATCGCTACAGCTAATAATAATGTTATAACCTGTGTAAAACTCATCTTTATTCTGACAATCTTCCCCAACTTTGTTATAGTTGGTTTAGAGAACTGCAATAGATGTCCTGTTGAGAGACCTACTATGGTAACTAACGCTATATCTGCATAGTCAATAAAGTAAGAGGTATTGTATGCTGCAAACCATGAGAAGAATGCCCATATAACTAAGGATAATACATATATATCGTGTATCTTAATGAATTGATATATTGCTATTGGAATTTTTATAAAGATGAGTAAGAGTAGTAAGAGAACCATGGTTTCGGGTAGTTGTGTTAATGGTTGATATTCAGCAACAGTTTCTGCTACACCACTAGGTCTTATGCCTATACCTAAGAGAATCTTACCTGCAATTGGAATAACTCGAGATATTTTGTCAATAAGTTCTGGATACGCTCTAAGTATACCTAGAAATACTATACCTACGAGTATTACTATTCCTATAGATATAGCATAGTATTTTGATCCTCTTTTCCTCCCAAAATATTTTTGTAACATAGCTCCATAAAGGTAGATAGCGTATGCAACTACAAATGCTATTACTAAAACTGTTCTTCCACCATGATATGAAGCCATAAACCACATAATTATTGGCGGTATTATTGATTCGATTCCTAATCCCATGGTATATCTCGAGAAACTCTCTTTCTTAGAGAGGTCTGCAACTAAGGGCAAAAATAGTAAGGTTATGTATAGAGGTATTGCTGTAAGACCTATTCCAGTCCAAACGCTAGCTGTATAAGCATAGAAAAGTCCACTAACTATATAGAGCAGTAAATTATTACTTTTCAATGCCTTAATATGGAGCCATATCGCTATAGGTGCAACACATATTCCAAAGGTATACTTTACAGTAAATCCTGCTACCTGTCTACTTATAAATAGTAATGCATAAGAGAATGCTGCAACAATAGAACCAAGACCGCTCTTTGTAACCTCATATACGATAAGTGCAACAAATATTACTGATATTGCTGATAGAAGTGGTGGTATTATAGCCATTAAATCCCATAAATCAACACCAAGAGGTTTAACCATCTGATACAGTATATATATCGTGTATATATGTCCAGGAAGCTCAGAGGTACTGATACTTCTACACGATGGGAACCAAAACAAACATGTAGTGGGGTTTGAAGATGTTAAGCTTCCCCATGATAAAAATCCATGAGAATCAAGATAATTAACTATCCAATAGTTAATAAAGGTATCAAGCTCATCTAACTTTGCTTCAGGATAAACTATGCCTATTCCAGAATTAATTACATTGAAATATTGTTGCATTCTTAGCCAGAAAGCTAAGGTAGAAGCTATTATCACGAAAATACATACAATTATTTTTGAATGTCTACTCCATATACGATCTATATATCCAATAATAGTACTCATATTCATAAATTACACCATATTCTACGCAATAACTCTTAACTATATGAACCAAAACACATATTTTAAGCTATAATGAATATGTCATTTCTATCCATATGCAGAGAAAAATTCTTATTCCACTTAATCCTACATATACATTAGCAACATATATTAGATTAGCATATGGAATAGAAGGTTTGGTGAAATAATTAATGAGTAACAATATAGATATGGATTTAACAAAAGATTTATTAGTAGGAGAAATCAATATAACGTGCCCCCTATGTAAGAAGGATGCAATACTTTCATTGTATGAATATCATTTGTCCTTAGATGAAAGTATAGTTATTATGACTATTAAATGTCCTAACTGTGGATATAAAGATAATGAAATTTTTAGCGAAGGATCTAAAGAATATAATATGTGCATAGAATTAAAGGTCGAAAACGATGTAGATCTTAATACATTGATATATATAAATCCCGGTACAATGGTAGAACTACGCGATCTTGGAATATCTATAGAAATATATCAGCTCGATATTGGACATATAGTTACAACAGAGGCACTTATTCTTCATATAATAGATGTTATTGAAAATACATGTATAGGTTCTCAAGATAATACCTGTGCACACATTATTGAAGCTCTTAATGATGTCATTAAAAGTAAAAAGAGTATATCAATAGTTCTTAGAGATCCTAAGGGAGTAACAAGAATTTTAAAAACCTATAGAGAGAGTAACTATAGTTTTTGCTAAGGCTCTATTCCTTCTTAACTTGTATAATTTTGCCCCTTCTTTCTTCCTTTCCTTTCTTCCTTATCCTAATCTCTAAAACACCGTTCTTATAAACAGCTTCTGCTGTATCTATATCTATCTCTGTAGGAAGCTCAACCTCCTTTCTGTATTTTCTATCATGATTAGATGCCTCTATAAGAATTCTTCTATCATCTATTGCTTCAACTTTTATCTTATTCTCATCAACTCCAGGTAACTCTGCAACTATTCTAATCCTATCTGCCTCCTCATATATATCAACAAGAGGCTCTCTCTCCTCCGATACCATTATTCTAGGACCTACTCTTCCACCTCTTCGCACATTTCCAAATTCATATATTCTTGGAACTCCATCAGGCCCTATCTCTAGTCTGAACCCATAGACAATAGGCTTTCTAATGATTTCTCCCTCTCTTAGCTCCTCCCTAGGAAACATTCTCATAAAATCTCTTTCAAAATGTTCCATCTCCTCCCATAGTTCCTCAAAGAGATCATTGATTATATCGAATATACTTCTTCTCTTTCTTTCTGACTCCCTATCGCCCATATTTCACCGACCATGAACTAGACTATGTTTTCAGAGCTAATAAATATTAATTATCTACTTCCATGTGATCATAACTATATAGGTATTATCACAGGAACTCAATATATCTATAATATCGGGATCTATAGTTAAGACCTCATATAATTCATGCTCATTCCTAATGTTAATGACTTTAAGTTTTGCAGAAGCATTTACCTCAAGTTCTCTAACTAGTGAAATTGCATCCTCATATGATAAACAAAAATCTAGGATAGCACTACCTGTATCCCTAACGGCTGATCCTAATGGCGATTTTCTGTATGTAAACCACATATTTCCTACCATGTAATTTATTTATAAGTCTCACAGTTTTTACGATATCTATTACAACATAAATATTTAATTTGGTAGTTATTAAATGATTATAGAATCAATAATTTTCATGGGACTTGATGAGACTAGTGAACAAGCATTGGAGAATCTTAGAAAAGCTTCTGAATTACTATTTAATGAAAGAAGAATTAAGCTTATCATTATACCTTTAAATACGTGGCAAGATCCAATCAATTCCTCAATAAAATCGCTTCCACTAATCATAATAAACGGATTAAAAGCATTTTCTGGATATGCACCATCGATTGATGAAATTAAAAATTTCATTCTTAGGCACATTGTCTTTCATAGAGATGAAAAAGTAGATATGGTTTTGCCCGCGGGTTTAATATATGATAATAAGATGTACGGATCTGTGATTACATAATGAATTTTCTATTCTACAATACGATAGATTTTCAATAATATTTTAATAACTCTTATGGTTGAAAATAACTAACGTATACTAATGATACTGTTATATAGTTAGAGCATGATATATAATTCATGGTGAAGCTTATCATAGAAGTAGATATAGCCGTAATAGGATCAGGTCTATCAGCAATAAAAGCCGTCTCGATATTTTATAACTTAGGTAAGAAAATCATTATGATAGATTCTCAAACCAGTGAAGGAGGAGTACTCCAGAGCATTAATGGAGGACTCAAATTAACTAAAGTTCCTATACTCATAGATCAAGATCTAGTACAAAAAATTAATATAGATGAAGCTAGATGTTTTAATGTTGAAAGAATTATATTAAAGGAAGGAAATATTATGGCAAAGATACTTGGATATAGTAATATAGCTGTTGAGAAAACATGGATTGATAAATGGTTATCTAGAGATAATCAATGTTATTCACCCAATATATACAGTTCTATTAAGAAATACCTTGGTATTTCAGAAAAGGGCTTATATCTTATTTCAAATATAAGGGGAATAAATATTGATAGACAACTAATAGCTTTATCTAATGGCCTTCTAGTCAAATATAAGAAACTCATATATACATGGCCTTTAGATATTATAGATACATACATATTTTCTACTAAGGAAGATATTAAGAGGACTGTAAGGGAGAAAATTAGAGACTTACTATTAAAGAATATCTCAATGTATATATCATTATTTGTTTATTCCTCGAATATAGAGGGACAAAATCTGGTTATATATCAACATGGTACTAAGGCATCTAAATTTCATACAGCAGTTAAATTTCCATTCTATAATCATTCAATCCTATATCTAATAACAAGTTTTTCTAAGGATTATACATTAATCGCTGGTATTGGTGAAAAACTTCTTTCTGAAGCCAGAAGATATAGATTAATAGATGTTAAAAGAATAGTAAAGAGACATGATATAGTAATTACATATGCACTACTAAATAAAGTTGATAATAGAAAAATTACTGAGTTAAGAGAATACCTATTAGAGAAAAACCTTATACTATATGGTCGTTGTGCTCTTTGGAAAGATCTTGAGATAAGTGAAATATTAGTTGATCGTTCCCTTGAACAGTATATCTAGATAAAATTTAATATTATGCTATTCATCAGCTAATTAGAGATGGTGGTAATAAATAAATAGCTATAACAATAGTATCATTTGCCTAAGGACGGAGTTTTTCTGGCGCCTCCTTAAGATTTAAGGTATTAATGCTATTCTCATCATCTAAAGGCATGTTTATTACTATATCCAAACGTTCAGAAACGCTTTGAGCTAAACTTATTATCTCCTTCATCATGTTTATTTCTGCATATAGCTGTTCTTCATATTCTTCAGCCTTTCTCAATATTCTAATTAACTTTGGAAGAACCCTAAATGCAAAGTCTTCAAATATCTTTAAATCTGTTTTTGTTAATCTATCCTTTACACTTAAGTATCTTAACTTATTAAGCCAGAATCTAGGTCTTATGCTCTTAATCTGTATTTTTATCATTATGATCTCGGGATCCTCATCTAAGTATTCAGAACCCGTAATCATATTAAGTATTTTTTCAATTGCTTCTAAATCTTTAAAGACATACCAACGCTGTGTTGAACTCTTATAACTTGTTTCAATGAGATTGTATTCTCTTTCAAGTGCTCGAAGAAATAACGATGGATTATATGTAATACCAGAGGCAGCAAGTGCTTCTACAAGGCTTTTGTAATCAAAATCTCCAGGTGTTTCTAAACCCTTCAATCTATTTGATTTAGCTATATTAATAGCTGTTTTGAGTATTATTACAGCTTTTTGTCCATAACGCTGAATTATGTCTAGAAGTATAGATTTTAAAGCATCCATGATTATAGAGACACCTAATTTCGTACTACATTATATATTGACTTCCTAACGTAAGAGCCCTACCTACAATAGTTATTAACATTTTAACTATAGCTAAAGTAATAAAGAGATATTACAGTTCAAAGATTTTTAATTTAGAGAATAATATTTCTAAAGCATCTCCGCTAGGTTATCTAGACTGGAGAATCTAGAGGATGGACATAGATAGTCATTTTCAGTTGGGTAAGTTTTAATCATATTTTATCATTACGGGAGTAATTCATCATCTCCTAATATAAAGATTCCAGAATATAAAAATTTAAACATTAATTTTATAGATAAAATAGATAGGGATATAGGTAGTGAATTCCATGGGAATAAAGAAAATAGTTTTAGATGTACTAAAAATGTTAAAGGGGCCTACAATCATAGATGTTGCAAGAAGGCTACTTGAGATAGATGGAATTAAAAGTGTTAATATAAAGGTAAACGAAATAGATGTTGAAACCTTGACACTAACCATAACTATTGAAGGTACAGATATAGATTTCAATACAATTAAGAATGTTATTGAGGATTTAGGAGGAGTTATCCATAGTGTCGATGAAGTTACAGCAACAAAGGAATAACTTTGTTTTGTTATCCTATTACTATTTTATTTAGTGAGAATCTTCATGAAATTATATAGACTTTGTGACGTTTGTGGAAATAAACCTGCAGTTTTCCTACAACTCCACACAGGTAGAAGATTGTGTAAGGAATGTTTTATAAATGATTTAAAAAATAGAGTTGTTAATTACATTAGAAAATATAGTCTCCTAAATCATAATGATAAAATATTAGTAGGGCTTTCAGGAGGTAAAGATAGTTATACATTGTTTAAGATATTGTTAGAAATCCACGACCCTGCAAAAATAATAGGTCTAATGATTGAAGAGGGAATTAATGGATATAATAGAGAAGAACAATATGTATTCATTAAAAATATTTGTAAGGAATTCAACGTTGATTGTATAAAGACCGACTTAAAAAGAGAACTAGGATATAGTGTCGACGACTTTATGTATCTTCAACATAGAAAGTCCCTTAAATTTTCAGCATGCACATATTGTGGTATTGCTAGAAGACGAGTCCTTAACTACTATGCTCGCATATATAATGTTGATAAAGTTGCTACAGGTCATAATCTAGATGATGAAGTTCAAACATATATCATAAATATCCTTAGAGGTGACATAATGAGACTTGTACAACTTCACCCACTTAGTGAAGTCCATAGTGTTTCACTTGTTAAGAGGATAAAGCCTCTTCGTATTATCTATGAGTATGAGACAGCATTTTTTGCGTATTTAGAACATTATCACTTTCAGGAGACAGAATGTCCATATATTAGTGAAGAGCCTACACTTAGAGTTAGAGTTAGAGAATTGCTGTATTCGTTAGAGAATAGATATCCTGGTATTCAGCTTAGGTTTATAGAGTATATAGATAAGATCTTAGAACCCTATGTAATTTCATCAAGATATAGAAATATAGAGTTGCCTAGATGTATAAATTGTGGTGAACCGACTTCTCCTAATAGACTACTCTGTAAGCTATGTGAATTGATGAATCTATTAAAAGATAATAGATGAATCATATTATTGTTATCAGATTCTCACTATCAATACTTAAATAATCTAAAACTATATATAGATATAGATATAATCTATAATCAAGTGGTGTTATATAGATGGAGATAAAATTTAGCAATGAATTTACTGATTCTACCTATATTGTTACACCTATTCTAGAAAGTCAAATACTTAGCCCAATAAATAATAATATAGTAACAAAGATATCTTCACTTAATGCTCCTGTAGAGAATGCATATCTAATCTTAGTTATTACAAGGCCTAATAATACTGATATTATAAAATGGAAAATATCGATTGATAGAGTGATTCTGACAAGAGAATTTAAGCCTCATATCGATATAAGTATAAACAATAAATATATACAATCAGTATTTATATACGATATTTCTAAAATACTTAGGAATGATTCCTATCTAAAAATTTCATATGAAGGTAAGAACCATATCAGAATTGACACAGCAACTCTTCTTTCAATATATAGATATAAAGGATTTCATGTGTATCTAGATTGTATTGTAGATATATGTAAAGCAGAAAATATTCAAAAATCTGTGGAGAATCTTGCAAGAAGTTTTAATCCTAACAATATAAGAATTAATACTGGTCTTGTAGCAGAAAGAATTACAGAATTATCAGTAAGTACCTCAAATTCTGAAAATATTACTACCTATAAATTAGTGCCAGGATTCAATATAGTTGAACTGAATATTTCTCCAGAAAAGATTCCAGCTATAATAAATATAGGTAGCAAAGATGAACTTACAAGACATATATTTACCTGTACATTTCTATCATATGAACAGCAACCTAGACTCTTCATAAATAAAATAGATATAAATGAAGATAAACTCCTTCTAACAATATCCAATATAGGCGATTCACTACCAGATAAATCTGAACTAGTAATATTAAGATATGGTGTTCCACTCCAAAAAATTGATATAGAACCAATAAAACCTGGAGAGAAAAGTGATATAACTGTAGATACTAAAGCTATTGGTAGATATAAAAATGTTGTTCTAAGATTGATATGGTATAAAGCATTTAAAATATACTATGATGAAAAAACTATAAAACTACCATAGATCTAAACAATATCCTAATCATTGTAAATAATTATTAAGAATTAATATAAAATGCATTGACATTAATACAGCATTAACTACGAGGTTTTAGCCTTGACAACTAACCTAGCAGGTTTTGTCTTTTTAGCTCTTATTACCTCACTTAATTGCTCTAAAACCTTTTTAAGATTTTCAACATTTTCTTCATGAACGCTTTTCCTTCTTGGATCTAGAGGTATATTTAATTGTTTTGCTAATGATAAACTTATATTTGCTGCCTTAAGCTCTCCTATACTATAACCTCTTCCTATCCTAGTACCTGTATCAATACCTCTAAATTTTATTAACCTAGGCTTCTTTACAATAGGACCTGGTATCTCAATATTTATACAACATCCTTCATCCATATGGATACCTCATCACACTATATTTTCTTTAAATATTCTCAAACCTGATACTTATAAGATATCATCATAATCACTATCTAATTACATAGTTATCTAGAGTCTTAGTAATCTTCTTGGTTAGATAATTAAAAAGATCTTCAGCTGATTCTATAGCATCCTTAGGTATTTTGAATTTAGACCCATTGAAGTCGACTAAACTGTCAATGTTTATGACCTTCCAACTCTTTACTGAAGCAATTTTAACTGCTATTAATGCCTCACCTCCAGCTCTAATAGCAAACTCTTTTATTTTCTCTACTTGTCTTTTATCAACATATATTGATGCTATATCTTTCCTCTCCTTAACTTCAAATACAAATATCTTTCCATCCTTTATTGCAACAACATCAGGATATATACCAGACTTGATTTTAGCACCACTTGCAGGTCCTCTAATAACAGCGAATCCCATTTTCCATAGCTTTTGCACTAATTCTCTCTCAGCGTGAAAACCCCTTCTCCTACCTTTAATACTATTTCCAGCCATATAATCTTTTCCTCATCCTATGTAAGTTTTATATCAATGTTATAGCCTAGTCTATCAAGTCTTTTCTTTACCTTTCTTATGAGCTTCATAGTTGAATTGGTATATAGGGTTCTAGGTAACGTTATTATTATCGTATCATTCTCTAAGGCGACATCAGCATAGGGAATAATCTTTTTGACTATATTCATAACTCTATCACTTGCTATTTCACCTTTAATCCTTTTTACTGGTACAACAACTGTCTGTTCACCAAATACATAAATTTCATATTCTAATTCTCCTGATAAGAAATCTCTAACCTCTACTACAGGACGTGCAAGATCGGCCTCCCTCAACCCTGTGGGAAGCTTAACAGTTAAGGAAATCTCATAAACTTTTGCCACCCTCCCTTTATCTATAAAGATTACAGTATCTATGACACTTGGAATCATCCCTATATCTATTCGTCCAATAAAACGCTGAATAGCATCTATTGGAGAAGTTGCATGTACAACACCTATCATCCCAATACCAGCTAATCTTAAATCAACATAGATTTTAAAGTCCTCATCATCACGCATTTCATCAAATACTGTATAGTCTGGTCTACTGAGAAGTAAAATATCATGTAATTCTCTTGAAGAAGCATAGCTTTTTGAATATTGTGATACTGTTGGAGGAAGCTTCATATCTCTTGGAGACTCTATTGTCTTCACTATCTTTCCCTTTCTATCATAATATTCTGCAAGAGCTTGAGCAAAAGTTGTTTTGCCCATTCCAGGTGCTCCAGCAATTAATATACCTTCAGCTCTTTCCTCAAGTCTCTTTATGAGTTTTGAAGGAAGTTCATAGTCTTCTAATTTAAGCCTAACTATAGGCCTTGTTATGGTTATTTCATATGCTATCCCAATGGGTGGAGATACAATTATTATTCTATAATCCTTTAATTGTATCATTAAAAGACCTTGTCTCTCTATCTCTACAATACCTTCACCAGCTCTAACACGTCTTACAATCTCTTCAAGCAATATTTCTAGATCCTCACGCCTCTGTATCTTCTCCTCCACTACAACAAGTCTCCAATTTCCAGGCACACCCTTTTTAGCTAATATAGGAGCTCCCTCCTTAATATGTAAGCTTAGTGTTTCTTTATCAAAATATTTCTCAAACCACAAAGAACTATCCCTATAATATTCTAAAACCATAGCTTCTACTCCAAATGCTTTGCATGCCAGTTGTCTGAATCTATCATGGGTTAATAATTTAGCACCAAGTTTTCTAGCTAACTCCATAGCTATACTATCAAGACGTTCCTGATCGATATCACTATATGTTTCTCTATATCCTGAATCAATTATATCTATAATAACACCTCTCTCAACAGCTTTATTCCTAATAGAAACTAATTCCTCTAGACCCAATATACCAATAGCACTACCTCTACGTGCCCTAGACTCAAAGAATTGAATATATTCCTTAGGAATTAGTATACGTCCTCGAATTAACCCCCTATCTATTATTTTTGATAATGTTCTCTCGACTATGACCGTAGTATCAGGTATATATACATCCTCAAAAGCTATATGCATATCTTACCACCATAATCCATATAAATATACTGTTTCATATCAAACTTAACCTATAACCATCCTCTACATATTATATTCTTTATCAGTTTATATATAGATGCTTTAGTAAAGAACATACAAATTCTAAAGATAGCTATGTAAACTACTTCCATGATATTCATAGTATAGCCTTTCATAACATTTATCACTATCAAAACATAGATATTTTAAACACTATACATCTTTAAGAGAACTTAAAAGCTATTGTAGTAATCAACATAGAATATCATGAATTCAATAAAATAATTATATAGAACTACTGAGTTAAATTTCTACTTCGTAATTTCTCAGAAAAACTTTCTTCTCAATTCTCTTAGCATTCAAACTCTTTACAATATAGTTAAATGCTTCTTCTGGATCTGTATGACTGCCACAACTATACACATCTACAGTTGCAAAACCATATTCTGGCCATGTATGGATTGATATGTGGCTCTCAAGTACTATTCCAATAATACTAACACCTTTTCCTATCTTCCACGACTTTATATCGAGAAGAGTCATATTGCCTATTTTTGCTGCTTCTTTAACAACATTTACTAAATATGATAGATCTGTTAGTTTATCTACGTCACACTCATATAAGTTTCCTACTATATGCTTTCCAAATACTACAATATTGCGCTGTAGGGGCCACATTTTCACTCACTGGTAGGCATAAGAGAAGTATATTTATAAGCTTTTCTATAAATAATGAATTGACAGGGTTTAAAAGCCCTATTTAAACCAGTTTAGAAGTTATTTGCCTCTAATTGTACCCCCTTAATAAACTATTGGCATATTTAGATAATGAGTAGCAAAACATTTAATCTTCTTAGTATGTTAACTCTTTTGAGAAGCCATGGAATATAAGATGCTCAATAAAATTAGAGAGTTCTTAGATGAGAAATTGATTAAGCTTATTGATGGACTTAACCCTGAAGAGAAGAAAGTACTTGAATATTTTCTACAAAATATATCTGTAGGTAGTATAATAGCTCAAAGAGAGCTTAAAGCTTTCTATGGTATTGAAAATCCTAAAGATATAATTAGAAAGCTTATAGACCTTGGTCTCCTGGAACAGGGATATGGATGTTACAATTTAGCAAAAAGATTGCGTGAAATTCTAGTAAAAATTATTATAAAACAAATTAAAGGGAAGTCTTATTCTTAGTAAACAGAATAGAAAGTTGAAATACGTAGTATTGTAAAAACATATTGAGAGAGTTTTAAATTATGATGATATTTATGAATATGAAATTTTTTGATATAACATTTATCTAAGTAATTTGGAATTTATTATTGATATTCTATCCCTTATACAATTGTCAAGACATACAGAGAGACATTCATAATCCTTTATTCCATTTAAATATCTACACTGTGAATTACATTCTCTCTCACATGAGGCTCTATTTAATTCTATTATAGTATAACCTTTTATTCTATGAACTTGGAATAAATGTATTATACCGTTATCTCTAAGTATATTTAAAATTTTTGATTCCTTAGTACTCTCAATAATTAAAAATCCATAAAATTCTAACACTTTTGCTAATGTCTTAGTATCTATGAATTCCTCTGTCACTCTCATCACACTAAGTCTATTTTATTCTAGTATAATCATATTACCTTTATTAATTGCTTTGCCCTTTGTTTCAGCAAATATACACATAATTCTATAATCTGAGGTAACTCTCTCTAGAAATATTCTTGTAATACCATGAATTTCAATAGCTTTCATATCATTATAACTTTGCTCTTCTACACTCTTTCCATTCTTTTCATCTATAAATTCAAGATGTATTCCTTTAGAGACATAATTAATGCATATTTTTACTATCACTATAATACACCATATTGTATTTTAATATCTTGAATAAATCTAAGATATAATGAGAATATCGAATATAAATCTCTATAGCATAGTGGGATATGAGAAAGATAGTATGTTTTATAATTTATCTGGATATGCTACCTTATGTCCCTAGAGGATATCCTAGCCATTGTTTTACAAATGAGTGCTAAAGTAAAGCATATTAAAGTTCTGTTATAATTATATGAATATAGATGGTGTATAATATGTGTTCCTCAATAATAAAATTTGAGGTTATTGATGTCCCTATACCTCCTGGAGCAAATGTTATTATAGGTCGTAGTCATTTCATTAAGACTGTAGAAGATATATATGAAGCATTAGTTACACATGTTCCTAATATAAAATTTGGTTTGGCATTCAATGAAGCGAGTGGTAAAAGACTTATAAGGTATGAGGGAAATGACGAAGAATTAGTAAAGCTTTCAATAGATGTTGCTAGAAGGATTGGTGCAGGACATATATTTGTTCTCTATATAAGGAATGCATGGCCTATCAACATCCTAAATGTTCTTAAGAATATTCAAGAAGTTGTACAACTAATTGCAGCTACTGCCAATCCTCTTCAGGTTCTCGTTGCTGAAACTCCTCAAGGTAGAGGCATAATAGGCGTGGTTGATGGATATACCCCACTAGGTGTAGAAACTGATGAAGATAAAAATGAAAGACATTTATTTTTAAGGAAGATAGGGTATAAGAAATGAGTTATGGCAAGGTGATATTAGAGTACTACACATTAGAGGAAATCAATTTAGATAAACTTTCAATTGGTCTATATAAAAAGATTGATAGTATCGAAACTAATATACCTCAGGAAGAGTTGTCTAAGTTTATATATGATGAAGATCAGTTCATTTCATGGATCTCAAATACCAATAATTCTTCAAATATGATTAAAGCAACAGTTCTATATAATGGAATGATGTTAGAAGGACTATATATAAAATCTCTTCCTCCGAGTGATATGATAATTAACAGTCCGTCCCTATCTAAAGCCAGAAAAATATATCTATTATATGATACACATAGCTCTGAGAATATTAGTGAAGTCATATTAAGATTTCCTAATTCTAATAGCAATATAGTTACCTATGACCTAAGTACCCAAGAGTACTACGTATATGAAAATCCGATAAAAATTATAGATCCAAAAGATCTATATGCAATAGTTATAGAGCTTCAAGATTCTATATGTTTCTTTGATATAAAAGAATACATCAACAAACATAAAGAGGTTAAGAAACAGCGTAGCAAAACTGAGAAAAAGAGGAGGAAGAGAAAGAAAAAGGGGAAAAAGAGAAAGAGTAAAAAGAAGAAATCATCTTAGAATAGATGCTAATACAGCTTTAGCTGTATGTAGTCTATTTTCTGCTTGAATCCATACAACAGAATTTCTAGATTCGATTACATCATCTGTAACTTCTTCTCCTCTATGAGCTGGAAGACAATGCATAAATATGTAATCCTTCTTAGCATAGGATATTAACTCATTGTTAACTTGATAAGGTCTTAAGTCTCTAATTCTTTTTTCAGCCTCTTTTTCCTGACCCATACTAACCCATACGTCCGTATATATAACATCGGCATTCATCGCAGCTTCCACAGGATCTCTAACTATATGTATTTCTGCACCTGTTTCTCTAGAATATTCTTGCGCTTTTTTCCATATGTCACCTAAAGGTTCATAACCTTGAGGTGTTGCTATATATAGAGTACCTCCAAGCATTGCTACTGCCAACATTAGACTATGCAAAACATTATCTCTACCATCACCAAAGAATCCTATTTTTATTCCCGATAAAGATTTCTTAAACTCTAATATAGTAACAATATCTGCCAATGCTTGAAGAGGATGCTCAATATCACTTAAAGCATTTATAACTGGAATTTTAGCATACTCTGCAAATTCTATGAGAAAACTATGTCTATATACCCTCGCAGCTACACCATCAACATATCTTTCTAAAACTCTTGCAGTATCCTTTATTGGTTCTCCTCGTGCTAATTGAAGCTCCTGTGATGATAGATAAATCGATGTGCCTCCGAGTTGTCTCATTGCTACCTCTAAACTCACTCTCGTACGTGTACTATGTTTTTCAAATATGAGGGCAAGAATCTTACCCGATATTATATTAAGCATCCGCTCCCCGCTATAGTATTTTCTCTTAAGCTCCATGCTTATCTCTATTAATGATCTTAGCTCCTCTATAGTTAAATCTGATATTGAAATTAAATCTCTGCCCCTAAGACTTTCTATAAACATTTTCAACTATTCACCTAGGAATTAGGTGTATAGGTGATTTATTAAGTTATTATTAGCTTATCATTCTCTAGAACTAATAAAGCATTCTTTGAATTCTACTACTATATATCCAAATCTGAATCTTAAAGAATCTAAATTCGTTAGAATAAGAATATTTATTAGTTTAGAATTAACCTTTAGATATATAGCATCAGTATGCATTATAATTTAAGGGGCTTAAAATGTTTTATCCATTAAAGATATAGTATCTATAGATATTAGGGTTTATGAATTATTTTAACAGATTATTTCTTTCCATATTTAAACCATTGATCTAAACTTGAAGGCCTTCCCTTTATATACTCCCTATATGCTTTCTCCAATCTCTTTAATGCATTTTCAACTCTGTCTATAGAGAAATCATGTTCTCTAACAAGAAGATCCTTTATTCTATTTGTATCAGGTTCCTTCCACTCTATTCGTTCTACATCAACTACAACAGGGTTAAGAAAATAATTCTTTATCTTTATTAAATCTTCTGAAATATGTGAACCATGTGGTGATTTAATGATCTTTTCTAAAGAACCATATGCCTTTATCAATTGATAAGCTGTTTTAGGACCTATACCCTCAACACCATCAGGATTATAATCTGTTCCTATAAGAATTGCTATATCGATAAGCTGTTCATGGGTAATTCCAAGAGTTTTTAAAAGTTTTTCTAGCTCTATAATCTCAGGTTTAATCTCTATGTATATATCCTTACCAGGTAACTTTCTTTTACCAGTTATAGTTAGATTTCTAACAAGTCTTGGAGCACCAAATAGAAGAGAGTCATAGTCTTGACTTGCTGTAGCCCATGCTAAGCCTTTTTTAGCTATATATGCTGCCTCTGCCTCTCCCTCTTCAGCTGCTTGGATAACTGGTATACCCATAGCATCAAGTAGTTCTTTTGCTTCTTTAACCATTTCATCTGTTAAGAAAATTGCTTGTACAACATATTTTGATGCTTCTTCAATATTACCTTCACTATAAGCTTTCTCTGCCATTTTAGCAGCTCTTTCCTTTCTTATACGTCTTTGCTCAAGCTCTTTTCTCTTAATTTCAGGTGGTTTTCCATCAAATACGTATATAGGTTTTATACCATTTTCAAGAAAGTTTATTGTTCTGTAAAAGAGACCGCTTAAATGACTTGTTATCCTACCCTTACTATCCATAAGAGGAGTTCCATCTGTCTGTCGTATAGCAGCTAAGAATTGGTAAAGTGCATTATATGCATCAAAAGCTATTATACGTCCCGATAGCTGTCTTAAATCATCTATTTCTAATTTACACTCAGGGGTTATAAGATCCTTTAGATTAACTCCCATATTATAAAGACCTATCTATCTATTGTGTAAAAAAGCTAATATCCTTATTATTTAATTATTCTATCGCCATTCTCTGCCGAGTCTTCAAAACTACTATACTATTATCTCTAACTTGATGTATTTCTATAAAGCCCTCTATTTCTAATTGCATTAATATTGACAAGAATTGTTGATATGATATATCATAGGTTTTTCTAACTACTTCGTATATCTCTCTACTTGTTGCCTTGCCCTTCTCCTTAACATACTCTAATATCATGAATTGAAGCTTTCTTCGTATGAACATGGCTCTAACAATCCTATTAGGCACCAATTCTTGTAAGGTAAACTACATCAACATTCTCTATATCTTCAACACTTCTTATAATCTCTTCTATCTCTTCAGTACCACTCTCCATATCTTCAGGCATAGATATGTAAAGATCTATTGCTCTATATCCAAACGCTATATCTACAGGTTCCCATTTCATTATATTATAGGCTTTGTCCCCAATTTTCTGTTTTATCTTTTCTACAATATTTTCGAGATCCTCTCTAACCTCCTTCGGATATGCTCTAAGCACTACAACTACATATCCAGGCATTTCATACACCCTAAGGACCTTCAAATCCACAATTTGGACATTTATATATTATAACCATAGATCTACATTTCTGGCATCTCCAAAACATTACAGCTCCACAATTTGGACATCTAAAACTTACAGCCTTTTCGCCAGGTACAATAGGTTTCTTACAGCTTGAGCATATACGTATTGGAGCAGCTTCATGTACTGGTGGAAATTGTGTTGCTATAGCTGATGCCATTTTCTACACCTTCATTTAAGATGTAACTATATAAGGTTTCACTAGACTAATTAAAAAGCGTATGTCAAAAATATTATTAGTGTGATGCTAACAAGGGTTATATAGAGATGCTAGAGTTTAAACAAGTTATTGTTGTTAGAACTGATATTAAGATGAGCAAGGGGAAACTAGCTGTACAGGTAGCACATGCTGCAGTAGAAGCAGTATTTAAATGTCTTGAAAATAGTAATTGTCGTATATGGCTAGATTCCTGGCGTTTAACAGGTCAGAAAAAGATTGTGGTTAAGGTTAATAGTGTTGAGGAGTTATTAAGAATAAAGGAAGAGTGTGAGAAGCTTTCACTACCTGTAGCTCTTATAGCTGATGCAGGTCTTACAGAATTGCCTCCAGGCACTATTACAGCCTTAGGAATAGGTCCTGCACCAAGTAATATAATAGATAAGGTTACAGGAACACTAAAACTTTTATAGATGTAATAGTGTAGAATAAACCATGTTAAATAATAACCAGAAATCTGAAGAACATAACTATTTAACAAATAACTTTCTCGATATATTATTAGGTATGTGGGTATACACCTATCCATTCAAAAATTCTATAGATATTTCTATAGATAGACCCAAAGGATTTATTGTTTCAGAAATAGTTAACGGTATAGACGTTAGGAATATTATAGAAAAAAGTAATAACAATGTTACTATAAGATATAATAACAATAGATATATCTATATAGCTAAAAAGATAGGTATTGATTCATTTAAACTATGTCAAATCCTAAAGAAAATTCTTTACTGTAGTAGATGTGAAATTCTCGGTTTAAAAGACTCTAATGCTATAGCTTATCAAACTGTCATCTTATACTCATGTAAAAATATAGAGAGGTATTTGAAGCTAGAGATAGATGAAATATCTATAGAAGCATTGCTATGGGATATAAATGATAATATATCTCTTATACATAGTGCTAATAAGTTTGAGCTATTGATACATATTGAATATAGTTATAAAGATGTTTTTCACCAAAGACTGAAATTCATTGAGAAATATGGTAATCTATTACTTAATTTCTTTGGATATCAACGGTTTGGGAGTAGAAGACCTGTTTCCCACCTTATAGGAAAACAGATAGTTAAGAATGATTGAGAAAAAGCCTTTAACCTAATATGTAATTATCCATTTCCAACAGAAAATGATATAACTATAAGGAGACGAATTGTATGGACATATAATGATCGTGTTCATAGTGGTCATAGTATTCCTAATATAGAGGATATATGTGTATATAGATATGAAGATCCTTTTAATGCTATTAAGCGGCTCCCAAAAAAAATTATTACTTTCTTTATCAATGCATATCAATCATATTTATTCAACACATTATTATCTAAACTATGGATAAGGCTTATCTCTGATTATAATCTCTCAAAAGCATTGGAAATTCTTTATAGAGACTATCGTTATTTACCTATCATAGGATATCGAACAAGGTATTTTAAACCAGAGATAAGAGAAATTATAGAGGAAATTTTGGAGATAGAAGATATTGATCAAGAATTCTTTTGTATTAATGCTCTAAATATATGTGAAAATGGTAGCTATAGAGAAAGTTTAACAAAGATATATGATATTTCCTATAGTGATACAAATGAATATATAAAGCTAAGTTTTACTCTACCACCTGGCTCTTATGCCACTATAGTTCTTAGAGATATAGCTCACTGTAACCCTATACTATACACATAACAATGACTATGAAATTAATGTTATATCTATGGCGTTAATCTCTTCTTATCTCTAGGGAATAAGGTTACCTCTTTCACATTGCTTCTACCTGTTAACATTAATAGCAACCTAGAGAAACCTAATCCCCATCCAGCATGTGGAGGCATTCCATAGTCAAACCACTTTATAAAGTACTGGAAATTCTCTACATTTAGACCTCTACTTTTAAGAGCTTCTATGAGCATATCTTTCTTATGTATTCTAGAACTTCCTGAAGCAAGCTCTATATGTCTCCATACCAAGTCAAAACTTTCACTAAGCTCAGGATTACTATCCATAGGTTTTGTATAGAATGCCCTTATTTTTGTTGGAAATTCTGTAATGAAATATAGCTCATGACCTATTTTAAGAGATAATGCTCTTAGCTCTGGAGTACCTAGATCATCACCAAATTTAATGTTGAATCCCTCGTTTTGAAGTATCTCTATAGCTTCTGTATACTTAATTCGTGGTAATGGAATGCTTATTGATGGTAACTCGTGTTTTAATATCTTTAGATCATCTTCATGTTCCTTCCTTAATGTAGTTAGGATTTGTTCTATTAATTTCTCTAATATTTTCATAACATCTTCATAATCCATAAATGCAGCCTCTATATCCACACTAATAAATTCAGCTAGATGATATGGTGTATCACTTTCTTCAGCCCTCCATGCCGGTCCTATTTCAAATACCCTTTCTAGTGATGCTGCCAATAGCTCCTTGTATAGTTGTGGACTTTGTGCAAGAAAAGCCTCTCTACCGAAGTATATTACTGGAAATAGATTTGCTCCACCTTCTGTTGCTGTAGCAATAATTTTTGGTGTAAATACCTCAATAAAACCCATAGACCTTAATGTATCTCTTATGACCCTAAGTGTAGTATCAGCAATTCTAACTATAGCTCTCATCTCATTTCTCCTCAAATCCAATACTCTTTCCCTGAGTCTTGTATCTAGATCAGCACTAACCTTACCACTAACATCTAGTGGCAATGGCTTACTAGCTAAGTTTAATATTCTTATTTCTGAAGGAACTATTTCCACACCTCTAGGAGCTCTTGGATCTTCTTTCACCACCCCCTTTACCTGAACTACAGATTCATAAGTAAGCTCTTCACTTATCTTCAATACCTCCTCATTAACACTATCTTTTGAAATTGTTATTTGTACAAAACCACTCCCATCTCTTAATATTATGAATTTCTTTCCTCCAAGATCCCTTATTTGGTGAACCCATCCAGCTAACACTACACTACTTCCTACCATATCCTTTACTATATCCTTACATTGAACTGTTTTATAGCTTGTCCTCATAATATGTCGCCTTCTTTATAGCTTAGCTATATAACTAGATATTTTAGACAATCTTAAAACTTGTACAGAGAAAATATTGGTATACTACCTAATTTTAAGATTATGATATAACTATCATAAAATCTTATCATAGAGTGATTTGACGACTTATTCAACTTGATGTAATAACCAAATAGGAAACATCATTTTACTAAAACTAGAGAATTATAATGAATTCTAATAAAGGGATGTAGACAATAATTAGAACTAGATTACCTTTATTCTATATGATTCGTTAAACATTTTTGATAGTAGAGTTTCAAGTTCGTTTATCTTTAGTGGTAGATATTTTGCATCGTATCTAGAGACTCTAATAATATACTGGACATCTCCATCAGGTAGCCAAACACTGTCAATTCCTTGTATGCGCGCGGGTGCAAAGAGTTGTGCTATCATACTCTTCTGATCTTGTGAATATCTGACAACTCTTATTTTCATACCCATTTTCTCACTAATCATCCTTGCTATTCTTATAAGAAAAGATTGTGGTACTGTATTACTTAGTTCAAGTAAAACTATTACCATAGAATCTACTGAATAGCTCTTTATATATGTAGCTTCTCTTAGAAACTTGTTATTAGGATCCTCCTCTAGCTCTAAAAGAACCTTCATTATCTCAACATCTATTGTTGTATATGTTCCACTATCAACTAGTCTTTTACACCTCGGACATAGTATTCCGCTCCTTACACAAATGGTGTCTAGGGGTATCTTCATTGTTATAATCCTCCTCAGCACTCTGGCCATGAATAGCTGAGTATCTCTTTCGTGAATATAACTAAGCCGTTCAGCTTATAAATTTAAGATTTCTTTTTAGCTTATAAAGCCTATGCTTCAGACAGATAGTTAGGTATTATGCTATGCCTGTCTCAGACCCTGAGCTAATGAAAATTGTAGAAAGGAGGGTGCTCGACAAGAAAGTGTGTAGAAACTGTGGTGCTCTTAACCCCCCAACGGCTACAAGATGTAGAAGATGTAGAAGTTCGAATCTTAGGCCAAAGAAGAAGACTTTAGCAATGAAGAAGTAGTGGTGTATATCTACGTATACAGTAGATCACTTAGCAAAAGCAATAAAACTTCTTAGGAGAATTGGAATAGATGGAGTAATAATTGGAAATACATGTATATATCTAGAACTTAACGAAAGAAGACTTGAGGGAGATATAGATCTTTTTGTAACAAGTCTAAGTCCATTAGTAGAGGAAGAGAGAATTAGAAGAATAGCATATGAAAATGGATGGAGTATTGGAACAACAGAACTTGGAACTCCATCCATAATCATGAACATAAATGATATAGATATAACTATTGAGCTATATGAAAATATCCTAGATTTCTATATACCATATGATGCTCTAGAACTATGTAAACGTAGAAAAACTATAGCTAACGAAGAAATAGACTACATAGCTCCTGAATGTTGGGCTGTACTTAAGGCGAGAAGAGGATCAAATCAAGATATCGATGAACTACTAATGATGAAGGACCTTATAGAAAGAAACGAGCTAAAACTAGATCAAACACTTCTAAACAATACAATTAATTTATTTGGTGATGAAGCTTCATATATAAGAAATAGATTAAAATCTATTAACATACTATAGAATTGGAATAGAGGTCAATACTACAGAATATCCTTGCAAATTTCTCATAATTAGTTCCATGCCTTCAACTAATTGTAGAACCTCATAAAATTATGTTAATGATCCTTAAACACAGTACCATACTCTAACATCTTTAAAATACATCTATATAAAGTTCTTAATCTATATCTCATTAACTATAAACTATAGACCATATAATTGAAAATAGGATGCCGATATATGGGCCCGCGGGGATTTGAACCCCGGACCTCCGCCTCGTAAGGGCGGCGTCCTACCAGACTAGACGACGGGCCCAGTATAAGAGCATTATAATTCCGCCTAATAAGTTCTAATGGTTATTAGAAACTTAGAGCCGGGGCCGGGATTCGAACCCGGGAATTAACGGGTCTCAACGAGCGGATATTAGCCGGAAACCACTGCAGCCCGCCGCCTTAGACCTCTCGGCCACCCCGGCTCCAATATTTTCTTTAACTATTTAATTTAATGTATTAGATGCCGCCGGGGGGATTTGAACCCCCGACCTCCCGGTATCTAAATTCTTATATTCTTCAGCCGGGCGCTCTCCCAAAGCTGAGCTACGGCGGCTTCAATATCTGTAGTTTTGTATAGCATTTATAACTCTTAATAATCATTGTTATGTCTACTCTATAAAGTCTTTAGTCTCTATTTTTGTAGGTATATAGTTATCCATAAGGAAGTAGAGACCCTTTCCTGTTAGAGCTTCTATCTCTAATTTGCTTTGTTTCTCTAAGAACATGTTTATCTCTCTAGTCCATTTCTCGGTCTTAAACCATTCATAGTTTAAAAGCTCCTGTGCTCTCTTTATATCAGTCTTCTTCGCTTTAATTATGAAATTCTTCCTCTCCGACTCAGTAAGATAAGGCTTCTTACCTGTAGTCTTATCACCAAATATATCACTCATACTAACACCGAGAAACTTAGCACTTGGCGTTGCCAATCTTTCGGATTCATATGATAATGTTATTGATCCTATCCTAAAAACACTATATATATACCATCCATAGGGATCTGCATCCGTTAATATATACACCGGAAGTTTTAACTCCTCATTAAGTCTTCTAACAAATCTTCTCGTAGCTCTATCTGGTTGTCCAGCACTTGTTACAAGAATAGCCTTATACCTCTTCCAGAAGCCTGCCCTATGAAGCTGTTGAAATACAGCATCCTTCTCTACAACTAATACAAATTCTGCATTAACATCTATGAATTCTATGAGATCTGGTGTAGATTCTATAGCATAGGCTCCATGCCCCATTTTACTCAGGTCGATAATATCATCACCCGATTTTATCCTCATATCACCTACAACCTTCCCCTTCTCCTTACTCAATATAAGCATCTCTTCTCTAAGAAGATTTACATAAACCTCTATATCCCTGAGAACAGCATCACTCTCCTTCTGTTCATCCCATGTATTCTCCTCGACAATATTATTTCTATGATCTCTATACCTTATACTATGCTTACCTCTATAGTATAGATCTCTTATCGTTGGATACTCATTGTTTACTAAAGCCTCATATATTATCCTAGCCATTAATATTGTTTGCATAAACTTTCTTGCTTCCTTAACATCAAGGAAGCTTCTCTCAAATGTGCCAGATCCTAAAAGTAGTAGACCCCTCTCCCTATCATATATAGTATTTGATAATGTTCTCTTAGGTATTACCAGTACAGGTTCTTCTCCTTTCATTATAGCTTCAATAATCTTTTCAAAAGATTCCCTAAGCTTATTTGCAGCTATTTGCCTTGCCCTTATATCCACTGACGACATTAGCTTTTTCTCTATTTCACTCATCTATATCACCTATTCAATTCCTATTACAATATCATATGGAGAAGATATGTTGTTGAGATATTCACCATACTTATGCTTAACCAATTCAAATATTTTCATCTCTAATTCTTTCTCATCAATTCTTACAGGGTTAGCCTTAGATAATACTGCTAGATTTCTTGCTACCTCTGGTACATATTTAATTATTGTTACTGCCTTTCTCATCATCTCCTCCTCCTTTTGTTTCCTAGCTAAATATAGCTTTAATGATCTTGCAACCTGTCTAACACCTTCCTCAATCTCCTTCTCTATCACAGGAACCTCAGCAATACTCTCCTTACCAACACCTTTATAGGGTATTTTTGTTCCACAAATATGCACCAATATAGCTAGTGGTGCAGGAAATACTATACCATAATAACTCCAATCTATATTCTCTGAAACTACTTTCCAAGCAACATCGCTTTTCTCGTCATATAGAAGAGGAATCTTATTAGCATATCTAAGAAGTACCACCTCTTCGCTAGGCTGTATAGAACCACCATATGCTATACCTACCTCAACAATTATTGAATGTCCTTCATATACTACAGGTTTTCTTGTAACTGCATCAACAAACTCCGGCTTTAGAATGCTATTCAAGCCTATCTTTATGAGCTCTGCACCTATCGGAGATAAGTGATCTGCTCTAGGCTTTCTAAATTCGTTGAACTCTTTTAAAGCCTTTACCAAGAGCTCGAGCTCCTCTTTAGAAAGTGTCTTTGGATCCTTAGATGGATCAAAACCATATTTTGTTAAAAATCTTTCTGCAATGACATTTCCAACGCCTTGAAACTCCTCAGATATAAAGTCTATAAGTCTTTGAGCTTTTGTTTCGCTTATCATGGTCTTTATGAGTTCTAGATCAACTCCATGAGGATGAGGTTTTGTTTCTCTTGGTGGAGGTGGTATAGTTTCTGTAACCCTTAAATATGTATATATTTCACCATCAGGTGTTTTAAACACTATATTAGCATATGGAGTTACGATTGCTGTTCTCTTTATATAGTCTAAGATCTTTTGCTTAGCCCTACTCCAATCTCCCTCAATAGCAACCTTAACCATAGTGCCATGCCATCCCGTATTATTAGGCCATACACCTTTTGAAACTATTATAGGTTTATTTTCTCTAACATCTATCATTATTCTATATGAGTATATCCTCCTAGAGTTTATTGCGGCAGAAATTATCTCCGCTGGTTCACCCACAGTCATCTGGCCATACAATATAACCATCTTTGCTCCTAGACCAAATAATCCTCTAGTTTGTCTAAGTACATACTTAGAACTGAATAATACTTTTCCAAATGCCTCAGGAATATATTTCTCAGGTATACCTATGCCATTATCTTTTACAGATATTCTATATACATACTGCTTTACTGAATCCCTCTCAATACTTACCTCAATATTTGGCAGTATTCCATGAGCATCTGTAGCATCTAATGCATTCTCCACAAGCTCTCTTACAGCTTGGTATAGAGCTCTTGCAGGATTTGCAAATCCAGCTATCTCCTTATTTCTATAGAAAAACTCTGCCGGACTAATACTCCTGAACTTCTCAGCCGTTGCACTCATTCCCTACTCACTACTATAATACTAATATCTTTGGGCGAATTAATAAGCAAGATGATTAAATATCTATATAGTAAGAATTGAAAATGTATCTACATATATAGAGCTGCATATGCTATTAGCGGTAAAACAAGTGTTACATCAGCATATACAACAACATTCCTAGCTACCTCCTTAATCTTACCCCAACTAATAGCCTCTCTAGGTCTTGCACCACTTAGTGATCCATCCCACTCTGTAGCTGTTGTAACATATACAGCATAGTCTAACCCCCCATGAAATTGCGCCCACCAAAGCGTATGATGCTTACTTATTCCTCCACCAAGAATTAAAGCACCTATACACTTAGCTCCAAATACTATATCTGAAAGTTCTTTCTGATCCTTGAATACATCTATCTTTATAGGATTGAACTGTGTAAACATATACAATGCTGTACCAAAAGCTCCATCTAGAAACCCTGGAACATATATTGGTATATTAGACATATATGCGGATCTAAGTATAGAGTTTTCATCATCTATTCTTTTGCCAATTTCAGATATTATCTCTCTAATACCCCACGATATATCCTTTCCATAAGTATCCAAGAGCTCTTGGAGAACCTTCCTAACAACACTCTCTATTATAGGTCCATAACTATCTATAGGAATAAATATATTTCCAAGCCTATGAATACCCTCCCTATGAAGTTCAATATCATTAGCATCGAAAAATCCCTTCAGATATCTACCTCCATAACTTCTAGCAATATCATGATCAAGAGTGCCGCATGTCGTTATAACAACATTGAATATCTTTTCCTTGAGTAACTGAGCTATAATACCTCTAACACCTGTAGAGACTATATTACCTGTAAATGAAATTATTCTCACATCACAAGATTTTTTTATCTCTCTCACTATCTCAATAGCTTCATATAGATGGGATGCCATAAAGCCATGGATATCCTTATAGATCTCTATAAGCTTCTCTATGTCCATACCCCTATAGAGTTTTACATCCTTTACGCTCTCCATCATTTTTTCACCAGGAATTCTCTTAACATATCTAAGGGTACTTCCTCCTGAGTCCATTTCTTCATATCCCTTATAACTACTACATTTTTCTCCATCTCTTTTCTACCAACTATAATAACATAATTAAATCCTTGCTTAGACGCATATTCTAGCCATCTACTCAATCTCTGTGCAGATTCTAAGACTTCAAATTGTATTGAAATTCCCTGCCTTCTCAACATCTTAACAACGTTATACATCTTAGTAAAACCCTCTATATCATTCGATAAAAGTAGTACTAATGTTTTTGGATAGCCAAGATCTATCTCTATATTATTTCTAAGAGCTAGAAATGTTCTTTCAACACCTATAGCAAAACCTGTAGAACTAAGTTCTTCTCCACCATATACTGTTGTTAGATTGTCATATCTACCACCACCAGCTATACTTATAGACATATTTGGAACCATAACCTCAAATATTATCCCTGTATAGTATGCTATTCCACGGGCAAAAGCAGGATCTACATATATTTTAGCTCCTATTGCTTTACCCATATCTATATACCTCATCAATGTTTCTACATGTTTTTGAATCTCTTTGTATTCATTGTATCCCTCTAGCATATTGATAATAGCTGTGATATCTCTTTGTCTCTCTCTATATAGATACTCTATAACCTGTGCCTCTTTCACAGCTCCTTTCTCCTTAAATATATTTATAACATCGTTAAACCTTCCCTTATCTAGAAAATGAAACATCCTCTCTATCTCATCTTCATTAAGTCTTGCCCTTTTTGCAAGCTCTCTAAATATAGCTACATTATTAACCTTATACATCCTTTCTTTAATACCTATAGAATCATAGAATTCCTCAAGTATCTCTATAAGCTCAACATCATAGTTAAGTCCATCAGCTCCAAGAATTTCTACCCCAGCTTGCGTAAACTCTCTATATCTTCCAAACTGTGGTTCATCGTATCTAAATACATTAGCTATGTAGAACAATCTTAATGGCTTAGGGATATTTCTCAGTTCTCTTAGATATACCCTAATAACACTCGGTGTAACCTCAGGCCTTAAAGCTACTTCCCTTTCTGCCTTATCCTTGAATACAAACATAGATTCTCTAATCTCTTCACCAGATTTAAGGGCAAACAGCTTGAAATTCTCTAATGTGGGTGTCTTAATCTCCTTATAGCCAAATCTCTTAACGATAATCTTAAAGCTATCACATATCCATGTAATTATATCGCTATCTGGAGGTATATAGTCCCTAAATCCTCTTAATGGCTCGATAAGTTCCTTCATATGATCTCACTTTTCTTTTCTATCTTTTGAAAATCCATCTTGTTAACTTCATAATATGTGACATCGCCATAGAGATCTACAAGTGCTATAATGACTCTATACCCTTGCTTAATAGATCTATCAACAAGTGTATACAAATCTTTTACACTTATTCTGCTACTCTCATCGATAGCATAGATTCTAATCTTCTCATCCTCTATCACAATCTCATTCCCCTGAATACCTGGTCTAACCTTTTTACCCCGTTTTACAAGATCTAGAAATACGAAAAAAGTTTCTAAAGCTCTATTGTTTTCTTCACATATCCTTATAATTGCATCTAGATCTAGTTCTTTATTTTCGCTATCAATTATTTTTGCATTTGAGCTATAGGCTAAATATAACGCTATTATAGGATCTACATCTCCTGCTTCAGATAAACCAAATCTATTTTTGATGTCCGTAGATGCCTTCTCTAAATATAGTTTTCCATTCCTATATCTAATTATAACTTTAACCATTATTGGATCCTCATATAATTTCAATTTTATACAACAAAGCTTATTTATGTATAACACAACTCTTTTCTAGGTGCAGATAATGTCTAAATATCCTCTCATTGTAAGAGCTGTTGAATGGGTTGATGGAAAGGTTAGGTGGATCAATACAAATCTTTTGCCATATGAAGAACTATATGAAGAAAGTCAAGACCATGAAAGGATAGCTAGAGCCATAGAGTCTATGGAGATTAGAGGAGCTCCCGCTATAGGTGTTGCTGCAGCTTTAGCTATTGCAGCAACAGCACTGAAATTTAGTAATATTAATAGTGTTGATGAGCTAAAAGACATTATCTCTAAAGCGATAGAGAGACTTCGAAGAACTAGGCCAACAGCGTTTAATCTCTTTTGGGCTCTCAATAGAATCTCAAATGTTTTATCAAGGAATTACTCTAGTGTAGAAGCCTTGAGAAAGGCTATAGTGGATGAAGCACTTAGTATCTATCATGAAGATATTGAGACCAATATAAAGATTGGTGAGATAGGTGAGAAGCTTATAGATGATGGAGATACAATTCTTACGCATTGTAATGCTGGTGCATTAGCAACAGCAGCATTTGGCACAGCATTAGGGGTGATAAGAGCTGCATGGTATAATGGGAAAAAGATTAAGGTTATAGCAACTGAGACTAGACCTGTACTACAAGGAGCTAGACTTACAGTATGGGAGCTTAAGAAGGAGGGTATACCTGTAACATTGGTGACGGATAATATGGTTGGATATATTATGTATAAAGGACTTGTCAATAAGGTTATTGTTGGCGCTGATAGGATTCTTCTCGATGGATTTGTTATAAATAAGATAGGTACCTATTCTATAGCCATTATAGCTAAAAGACATGGAGTGCCTTTCTATGTAGCAGCTCCTACATCAACTATAGATCCTGTATCATCTATAAATGATATTGTGATAGAGGAGAGAAATGCTAATGAGGTTAGATATATAATGAATAAGATGCTCATAACTATGCCAGATGTAGATGTACTAAATCCAGCATTTGATGTAACTCCACCAGAGCTCGTTACCTCTATAATAACAGAGAAAGGTATTATAGAACCTCCATTTAGAGAAAATATTATGAAGATTTTATCTCTGTAGCACTATAATCTACTTTCTCCTTAAAGATGATATTATCTTTATAGCTCTCTCTAAATCTTTCTCAATAATGGTACCTGTAACTATAATATCTGCTCCAGCATTAGCTATCTCTAAAGCAACTTCACTAGATCTTATACCTCCACCAACTATAAGTATTGTATCCTCTATAGCCTTTTTAACAACCCTGACAAACTCTGGTGGTACAGGTTTTGGAGCTCCAGAACCTGCTTCAAGATATATGAATCTCATTCCCATATACTTTCCTGCAAGAGCGTATGCTGCACAGATCTCAGGTTTATCAAATGGTATCATTCTAGCTCTACCCATTATACTTACAGATGTATGGGCCTCTCCAACAACTATATAACCTGTAGGCAGTACCTCAAGACCAAGTCTCTTTATTATTGGTGCTGCATATGCTTGTGCACCCACTATGAAATATACATCATCAGAATTTAATAGAGATAGCATCATTATTGCATCAGCATTCTTAGCTATACCAGCTATACTCCCTGGGAATAGTATTGATGGTACCTCCAGCTCTTCAACTATATCAACAATTTTTTCAACGTCTTCATTAAATACATTTAAACTTCCACCAATTAATATAGCATTTGTCCCTGCTTCAACAAGAGCTCTTAGAGTCTTTCTAAGATCCTCAAGATTTAGAACTTTCTCTGGATCGACTAATGAGAAGTGAAGTTTACCTCCGTCCTCTATCTCCCTCTTTATATATGTATACACCTTACCTCGAAATCTCATACTATACACCAAATTCGCTCTGTGAATATTACTCTATCCTTTATCTCCTCTTATGAGCTCTTCTTAAATAACTTTCGAAGTGTTTGTGAATAGCCTTGATATGATATCTCTGTTATTACAGATATAATTCTATCTGATGTGGTATATAGTCTATATATCTTATTCTCTTTTATAGCTATAAAAAATCCTACTACATGGTAACACGGATATTCTCTCTTCCGCCCTATAAAATTAACTATAAAGTCTTTACATGTACACATTCTACATGGTGAAACAATGTAGTCATGATCCACTCCTCTATATACATAGAATTTCATTCCACTATCACTATCTATAAGCTCTATAAACCTCATAGAGTTTAGCGCTTCTACTAACTTTGTATAACTACTATATCTATTGACTATTTCATCTCTACATAAATCCGTTGCACTCGTAATCCTAACCCTATTTCTTACTAACTAATAAAGACTTAATAACCTTCTCGAAAATAGTATCCTACAGGTATCATTTTATGTCAAGTAGAAAAAAGAGAACAGGTCCTGGATTATCGAGTTATGTAGGACTAGTAAGATTTTATGAGGAGGTGGAGGAACAGGTTAAACTAAATCCTTATCTAATCATATCGATAGCTATAGCCACATCTGTAATAGTAATTCTCCTTAAAATATTTGTTCCAAAACCATAGAATATTTTATGTATATCAAAAATATTTAGCTTCTTATAGAGATATAAAACCTGTGGTCTGGCCCGCAAATCGCTACGCACCCATAGTGTGAGGAAACACCGTCCTCCGTACGAAGCCGAAGCCCCGCAAGGGGCCGGGGTAATACCCCGGGCACTGGCACAGAAACGACATGTCCATAGGCCGATGAAGATGATTCAGAGAGGCTCCTCAGGCAACTGGGGAGCAGGTAACCTGATGATGAGGCTTATGGGAGCAGTGAAACGGCCAGCCTTCGGGGAGCAAGGCTCCGATCCCCGATGAGTTTTCGTACAAGGGGTGGGAGCCGCTTAGCCAAATGCGATTAATACAGAAGACGGGTTATTGCGGGCCAGACCACAACTTCTCTCAGCATTAATCAAGCAATCTATATATGATGTTTCAATCTCTCTGTCCACAGGAACCAAAGGGGTTGGTAATACGCAGTAGCATAACAATCTATTGTTGGAGTTTTAGACTGTGAATACAGATCTACCCCAAAATTTCATATGAAGCCATATCTTATATCTAGATCTCAGATTGTGAAACTAAATTTATATTAATGGTTTGTATAAAGACAATACCACATTTTGCAATATATCTAGATCTCCAGATATAATGCTGCATATGAAATATAGGGGTCTATCAGAACATGGGTCATGTCATATCATTTATGAGATAATATAAACTGGATAGGATCTAACCTGTACCTATTGCACATATGTATTTGTGGCCAAAAAGTGGGATCCAAAGGAACTAAAGGGGTCAAAACATATGTACGCATATCAAAGAGGGTTACAAATGCTGATACATCATATATACGTTATATGTCTTCTAATGGTGCTTAAAGATTGTAGTTGGTTATATACTAGGATATCAAATCAGTTTAATTATATTGTATTCTTAAATAGAGGTTTCTAAAATCTTTGTTATTTGGCTAAGTTTTAACTCAATAGGATACCTATGACGGTACTTTTCCTTTCCATACCTCTCAATAGGTTTTATAAGGTGTTTTAATGCTCTTGGCGGAGGTATATAAAGCCCTAATCTAATTTTTCTCTCTATATATTCACACTCAAGATCTGGATTTATTACACTATATCCACATTTATCACATTTATATCCCTTACCTCGTCCCATCTTTGTTAATCTCTTTCTACAGTATGGACATCGAGGGGCTTTACATCTGTATAAGGGAGCTAGTTTTAATACCGAAAACTTCTCCACGTGAAAAACAGGACCTATGTTCCATGGCTTTACATGTCCATTAGCCTCAATAACATCTCCAGGTATTAACATGGATGCATATCTATTTAGATATGATGGTCTAAAAAATGCGAGAGTAATACTACCTGTAGCATCAAAACCATTGATAATAACGGTTCCCCCCATTCCTATGGACGGCTTTGAAGATATGGTCACTCTTATTTTTCCTGTTCTATAGACCCTCAAGCTACTTACACTTCTATCGATTGCATGGGCATCAGTTGCTTGGTTCGTTCTAAAGATAGTCCATGAAGAAATAGGTTCACATACCCTGATAATATCTAATGCTTTTAGTAATACCTCTGGATCTTCTCCACGAACGCCATAGAGTATAGGATCTCTTCCATGAGATGTAATCAATATTCTATTAGAATCAACGTCAATATTATTAAAAGTTCTATCCTTAGTAATGCTATCAAAATATTTAACAGATTCTTCATTTACACATCTATCTAATGAATAGAACTTTTCTGATCTATAAACTAAAAGCTCATATGTGTAATCAGAATCTATAGCAATCCACCCCACTGAAGCAGCAGCACCAACGATTCCTCTACCACAATATCTTTTGCTTACCACAATATTCTCCCTTCCATATTTATCAATCTTCTTTTTAACAATCTCGGGTAAGAGTACATCAGTTAATGCAGTTATGTATAAAGATCCCATATCATTTACAATACCGTTTCTTACTACAACTAGTCCAGGCTCTCTATCACTTGATACAACATCCTTAGTTCTAACACCATATTTTTCATAATATTCATCTATAATATCTTCAGCAGCCTCTAGAAGATTGTTCAGATCAGTACACTCCATTGCTATTCTAATCGCTATAGCTCCATTTCCTCTAGTCTTCCAAGGTATAGATGGGTTTAGTCTTACTAGATTTGGATAATCAATAAATACTATAGAGCTAAATCTTTTTGCTAATGAATGAAGTAAATATGTAGCTACATGAGTTGTACATCCATAGCTTAATAAATCAAAATCGTCTAGCCCTATGTGATAAATACAGAAATTTTCATACATAATAAATACTTTGTATCCTATATAGCTATTTTGATGTAGATGATACTATAACCATTGTAATTGTAGATTTAACCTTGGGTATCTTCCTTATCTTCGATGATATAATATCTTTAAGCTTTTCAACACTTTCAGCCTCAATCTTTGCATAGAGATCATAGACTCCATATACTATATGAACCTCTTTTACACCTGGGATATTCTTTACTTGCGCCAATACTTCTTCTTCTGCACCAACATCAGTATTTATTAGGACTAATGCTTCTGGCATATCTATATACCACATAGATAGCTACATGAGCAGTGTATAAAAGTTTATCTGCTCTAAGATTTACAACATAGTAGTAGCTATCATTTTTCTAAGATGCATTCTATTAAAATTTATTGGATCATCATCATGAAGGTTAATTAAAGTTATAAGATATAGGGATAGTAGGAAGTTATATGGTCAAAATAATGATATTGATTGGAAGGGAGGATGATCCGGATAAATGTACAGGTGAGAGGCTTGTTAGAAGTGGTATAGCTAAAGAGATTAGGAGGCTTTCAGAAATTCCGCATTGTAGCATACTATTGAATCCAATTGCAAGTAGCTATCTAAAGAGAAGTGATAGAATTTATATTGAGAGCTGTGGTATAGTGGCAATAGATATTTCTTGGAAACAGAGTCTCTATCTATTAAGAAAAGCATTATCTATGCATACAAAAAATAGAGTTTTACCAATACTAATAGCTGCAAATCCTATTAACTATGGAAAGCCATTTAAATTAAGTACAGCTGAAGCTATAGCTGCATCCCTATTTATTACAGGTTTTATAGAGGAGGCCAATGCTATATTAAATGAATTTAAATGGGGCCCCCAATTCTTAGAATTAAATAGGTATAGACTAGAGAGATATTCTCAAGCAGATTCAGATGAAGAACTAGATAAAATCCAAAAAGAACTCTTTAATATAGATAGCAGTGATAAGATATTAGATCTGATACACAGATTCATATATAAGGATTTGGAGAAATAGAACAATGATATTAGTAGAAATTTTATACCAGATCTACAACAATATCTAGTGGGCCCGTCGTCTAGTCTGGTAGGACGCCGCCCTCACAAGGCGGAGGTCCGGGGTTCAAATCCCCGCGGGCCCATCAATCCTATTTCTAATGCCTTGGCTAATCTATGGGTAGTGGGGTATAGATAATATGGCCCCTGATAATCTTTGTAATTATAGTGTTCATATATCCTATAGATTATATCGCCACGGCATTTGCTATACTAATGCATAGCCTTTATAATACCATATATTTTCCTACGATGGAAGCTATACTGATTATCATGGTTATTGCTATGGTGGGAACACTATTAGTAATAATATCTATAGCGGAATGCATAGTTCATAATCATTATGGCGTAGGTAGGGAAATGGATAGCTTTATAGATATAGCTAAGATATATAAGTTGTGTATTATATTGCTATATTGATGATGAGTTACGCAGGCCTTGAAGATAGATGTCGAGACCCCTTTGGCTGATAGCTCTAACTATATAACCTCTATTGTATTCTGTTTTCCTACTATAATTATGGAGTTGTTTAGGGGTTCAAATATACCTGTAGTCACTACACCTGGTATGAGCTCTATCTCTGTTATGAAATCTCTAGGATTGTTTAGAGGACCTGTATATACATCTATTATCATGTTTCCATTGTCTGTAAGTTCTGGTCCATATCTATTCTTCGCATATCTAATTTCATATTTATACCCCTTATCATTAAGATATTTTTTAATTAATGGATAGGAGAATGGCTCTATCTCTATGGGTACAGGTTTCTTTGTGCCTATGGTAGGCGATAGCTTATTTTCATCGACTATAAATATCTTTCTATGTGAGAGCATTGTCAATATCTTTTCTCTTAGCATTGCACCTCCACCACCCTTTATCATATACCTTCTATAGTCTACCTCATCAGCACTATCAATATATAGATCAATAGAATCTCTAGGGAGTCCCGACTCTATATTTTCTATCCCCATATTCAAGAGATAGAGAGCAGTATCAATGCTCGATACTATTACTATAGATTTCTTAAGAATATAGCTATACCCCTTATCGAGAAGAGTATTAATGAAAAATCTAACTGTTGAACCTGTACCCAAGCCTAGGATACAGCCATCTCTACATAGTGATACAAGATAATCTAATGCCTTTAGAGATGCTCTAATTCTTAACTCTTCTATAGATAACATATAGTTCCCTAAGAATTAAGAACTGGGATTATTAGAATAAATAAGCTTCAATAGAGATATGAAGAGGGTATATGATTTGTTATGGTGGACCGGCCGGGATTTGAACCCGGGACCTCTCGGGTGCAAACCGAGCGCTCTTCCAGCTGAGCTACCGGCCCACACATTACTTCTAATCTTTATCTAAAGCCTAAAAACTTTATTTCTCTTATACCAAAACATTTTCGTAGATAAATAATCACTATCTTATTTGCTCTAGTTATCGTTCCTGTATATTAGTATTTTTGGTGTGGTGTCTCACTGCTAATATATTTACTAAGCAATATAGTTTTGTTGAATGGGTAGATGTTAATGGCTGATAATGTAAAGAGAGTTGTTATGATGATTGCAAAGATTTTAAGGGATATTAATATTGTTAATGGTGTTGAGCCCAGTGATCTTATGTATAGAGTAGCTGTTCAGAAAATTGGATATTTATTGCAGAAGATAGGTGGTGAAGATCTTGGTTTAAGATTTGAGTGGCTTACTATGGGCCCCTATTCTAGATCTCTACAAAATCATTATTATACTATTGCTAGGCTTATCTCTAATGGGGATATTGAGCTTGTTGAGCATGATCTTCAGATTGTTAATAGAGTTGAACATTTTATATCTATGCTTAGAGAAGCTATAGGTTATCTCGATATTCAGCTACTTGAAATTGTTGCAAGTCTTATTATGATCTGTACAGATATTTATCCAAAGGTTGATGACCCTGCTAATGAGCTTATTAATAGAAAGAGAAATGTTTCTAGAGATATAGTTGAAAGGGTTTTACATTTTCTAAAGGGTAATGGTATTTGTGTATAAAGGTATTATTCTCTGTAGCAATAGGGTAGCTATATAGAGATTATAGAGAGCTATGGTGCTAATCTTTGTTTAGAGCTAGTGAGAAAGAGAATAGAAAGTTGCGTGGAGTTGTAAAGAGAGTATTTGATGAGGTTCATGGCTATATAGATCTTACAGAGATAGAACTTAAAATTATTGATTCACCAATTTTTCAAAGGCTTAGATATATAAAGCAATTAGCTACTGCTTGGTATGTATATCCTGGAGCTACACATACACGTTTTAGCCATAGTCTAGGTACTATGTATATAATGGGTCTTGTAGCTACAAGGCTTATGGAGCAGGGATATATCTATGATTCTGACGATATTCAGCTTCTTAGATTAGCAGCTCTACTACATGATATTGGACATACTCCTTTTAGTCATGCTATAGAGCCTTTCTATAAGAATACATTTTCTCTTGGTCATGAGGAGATATCTAGGGTTATAATTAGTGAGAATAGGGATATAAGGGAGATACTATCTTTCTATGGATATGACCCCAATAGGATTATAGCTATATTGGAGGGTAGATATAGGGAGCCTCTATATAATCAGCTTCTCTCTAGTGATCTAGATGTAGATAGAATGGATTATCTCATAAGAGATGCTTTACATACAGGTGTAACATATGGTTCTATAGATCTTCATAGAATAATAGCTACACTAGTAGTTGATGGGGATGGAAATCTAGCTATACTTGATAAGGGTGTAGACGCTCTAGAAAACTTCTATATGGCTAGAATGCATATGTATAAAGCTGTGTATTATCATAAAACTCTTGTTGGATATGAGCTAATGCTTAGAAAGATATATGAACTTCTATGTAAATACTATGACGATCCTCTGCTATTTAAATCGAGAGAAGATATTGTAAAAGCTATAAGAACTAATGAGATAGCTTTATGGAATGACGATTTTATTATAGGTACTATGGTAAGAGTTTATAGGGATAGAAATGCTCCTAAGGATTTAAAGGAGCTGATAGAGGCATTCTTCTTTAGAAAGGGGTATAAGGTATTGGTAGAAAGATCTAAATTTAGCAATGTTCCACTTGATGTAGATAATGATAGAGATGTAAGTATTCTTAATAGTATTGTTAATAAGGCTAAGGAGCTTCTAGAACCACATCAAATAATATTATTTGTAGATGATATAAAGATTCTTGATGAAGATCCATATGTAGTTCCTAGGGTTATAATAGATAATAAAGTTTCTATACCGATAATAGAAGCTGATAATAGTGTTATAAAGATATTGCCAAGGAGATTCCATGTAAGAAGAATCTATGTTATGAGCAATAAGTTTCATAGCATAAGAAAATATTTAGATCTAGATACAGGGATATAGTCGTAGCACATACTATATAATTTCTTGATACTCTCAATTACTTTCTGTTACTCACAAAGCTTATATTCTGTGTAAACAAATATCTATTCTTAGAACCGATGAGGGGGTTTATCCACCTAAAGCTGGGTGGATCCCTAAGGGAGTATCGCAGAAATATAGAGAATAAATCAAAATAAGGAAAGGATATGCGGGGGTGCCTGGGTCGCCCCTAAGAGCCCCTGCTGTGAACGATGAAGCCCGAGGGAGTGGGGGAATATGGATGAGGGGATGAAGAAAGTAATTAGAAGTATCTAAAAGTGATTAAGAGTGATGTTCAGACCCGAACCCTAGCTAGAGACTTCAACCTTAAAACTTAGACTTGGTTGTAGATATTATGTTGAGGTTTATAGGTCTAGGGCTATCTATAGATAATATTCCTATTGGAAATCTAAAGAAGTTGTTTGAATGTCAGAAGATTTTTATAGATTCATATACAAGTATATGGTTTCCAAATATTGATTTATTAGTAGATATTTTGGTGAAGAGTGGAAAGAGTGTTGTTGTGGCAAGGAGAGATGATCTTGAGGGAAGTGCTATACGGAGGATACTATCTGAGTCGAGGGATTATGATATATGTATAGCTACTCCTGGAGATCCATTTATTGCAACAACACATTCGGCAATACTATCAGAGGCTCTGAGGATGGGTATAGCTGTAGAGATCTCTCCATCATCATCTATAGTAAATGTTGGTATATCGATGAGCTGTCTACAGATCTATAGATTTGGGAAGATAGTCACGGTGGTAAGACCAAAGAATGGTATTGTATATGAATACCCATTTGATGTTCTAAAGCTAAATAGAGAATTAAATCTACATACTCTAATGCTTCTTGAGATAGATGTAGAGAATAACTATTATATGAATCCTAGAGAGGCTATAGAGATATTATTAGAGATACAGAGGATGAGAGGAGAGGAGATTCTTGGTAAGGATGATAAAATCATAGTTCTAGAGGCGTTAATGAGCAGTAGTGGTAGGATATATATAGAGTCTGTAGAGAGTATTCTTAGGAGGAGTCCAGATGAATATAGATTTTATCCCTATACAATTATAATACCTGCAAGAGTTCTACATCCAATAGAAAGGGAGTGTCTTGAGAATATAGATAGAGTATTATATATACATAGTATTAACGAGAAAGAACTTCTCAATATAGCTAGCTATATATTCAGATAGATGAGATGCTCTCAAAACCACTTATATACCAAAACATCGATTAGATATTTTAGCCGCGGTAGCTCAGCCTGGTGGAGCGCCGCCCTGGTAAGGCGGAGGTCCCGGGTTCAAATCCCGGCCGCGGCTTATCTATAATGATTATTAACTGATATTTGGTGCAACTTTTATTAACTCTAGATGATTAGAGCTTTCGTTATGTGATTGCTATGTCTGGAGATATATGTGAGAGACTATATAAATATCTTTCAATGTTTAGTGAGAGTATTAAGACGTTGAGGATTGTAGATAGTAGCTGTTCTAATATTGTTGATCTAGCTATGCTATATTATAAGGATTCTAGATACTATTATGAGAAGGGTGATTGTGTAACAGGACTTGTAACTATTTCTTATGCTGAGGGGTTGCTAGATGCTTTAAGGAATCTTGGATTGATAGAGTGGAGCTGGGTCAAGCCTAGGGAGAGAATAGTTTTTGCTGCAGGGTCTTTTGATATTCTTCATCCTGGGCATATAGAGTTTCTTAGATGGGCTTCAACACTTGGTGATAAGCTATATGTTGTTGTTTCTAGAGATGATAATTATGAGAGATTTAAAGGTGTTAAACCTGTGTTTAGAGAGGATGAGAGACTTGCTATTGTTAGTGCTATAAGATTTGTATATAAGGCTTTGCTAGGTTCTAGAGATGATATATATAGCTCTATCCATGAAGTTAAACCTAGTGTTATTGCACTTGGATATGATCAGCTTAGGGATAGAGATCTTAAAGAGGTTTTATCTAGGGAGGGGCTAGATGTAGAGATTTATAGAATGGATAGAAGGGTTGAGAATTATTCATCTACAAATATAAAGAATAGAATATGTAGCTATTGGTGTTTAAAAACATAGCTCTATATATTGTATGCAAGTGTATAGGACTCTAGAATCTTTGGAGTTAATACATTTATATCTCCTAATCTCTTCCTAGATCTACTAATCTCATTAGCTAAATTCATAACAGCATTCTTCTCCCCATGTACAAGTATTGCTGTTGATGGCTTTGGCTCTATATGCCTTAAATACTCTAGTAGTTGTGGTCTATCTGAATGTCCTGAGAATCCCTCTATTGAGTATACCTGCATCTTTATCCTTATAACCTCTACCTTGCCCCTCTCATTAACAAATGCAACCTCTCTAGCACCATCTCTTATCCTTCTACCAAGAGTTCCCTCAACCTGGTAGCTTACAAATACCAGGCTGTGATTGGGGTTAGAGGCCATAAGCTTAAAGTATTCTACAGCTGGTCCACCTGTTAGCATTCCTGATGTAGCTATTATTATTGCTGGTTCAGAACTCTCAACAATCTCTGTTCTAGGCTCTCTACCTTCAAGTCTTATAAATGTTTCATAGTCAAAAGGATTCTCACCAGATTTTAATCTCTGTCCAAGTTCCTTAGATAGTAGATCTGGATAAGCTGTATGTATAGCTGTAACCTCGTGTATCATACCCTCTATATATACAGGTATTTTTGGTAGTTTATTCTGCTTCATAGCATCTGCAAGTATAAGCATAACCTCCTGAGCTCTACCAACACTTAGACTAGGTATTAATACCTTTCCACCTCTATCATAGGTCTCCTTAACTATTCTTATAAGCTCATCCTCTGCTCTATCTCTTGCAGGTTGTTCTGTAGCTCCATAGGTACTCTCCATAATTATTGTATCAACTCTTGGAAACTCATAGTTAGCTCTATCTAGAAGTCTTGTTCTACCAAACTTAAAATCACCTGTATATACAATGTTGTGAAAGCCATTTCCTATGTGTAGATGTGCTATTGCAGATCCTAGTATATGACCAGCATTATATAGGGTAAGCCTTATATCTGGAGCTATATCTGTTACAACATCGTATTTCAGTGTTATTGTGTGTAGAAGCATTTGCTCGACATCTCTTAATGTAAATGGTGGCTCTGTACCCTCTCTCTCACTAATCTCTAGATAGTCTTTTAGCAGTAATACCATTAGATCTCTTGTAGCATCTGTTGTATATACAGCACCTCTAAACCCATATTTAAATAGATATGGCACAAGTCCACAGTGATCTAAATGTGCATGTGTTACAATTACAGCATCTATATCATCAGGCTCTATATTTAGTAAGTCAATTCTTGGAAATGCATTTGGTGATAAGCTTCTCCCAGGATTTAGACCAAAGTCTAGCAATACTCTACTCTCTGCAGTTTCAACAAGTATTGCTGATCTACCAACCTCTTGGGCACCTCCAAGGAATGTTACTCTAACATAGTTACTACCATTCTTTGCTAGGAGAACATCTCTATGTATAGTTTCTCCAAGCTCCCTAAGAAAGTTTAATCTATATTCACTCTGTGATAAATATCCATGCATAACCTCTTCAAATACCTTTGACCTCATTGGAGGAGCTCTAACTATTCTCGGTCTCCACCCGGTATATACTAATATCTGGTTAGATTTCTCCTCAATTATATGGGGATTCTTAGCCTTTATAACAACTTCTCCTAGAACATCATCAAATTCTATACCCTCTATACCTGTATCTGGTGGAGCTATACTCTTTATATACTCTATAACCTCTTCACGTCTCTTCCTAATAGATGGATCTGTCCTTATAACTATACGCTTCTTAATAGTCTTAGCAATCTGTGAAATTATACCTGTCTGTTCTAATAGGAATGCAGGATTCTTTACATAGATAGCTATTTCAGGTCCTTCAAATTCTAGTCTTGTTAGCTGTGCTGTTGGAGGTATTAGTTTAAATATGACGTTTCTTATATAGTTTAAATCTATGTTAAAACTCATTGTGAAGCTCTACCAATAATCTTCCTAATCTCTTCTCCTTGAAATGTCATCTCTCTATAGAAATCCTTTCCAATAACAACTACATCTACTCCTATACCTCCGCTAAAGACATCTCTCATAGAAGCTGTTGCAACAGCTTTTACAACAAGGGAAACTGCATCATCTATAGACATCTCTGGTCTGTATCCAGATTCTATAACACCTATAGCTATAGGGGAGCCAGAGCCAGTTGCAGTATATCTCTCTTCAGTTACATCGCCAAAGTAGTCTATGGAGAATAGTTTTGCGCCTTCATAGTAATCGTATCCTCCTAGAATTAGCTGTACTATGAATGGAAAATACTTATATTCGTTGAGTATAAGCCCTAGGAGTGATGCCATACTTCTAATGCTCATAGGCCTATTATTGATATAGTAGTAGTAATATGCTTCAGCTCTTATATAATCTGCTAATGTCTGTGCATCAGCTACTAAACCAGCTATGGTTATAGCACTATTCTCTGTCAGCCTTACAATCTTTTTAACATTCTTATGAGCTACATATAGCCCAGCTGTAGCTTTTTTATCAGCAGCTAGAACAACAAAGTCTTTCAATGCCATACCAACTGTTGTAGTTCCTCTATATGCCTTCTCTATAACTTCCTTTGGAATACTATATCTATCTCCATATATTGGTATATCCATAGATCTATATCTATAATTAAACATACTTTATATACACCTTAGAGAATAGCGACTTGCAAATAGTATGTTGTTCTGCACACTTAAAATACTTTTTGTTCTTAAACCTATGTCCATAGTGCAAAACTCTAATATATCTCGCTAAAGGTGTATACTCTAAGTGGTTCTCCTATGGCTAATAATATTCACCAGATAGATCTTCCAAAGAGGGTTATTGTTGGTAGCAATATTCTACAAGATGTAGGTATTCATATATCTGAGCTAGGTCTTGGAAAAAGAGTTGTTATTGTTACAGGTTCGGGTATCACTAAATCCTATGGTGAAGAGGTAAAACAGGTTTTAGTTGATAGAGGTTTTGATGTATGGACTATAAATGTTGATAGAGCTACTATGGATGAGGTTGAGAGAGTTGTAGGTATTGTTAGAGAGGTTAGATCTGAGGTTATTATTGGTGTCGGCGGTGGAAAGGCTATAGATGTTGCTAAGTATAGCTCTTTTCTTACATCGACATCCTTTGTAAGTATACCTACAACACCTTCTCACGATGGTATAGCATCGCCTTTTGCATCTATAAAAGATGTATCTAGACCAACATCTGTTAGAGCATCTACACCAAATCTTGTTATAGCAGATATAGAGATTATCTCTAGAGCTCCTAGGAGACATATTATATCTGGATGTGCAGATCTACTAGGGAAATTCTCAGCTGTTCTAGATTGGAGGCTTGCCCATAGGCTAAAGAATGAATACTATGGTGATTATGCAGCATCTCTAGCACTACTATCAGCACAACATATAGTTAAATACAGTGAGTGGTTTGCTATGAAGAATATTCCTAAGGAAGCTGTAAGAGTACTTGTAGAAGCATTGATTAGCAGCGGTATAGCTATGGCTATAGCAGGCTCAACAAGACCTGCAAGCGGTTCTGAACACCTCATTGCACATGCAATAGATGTTGTAGCAAATTACCCCGCTCTCCACGGCGAAGAAGTAGGTATTGGAAGCATAATAGCTCTATATCTCCATGGAAGAAACTGGAAAAAGATAAAAAATGTTTTAAAAACCATAGGAGCACCAACAACAGCAAAAGAAATCAATATATCTAGAGAACAACTAATACAAGCACTAACAATAGCACACAAGATAAGACCAGAGAGATATACAATACTAGGTGAAAACGGTATGACAATAGAAGCAGCAGAAAACGTTGCTAGAGCTACAAGTGTAATAGACTAGAGAAAAATCAGGACAGGCCGACATCATCACTCTTCAGAACGGAGCGAAAACATCATCGTGTTAGGCAATAGTTATAGGGGATTAAAAGTTTTATTGAGAGGCACTAGAGCTTTGCTGTACCTGTAGCTGTTCTGCTTGTTGCTGTGTTTGTTCTTTTACCTCTATCTTTTCCTGCTTTGGCTGTTCTACTGCTCTAGTGTATCTCTCTATAAACACTATGGAGTTATACTTTCCAATATATCTATAGATCTCTTCAACAACTAATGCTTTTACTAGTTGTAGGTCTCTATCTAGATATATTTCTCTTGGGAGTTCTATAACCACTTCATTTTTTGTCTGATCTATAGATACATTGAATCTCTCTATAGGTATTCTTCTATATCTTCTATGGAGTAACATCTTTATTTTCTCTACATCATCTTCAATAATCTTTATAATTCTATATGTTGTAGAGAGAGTTTTTCCTGCTAGAGGATGGTTGAAATCTACTAAGACTCTTCCACCCGTAATAGCCTTAACAATACCTATCTGACCACCTATCTCAACAGTCTTTCCAACCTCTGGAATAATATTGTTTCTTAGGAATTCCCTCATACCCATTATCTTTACTTTCGAAGGGTCTCTCTCACCATATGCCTTCTCTGGCGGTATATCGATTGAGAACTCCTTTCCAACCTCACCAAAATTCTCTATATGCTCCTCCAAACCTCTAACAACTCTATTCTCACCAACAATGACTAATAGTGGTTCATATATCTTCTCAGCTTCATATCTATTCTCATTCTTTGCAACCTCCTCTATAGTTGTATCTACAAGTTCTCCTGTCTCCTTAACCCTTATAGTATAGTCTATCAAAACAAAACTGTTTTTAGGTATAGCCATATACAAAACCTCTATCAGAATTGTTATAGACAGAAATTAAAAGCTATAATAATTCATATGTGAAGAATAGTTAAAAAATATATTGAAAAATATTTATTTTAATTAATATAGCTATTTTATCCAGCTAACTTCTTACCCAGCTGAACAACTGCATAGATAGATGCTGCAGCTGCTATTAATGCAAATACTAGTGTTATTATCACATATGTCTGTAGAGTGCTAGTGGCGCTATCAATCTTATTACCAAGAGTGCTAGTGGCAGTGTCAACCTTATTGCCAACGTTATCAACTTTATTTCCAACATTATTAATAGCACTTGTCACAGTTGTAACAGCATCGTCAATCTTTTTAGATAGACCTGCTACATCACTAGACATAGCATCTACTTTTCTAGATACATCATTAACTTTATTCGCCATATCTCCAACAGCAGCTGAAATACTCTTTATACTATCGGATACTGTATCAATCTTACCTCCAAGGCTATTGGAAACCGCATCAAGTTTAGAGCTTAGTGCATCTATCTTACTAACAACACCGCTAACAGCATTTAATACACTATCTACTTTTCCAGATACTGCATCAACTTTACTGGATATGGTATCTACCTTGCTAGCTACAGTATTTAGATTGCTTGTGATTGCAGCGATATTGTTGGTTAGAGTATTAACAGATTTACTAACTCCATCTACGGCATTCTTAAGATCGCTTAGAGCTGTATTGAGAGCATTAATAGCATTCTCTATAGATGCAATTCTCTGGCTCACAACATTAATATTGTTGTTTACAGTATCAACACTATTCTTCATAGCATCTACACTATCCTTGATACTCTTTATCTCATCCTCAAGAGCTTTAACTCTCTTAGATAGATCTGCTAGAGTAGCATTAAGTAGATAGAACTGTGATACTATCTTTATATCTCCAACATCTTTAATTTCTCCTGTAGCTACAGTCACCTTTATCGATGTGCTTACATATCCAGATTTACTTACAGCTATAGTGAATGTTCCTGCACCTGTCACTATACTGAATCTACCGTCGCTACCTGTGGTTATAGTTACACCTGTTTCTACAGCAGTAACAGTTGCATCTGCAACAGGGGCTCCTGCTTCATCGACAACTCTACCCTTGACTACACCACCAGGTATTAGATCGAATTGTGTTGTTGCAACTAGTGTTCCTACATATGCTCTAACAGTATATTTTCCAGCTTTCCAATCGCCATATGGTATAGTTGATGGTAGTTTGAATGATGCTGTGTATCTCCCATCGCTACCAGACGTAACAATTTTTGTGTCAACTATTTTCCCATCAGGGTTAACTATATCTATACTCACATATTGGTTTGCTGGAGCAGTACCACTAACAACAACTGTATCCCCAGGTATATACATTGATTTATCTGTTGATACTGTTAGTGTCTGTGCTACTACAGGTACTGCTATTAGCAGCAATAGCAATAGGGATATTGTGGATATGATTCTTCTAGCCATCATCTTCAGCACACCCCTAGCTACACAACATTAAGACTTGTTGAATATGGCTCTGCAAGCACAGTTCTATCAGCTAGAGACTTTACAACATATACCTCTACACTATAGGTACCAGCTTTAGCAGGTATAAATCCAAATCCTTGAGCTCTTGACTCTCCTGGAGATAGCGTTAGTGTTGTGAAGAACATAGCTACAGCAACGCCATCAGGATCTCTAACAACAACCATGACAGTCATATCCCTTGAAACAATATCTACATTCTTCACAGTTACAGATACAAACGTTAGCTTGCCAACAGATGGTGTAACAGGTTTACCATATTCATCGAGAGTCTCAACCTTCTCAGTCTTTGCAGGTATTGGAGCATATCTACCAACAACAAGACTTGTTGTTACCGGGACATTTGTCTGTCCAGCAGAATTCACGGGAGCTATGTAGGTGATCGTTATAGTGTCTCCTAGTAGTGCTGGTACCTGAGGTGCTCCGAAGATCCATTCGCTGGGGTCAACAACCTTGACCTTGGTTGTGAACACACCTGTGTTTTCTCCAACCTCATAGGCACGTAGTGTTATCGGCATTGGATAGTTAGTTGATTTAACAATTACATCAACTGTGCGTGCTCCTGCCCTGTTCTTATCTGTTACATTTATAAATATGTCTTCACCAACATTGACGAAGTCTTTAGGTGAAACAGTTATGTATGGCTCATATGCTTTGATTGTCAGTATCTTCTGTACAACTCTTGCAACACCTGTTGCATCAGCTTCATCTCTATACATGATCATGACCTTCTTACCAACAAGACTTGCACGTTGAGTTAGATCTCCTGGTACACCAGGTATATCTCTGAACCTAATTTGGACAGTAAATACACCTGTACTTGAGCCTGTCTCATCTAGCTGTACCTCATATGGTCTTATCTCTAGATCTCTAATTCCTTCAACAACTATGTAGACTGTTGCTCTATCTGCCTGTTCTGCGCGCAGATTTAGATCAACATCCTTCACCGTTACTGTAAATGTTTCGTCGAGACCTATGTATCCCTCCTCAGCAGTTTTAACATCCAGTGTTCCAGTGGTGCTCACCAGAGATACCTTGGCCTGCAATGACATGGTGTACCTAGTGTATCCCTCTATAAGCTCACGCTCCCTGACATCGCTATAGGTTATCGTGAAGGTATCTGGTGCTCTGAGGCAATCAGCAAATGCAGCAGGCATATCTTCGAGGCTGACCCTCAGCGTTGCAGTAAACACGCCCGTGTTAGGCCCAGTCTCCTTGAGGCGCACCGCCATTGCTCCACATCTAGCTGAGGACAGTATCTGCAGGTTGTATTCTTCAGCACGCTGTGAATCTCTGTTCAAGTCCTGATCCTCTATAGTGATAGTTATTGTGTCGCCCATTTTAACTGTTGAAGGCTCCACCTTTAGTGATCCATCAAATATCTTTAGCTTAGCTTCAGCCTTAGCTACTTCTCGGTAATTCGGGTCGTAGACCACTATCTTGCCCTCTATAACTCTGTCATCTAGTGGTATGTTTATAGTTATGGATCCTGTGAATACACCTGAATCAACATCTGTTTCTGTTAGCCTCTGTACGACCCACTGCTGAAGCTGGTTGTTGTTGGCGTCTCTGATCTCAACCACAACCGTATCATCTATGTAGTCTATTCTCTCGGGCCTAATGTTGTACAGATCGTTGGAGTAAGTTATGTATATTGTTAAGCCTCCTGGTGTTGCAGGGTATTCGCTTCTATCGAGCTTTATCTCGACGGGAGTTATAGTTACTGGGACGTCTACTGTGTATCCACCTGTGTGATCTTTAATCTTTATTGTGTATGACTTGCCTGCTGTGAAGAGCCCTGGCGAAGATATTATGAGTCTGAAGACTCCGCTGTTGAAGTCTGTCTCGAAGAACGCTACATTGATGTCGGCTGGTGCACGCACGAAGTTGCCTTTGTCGTCGTATACACTGATCTCGTATATGTCGACTATGTTGACTCCATCAGTTGTGTACAGGTATATTACACCACCTGCTACCCTCGAGTTCAGTCTGTCTATGCTGTTCGGGTTCACATTTATGTCTCTGTCGTTTACAAGTAGGATGACGTTTACCGGGCTCTGCTTCTGGACTGTCACCTCGGGTTTTGCAGTTTCGTATGTGCCGGAACCTGTTCTATCTAGGTAGGTGGCGCTCAGCGTAAATGAAGCTTTGTCAACGCCTAGAGTTACTCTCAAGTTGTCACAGTCTATAGCGTTCTGTTGTCCCCATGCAACAGGTATGGTTAGCCTGAATACGTTGGTGTTTGAACCAGTCTCTTGGAACAGGTTGGCAGGCACATTGCATGTCCGACCGGCGAAACTTACATAAACATATATGTTATTTCCTTGCTCATCTACACTTTGTAGAGTGTCTGGAGCACGGCTCCTCACGTTGTCATCCGGAGACTCTACGTCTATCGTGATGCCTTGCTGTGTGAAGCTCACTTTAACAGTAGGATACCTGTAATCAGCTGTAATCTTCGTTGAAATCGTCTTGGTGTTATCATTGCCTCCAACATCGCTGGCAACATCTATCAGAATTACATCGCCCTTCTTAAGCGGTCCTCCCTCTCTATCCTCTATTCCTTGCAATACATCGATGAGGTCTTGAACAGTAAATCTTACACTGAACTCGGCTGAGTTAACCTTGCTCTCGCTACCGACTTGTAGCTGTAGCTGTCCTTCAGCGTAGAATCCGTCGGCTGTACCGATGAGTCTAAGGTTTAGTATTATATTGCCTCCCTGATCAACTGCTACCGGGTTTAGGTTAAGGTCTTGGTCGACTACTGTTAGAGTAATCTCGTATTCGTTTATTCTCCTCGTTGGGACGACATCTCTGTCAAACTTCACTGATGTAGGTGCAACATAGCCGTAGTACACTGTTGTGGAGATGCCGTAACCTAGAACCTCTATGGTTAGCGTAGTGCCGAGAGAAACCCTCCCCCGAGGAATCATTGCACCGTATTGCGATGGATCAACCTTTGCTCCTGCACCAAGGAATTCAGCGAGATTTTGTATATCCTCTCCGCCTAGATATGCATAGTATACTCCTGTAGCCACACTGCGTGCAATTAAGTTAGGAATTATAGCATTTCCTGCAGGGTCTAGAACCCTTAAAGTTATTTCATTGGCTGTGAGGCCCGGTATATCCACTCTTATCTCTATTGCCTTAGTTGGATGTAGGTTGCCTGATGATAGTGTTATTGTTCCCTGTGCTTTTACTGTTGTTGTTAGTAGTGTTGCTGGTATTATTGATAGTGCTAATAGTATTATTATTGATATTGATTTGTATATAGATTTGGATTTCACAGGATTCACCCATTCCGAGAACAAGTATTATCTATGTTCTAGCTATAAAAGGCTTCTGTCTACAGCTATCTACAAGGTTTTGATGTGTCTGTATACAGCTGTATATAGTTATCTTAGGTATTACCCTTATAGAGCAATAAAATTGGGGTGTATTGATAGCTTAAGATAGTCGATAGCTATAGATTCTTGGGGTCTATAGCTATAGTGGAAATGGTATTGGCTCACAACATTTTATATTCATCATAGGAAATCTTTATTTTGATTCAATCGCTATATCTCAATGGGTATAACATCTTGTAGATCACTAGAGCATCCCTACCAACAACAATTATTGTCATGTTCATAGCATCTATAACATCTTTAAAGATCTTCTTAGAATCTTCAAGAGATATTGAGAGCTCTAAAGTTAGATTAGTATTCTAGCCTTACTATTCTTAATAACTTCGCCATCTATTTCAATACCCTAGAAATATATTTTCTAACAGTTTCCTTTGTAGAGTTACACCTCTTGGAAACCTCATCAATGCTATCAATATAAGATCTCTAACACATTCAATACCATTCATAGACTATAGACACCTCCATTTGGAGCATCCAATAGTGTTAAGAGGAATTATATCTATTCCAGTAATTCTAAATTTTCCATTGACTAGAATAGATAGCTCCCACAGCTACTTCCTGTTCATATAAACAAATTGCTCTAATTCCTAAAACTATTTTCTAGAGCTAGAGCATACTGCTAGTCTCTACACAACATTAGGACACAGTTTGATAATTACTTGATACTCAAATTTAACACAGGTTTGTCAACCCATAGTCAAATGATGATCGGGTTTTTAGCTAGGATTCTTAATAGCTATTTTTAGAGCTATAGCTACAGGTGGATAGAGTTTACATAACCTAGAATATAATAATGGATAGAGAGCTATATATACTCTATATTTTCTAAAAGGGTTGAAGGGATATGTGTCTTTCTGGGTTTTAGAATTCTAGGGCTGTGTTGTTTTTGTGAAGCTTATATCGATTATCCCCTTATATATGTTTCTCCTTTCAACTCTGTATCCAAATACTTCTAGTACTCCTTCTATAAACATTGATATCATTTTCATTATCTCTACTGATTGTTGTGGTGCTACACCTCTAACTCTTATACCGTTTCCCTCAGGCTCTATAACAAGATCTACTAATTCCCATCTAATCTCCTTTAACAGCTTCTCTATCTCTTTCAACAGTTTTTCTCCATCTTTGAGGTTCTCTCTAAATCTAATTGATATATATTCTCCATACCATTTCCCAGCTTCTTTCCATAGATTCTCTATAGTGTTTAGTGTTGCTGGATCTTCAGAAATCTTATTGACTATAGCTGTCAAAACCTCTGCTGGAATTATAACCTGATTTGCATTTCTATTAGCTTTTAGAATCTCATAGGAATCTAGAGCATCTCTAAGATTTACACCAAGATTTTCAGCTCTTATAGCCTGTTCAAGAATTTCATTTAGATATGAATATAGTGTCGAACCTCTCTTCCTAGCAAAACTACTAATAGCATTTACAAGATCTTCTCTTGCAACAAGAACCTTTCTCCTCTGTGATTCTTGGGACAAACTCCCACACTTTACAATATCTCTTTACATAAATACTTATTTTGGAGGTTAAAAATTTTCAAGTATGTATAGTGATGTATAATGGTTGTAAGAGCTCTATATCCAGGTAGATTCCAACCTCTTCACTGGGGGCATGTAAGTGTTGTTAGATGGGCTTTGGAGAGAGTTGATGAGCTTATAATAGTTATTGGAACTGCTCAGGAGAGCCATACTATATCTAATCCTTTTACAGCTGGTGAGAGGGTGCTCATGGTTAGAGAGGGGCTTAGGGATGCAGGTATAGATATATCGAGGATATTCATAATACCTGTACCAGATATACTTATGAATGCTGCATGGATTGCATATGTATCTATATATGTACCTCCATATAGATATGGTGTTGCTAGAAACCCCCTAGTTGTAAGACTATTTAAGGAGGCTGGCTATGAAGTTCTAATACCACCTGCATATGATAGAGAGGTTTATAGCTCTACAAAGATAAGGCTTATGATGATTAGAGGAGATGAGGGTTGGAGGAGACTTGTTCCACCATCTGTTGCAAAAATAATTGATGAGATTAGAGGTGTTGAGAGGATCAGGGAGATAAGTGGTAGGGACTGATGATAGTTATCGATGGTAGTATTGGTGAGGGTGGGGGACAGATACTTAGATCAGCAATAGGCTTGGCAACAGCTCTAGGAAAAGATATAAAGATAGTTAATATAAGGGCTAAGAGAAGGAATCCAGGTCTCCAACACCAACATCTAACAGCTGTTAGAGCAGTTGCAGAGATATCTAATGCATCTATAGATGGTGGATATATAGGCTCTAAAGAATTGATGTTCAGACCTGGTAGGATTAGGGGAGGTGTATATAGATTTGATATAGGTACAGCTGGAAGTACAACACTTGTTCTACAAGCACTTCTACCAATACTTCCATTTCTAGATAGAGAGAGTGTTATAGAGATTATAGGTGGTACAGATGTTCCTTGGAGTCCCCCTATAGACTATATAAGATATGTATTGATGCCAATTCTAAAGATGTTTAGATATAGAATAGATGTTGAGCTTATTAGGAGAGGTCATTATCCGAGGGGTGGAGGGATGATAAGAGTTAGAGCTATTCCAACAGGTTTTATAGAGCCTATAGATCTTGTTGATAGAGGGGATCTAGAGCTAATAGGTGGTAGATCCCACTGCGTGAAACTGCCTAGCCATGTGGCTGAGAGACAGGCTAGAGCTGCTAAGGAGTATCTAGCTTCAAAGGGCTTGAACATACCTATAGATATAGAGCTAGAGTTTTATGATCCTCAGAAAGATCCTCATCTAGGTCCTGGAAGCGGTATTGTTCTATATGCAAAAGCATCTAGAGCTATACTTGGAGGTGATTCTCTTGGTGAAAAGGGGAAGCCTGCTGAGGTTGTTGGTAGAGAGGCTGCTGAGAAGTTATATGAGGAGATTGTAAGTGGAGCTGCATTGGATAGACATGCAGGTGATATGGTTATACCTATAGCAGCTATAGCAAAGGGAGAATCCAGATTTACAGTATCAACAATAACACTACATATGGAGACTGTGATAGAGATAGCAAAGATTTTAACAGGTTGTGAGATAAACATATCTAGGTATGGTGATAAGAGCTTCTTAGTTAGGGTTAGGGGTATAGGTATAGAGAGATAGCTCTATCTCACTCTAACCCTATTAACCTTCTTATTCTGCCAACTATATCTTCTAATCCTACTAGATCTACCAAATCCACATGCAGCACAATAACCCTTTGCAACATTGAATGCATTTCTTCCACATCTCCTACACTTTATATGTGTAACATTCTTATTCCTCTTACCCATCGATGGAGTTCCTTTCATCTATACCACCTACATAGGCGATATAACTACAACATTTTCTCCTCTTATCAATACAGTTCCAAGTTTTCTCCAACTACCATCACTAAGCTCTTCCTCAGCATCATCTAGAACAATATTTAGATGGAGATCATAGCTCCTTAGCTTACCTCTAACACTCTTTCCACCCCTAAGCTTTATCAAGACCATCTGTCCAAGGGATTCCGCTAAGATCTTGTGTGCAGTATCTGTCGGTATATGTTGACTCAATATCTACACCTATAGAGAGGGTTATGAGATAAAGAAATAAAAGCTTATCATATAAAGACAGTTCTTCGCTAAGCTAAATATTTATGTAGCAGTAAACCCTATAAGTCTGCACAGATAAGATTAGTAAATGGTGTATGAGAGCTATAGGTAGCGGGGTAGGGCAGCCTGGTAGCCCGCGGGGCTCATAACCCCGAGGTCGGTGGTTCAAATCCACCCCCCGCTACCAATTCTATATAGATCTATTGCCAGATAAGGAAATTAGGCTTTGTATAGATTCTACACATGTGTCTAAAATGATTATAGGTATTATGAGTGATTCACATGATAATCTAGATGCTATTGAGAGAGCTCTAGCTGTTTTTAGGGATAGCAATACTGATATGGTTATACATCTAGGTGATATAATATCGCCATTTGCATTAGCCAAGATACTAGAGTTTCCTGCTAAGATATTCATAGTTCTAGGGAATAATGATGGAGATATATATCAACTTAGAGAGCTTGCCCATAAGGCTGGTGCATATATAAGACCCCATATGTATATCACTACTATATCTAATAAAAAGTTTCTTCTTATGCATGGAATGGGAAATATAGAGCAAACACTACAGATAGTAGAGTCTATAGCAAATTCAAATAGATTTGATGTTATTCTCTATGGACATACACATAGAGTTGATACAAGAGTTATAGGGAGAACACTCATTATAAATCCTGGAGAGGTATGCGGATATCTATCAAATAGAAAAACGGTTGTAACACTAGATACAGAGACTATGAGCTATAGAGTTATAGATCTATAAAGAATAACAAAAAATATTTTTAACCGCAGAAAACATATAGCAATTAGCTGAATATGGGTGGCCGCGGTAGCTCAGCCTGGCTAGAGCGCGGGACTGTGGGGCAAAGGGTGCAGAGATCCCGAGGTCCCGGGTTCAAATCCCGGCCGCGGCCCTCTCCCATAGCTATAAATCTGATGAATAGAATTGAGAGACGCTAATTTGTGGAGTTCAATAATAGCTTATTATCTAGAGCATAAATAGTTATATTCTTAGTGATACTAAAATGCCGCGATTATCAAGTTATAGAGAAGCTCTTGAGAAGCTTGGTTTAAAGCAACTCGATGTTTATAGGTATAGGGATAGAGATGTGATAAGAGTTTTGCGTTTAGTGGATCAGAAGGTATTTGTTATTGAGCTACCTAAACATAGGGAGGAGCTTAGTTTAGAGGAATTTATTAACTATGTGAGAAACAAACTATCTTCAGCAAAATAGATGTTGTTCCCCGCCATACCGCTCTCCCATCATCTTCATCCTCTCTATAGAGTCTTAGAGAGATGTGAGGTGGCGGGGACAATAAAAAATTATTTTCAGAACTTATATCTCTAGCTCTTTATAGCTATCCTCATCTTTATAGATGCTATATCTCTATATCTTAGCTTAAGAAGTTTTACAAGTCTCTTTATATGTGTTTTACTCATATGTGCTTGTCTAGCTATCTCCTCATAATCTATATCCCCCCTTGTAATCAGTTGCTTAATAATTAGTGCTAAAGCAATTTTACCTCTAAGAGTTCTAGATGAGAATAGTGGATCTCTATCAATTATCCTATCAATAATACTTCTTAAAATAGCATCACCCTCTATAAGTTCTCTAAGTTTGTCTTCAGATTCATGTCTATATACCCTAACCTTATCTCCAGCTAACCTCCTCTGAATCATCTCAAGATCAACTCTAACACCCTTTCTAGCCCTCTTAGCATATTTCTCATATACAGCAACATCATGACTTAATTTAGCTATATACATACCCATAGCTCTAGCAACCTTCTTATTAAGACCCTCTCTAACTGTTGGTAATCCCATAGGCTTAGCTTCTTCATAGCTAGTATTCTCAAAGAACTCTATATATAGCTCATCAATTATAGTACCACATTCACCACATACTACATATCCATGTGTAAAATCATGTATAATATTTTGGGATTTACAGTAGGGACAGGACAAGGCTTTCACCACCTATCTGAAAATGTTGCAAAGGTATATAATTGCATATGTAAAGGTCTATTCATACACAGTGACACATAAGCGAAACTATTCTAGAATAATAAATATCTGTAGAAAGGATTTGGATAGAGAGCCATAGAGATATTGGATATATTCAGAACTCATAAGCATCATCATGATTCAGAAGATCTCTCTCATCATTTTAGATAGCTCATCTAGTACTTCTAAGGAATTTTAGTATTTAAAAATTTGATTAGATATAAGCTATACTTAGGCTGAGAAAATGAGTATGACAAGTCTTACGATAGAACCTAAGGTTCTATTTTCATATCCAAGTGCAAAAGACTTTACATCAATATTAAATACAGTTGCAGAAATAGTTGATGAAACGTTGATAAATGTTACTCAGAGTGGTATAGAGGTAAAGGCTCTAGATCCTGCACGTGTATCTATGCTTATGGTTAGACTACCTCCAGAGGCATTCCAAGACTTTAAGGTTGATAGCGAGATAAGAATAGGTCTTGCTGTAAGTAATTTGGTGAAGATATTGAAGAATCTTAAGAAGAGTGATAGAATAGTGATAGGTGCAAATGAGGAATTTGTTGAGATAGTAATTGAGGGAACAACTATAAGGAGATATAAGTTTAAGAATATAGAGGTTATAAGTGAGGAAGTACCAGAACTATCTCCAGAATTTGATGTAGAGGCAACAGTCTTATCATCACCATTTAGAACAGCTCTTAGCGAACTATCATCGATATGTAGTACTATAGGAATATCAGCAAAACAAGATATGATAACACTTTTTGACTATGATAATAAGAGAAGCCAGTATAGACTAACAACATCTGCAGGCAATATAGTGAGTCTCTCTATAAAGGCAGAGGTAACTGCAGCATATGATAGTGAATATCTTGCGAAAATACTTGATATCTTAAGGCTATCAAATATAGCTGAACTAAAATATGGATCTAATGCTCCACTATACTTATCAGTGGAATTCTCTGGAGGAAAAGCAGAGTACTATCTAGCTTCTAAGATATAGCTATAATCTATTGCTTTCTACCCCTTTTTGCAACTCTATATGGATATTGCAGAGGATTCTTAATACCACATTCAGCTCTACACATACCTAGTACCCTCATAGTTCCACAGTTATAAGTTAGATATTTTCTCTTAGAACCTCTTAAACCAGCTAAATGCTCGATCTGGTATCTCGCAATCTTCTCATTAAAATCAGGACTATATCTAAATAGCTGAAGAATTACCTCTATATCTAAACCAATATTGATGAGGAATGTAGCTAATGCAAATCTCTGATGATGAGAAAGATTCTCCCCCCTAAGAAGACTCTCCAGAAGACTGTTTATACATGGCGGAAAAATCTCTTTAGAAACATTAACAAGTTCATCAACACTCTTAATATTTCCTAAAACTGATGAAAGATCTGTTCTAGGTACACCAATGTCTTTTCCATCTATTCTCGAAACATCTAAAGATACTTTATTGGTTTCTCTTATAGAGTTCACTATCTTTAGAAGAATTTCAGATAGTATTGTATTGGAAAAGATATTGATGATATCCTTCTCACCTAAGCCATCTTCTAGACATAAATTCCTTAAAACTCTTATTCTATCAGATAGAAAATTCTTTAAATACTCCTCCAATAATCTTACAACCCGCTTCCTATTATCAATATATACAAAACCTCTATCAATATGTAGTGATATCAATCTCCACGGCACTTCACTAAGTAGAGTCTTGGCACATCTTATATAGTCGATAATGGGCAGTCTATAGCTGTAACATGTCTTTATAATTTCATTCTTTCTAGTTATCAGTATAGGTATATTCTTAAAACACTCCTCTGAAAACTCCAATCTTATGCCAAGCAGATTAAATATTCTAGTAATCTGACTATCAATATAGTTTTCAAAGACATACTCTCTATATATCCTAGAAATTCTCTGTGAAAATCTATTAATATATGGATCACCCATTGCTATAGAATAAACTATTCCCACTAGTGCTAAAGAATCTAGAAAACCATATCTTATCATCTCCTCTATAGGCTCACGATCCTGGTTCTCAGTACCTATAATCATAGACAATACATGTTCACATAAATCAGTAGAAGAGCTGCAAAAGTTATTGAATTTAGTGATCTCCTCTATATAATCTGAAAGAATATTATTCAAAGTATTCATACAGCTATCTACAGATAATAATCTTGCTAATATCCTCTCCATTTCATCTTTACCATAAACATATATAGGAGCTCAAGAATAATAAATGGTAAGTCTAGTAAAATTGCTAAGAGTATAGCAAAAGTTTCGCTACCCTATTGATACAGTTATCTTCACCATTAATAGTGCTACTAATTAAGGTTCTAAGGACATTTCTATGTTTCTCATCTATACATATACATGTTCTTAAATCTTGGTCTAAGGAAATAGTTATGAAGGTCAGAGGATTTATTGGTGGATCGGGTAGCTCCTTCAATGGCTTTGTAAGTCCAATATATATCCATTTAATCCTAGATCCATTGCTATATAACTTATACCAATATCTTCCATAATAGACATAAGTCTTAGTGTTAAGACCTCTCCTCTTTGTTACAATATGGATAGGCTTTAGGTAGTAGCCATATTTCTTAACAATATTGTTATACTCATAGAGATTCTGCTTATATATATCTATAAGTGTATTGATAAATCTATTGAAACAATTGCTATCTATACACAAGAAATGATCTTTACACTGTTCTAATTCCAAATTATATCCCTATACAATTAATCCTATCTAACAACAGTATTATAATTCTATAGCATATAAAGTAATTACATATTTTAGGAACTCTTAATAGAACTTATTATATTTCTAGCTCTTCTAACACTTTTTTCACCAACCATTAGATGAAGTCCTTGATCAACAGTTATCTCCCCACCAATAATAGCAGTTTCAACTATATAATTAGCTTTAGAGATACTCTTATCAAAACTATTTTTATCAATTATCATAGGACCTGTTGGAGGTTCTCTAAAGCTGAGTAGAACTATATCTGCTACTACCCCTCTATCTATATAGTCTACCCCATTGAATAAGTTATAGGGATTATAGTGAGAGATTATCAATGGGATCTCATATGAAAGTCCAAGAACAAATTTCAGCATATTAATAAAGGTTCTGGGGTTTAGAAACTCTGGACTATATGTACATAATCCGTATCCCGGTCTCCATAACTCAAATCTATCTACAATAACAATTCTATCCCCAAGTCTCTTAGCAGGATTTATATGTATAGCTCCAGATATTGTCATATCTATATCTTCTACATAGATAGGAATATTTAAAGCGAATGCAGTATCTAGAACCTCTTTCTTAACATTCCTACTAATGTAGAGACCTAGTGATACCATTCCAAGACTTATTGCATCAGACTCTCTGCAGCTTTTAGAAATCCTCTTATAAATCTCCTCTAGCTGAATATGATCAATATTATCTGCTGGAATCACTATCCTCGTTCGTATCCATGTGTCACATATAGCTGCAAAAAGAGTTGAATATACATCAAGACCTATTCCACCCACCATTGATGTTATCGATGTTACACCATTTAGTGTTAATGATGATAATACTACCTCTAGCAATGTTTCAAGATCGCCACTCGATAGAATTGAGAAAAAATCTTTGTAGTCATATCTCCTTCCTATAAATTCAAATAAATACTCAATAATACTTCCAACACCTAGAGAAAATCCTGGCATTGCAACCAGAAATCTACCATCAATAACATAATCTGCAAACTCTAGCTCTGGAGAAGGCACCCCCTCACCAAACTCTATTACCCTACCCTTATCAATTAATATATATCCTTTATCTATAAACCTCAGATTCTTATCTACAAGAGCGATACCTGTATTCTCAATCAATATTCTCATTCTAAAACACCATCTGTATTACCATGAATAAAAACACCACTATTGGTATTACACAATGATATAATCCCTTAAGATATCTAGATCAAAATAATGTTATTGTCCCTGTTTCTCCTTCTTCTTCCTCTCAGGCTTAGGTCTCTCAATAGCTACAACTCTTACTCCAACACCAAGTAGTTTTCGAAATACTGCATCGAGGAATCTTACATATGATCCTCTCTGCCCCACAATAGCACCTATAACATCTTCATATACCTTTATCTGGAGATTTGGCCCAGCAAAATCTACTTCTTCAACATGTTTCCATACCCATGAAGTTGGATGTATAGCTCTAACCATATCTTTAAAATCAAGATTAAGTTCACTTCCACGAAGCTTCTTGTTTAGCTCTTTTTCAGCAGCATTTATTCTTTCACCTCCCTTCCCTACAAGTCTACCCAGATGGCCTTGTTTTACAACTATTAGAGCATCTGGTACATGTTCTGATGAAATTTCATAGCTCTGTTTTATCGGTGCTATATCTAGTATTGTAACTATATCTGCATCTGGTGCTTTACTCTTAACTACATCAAATATCTTTTTCTCCTCTTCAGATAGAGTACGTGAGCGAAGCTTATACTCTAATAGAAATCTTAAACCACGTTTAGCTCCCTCTCTCACAATATCCTTTATCCCCAGATCAACAACTCTTGATTTTTCTTCACTTAGCAGAACCTCTCTAATTAGAGCTGCAGGATCTGAGCTAACCTCCTTTAATGCTTGAAATACAGGATCTCCAGCTACTATAAGTCTACTATTCCTACCTACTCTCACTATAGCCTCTATAATACTCTCAGGCTTCATTAGCTGTATATCGTCTAGAAAGACAATAGAGTTATCAAATGTTCTACCCCTGAGATATCTAGGATCTGCAAAAACAATTTTACCACTATTGATTAGATTTTCAATAGTGCTCCACTCCACTAGCCCTCCTATCAGATCCTGGACATAGCTCTTAACAGTCTCTATAAAGCCCTCACGAGACTTTGTAATAGTTATCTCCTCACCTGTTACAACATCAATTACAGGTCTAACGACTATAAATCTACTATACTCTCCATTTACTACACTCTGTATTCCATAGGATAAACTGAATAGAGACTTACCCGTACCCGTAGGTCCAAAAAATCCTAGAACCTCTAATGCAGAGTCTCTAAGAGCATTTACCATTTCCTCTTGGCCTGGTGTTAATGGTTTTAATTTATCCCATATATTAAAACTCATTGTGTTCACCATCTATACATAAGATACTTGTTATATATCAAGTTCCTTAAAAGCATTAAAGAGTTTTTGTAGTCTAGCTTTTCCTTCTCTAAGAATATCATTAGCTATATCTACAATTCTCTGTATATCTGTAACAATAGGTGTTGATCTATCAACTAAGAGAAATGATGTCCATACACCACTAATTATCTCAATAATAATACCATTTTCACTAATAGAAATAATCCCACTGTGTTTAAATCCAGATTCTCTTGCTATGGATAGTATCCTTATTGCAGACTCTAAGGTTAATGCATTTAGATGTATTATAGGTCCACTTACAATAAGCCAAAATCTATATGTTGGAGTATTCCTAGTTATAAATTCCATTATTTCTATACTACTGATGGGTTCATGTTTCTTAAATACTATAAAAGCTTCATCTCTAAGCCAAGGAAACATAGCATCGACAATCGTTATCCTTCCACTACATGAACTTGTACTAAAAACAGTTTTCTTCCTAAATATTAACTCGATAAAATCAATAATATCTCTATCTACATATCCAATCTCTATATCCTCAACAAATCTTCTATAAGCTTCCTCACGTCTTCTACTCCATATCAATGGATTAACAATATACGGTTTATCATTAATTTTTAGAGTACTCATAGATCTAATCAACTGGATAAAACTCTATCCAGTTCCTCCTTAACTATTGAGGCAACCTGTCTACCATCTACTTTGCCCCTAAGTTCACTCATTACCTTACCCATTATGTATTGAAATGCCTTTGAACCTCTCTTTCTAACCTCATCAATATTGTTTACAACAATATTTCTAACTATTTGTCTTACTTCATCAATGCTGATCCTCCTACTTAGAATTATATTTACAAGATCTTCATATGTTATCATAGGATTCTGCACTAGTACAACTATAGCATTCTTAATGCTATCCTTACCCAACTGATAATCTTCAATCAATTTAAACAATATATACAGTTTTTCATCGCTAATCATATCAACATTTATTCCCTCACCCCTAAGCTCCCCCATTATAACAGTAAGAACTGTTGCAATGGTTTTTGGCTCAATTCTATAGATTTTTACAACATTCTCAAATAGTGTTAGATACTCACTATGGATTAATTGTCTTGCAAGCTCCTGGCTAAGGCCATAGACCTTCGTTAATTGCTCGAGTTTTTCTTCAACAGTAGGAGGAATATACTTCTTAGCCTCCATTAAAATCTCCTCATCTATTCTTATAGGAGGAACATCTGTTTCTGGATACATTCTAGCTGCTCCAGGCTGAGGTCTTAGATATCTAGTACTACCATCATCGTTAGCACCCCTAGTCTCCTTAGGAATACCAATAATAGCTTCAGCAGCACGTTGCTTAACCACCTCTAGAGCTCTAAATACCTTCTTCGGCTCATCAACAATAATTACAAAGGCATCCAATGGCCCTATCTCAAGATACTTTTTAAGTTCCATAACAATGCTTTCGTCAATACCATATCCAGGCAGTTCATCACTATGTATCAACCCTTTAACATTAGCCCATTGACGAGCATAGTCAGCAAGTTCTGTTCCAAATCTACGATTAGTTTGAAGCTCTACTCCTAAAATTCCACTAAATTTTGGAAGTTTAACTGCATATGCCTTACCACCACGGTTTATAGCATCTCTAATAAATTTACTGTTGCTATCCTTTAGAATATCTGTAACATCAACATATTTTTGATTTAGAACCTCCTCTCTACTAGCCCCTCTCCTAACCAGCTCATCTCTTATCATCAATAATCCAACAAGCCTCCTCACCTCTTCCTCAATTACTTTAGGTATAAGCTCAAGTTTTTGAACACCCTTAACCTCTATCTTTGGTGCACCAGCTATTGATATATTTAAATCTTGGCGTATAGTTCCAATACCACGTTTAGCCTTCCCTGTAAATCTAAGCATAAGCCCTATCTTCTCAGCAATTCTTTTTGCATGGTAAGGAGACCTTATATCTGGAGCAGTTGAAATCTCTATTAGAGGGATGCCAAGTCTATCTAAACTATATGTAACACTCATACTATCTTCACTAATCTTTCTAGCAGCATCTTCCTCTAAAGCTATGGTCTGAATACCTACATCTCCTTCTTCATCACTAATCCGACCCCCTAGAGCTATAATAGCAGTACGCTGAAAACCAGTGGTATTAGAACCATCTACAACAATTTTCCTCATAACATGTACTTCATTAACAATCATAGAATTCAATGCCATGGCTACAGCAATAGCTATAGCTAAAGCTTCTCTATTTAGTGGATGAGGGGGCTCTTCATCTAATTCAACAAGACATGAAGCTGTTGAAGGAGCTATATAATCAAATATTCTCTGTCTCTGAGTCTCAAATGCTGCAGCTGTATCTATTTCACCGAGTTCACTTCTTGTAGCTCTAAGGAATCTCTTAATATGTATTGATTTATTTAGAATGGCATCATCTACGATAGATGGGGTACAGTTACAAAAAAGCTTAGAAGAAGTATCGAGTTGCTGATGAATTTCTAAACCAACTCTAAGCTTTATAGCTTCATAGTCAAAATTCTTTGGCACAGTTATAGCGCTAATCAATTTATACACCTAAAGTAACCTAGGTAAAGAGAGATTTATTCTAGTTTTAACTGTTTCTCACATAATGATCTCATTGATGTTTCATAGATTAATTCAATATTAATTCTTCTTAGCTATGCAGTAGAAGTATAGATATACTAGCTCCTTATCTTTTCCTTGTACTAAGGATATAGATTATGGATAGCTCTTATCAGGGTCGTTATATATATAGAGATTTATAGTAATGAACTCTAGACATCTTGTTAGAAGAATGTCATAAGTTAAAATCATAGCATAATGAGATTTAGCCAAAGGGATTTAGATCTTTATGAGGATATAGATTATTTTGCGAGGGATTAAAGGATATTTATTATCTCTTGTAGATAATTCTATTACTGTTCATCATTCTGTTATTGTATTGACTATGCTGTAGCTTTGCTCTTTCTGGGAACAGACGATGGTGGAACTACTGTAGGTACAGGTAGACCTTGAGCTTTTCTCTGCCTTATCCAATACTCTCTTCTATTCCTTATACGTGGTACAAGATTCCTTTTAGGTCTAGGTGAAATTTTAGGTGTTTGGCTTCTTACTTTTCCTGCTTTTGTTAATGAGCCGTGGGATGGCATAATAAGACCCCTTACTAGTGCTAACTATTATTTTATGCCCCCTTTTAAACCTTTATCTCTTATTATTCTGATCATCATATTGAAGTTGAAGTTAATGTCCTGTTATGCTAGATTAGAACTTATATATTTGTTTTCACTATTGAGAATCTGGTGCAAAAGTGATGAATAAAAAGATATTCATAGCTGATACAGTGATAGGAGCATTTGCGTTGGATGAGAATGGAAAAATTGTAGAGAGTGTACTGTATCCTAAAGATATAGGTAAGACTGTTGAGGAACTCTTACAGCTTTCCGAGGGAAAAGTAAATAGTGTGTTGAATCAGTTGGTAGAAACGCTAAAGAGTAAAGTAGATCTATCTAGTACTACACTAGTTATAGAAGATTCATCACTTGCACGGGAGTTAACCCAAAGGGGTGTTGCTGTAGAGGTTGCTGTAGCTCCGAAACAGATATTGGAGTTTAGAAGATTGTTGCCAAAGATATCTGTAGAGCTAGGTCTATTTAAGGATGAGGATGAGTTTAGGGAATATCTACATACAGTTTCCATAGAACTAACAAGGAGAAAGCTAAGGAGATATGCTCAAAAACGTGATTTATTAGCAATTCAGGCTATAAGAGCTATAGATGATATAGATAAGACATTAAATCTTTTTGCAACAAGGTTAAGGGAGTGGTATAGTATTCACTTCCCAGAGTTGGATGATATATCAAAAGAACATGAGGAATATATAAAGATTGTAGCATCATTAGGTTTTAGAGATAATATGGTGCCAGATAGCTTGGTGAAGATAGGGATATCTGAGGGTAGAGCAAAACGCATATCTGAAGTAGCTAAAAAGAGTATTGGTGCTGATCTTTCAGAGATGGATATGAATATAATTCAGACTGTTGCTAATATATGGCTTGAGCTATATGATCTTAGACAAAAACTTACAGATTATATAGCACAGGTAATGAAGGAGGTTGCACCAAATGTTACTGCTTTAGTAGGACCATTGCTTGGTGCAAGACTTTTGAGCCTTGCTGGAAGTCTAGAGGAATTAGCTAAATTACCAGCAAGTACTGTGCAAGTTCTTGGAGCTGAAAAAGCACTATTTAGAGCTCTAAGAACAGGAGGAAAACCTCCAAAACATGGTGTTATATTCCAATATCCAGAGATTAGAAAAGCTCCTAAGTGGCAGAGAGGTAAAATAGCTAGGGCATTAGCTACAAAATTGTCTATTGCAGCGAGAATAGACTTCTTTACAGGTAGATATGTAGGTGATGAGCTAAGAAGTAAGCTTATTGAAAGGATAGAAGAGATAAAGAAACTCTATCCAAAACCTCCTAAGAGGGAGGTTAAAGAGGCAAAACCTTCAAGGAGAGAGGCTAAAAGGCATAGAGGTAAAGAGTGATTAAAAAGTTTATTAGATTCTAAAACTATATGAGTGGTGGTGAAACTAATGTCATCACTCTCTGTGGTAAGAGTATATGAGCATGAGAAGTATAGGAATGTATATATAGTTGAATTAGATGATGGTAGTAGTAGATTAGCAACAAAAAATCTTGTTCCTGGGAAGAAGGTATATGGAGAACATCTATTTAGATGGGAGAATGTTGAGTATAGGGAGTGGAATACATATAGAAGTAAGCTGGCAGCAGCACTAGCAAAAGGACTTAAGGAACTACCTATAGTACCCGGTCAAAGGATACTATATCTTGGAGCAGGATCAGGTACAACAGTAAGTCATATCTCTGATATAGTAGGTCTTAAGGGAGCTATATATGCAGTAGAATTTGCACCTAGGGTTATGAGAGAACTTATAGTAGTAGCTGATGAGAGACCAAATATTATTCCAATATTAGAGGATGCTAGAATGCCTCAGAGATATAGAATGATAGTTGAGGAAGTAGATGGACTATATGCTGATGTAGCACAACCAGAACAAGCAGCGATAGTTGCAGATAATGCTGAAATGTTTCTTAAGGATAAGGGGTGGCTTCTCCTAGCTATTAAGGCTAGAAGTATTGATGTGACAGCCGAGCCTAGTGAAATCTATAGAAGGGAGATAGAGACCTTAAAGAGCAGAGGATTTGATATAGTTGATATAATCCATTTAGAACCGTTTGATAAAGATCATGCAATGGTCTATGCCATATACAATCGCAAATAATTTCATCTCATTCCAAAATACTAATGCTATAATTTCATCTCAATCACATAAAGTTATAACACTTAAATATTGGATTAGCAATATGTTGATATTAGATATACTATTTATTAAGTCGAATAATATGTATATTGTATGGTAGTAAGGATTATGCAAAAATTTTCAGGTGCGAGAGAAACAAATAGAGATGAGATTATAGAAAGACTATCTAGGCTCGGACTAAGGATTTTACATCATTTTAGTTTTCCTATGGATGAGAGAAGGGCTATAGATATAGTTGCTATATATAGGGATGGAAAGCTTTTAGTAAAGCATTCACAAAAGGTTTCAAGTAAAGGTACAGTATTTCAGGAATTAAAGAGAATCTCTAGGTTATTAGATATAAATGTTCTATTTATAGCAGATCAATTCAATAATGAGGATATTTTAGACGATGTGCTATATGTAAGAGATAGAATTGGCATAGTCTCTACAAATACCATTAGAAGGTTATCAGAAGGTAAAAAGATATACATATATGAATATAATGGAATGTATTATATCAAAATAGATGGTGAAAAACTCCGTAAGATTAGACTAGAGAGAAGATATAGCTTAAATGAATTGGCGAAACATGTTGGGGTATCAGTAAAAGCTTTGCAAAAATATGAGGAAAATGAGATAGATATGAGTGTAGAGAAGGCATATAGATTTCTAGAAATATTTGGTGATGATTTTGAAGAAGTTCTAAGTGATATTGATATATTTAGCGATAGAATAACAAAGGCTGAAGGACATGAAGAGGGTATAGTATTGCGAAGAAAGGAAAATGATAAAAGATATGAAATTGCGCAAAAACTATCAAAGGTAGTATCAAGGGTAGAAGTCTTTGATACATTGCCTGCAGATATTATAGCGAAAGTTAATAATTTTGCTAAAATCTTTGTGGCATATATAAGTAAAAATATAGATTTAAATCAGGTTTCTATGAAATGTAGGGAGAATAGGGCTCTTGCAGAAAGTTTTGATGGTATAGCACTATCTGTAACAAATAGTGATAGGGAAAGAGATGTTATTAATGAGATAGAGAGGTTTACTGAGGTATATCCTGAATCTGCTATCAATGATCTAATAAAGGAGATAGCTAAGAATATACATAGGTAATTAGCTTGATAGTAGTAATAACGGGGCGTCCAGGAGTAGGTAAGAGTACAGTATTTAATAGAGTTGTATCGAGATTAAAGGATCTAGGGCTAAAAATATATGGTTTCTATTGTCCTGAGGTGAGAGAGGGTTCTAGGAGAATAGGATTTAAGATAATTGATATACATACTAATGATCAGGGATGGTTAGCAATATCCATGGATAAGGCGATTCAGATGGGTTTTAATAGATATTCAAAGCGTATAGGCAGATATTTTGTTGTATATGATGAGGCAAAAACTATAGGTATAAATGCTTTACGAAGAATATATAGTGATCCAAATGGGATATTGGGAATAGATGAGATAGGGCCTATGGAGCTATCTATAGATGAGCTTCGTAAAGAGATTATATCAGCTATTATGAAGAGTAATAAAGCAATTCTTGTAGTGCATAGAAATTTGAGTGATAGAGATATAATTGATATATTCAAAAGAAGAAATGCATTATTTTACACAGTTTTAGAGAGTAATAGAGAATTTATTCATGATGAAATAGTTAAGATGTTTGTAAATATATCTACGATGTAGTATGTTTTAGGGCTAGATAACGTTGTCAGAATGCCAGGAAGATTATGTATTAGTTATAGAAGGATTAGCTAAACTATGTGTACCTGATCCCAATAAGTATAAGAGAATAGATAATATATATGAACCTTCATGGGCTCCTGTATTCTATAATCCTCTAATGGTTGAAAATAGAGATATTGCTGTATTGACTGTTAGAGCTATGAATAGCATTGTTAGTAAGAATAGAATAGTAGTTTTAGATCCTTTGGCAGCAACGGGTGTGAGAGGAATTAGAATAGCTTTAGAGGCTAGAAATAGTAAGGATATAGAGGTATTTATGGGTGATATATCGAAAGAAGCTATAGATCTGATGAAATTTAATGCAAAGTTAAATAACCTTAGCGATAATGTTCATGTTTATTGGATGGATGCTAATGAATATATGCATTGGATGGTAAGAAATGGATATAGCTTAGATTATATAGATATAGATCCATATGGAAGTCCTATAGATTTTATTTCCTCGGCACTTCTAACGATATCAAAAGGAGGTATTATAGCTATAACCTCTACAGATCTAGCAGTTTTAGAGGGAAAATATAGAGAGAAGCTATATCGTAGATATGATGTTATTGGAAAACGCATCAATATTTCAAAAGATGTAGCTATAAGAGCTCTGCTATACTATATAGCTAGAACAGCATCTAGATTTGATAGATATGTAGAGCCCATATTAGCTTATGTATATAGACATTATGCAAGAGTATATGTAAGAGTATATAAAGGTGCTTCAAAAGCTATGCAAATGCTTAATGAATGTATTGGCACTATTTTCTATTGTGAAAGATGTGGATATTCTGAACTTAATAGAGATATCCATGAAAGTAAAACCATTAGTTGTCCAATCTGTGGAAACCAATTAACAGAAGTTAAACCTCTATGGATATGCAGCTTAGGGAATAAGGATTTTTTGGATAGATTAAGTGAAGAGCTAATAAAAATGCCTTGGATTCAACATACTACTGAAAGCCTTATAAAGTACTTTGCTATGGTTAGCGACATCAATGTTATTACAATAAGATTAGTAGATATAGCTCGATTTCTTCATAAAGAAATTCCTCAAAGAGATAAATTAATTAAATGTTTATCAGAGAAAGGATTCAAATCTGTTAAGAGTATATATTATAGCGATGGAATTCTAACAAATGCAAACATCTTAGAAGTTATAGATTGTTTCAATTCTATATAATATCTTTTAATACAATAAAACAAATTCTTATATATCTCCTCCTTCAATTCTAAAAGACATATAAGAATGCTTAAGAAGTTGACTCATTTACAAGATATTGTGTTAGATAGGGACATTTTAACGGTGAGAATGATCTTCCTTCACCACATAGATAAAGGTTTTTACATCTAAAACATGGAATTTTAGATACAATTTCTACTGCATAATCAAGATCTTTTTGAAATGTTGCTGGGGGTACTACCTTAAGGAGATACATCGATCGTCCATTGTTAACTATCAATTCTCTCTTAATAAGATTTAGTTTAACAAGTTTATTTACTATTGTCATGATTTGTCTAGGTCGAAGATTCTTTAGATCAGGTATCTCTTTGAGTTTAGTCTGTAAAATGCCTCCATGTTCCTCTGTTTCACGTTTTACTACATAGTAAACCAACTTTTCATTCTCATCAAGCTGATTTACTGTACTCATGATAGTATCACTTTTGGTCATTACTAAATTTTAGCCCTATATAGTATAGTGTATTAGGGAGGTAATAAAGAAATTTGTTGTATAGCTATATATAAAAATTTAACTTAGAATGTAATAGCGATCTTTAGATGAAAACTGTAATTGTTACTTTGTCGACAATATCTCTATACCTATTTCTTATTGTAACCTCAGTAACATTGGCTGCTTGTGCAACCTCTCTTTGGGTTTTCTTTTCATTCATAATAATTGATGATATATATACTACAGCTGCTGCAATTCCTGCAGGATCTTTGCCTTCTGTTAATCCATTCTTCTTAAGCGTATCAATTATTTTTGAGGATAATAGATATACGTTTTGACTTAGATGTAAATTATATATTATCTGTGGCAAGAATTTTCTTGGATCTACATATGCCTTTATTTCACTAAGATCTGTCTTCATATGTATTTCAGACATAAGTTTCCAATATTCATCTTCACTAACACCAAATTTTTCTGTTATTTCACGAACTCTTATTGGTATTCCATGCTTTCTTGATGCTAGTACCACAGAAGCTATTGCTAATACCATAAGCTTACTTTGTCTTGGTTGCAAGACAGAAAACAGTTTCTTTAGTACTATGGCTGCAGTCTCTCTAGTATTATCTGGCAGACCCAAAATATTACAAATATTATTTAGATATGTAAGAGCTTCAACAAGTTTACGCTCATTTTTATCTACACGCAACTTTCTTTGCAGTAATGCAAGTTTCTTCATTTTTAATGTTTCTCTAAGACTTTTTGATGCACCACTACCTACTTCTGTTATAAGTCCTGAGTCATGGACTGTATTTGTCAATGAACTTGCATGAGCACGTTTATTCCATTCCTCGGAACTATAAGCTCTCCAATCTGGGCCTAGCGAAATCCTTTCTTCATCGATAACCTCACCTGTATCTGTACATATTATTTCTCCTCTTTCATAATCAAATATAGGATTACTACAAGAAGTTTCCATAGGAAAATCACCTCGGGGTTTTCACCTTTTTCTCCTTCTTATACTTGTAGAATAATACCATTGAAGGTTTTAGCGATGGCAATATAGCTCTACGTTCAACCCTGATTACAGCATAAGGATTATTGATAGGTCCAATTATATCAATTAAAACTCCTATTTTTTCGCCATTAGCATCAAATACAAATGAACCTATACGGGGGATATTCTTGTAATCTTCTATTCGTGTTATGATTAATCCAGATTTTGTTATATTTGTTATAGGTCCCAATACTTTTAAGGACAAGTCAGTAACACCATATAAGCTTATACATACTTAATAATTATTAAAACCTTACTATAGATAATCTTGTACATAGATTATGATTTACATCATTTGGTTTATAGTTAAAGCCTTTATATTAAAACAATTCAATTTATTAGCTTGAATATGGTAAGTAACACCGATAATACTATTATAAAGCAATTCTAAGATTACCTAGAGTTATAGATATCCTCTAGAAGTGGCATTATATAACTAACTCAAATAGCTAGGTTAAGAGGTATTGGCATATTTGAATTTTCTCATTGTTTCTGCAAGAATTTTTATTAGGGTATTCTTTTTTCCTTCAAATTCTATAGTTATTAAGCCTTGGGTCTTCAAGTACCATGTTCTTGGATATTTCTTATTCTCAGCTACACAATGCAGATTATTCTCTGTACATGCCTTAAGTATATCTTCAATACTAGGGTTATTTATACATAGATCTTTACTTACCCTTCTACCCATACGTCTCGTGAGAGTACAATCAAAATATTGGAGCCAAACTCTATAGGTTTTAACCATATATCTATGATCCCTAACCCTCTATGAGTATAGCATTAATAACACCATCTTGACCTGGTCTTGAAATAACTTTAGCTTTACCTATTTCTGTCTGTATTATAGAACCCTTTACTATAATTCCACGTCTTGCAAAATCTCTATTTGCGGGGGTTTCAACTACAGATAATATTCTTACCTTCTTAAATTGCTTACTCTTTGGATCTAGAACATTTGCTGTAGCTGCATAATACAACTTTACCTTCTTATTTCCCCCAAACACTCGTTCAACTACTCTTATATCCTTATTTGAAACCTTTGTTTCTGTAGGATAACTTCCCATTTCATGCTTTCTATGCTTTCTATGTGGCCTCTTCAATCCTCCTGATATCTTTCTAAGGTCATTTCCCTGATAAACGCCCATGAGATTCACCTACCATAGATTTTAAACCTATTAGGATTTTAGAGAGATATGTTATGTAAACTAGATGTGAGCTATACTTATAAATCTTTAGAAAGCATGTATAATGAGAATAGCCATGAAGAGAAATGCTAGTTCATTACTAGATAGGATAATAGCTCTTTTAGAGAGAAAACCAATAAAGTTTATTGTGGAACCACTTCTAAGATATCTCTATGTAGTATATGAGAGATATCTATATAATCAGATAAAGGATAAGCAAATGCCTATGCATGTTGCTATAATACCTGATGGGAATAGGAGATGGGCTAGACAACTAGGTTTAGATCCAAAGGAGGGACATGTACATGGATATATGAAGATGAAGGAAGTCCTTCAATGGTTATATGATCTCGGTATAAAGATTGTAACTATATATGCTATGTCTTATGAGAATTGTTTATATAGATCAGAAGACGAAAAGGAAAGATTATTTGAGATTATTGCAAATGGCTTTAGAGAATTGATGAGCTCGGGTATAATAGAGAAATATGGTATTCATGTTAAGGTGTTTGGAAAATTAGAACTTGCTAAGAAAACTCTCGTTGAAGAAGCAAAAAAGTTAGAACAAATATCTATTAATAATAGGGAGAGGTATCTAAACATAGCTTTATGTTATGGTGGTAGACAGGAGATAGTTGATGCCGTGAAAGCTATTGCAGAAGAAGTAAAGAGAGGTATTTTAGATCCAAGTGAAATTACAGAAGAAACACTTCTGAAAAAGTTATCTACGTCACATCTACCCATACCAGAGCCAGATCTAGTGATAAGAACTTCAGGTGAGCTAAGAATTAGCAATTTCTTATTATGGCAAATAGCATATAGCGAACTCTATTTCTGTGATGTTTATTGGCCTAATTTTAGAAAAATAGATCTTTATAGAGCAATTAGATCATATCAATCTAGAGAGAGAAGATTTGGCAGATAACTTTATTATCATATTAAAGCATTATTTCTCATATACATCCAGAGGTATGACCCTTATGCTGGGTCTTCATTCTTATCTCACAACTGCTCATCAGAGCTCCTACATCCTACACTATCTATTTGTAGCAACACTTATAAGTTCTATCAAACGAAGAAGATCAGAGAATAGAAATTCGCAATGATACCATCAACATAAAACAACCATTCTTTAAACGAAGTAGAGAAATCTCCAGAATATTTCAACTACTTATCTAAAACATTAAAACTATATAGTTACAATTCTACTCTCAATTCAGTCTCAGTATAAAATTAATTTTCTACTATAGCTATGAATTTCATTATCAATCTCTCTTAGATCTTTTTAATAATTCATATAATGTTAATAAAAATATTATTGCTATTGATGAAGATATTATATTGTTTATAAAAACATTAGTATTCATATCCATATACCTTACAATAAGTTCTAGTACATTGTATGCCAAGATATAAGAAAATAGAATTGTTATTATTAGTAATGCAGAGTTTATTAAATGTAAAATAGCCTTATTCCTTATAGCCGTTATAAAGCTTGGTATTATAAGTATTGCTAGAGATGTTATTGGAAGATATAGATAAAGTTTTATAGCATTAAGCATTATCTCTAAATTAGAAATATTATTTATGATTGTTGGAATAAGTAAAGCTATAAAGATAGCATTAAGTAGAATAGAGAGACCATATATGGATAACTTAATTGTATTTGTAGCTAAATATTTCATTTTTGGAACTAAGTTAAAGCCTCTTAAAATCATTAGAATAGAAACTAGAATCGACACTATATAAAGTGCTATATTGAGAACATTGAAAATAGCTAAAATAGTTAGAATTAAAATTATTATACCTGGATATCCTAAGAATATTCTAGAATACTCTTTCTCATAGATAATCTTCCTTAATATATCACTCAAAATAGTATAAGCATACTCTATTGTTTTACTTTGAACTACTACGACCTTCTCAACATTAATAACATCAAAGTATTTACCTATAATTGGAACAGCCTTCTCATCTTCCACGCTATCTAGAACAACTATAGCTTTTTGAGCATTTAGAGAATCTTTAAGAATTTTTAGGGTTTCCTCTATTTTTAGAAACGCTAAATATCTTGGCACTTCTGGAGGACCTGATATTAGAACTATATCGGTGTTTAGGTTTTGACTTGTTTTTGCAAGTTCTCGATAAATCCTTATAGCTTCAAAAATAGCATTAGTATCGGAATCTCTTGGATTACATATAGCGAATTTCATAGCTGCATCAAGGACATTGCTATAACCTTTAACAGGAGTCTGAATACCACATCTATCTATATCGCCATCGATATCTACATATATTACTACAATATTATTGTTAGAAGATTTTCCATCTAGTAACATTCTATCGTTCATAAGTTATTATCCTTTTCATTATTTTCTGCATCTTCTTGCATTGCTATATAAAGTTCATATAGTGTAACTCTCTCTCCTCTGTTTATCTTTTCAAGAACATTCTTTCTCTTTTTATCTATCTGTGATTTGATCTTTGATTTCTCTATATACTGTTGTATATTTTTAATAGACTTCATTATCTCTTGATATTTTTCTCTTTTTTGAGATATCTCATCATTAATGGTTTTTAGTCTGCTCTTTAACTCTTCACGTTTTGTTTTAATACTCACTATTATATCTATCTCTTTCCTAATTTCATTCTTAAGATTCTCCCTCTGTATCTTAAGATTAGATATTTCTTGTTTTATGTTATTCAATTCATTTACAAGATTATTTAACTTACCTCTCAGTTCCTCTACCTCCTTTTTTACCTCTTCATATTCATTCAAAATATTAGTAAGTTTTCTTTGAGTTGTAAGTATCTTACTCAACTTTTTCTCAAGTTCTGAAATTTCATTAACGATATTTCTTTCCTCTGCAGGATCCATATGTGGTGTAGTTATAAGTCTCCATTCAAGTTGCTCTATTCTTTGTCTTATATAGTCTAGAGCTTCATTATCATTAATATTCCTGTTTGTTTTTAACTCTAGGGATAACATTCTCAATTTTGATATATGATCTCTTAATATAGATTTTATATTCTGAATAGAATTCTTTATTTCATTTAATCGATTGTATCTATCTTGAAGTTTTGAACGGATATCATTTAATTCCTTTTTAAGAATACTTAATTTATCCCTATGATTATTAAGCTCATTTGCTAGGTTTCTCAATTCCTCTCTGATGATATTTCTATCTAATATTAATTTCTGAAGATCTTCTCTTATCGATGCTAATTGTAGTTGTAAAGCTTCAAGCTGTTTAGTATAATCATTTTGATCCACAAACAATACCCCACTCTCTAAACTATTAATCGTCTTAATATATCTTATCAAAGCTTAAAATTATATTTCGAATTAAATCTTTACATAGTGTAATTCATATAGAACTTAAATAATTTCTAAGGGAATCTATTATAATATCATAGTAATAATTCTCTATTAAACGGATATATTCAGAGTATTTGGCTCGGTTCTTCAGTATAGAAATCCTCTCCTCCAGCAAGGATTCGCTGTATTATTGCATAAAGATCGTCAAGACCACTACTTGTAATGGATGATACAAATACAGCATCTCTTAAGCCTATAGACATTGAATATTCTATTATTTGGCTTAAATCGTATTGACTAATATTAAGTGGCTTAAGTTCATTTCCTAGGCTTTGTGTAATAAGATATGGATCTTCTAGCCACATTTTTATCTGTTCAATTTTCTCATTTGATAATAAATCAGATTTTGATATTACTAATATCTGAGGCCTTCTATGCGATAATGTAGCTGAAAGTGCTAGAACCATTAATGATAAAAACATACCTGGTTGTGATACTAATGATGCTTCTACTAAGAATAACACAACATTTTTATGTCCTTCAGTTAGACTTGAGATTATGAAAGGACCTGAAGATCTAAATAGAAAAATTTCGAGTTGTCCTGGAGTATCTACTACAATATAATTTGATTTAAAGCTTTCAATATCATCCCTAATATTATCTAGATAATTTATTAATAGATCCATTGTTGCTATTAGAGCTCCATTAGGACCAAGACCATATTTTTTCATGACTTCGCTTACAGTGATATAATCTCTTACATCTACATCTGGTGTATATGGAAGCCAATCTACTGCAGGATCTAGGTTTAAGGATATAGCATCGAGGCCATGATCTTCTAGCCAGTTAGTAAGTGCATAAGTTAGATAGCTTTTACCACATCCTGCAGGACCTGTTATAAATATGTAATACATATTCTTTCTCATCCCCTTAAAGTATACTAAAAAGAGTTATTCTATAGGTATATCTATAGGTATCTTATAGATTTTTTTCACTTTAAGAATCGATGGATTCATAACAACTTTTTTATTACAATATTTACAACTCCCATCGCTATTTAGAGAAATTTTCATTAAAACTCCACCACTTCTCACAATAATAGGCATGTTGCAATAGGGACAAAAGGTTGATGAAAACTCTATTAGATTTACCATAGGAAATTGTGTTAAGGGAGATATTTTTCTTAGATTTTTAGCTATTTTATCTAGTTCGTAGATGCTATAGTCATAAGTAGTTATAATATTTATTGGAAGTATTGATAATGTTTTCAATATCTTAGTAATATCGTTTTCCAATAATTTTGATACAGTTTCTCTACTACTCATAATCAATACTAGTTCAATATGTATATCTCTAAGAAGAGATTTATTATAGATAAGGTTTTCAACGCTTTTCAATTGATTTATAATATCCTTCCAATCTAATATCTCTATTAATAACACATTGATATATTTAGCAATATTATACAACTTATTTAAAGCTGAGATCTGCTTTAGGTATTCAGCATTGGCTTTAATTCCATAGTGCAATGAATATTTATGTTCATAGGCCCTTCTCAAAATTTCTGACACTAATTCCTTCTCATAGGGTTCTGCTCCATGGAAGAATAGTATATCAGGGTTATACCTCTTTATATAGTTATCGACTAGATCATAATCCAACTTTAATATCCTAGCACTTCTTCTACTAATATTAGATTCCCATGGACAAACTTCGCAATTTAATGGACATTCAATAAAATTTAAAACTAATGCTAAACCACCAATACAGCATAAAGATAGAGGTATTTTCTCAACATTTGTTATTCTTATAGATGCTATCATTGTAAAACACCTTCCTTAAGCATCTAATATCCATAACATCTACAACTAGAATATCTATAGAGTAAGAGTTATATAATGAAGAATAAATTTTTATACAAAGGCTGTTTCTGGGGTAGTGTAAAGCTTAAATACCGTGAATAGCTCTTAAGTACTTAAGTGATGATTTAAATTATAGATTGACTCCATCAGCCCTGTGATCAGCTATGCTGTGAGGGTTTGGGGATGATACGTAGCTCAGATGGGAGGTGCGTGGCGTTCACCTCGACAGAGCCCCATGAGGTGTGGTTAAAGCTAATGATACCACACTGAGGGCTAACCCAGACCACGGAATTGAGAATAAATAGGAATCTAGGAGTGCCGTGGTCTGGGAAACGCTATCATCATGAATATGATATGCTGAGCATGTAACTAGATAACCTAGTATGGCTTACTATATCAATTTTAGTTTTAAATGGTGTTAGAGGAACGCAACGGGTTTCATTCTTATCTTATAACTTTTCATTATTCAATACTTCTTATTCTATTACAATCTAATATCTATTCTTTGAAATAGAAGAATAATTTCTAGAAATAATTTTATATATCTCAAGTAATTTGAGTGTCTTAGTGTGTGGCTATATGGTCCAAATCTTATCTCTAAGTGGTATTACTAGAGATTTAGAGGAGGGTCTTCGCAGTAAGTGTAAAGCTGATATAGTAAAGCCTTATACAAAGATTTTCCCAGATGGTGAACAGTACTTAAGACTTCCTGATGCATTAGACCAAGAAATTTATGTAGCGCAATCCTTATATCCAGAACAGGATAGAAAGATTGTTGAGTTGTATTTAGCTATTGAAGCTGTGAAGGGACTGGATAGAAAGGTGAAGGCTTTAATTCTTCCATATGTAGCTTATGCAAGACAGGATAAGAGATTCTTGGTAGGAGAGCCTATAAGCATAAATGCATTATATCAAGGGTTAAAGATATATGGTGTTAACACTATAGTTGCTATAGATGTTCATTCTCCTGAAGCATTTAGTAGACTAGAATTTAGGCTCATTAACATTTTACCTCATCTATTTATGGCTAAATATGCTGAGAGTAAGATAGAGTTTGTTGTAGCTCCTGATAAAGGTGCTCTACATAGGGCAAAGATTGTAGCAGAGGGGTTGGGTGTAGGTTTGGATTATTTAGATAAATATAGAGATAGAGTAACAGGTGAAATTAGGGTTAATACAAAGGAACTTGATATTTATGGAAAAACTGTAGCAATAGTTGATGATATAATTAGTACTGGTGGTACATTAGCTAAAGCTGTAGACACACTATATAGTGCTGGTGCAAAACATATAATAGCTATAGTTTCACATGCTTTTCTCTCTAGTAAAAGTATTGATAATCTAGAAAGAGTGGGGCTAAAAGAACTTATTATCTCGAATACCATTGAACAGAAAATATCTCTTCCAAAATGGATAAAGGTTATAGATATCAGTCCACTAATATGTCCATATATTCTATAGATTAACATATAAGAGCTATATCTAATATCTTAATATTGTAGATAAATATAGCTTATCGATTTAAGGTATAATCCATGAGTATGAATAAGAATAGATACTTTATAGCGAGGTTAGCAGGAGATATAGCCTCATTATCATATTCAGAGCTTATATCTATAATTAGTGGAGAGGGCTATGAAATAACGGATTCTATTAGAATTGACGAATTTGTAATATTTAGAACTATGGAAAAAGCTATTAATATTTTAATTAAGAGAGCATCTACTATAGTTGAGCTCGGCATCCTTATTGATATTGTTTCTGATATTGATGAGGTTTTGAAATTAGTATTAGAATACTATGATAAAGGTAGTGGGGTATGTATTGATATCGATTCCATAAGGGGTTTTGGTAAGGAAGAGGGATTGTTATTATATAGAAAATTGGTTGAAAGGGGCTTCACAAGATATAGAAACTGTACTAGGAAGATAAGAGCAGTATTTTTATTGGGTATGATATTAGTATATGAAATAATTTTACGAAGAAGAATTGCATTGTATAGTGATAGAGAGCCACATAAAAGACCATACTATAGACCTGGCACCATGAAGCCTGTCTTAGCCAGACTTCTCATAAATCTTGCTAAGATAAGTACAGAGAGACATGATACTATACTAGATCCTTTTTGTGGAGTAGGTGGAATAGCTATAGAAGCATGTCTTATGGGGTTTAGAGTCTATTGCTCTGATATAGATATGAGAATGGTCTTAGGTTCAAAGATCAACAGTATTAGTTATAAATGTGATAATATGATAGATATTATTCTTAGTGATGCAACATTATCTCCATATCGCTATAATGTTATTAATGCTATTGTTACAGATCCTCCATATGGTATTCAAACAGTTCCACGATCACAAAGCATGGAAAACTTATTAAAGGGTTTTATTAGAAATGCATCTGATGCTTTAAAAAGTGGAAGATTTATGGTATTTGCTGTACCTCTACAATATGCTGATTATACTGAAGAGGTACTATACGATAATAGTTTTAATATAGCTGAGAAACATCTTAATAAGGTTCACAGCTCTTTAACAAGAGTAATATATGTGGTTCAAAGAAAATGAGGAAAAACTTTATAGCTTTTTTAGGAACTGCAGCATCTATACCTACCAAAAAGAGATTTACATCATCTCTATTAATCTGTGGATCAAAGAGCTGTATACTATTAGATGTTGGTGAGGGCACTCAAATAAGATTAGATGAATTGAGATTTGATATATCTAGAATAGAGATTATAGGAATATCACATTTACACGGGGATCATATATATGGACTATTTCCGCTTATTGAATCATTATATATGAGGACATGTTCACAAGGTAGAGGAAAAAAGATATTGAGGATAATATGTCCAAAGAATTTTGAAAACGTTATTTCCTCATTATTAATCGGGGGTAGGAAAAATAGGAGAGATGCTAATGAATGTGACATAGAGTTAGAGGTAGTATCTGCTTCAGAGCTGTTAAGTAATAGACTTAGTATTAAGAGTCTTTCTGAAGATATAAGCATTATGCCAATTCCGGTAAACCATGGTGATGTAGAGTCCTACGGATATGTAGTAGAGTTGCGTGATATAGGAAAATGTCATAATACAATAAGAATATTCTACACAGGTGATGGTATATGTAGTAATGAGTGTATTAATACTCTTAGAAATATGAGTATAGATATATTGATTAGCGAAGCTACATTTCTAGACTATTACCAGGATATTAAAAGAGCTGAAAAAACATTCCATTCAACGGTATATAATGCTGCAAATACAGCTAGAGAACTCAATGCAAATCTCTTGATATTGACACACATCAGTTCTAGATATACTACAACAATGCTAGGAGATTTCATATCTAGAGCATATAGGGTATTCAATAAGGAGATATTGATAGCAGAGGATCTCTCAGTAATACCTCTTGAGATATACATATGTAGATAGTATTAATAATAATCTTTATGCATCAGATGGAGGCTCTATTTCCCATATAGGTTTTCCTCTAGATGTTCTAGGTGTTAACCAGTCTATTATTAGATTTATCTTTGGACTTGTGATGAGAATGGTAATAGCACCAAGAGGACTTTCTGTATCGCTTTCAACAAAACTTATAACTCCTTGGTATACTGCCTGCTTATTTAATTTAAATTCAACTGAATTACCTTTGAGATGTCTTAGCAATATGTTTCTAGCAGAATCCAATATTTTTTGTCTTCTTAACAGGCTATAGAGTTTCTTTAATGAATTAATATTGGTTTCTTCAACTATAATCACCTTGTATTCGTTACCAATATCTTCTATCTTAATGTTTTCACTATCTATTATATTCTTAATAGCTCTTAGAACCTTTGATACATCCTCTGTAGGTTTAACTTCAGCCTCAATTCTTATGTACACCAAGTCTTTATCACCCTATCGAAAAAGTTTTCTATTAGTTGATGAAATTCTTGTAGAGAACCTTCATTAACTATTATAACATCTGATAACGCTATTACATTGCCTAAACCTAGGGATAGCTCTTCATAGTCACGATTAAGAAAGGATTCCCAATCTTTTGGATCATCACTCCGACCTCTCTCAACTAATCTTTTAAATCTGGTTTTTGGAGAAGCATGTATCGATACTATTATTAGTTCTGCATCTATATTACTCTTTAAGAATTCTACTTCCTCTAGATTTCTTATACCATCAACTATGACGATAGAGTGTATATTCAACATTTCCAGTATTCTTTTTAGAGCAAGTCTAGCTACTATATCCTTTCCATATGTTCTACGTAGTTCTTTAGCTATAGACATCATATTTTTTGAATCTAGCACAAGTTTTCTCTTAATAGCTTCTTCACGTATTATATCACCTAGAGACACAATTCCGAAGCCATATTCCTTTGCTTTCAATGCAAAGATACTCTTTCCAGAGCCAGGCATACCTGCTAACAATATTAAAGCCTTTCTACAAGTATTTCCCATGGTTTAACACCGCTCTACTATAACAAAGCTTAAGAGTTTTTTAATCTGTTATTCGTTACTATAGTTAGTGATTTTTATGGAGTACAAGGTTAAGGATTTATCTTTAGCTCCTAAGGGGAGGATACAGATAGAGTGGGCCCTGAATCACATGCCTGTATTAAGAAGAATAATGGATGAATTTAGTAGAACAAAGCCACTTAATGGTATTAGGATTAGTGCAGTTCTTCATGTAACTAAGGAGACAGCAGTATTGGTTAAAACGCTAAGTGCTGGTGGTGCTGAGATATGGCTTGCTGCAAGTAATCCTCTATCTACACAGGATGATGTAGCTTCAGCTCTTGTTGAGGAGGGTATTCATGTATTTGCATGGAGAGGAGAGACAACAGAAGAGTATTTTTGGGCTATAAGCAAGGTTGCCTCTATAGAGCCTCATATCGTTATAGATGATGGTGGAGACCTTCATTCATATATACATACCAATATGAAGGATATTGTGCATAAGATATATGGAGGAACAGAAGAAACTACAACAGGAGTTCTTAGATTAAAATCGATGGAACGTGAAGGCGTATTAGGGTACCCAGTTATAGCAGTAAATAATGCTTTGACTAAGTATCTCTTTGACAATAGGTATGGTACAGGTCAGAGTACTGTTGATGGAATATTACGAGCGACAAACACTCTCATAGCAGGTAAGACTGTTGTTGTGGCTGGATATGGATGGGTTGGAAGAGGAATCGCATTGAGATTTAGAGGTATGGGTGCAAATGTGATAGTAACAGAGGTGAATCCTATAAGAGCACTTGAAGCTGTTATGGATGGATTTATGGTTATGAAGATGAGTGAAGCGGCAAAACTGGGAGATATATTTATTACTGCTACAGGTAATATAAATGTTATAAATAGACAACACTTTGAGTTAATGAAAGATGGAGCAATTCTTGCAAATTCTGGGCACTTTGATGTAGAAATAAATGTTAAGGATTTAGAGGCTATGGCAATCTCTAAGAGGGATTTAAGGGAGTGTGTTACAGAGTATGTACTTCCAAATGGAAGAAGATTATATCTATTAGGAAGAGGAAGACTAGTAAATCTTGTTTGTGCTGAGGGACATCCTAGTGAGGTTATGGATATGAGTTTTGCCAATCAAGCACTCTCAGCTAAGTATATTGTTGAGAATCGGGGAAGACTTGAGAAAAGGGTATATGATGTTCCACTAGAGATAGATCAAAAAGTTGCAGAACTAAAACTAGCTAGTATGGGTATTGAGATAGATACATTAACAGAAGAGCAGAAGAAGTATCTATCTAGCTGGACTCTCTAAAATATTCATCATTAGTCTATCCATAACCCTTCCTAACATTGATGCAATTCTATCTGCAAATATTAATGGATATGGAGTTCCAAAGTCCTTACTAAGTTTTTGTATTAAATCTGAGGCTTCTTTCAAGGGTATGCCAATTGGATAGATACGAATTTTGTTATGTGTATATCTAAGGATGATTTCTATGCTATTTGTATAAATTTCATGTATAATGTTAAAACGATATTTATAGTCATTGAAATGAGCTTTTAATGCATTAAATATTTTATCAAGTTCTAGTTCATGTTGAAATACTGTTATTATAGGAATGGAAGTAAGGTTATAGAGTTTCTTAGGATCGACTATATTGAAGCCTGCATATGTAACTCCATCAAGAAATATCACATCTACTCCATATAATTTGTTAGCAACATCAATAATTTTAAAGATGCTTGATATAGCATCTAGGGAATCTATGGTTATAGGCTCTATAAAGATGTCAATTATACTTCTATTATTTGTTAAGATACCTACAACAACAGTTTTGTATACTCCTTTGCAATTTTTTGCACTAACTCTAAAGTATCCATCGTCAATCCCAAGATAGTAGTGGTTCAAGATATGGATCCTCCTTAAGAGTCTTTATAACTATATCTTCAGGTACCGCTAGTGATATTATACGTGTTTTTCCATATCTACCACGACTTATTACTTTAGCTGTTATTATACCAGCCATATCGAGTTCGCCTATAATATCACTAACTCTTCTCTGTGTAACACTTTCAATACCTATCTTAGAACATAGAGATTTATAATATGTATATACATCACCTGTAGTCGTCTTACCACCGCCTCTTGTGAGATAGAGAATAGATAGTAGTACTAGTTTTGAATGTAGAGGCATTGTCATTATAACTTCACCAACTCTATCCCTCTCAATCTCCTTTAAAGCCTTATATACATGATCTCTTGTAACAACGGTGCTCCCCTCCCTCTCTGCAATTTCACCAGCTACTCTAAGTAGATCTAGAGCTCTTCGTGCATCTCCATGCTCTCTTGCTGCCAATGCTGCACAAAGACTTATAACACTATTATCAATAGCATTAGGATTAAAAGCCATCTTCGCTCTTCTTTTGAGTATATCCTCCAATTGTATAGCATTGTAAGGTGGAAATACCATCTCTATTTCTCCAAGACTACTCCTGACTCTAGGATCTAGATCTTCAACAAGTTTGAGATCATTTGTTATCCCTATTATTGAAATCTTAGAGTTATGTAGTTCATCACCACTTCTAGTTAATCTATATAGAAGTTCATCGCCTTGGCGCTTAATTAAGAAGTCTATTTCGTCTAGAACAACAATCATTATACCTCCTCTAGAATCCAAAGCTCTTAAGAATCTTCTATATGCTTCTGCAGTAGATATGCCTGTGAAGGGCAGTCTAAGATTTGTGCATTCAGCTAAACGTAGTATAACTCTATAGGTGGTATCATCTTGTCTAGTGTTTATATAACAATGTATTATATCTAATCCTAGCTCTACAGCCTTGTTATAAAGCTTCTTAATAACGTATTTAGTAACAGCAGTTTTACCTGTGCCTGTAAGTCCATAGATAAATACATTACTAGGTCTATATCCCCTTAAAGATGGGGCAAGAATAGAACCTAGCTTTGCTATTTGTTCCTCTCTATGTGGAAGTTCATCAGGTATATAGTCAGGTCTTAAAACCTCTCTATTGATAAATATATTAGACTTTAATATCTGTGAAAATACTTTATCTAATACAGCAGACACATCATTATCAGTTGACATAAGCCTCTAAACCTCTCTACAATATAGTTATAGAAAGAAATACAAAATATAACACATGAATTCAATAAAAAAGTAGAAAACCTTAAAATTCATTATCAGATATAGCTTAATAGCGTGGGCCGGTAGCTCAGCTGGAAGAGCGCTCGGTTCGCACCCGAGAGGTCCCGGGTTCAAATCCCGGCCGGTCCACCATCAAATCTTAATAAGATTCTCTAACTAAGGATATACTGTATAAGTCTTTGTATTGTATTAAGACAGAGTTAAAACATGTAATATATATAGAATTATAAAGGGATATACGACCCCGTCGGCTCCCCTCTTCATTCTCCTCGTTTCACGAGGCGTCTGAGAGGACATATCTATTATTGTATTTCTGAAATTATAAATATTACTGGTTTATTAAGCCATAGATGTACATATTTATATCTAGGTTATATAACCTCCTCATCATCCTAAAGAGCATTGTTTTTGCATCTCAGAGACTCTAATCATCTATCATCTTCGTCAGAACACTCCATTATAGAAGCATCACTACTCAGTCTTAGGAGGTTTAGAAAGCTCTATGTTCATAGCTTCATTGCGTAGAGCCAATAAAACATTATTTAAAGAGATTATAAGCATTTCATTCCCATATTAGAAAGATGAAGCATTTGATTGTAAATGATGATAAAAATGTCGAAAGAGTTAACCGATTATACATTGAAAAATATTTTAGATCTTTAGCTATATTATTGTTAAA